>CAVQFM010000013.1:0-576424 GCA_963711705.1 uncultured Actinomycetes bacterium
CGGCGGCTCCCGTACCGCGCCAGGACTCCGAGCCCAGGAAGGCTGACGTCGGCGCTGCAGGGCCGGACGGCCGAATGCGACCAGCCGCCTGGCACCGAGAGTGCGGCTGGCTAAGGGTCAGATCTCCCGGCTTTCGGCTCCGGTATCTGCAGCGTCGGCTCCGTAGCCGGCCTTGGTCAGCATCCGGCGCAGGTTGACAACTGCCTGGGTGTCGATGTCCTTGTGGGGGGGCGGGTCGAAGTATTCGGTCTCGGACCCGATGGTCACGGCAACCTTGCCGCCGTGCTGCTCCTCGGCTGAGCCGACTGCCTCCAGCAGCGACAGCACGGCACGCCACTCGATGTTGTGGCCCGCGGGATGCTGGAAGATCTGGCGCAGCGTGTTGCGCTGATGGTTACTGAGGTGCGCTGGTTGCGACGGCGATGACATCCATGCTCCTGTCCGCTCCGCCACCATCGGCGGAGCTGCGGACAATCAGTCGGGCGGGCCTGCAGCGTGGGTTCGGGCCCACTGGTCGAGTCGAGAAAAAAGCCGGTGCAGCTTTCGGTGGCAGGGCAGGGCACAGGGGCGTTCAGCCGGCGCCGCCGCCCGTGCTGCTGGCGGGCGCCTGACCCGGCTCGACGGTGCTCCCCGGCACGACGTGGCTGCCGCCGGCCGCGCGGGTGACCTTAACCCGGCGGGCCTGGGCCTTCGGTGACGCGGGGATGGTCACGTGCAGGACGCCGTCGGCGTAGCTGGCGATGAGGTTCTCCGCGTCCACGCCCTCGCCGAGGGAGAGCTGCCGGGTGAACGACCCCTGGGGCCGCTCGGCGGCAACGACCTGCTCGCTGTCGCCATAGTGAGGCGTGCGCTCGGCCCGGATCGTCACGACGCCGTGCTCGACGGTCACCTCGACGCTGTCGGGGTCGGCGCCGGGCAGGTCGGCCTCGACATGGTAACTGCCGTCCTCGCCGCGGTAGACGTCCATCGGCATGCCGAGCGGGGCACGCGTCCCGCTCGCGGCCATAGAGAAGAGCCGCTCAAAAGGATCCCTGAAGGGCTCGAACCTGAGTACTGACATTGCTGCCTCCTCCTGGTGGCGTCTGTGCCCGGGAACCATGTACGGCCCCAGCCGGCGCGGTCCCCCCACACGGCGGGCTAGTTCTCCAGACGCTCCCCACTCAGGCCCGCCAGCCGCCGTCGGACACGAGGGGCGTTCATCGTGCCGCCGCTTCGGGCCGACAGGCCCCGGGCCAGGGTCCCTGGCCCGGCGAACCCACGTCCGGCAGTTACAGCTTCCGCCGGATAATGCGAGGTACCGCGAGCATCATGGGCGGCTCCCTCCGGTGACCCCGGGGCACCTTGGCCGCCGTCGGCGGCTGATCCCGGTGTCTGCCCTCAGCCTACATACGCATTTTAAAACTAGCAATAGATTTCTAGAATTTGTGGTAGCCTTTAAAGCATGGAGGGCTGGAACTTCTTGACCGAATACCAGCAGTTGTGTGAGGCGGAGACGGAAGCCTTCGGCCGGCTGCTCGGCACCCCCGTGCAGCGGCTGGCCACCATCGCCCATGGCGACGGGATCTGCACCACGCATGTGACCGACCTGTCCCTGGTCCACACCCGCACCACGACCGCCCCAACCGCCACGACTACTGAGTCCGGAGGCATCTGCGTATGACGGCAATCGCGCACCCCGAGCTTGAGGGGCTGGAGCGTTACAAGTTCGGCTGGGCCGACTCGGACGTGGCCGGCGAGTCCGCGCGCCGGGGTTTGTCCGAGGACGTCGTCCGGGACATTTCGGCACTGAAGAACGAGCCGGAGTGGATGCTGGAGCTGCGGCTGAAGGGCCTCAAGCTGTTCGGGCGCAAGCCGCTGCCCACCTGGGGTGCTGACCTGGGTGAGATCGATTTCGAGAACATCAAGTACTTCGTCCGGTTGACCGAGAAGCAGGCGGCCAGCTGGGACGAGCTGCCCGCCGACATCAAGAACACCTACGACAAGCTGGGCATCCCCGAAGCCGAGAAGCAGCGGCTGATCGCCGGCGTGGCCGCCCAGTATGAGTCCGAGGTCGTGTATCACAAGATCCGCGAGGACCTGGAGGAAAAGGGCGTCATCTTCCTGGACACCGACACCGCGCTGCGCGAGCAGCCGGATCTGTTCCGCGAGTACTTCGCCACGGTGATCCCGCCCGGCGACAACAAGTTCGCCGCGCTGAACACCGCGGTGTGGTCGGGCGGCAGCTTCATCTACGTGCCGAAGAACGTGCACGTGGACATCCCGCTGCAGGCCTACTTCCGGATCAACACCGAGAACATGGGCCAGTTCGAGCGCACGCTGATCATCGTGGACGAGGGCGCTAGCGTGCACTACGTGGAAGGCTGCACCGCGCCGGTCTACTCCTCCGACTCGCTGCACTCCGCGGTGGTCGAGATCATCGTGAAGCCCGGCGCGCACTGCCGGTACACCACCATCCAGAACTGGTCGGCCAACGTCTACAACCTGGTCACCAAGCGGGCCATCGCGCAGACCGGGGCGAGCATGGAGTGGATCGACGGGAACATCGGGTCCAAGGTGACCATGAAGTACCCGGCCGTCTACCTGATGGGCGAGCACGCCAGGGGCGAGACACTGTCGGTGGCGTTCGCCGGCACCGGCCAGCACCAGGACGCGGGGGCCAAGATGGTGCACTGCGCGCCGAACACGTCGTCCCAGATCGTGTCCAAGTCGGTGGCCCGGGCCGGCGGCTGCACGTCCTACCGGGGCCTGATCCAGGTCCAGGAAGGCGCGCACGCACTCCAAGTCCACGGTCAAGTGCGACGCGCTGCTGGTGGACACCGTCAGCCGGTCCGACACCTACCCGTACGTGGACGTGCGCGAGGACGACGTGGAGATGGGCCACGAGGCCAGCGTCTCCAAGATCTCCGAGGATCAGCTGTTCTACCTGATGAGCCGGGGCATGACCGAGGACGAGGCGGCGGCCACCATCGTCCGCGGGTTCGTCGAGCCGATCGCCCGCGAACTGCCCATGGAATACGCCCTCGAGCTGAACCGGCTGATCGAGCTGCAGATGGAGGGGGCAGTCGGCTAATGGCGGCGCTCTCGGGGGCGGTGGAATCCTCCGCCCCGGTTTCCCGGCTGCATCGCAGCGTTCTTTCGACCCGGCTGACTTCCCGGTTCCCACGGGGCGGGAGGAGGAGTGGCGGTTCACGCCGCTGCGCCGCCTGCGGGGGCTGCACGGTGAGTCTCCGCTGGCCGCAGGAAAGGTCTCCGTGGAGGCCGATCCCGCACCCGAGGTCGCTGCCTCCTGTGCCGAACGGGGGCATCACCGGCTCGGCAGCGCCTACGTACCCGCCGACCGGGTCAGTGCCCGCGCTTACGCGTCCTTCGCGGAGACGACAGTGATCACCGTGCCCGCCGAGGCGGTGGCGTCCCGGCCGACGGTGATCTCCGTGCGCGGTGAGGACGCCGCGGCCGCCGCGTTCGGGCACACGCTCATCGAGCTCGAGCCGCACGCCAGCGCGGTGGTCATGCCCGATCACCACGGCAGCGCGCCACTCGGCCGGGCGAACTCGCCATCGACGGGGGAACATAGAGCCGGTGTTATACGGCGGCCCAGGCCAGCGGATCGAGGGTGCCGTCGATGGCGGCCCGGGCGACATCGGTGAGACGCCGACTGGAAGCCGGCCTGGAGGGCACCGACGGAAAACGACGGCCAGCGGCCGGCCCGGACCCCAAGGTTCATGCCCGACGCGCTCGCCGGTGCGGAACGCATCCAGGCAGGGACCTTCCTGCTCTTGGAGCTCGAACAGCTCCAGCAGGCGCATCGCCTCGCTAGAGGACGCCACCAGCCCCAGGCTGCTCGCGGAGAAGCGCGAGCATCACCCCGGCGGCGGAAGACGCCGAGCAGATCGACGCACCGGTCCGCGACCCCGGTCAGCAACTCGACGACGTCATAGTCATCGACGAGGGTGTCGGCCATCTCGACCAGTGATCGGACCACGTCGGCTTCTCGGGTCATCCCAACTCACCCTCCTGAGCGCCCAGCGGCCCGCTCACAGCCCTGCGCGGCGGTGCCGCTTCGCCGGGGTGCAGGCGAGGCACACTTGAGAGTGTCCGGATCCGCAGTGACCCCGCCGGATGTGACCCTCCCGGGCCGCACCGCTCGGGCAGGCGGTCTTCTGGATTCTCGCAGGGAGGTGCCGGCTGTGCCTGACAACATCGTGCTGATCATGCGATTTCACCCGGTGGGCGGGGAAGACGTCTCCGTGGTATCCGAAGACTTTGCCGGGGAACGCGAGGCGCTTGAAGCCATCGCTCAGGCGCTGGACGAACGGCGCAGTCTGGTCTTGACCCATGCGAGATATGACCGCGAGGCCGACCAGAACGGCGTGATCATCAATCTGGCCAACGTGGTATCGGTGCGGGTGTCGGGGACAGATAGTGCGGCGACGGGCCAGTACCTGTGACAGCTGCGCCGGTCAGTGGGCCGCGCCGCCGAGGTCCCGGTGCAGAGCCGCCGTCAGCACGGCCACGTCGGGCACCCGGCTGGGATCGGACAGCACAGTGATCCGTAGCGTCCCGGCGTAGGACAGCGCGCCGAACGTGACGGTCACGTTGCCGGTCGTATTGGGGATGGCGATTAGTGCCCGGACCGGGGCACCGGCCAGCGTGAGCGGCTCGGCCGGGCCACGCCCGGCGACGCGACGGCCGGGGTCCGGCCGGCGGTTTCGGCGGGGGAGGCGCTGCCCACGGCGCTCTATGAGCGCTGGACAAGCCGCTTCGGGGTGGACATCCTCGTGAAGAGCAGGCTGAACACGCTCACATCGGCGATATCAACGTCGCGAATGGGCTAGCGAAGCCCATGAACAGTCTCCGTTACTTGTGTAGGCGAGCGCAGCGATCAGAGAGTGGCCGCTGCGCCTGCGGGACGGTGTCGGCGAAAGCCGGATTTCATAGCTTCGGCCGGTGGTGCGGCGTGATCCGCACCAGCGCCGTCACCCGGCGCCCAGCAGCGCGAGGGCGTTTTGGATGCCCTGCTCGAGGACTTCATCGGCGAGTTGCCGGTCGGACAGTGCGCGGGAGAGTTGCAGCGTCCCGACCATCAAGGCGAAGACGCTGAGCGTCGTCACGCGCGCCGACTGCGGATTGTGGGGCGCCAGGCGGGCGGCGGTGTCGTCAATGACGGCCAGCAGGCCGTCGGTGTAAGCGCGCTTGGTCGCGTCGGTGCCGCGCCCGATCTCGTCGAGCAGGGCGGCGGACGGGCAGCCGTCCTCGGGGTTGTCGCGGTGCCTGGTCGAGAGGTACGCGCGCACGTACTGCTCAACTCCGGCGCGGTCCGGCGTCTGCGCGCTGACGCTCGCGCGCTGTTCGCGTAGCTGGTCGGCGATCGTGGTGGCGACCAGGTCGTCCTTGGAGGCGAAGTGGGCGTAGAAGGCGCCGTTGGTCAGCCCGGCGTCGGCCATGAGCGTGGCGACCCCGGAGCCGTCGATGCCGTCGCGCTTGAACCGGCGGCCGGCTGTCTCGATGATCCGTCGCCGCGTCGCCTGCTTGTGCTCCTTGCCGTACCGCGCCACTCGCTCCTCCACTCGCCGGGAGGACCGCGTGCCCTCCGCCAAACCCGGGACCCCATTATAGTACAACCATAATTTAATGGCCGGAAGGACTACTGGCCCCCCCTTGGCCGGGCTGGCACTCGATGACATTGACTGGCGCGATGGCGGGCTGAGATGACCGGATTGCCCGATCCTGCTGCGGCATTCTGCCTGGATCTGGTCGTTGCAGGGGGGCAGAACCCGTTTCCCTGGCCGCGGCGGCGCCAGCTGGCCGGTGTGGATCCAGTGGTGGAGGACTGCGGTGTTGCAGCCTAGCCGCGGTGAGCGCCGACCGGGCAGGGGTCACGCTTGTTGGTTGGCGATGCCGATGTACTCACCCATCCGGTACTCGAAGTCGAGGCCCTTGTCGGCGACCAGCGCCTCGACACCGGCCGCGCGGGTGAGGAACCCCGGCAGCGTCAGCGAGTGGGCGAACTGACCGTAGGCTGCGACCAGGTCAGCGTCTGGCGGCAGCGACGCACGGTTGACCATCGACTTGGCGGACGCCAGGGAGGTCTTGTCGAAGGAGGCCAGGCGGGCCGCCATCGTGTCCACGAAGGCGTCGAGCTCGGCGTCCGGCAGAGCCCGCGTGACCCATCCCCAGCGCTCGGCCAGGCCGGCGTCGTAGTCGCTGCTGCTCAAGATGATCTCCAGGGCCCGGTCGCGGCCGACGAGCCGGGGCAATCGCTCAGTCCCGCCGCCCCCGGGCAGCAGCCCGCCGCCCACCTCGGGCTGGCCGAACATCGCCTTCTCCCGGCTCGCGTAGCGCAGATCGCAGGCCAGGGCGAGCTCGTTGCCGCCGCCGCGGGTGCGACCGCGGATGGACGCGATCGTGATGTAGGGAGCCTTCGTCAGCCGCAGCACCACATCGGTCCAGACCGGCACCGCCTCGCTGTCCTCCGGCACGGGGAAGTCTGCGGCGGCCGCGAGGTCGAAGTGGTTGAAGAAGAAGTCGGGCACACCGCTCGTGAAGACGACGACCTGGACGGCAGGATCGTCGCCGAGCTCCACGACGAGCTCGCGCAACCGCGTCACGGTCTCGCCGACGATCAGGTTCACCGGAGGGTTCGAGAACGTGATCGTGGCGATCCCGGGTGTCGGGCGCTCGAGGCTGATCGTGCTGGGCTGGCTCATCGGTCGCTCCATCCTGTGATGTTCGTGGCGGCCCTCAGCACGGTGCGGCATCCCGCGCCGGCACGTCGGACGAGGGCCTCGCTCGCGGAGCCATGAGGCCCCGGGCTTGCCCTTTGATGATATTACGATCATACTTCAAATCACGCAAGGCATCAGCGCTCCGATGCTGCGGAGGGTCGCCAGACCTGCAACCGCAGCTGAGCAACGGAAGAAGGAACGTGAACATGAATGAGTCAGCAGACGTGCACAGCAACTTGATGACGTCGTGGAAGGACGCCCCCACGCGCACGCTCTCCGCGGGCGGGGTGGAGTTCGCCTACCGTCAGCTTGGCCCGGGCACGGGGGTGCCGGTGGTCTTCCTCACCCACCTGGCCGCAGTCCTGGACAACTGGGACCCCCGGGTCGTGGACGGCATCGCTGCGCAGCATCGGGTCATCACCTTCGACAACCGAGGTGTCGGTGCCTCCAGTGGGTCCACGCCGGCGACCATCCAGGAGATGGCCAGAGACGCCGTCACCCTCATCCGTGCCCTCGGCTTCGATGAGGTCGACCTGTTCGGGTTCTCCATGGGCGGCATGATCGCCCAGGTGATCGCGCAGGAGGAGCCGCAGCTCGTGCGCAAGATGATCCTCGCCGGAACCGGCCCTGCGGGAGGCGAAGGCATCGACAAGGTGACCCGCATCTCCTACCTCGACACCGCGCGGGGACTGCTCACCCGCCAGGACCCCAAGCAGTTCCTCTTCTTCACCAGGACCGCGAACGGGCGCCGGGCCGGGAAGGAGTTCCTGGCGCGGCTGGAGGAACGCACCAACGACCGCGACAAGGCCATCTCCGTAGGCTCATTCCGCGCCCAGCTCAAGGCCATCCACCGATGGGGTCAGCAGAAGCCTGCCGACCTCGCGAGCATCCACCAGCCGGTGCTCGTCATGAACGGTGATAGCGACAAGATGGTGCCCAGCAAGAACACCGTCGACCTCGACCGGCGACTCCCGGACAGCCAGCTCGTCCTTTATCCCGACGCCGGGCACGGCGGCGTGTTCCAGTTCCACGAGGACTTCGTCAAGCGGGCTCTCGAGTTTCTCTGAGAGCTCCCGCGCCGCCGCGCACCCCTCGGGCGGATGCGCCGCGCCCGCACCTTCGTGATGGCCTATGGGGTGCCAGAATCTGCCTGGCCGGTGAGCTACAGCGAGGCGCCACGATCAACGCTAGTACATGATGATCGGCTGTGTCCCTTCGCTGCTCTGCCCGCTCCTTGTCCGGCTCTGCGGTTGGCTTGTCCTGCTCGGACGGTCAACGGCGTCGAAGAACGTCGAGCTTCTCCTGCTGCGGCATGGTCGCCATGCTGCGCCGCACCCATCCCGGCCCCAACCTGCCGGGGCTGGGAGGAAAGACTCTCCTTCCAAGTAAGGAGGTCTCCACCGAACCCGGGGCGATTCAAACTGGTCACCACGGCACATGAGCCAACGAGCCTGACAGGCCTCCAAACCAAAAGGGCTCCGCAGCCAGCCGAGAGCGCTCTAGTGACCACCAAGCATGCGGCCGGAACTGTCCACAGATGACCAATTATGGCCGGAATCACCGGGATTCCGTCGACCAAGCGATCCCGACCAGATCGGCGGGTAGGCGCGCGGTTATCACGGGGCCGTCGTGTCGTTGGCAGCGCTGCGAGCCTGGTTTACGTTCACCATGCGGGAGGAATGGCCGCTACGCGGAAAGCTGTTCCGGTGGCTCCCCGTGGGGCTCCCGGCCCTATCTTTCAAGATCGGAACATGGCTCTGACCTGGTAAATTGGTGCGCCTGGCAGGATTCGAACCCGCGACCCGCTGCTTAGAAGGCAGCCGCTCTATCCAACTGAGCTACAGGCGCCGGACGTCATCATTGTGCACGGCAAAGGTTACGCGCCGGACACGGAGCGTCGAGCGGGACTCGCGGGACTGACCTGGGCTTAGGGTCGGGGCGTGACCATCACCGGGAGCACGGCATGAAGGGCGCATTGCTGGTCGCCGGGACCACCTCGGACGCGGGGAAGAGCGTGCTGACCGCGGGGCTGTGCCGCTGGCTGGCCCGGCGGGGGATCCGGGTGGCGCCGTTCAAGGCGCAGAACATGTCGCTCAACTCCTATGTCACGCCGGACGGCGCGGAGATCGGGCGGGCGCAGGCCATGCAGGCCGCGGCGGCGGGCATCGAGCCGGACCGGAGGATGAACCCGGTGCTGCTCAAGCCGGGCAGCGACACGCGCACCCACGTCATCGTGCTCGGGCAGCCCGCCGACGAGGTGAGCGCGGCCGGGTACCGGGAGCACGCGGAACGGCTGCGCAGCATCGCGCTGGACAGCCTGGCCCAGCTGCGCGCCGAGTACGACGTGGTCATCTGCGAGGGGGCGGGCAGCCCGGCCGAGATCAACCTGCGGGACACCGACATCGCCAACATGGGGCTGGCCCGGGCGGCCGGGCTGCCGGTCGTGGTGGTCGGGGACATCGACCGGGGCGGGGTGTTCGCCGCGCTGTACGGCACGCTGGCCCTGCTGGCCCCGGCCGACCAGGCGCTGGTCAGCGGGTTCATCATCAACAAGTTCCGCGGTGACCCGCAGCTGCTGGCCCCGGGATTGCGGATGATCACCGGGCTGACCGGGCGGCCGGTGCTGGGCGTGCTGCCATGGCGTGGGGGACTGGCCCTCGACATGGAAGATTCACTGGCGCTCGACGCAGCCGGCGGCGTGGGGTCAGCCGCCGGGAACGAGCCGTTTGGCCGTGAAGTGCTCCGGGTGAGCGTGGTGCGCACGCCGCGGATCAGCAACTTCACCGACGTGGACGCGCTGGCCGCCGAGCCGGGAGTGCTGGTCCGGTTCGCGACCCGGCCGGCCGAGCTGGCCGATGCCGACCTGGTGATCCTGCCCGGGACCCGGGCCACCGTGGCGGACCTGGGCTGGCTGCGCGAGCAGGGGCTGGCCAAGGTGATCGGGGAGCGGGCCCGCACGGGGCAGCCGGTGCTCGGCATCTGCGGCGGGTACCAGATGCTGGCGGCCGAGATCGAGGACCGGGTCGAGTCCCGGGCCGGGGTGGTGGCCGGCCTGGGACTGCTGCCGGTGCGGGTCACGTTCGGTGCGGGCAAGGTGCTGGGACGGCCGCGTGGCACCGGGTACGGCGCCGAGGTGACCGGCTACGAGATCCACCACGGGGTGGCCACCGTCACCAGCCCCGGGGCGGGCCCGTTCCCGGGCGGCTGCCGGGCCGGGGCCGTCTGGGGCACCGTGTGGCACGGCACGCTGGAGTGTGACGAGTTCCGGCGGGCGTTCCTGACCGAGGTCGCGGCGCTGGCCGGCCGCCAGTTCACGCCTGAGCCGGGCACCAGTTTCGCCGCCGCGCGGCAGGCCACGCTGGACCGCCTGGCCGACCTGGTGGCCGATCACCTCGACGGCGAGCAGCTGGACCGGCTCATCGAGGGCGGGCCGCCGCCCGGATTGCCGGTGCTTCCCCCCGCTGGGGTGGCCTGACGGGAGCCGGCGCCACTATCCGGACACGGGGACTTCGTGCCATACGCCGCCGTTCACGTCGAGGTTGTTGCCGTTGACTTGACCTGGGGCGGTGTCGGCGGCGTAGGTGTACAGCGGGTGCCCGTTATAGGTGGCCTGCTTGGTGCCGTCGGACCGGGTGATCGTGGCGAGCTTGCCGGTGACGCCCGGCCCGGCCGTCGCCGGACCCTTGACCGGCGGCCAGATCTGCGCACAGGCGCCGCTGCACTTCGACGTGGTGGCCGTGTCCGGGGCGAACGAATAGAGGGTGAAGCCCTTGGCGTTGGTGACCAGAGTCACGCCGCCGATCTTCGCCGTTTTCAGTGCGCTGCCGGATGCCGCCGAGCCTGACGCGTGCGTGGCCGCGCTGGACGGCGCGCTGCTTGCGCCGCCCCCGCCGGACGACGAGCCTCCGCAAGCCGCAGCGCTCAAAGCCAGCGTGGCCGTCCCGGCCGCCACCACCATCATCCTGATCCGCATGGCTGTCTCCTTTCCCCGCCGGCCCACGGCCCGCTGGGTAGCTGCGCCGCTCCGGCTGTGCCCGCCGCAGGGCAGGCGCCGCTGGGCGGCTGATTCCAGGTTGCGGCGGATGGGAGGTAGCCGCATCCGCCAGTTGGCTGGCCTGACGGCTAGTCTGCAGGCCTGGTGCCGGAGGGCGCTCGTGGTGCACCGTGCCCGGATGAGCATGAACCTGGTGGACGACCCGCGCAAGATGGTGTTGCTGGACGCCGTGTACGCGAGCGTACGCTGAAGATTGTGATCGCGGCGTTGTTCAGCCCGCTGCTGACCCTGGTCGGCCTGCTGGCCGGCGGGCCGCATGCCGTGCTGGCGCAGGCTGGGCTGGCCCCGTCCGGGCTGGTGATGCTGGCCGCGATCACCCTGACCGGCATGCTGATCGCACTGCTCGCGGCCAGCTCGCGGCTCGCCGCGGCGGTCACCGCGAGGCCGCTGCGCGGCCGGTCGGCGGCCTTCCGGGAGAAGTCCTGGCGCGCCGGGTTCCTGCCGCAGCGCGACCCGGACGCGGCCGGGCGGGCCCGGCCGAGAGCGCCCACGGCGGCCCCGGCGGCCGCCTGACCCATCCTCGCGCCCCGCCTCCGGTGCAGGCGCGACCCGCAACCCGCGCCCGTCTCCGGTGCAGGCGCGACCCGCAACCCCACGCGCTCCGCCATCGGCGAGCCGTGTGGCAGGCGGCCGTCTCCAGCTGTCATCCCGATTCCGCTGGAGGGTGCTCCGTCATGTCCGTCCTGTTCGCCATCCCCGTCAACCTCGCCTATCACCTCGTCTGCTGGCTCGCTGCCATCCTCGCCCCGCTGCCCGGCGGGCTGGCCGCCGCCGTGGCCATCGTCGCGTTCACCGTGGCGGTCCGGCTGGTCCTGCTGCCGCTCAGCTACTACGCACTGCGCGGCGAACGGGCCCGGGCCCAGCTGCAGCCGCGGGTGCAGGAACTGCGGCGGCGCTACGCCAGGCAGCCCGAGCGGCTGCAGCGCGAACTGCCCGCGCTGTACCGGGCCGAGGGCACCAGCATGTTCGCCGGGTGCCTGCCGCTGCTGCTGCAGATCCCCGCCTTCAGCCTGATGTACCGGCTGTTCGTGTCCCACTCGGTGGCAGGCGGGCCGAACGTCCTGCTCGCGCACAGCCTGCTGGCGACGCCACTGGGCAGCCAGTGGCTGACCGGGGCCGGCCCGTTCAGCGCCCACGGCGCGGTGTTCGCGGTCTTGTTCGCGCTGCTGGCGGTGGTGGGCGGGCTGGCCGTGCGCGCCGCCCGGCCCACCGCGGCGAAGCCGGCCCCCGAGCCGAAGCCAGCCCTCGCGGCGAAGCCGGCCCCGCGCCGAAGGAGCCCGCCGCTGTGACCGGGGCGGCGGACCGGGCCGCAGGGCTGCTCACCCGGCTGATGCCGTTCGGTTCCCTGGTGCTGGCCGCGATCGTCCCGCTGGCGGCCGGCCTGTACCTGCTGACCACCGCGGCCTGGACGCTGGCCGAGCGGGCCATGCTCCGCCGCCGCCTGGATCACTCGGCCGGCGGCTGATCCAGTGGCCCGGCCGGCAGCGGCCGGGGCGGGACCGGGGCCGAGTGCACGAACGAGGCCGTGGTCCGGCCGTGCGCGACAAACCGGTCCAGGATCGGCTCCAGGTCGGGCTGGGCGCCGCGCTGACCGCGTTCGCCCATCCGGTGCTGCTGGCGGCGGGCGCGGGGGTGGGCGTGTGCTCATCGGTCATCCCGTACGTCACCGACCAGCTGGCCATGGCCCGGCTGCCCCGGGGCACGTACGCGCTGATGCTGGCGCTGCTGCCGACGTTCGCCACGATCATCGGAGCGATCGTGCTGCGCCAGGTTCCCACGACGGCGGACCTGGCCGGCATCGGGCTGGTGATCGCCGGGGTCGCGGTCCATCAGGCTCCGCGGGACGCCGCCCCGGCGCCCCGGGGCAGCTGCCCAGCCCCCGGCCCCAGCCCCAGCCCCAGCCCCAGCCTGCGGCAGAAAACCAATTGGGCCGGGTTGCCCACCGCCGGTAAAGTAGATGCCATGCAGGTCACTGAGCAGTTCACCGTCGCGGCCGCGCGAGCTATCAGCTCGCCGGTTGCCGCTGCCTGACCTCATTCACCCTCGCTGGCGACCGGAAACGGTCCGCCCGCGCATCTCCTGGCTCGTTCCTAGGCCGTGTGGCGGCCGCCTTTCCGGTACCCGCGAACCAGCTATCCGGAAGGGACATCAGAGCCATGGAAACCCAGAAAGTCATCGACACCTTCACCGAGTTCTACCGCGATCGCGGCCACCAGCGGATCACCGGCAGCACCCTGCTGCCACCGCCCGGCGACCCGGTGCTGTTCACCACGTCCGGGATGCACCCGCTCACCCGGTACCTGGAAGGCCGGCCGCATCCGCTCGGCACCCGCCTGGTCAACGTCCAGCGCTGCCTGCGCACCACCGACCTGGACGACGTCGGGGACCTCATCCACCTGACCCTGTTCGAGATGCTCGGCTCCTGGTCGCTGGGCGACTATTCCGGGCCGCAGAGCGTCCGCTGGGGCTACGAACTGCTCACCGAAGGGTTCGGCATCCCGCCCGGCCACCTGTACGTCACCGTCTACGGCGGCCCGGACGTCGGCGGCGACGAGCAGGTCGGCCCGGACACCGGCATGCTGGAGGTCTGGGGCGAGCTGGGCGTCCCGGTCGAGCTGACCGGCCAGGACAACTGGTGGTCGAACGGGCCGACCGGGCTGTGCGGCACCGACTCGGAAATCTTCGTCTGGACCGGCCAGACCCCGCCCGAGGGCACGCCCAGCACCGACGACCGCTGGGTCGAGCTGTGGAACCACGTCATGCTCCGGTTCTGGCGGCTGGATGACGGCCGCCTGCGGCCGCTGGACCGGCCCAACGTGGATACCGGCATGGGCCTGGAACGGCTGCTCACCGTGCTGGAGGGCGGCGACTCGCTGTTCGATTGCTCCCTGCTCCGGCCCTGGACCACCGAGGTCAGCGACCGGTGGCCGGTCAGTGACAGCGGGCTGCGGCTGGTCAGCGACCACCTGCGGTCCAGCGTCGTAGTCATCGGCGACGGGGTACAGCCGTCCAATACCGGGCGCGGCTACGTGCTGCGGCGGCTGATCCGCCGCGGGCTGACCACGCTGTGGCGCGAGGACCCGTCCAGCTCGCTGTCGGACCTGCCGGACGGCCTGATCGGCGACACCCTGCGGCACTTCCAGCAGGATCCGTCGCCGCAGCAGGTGCGCGGCGTGCTGCTCGGCGAACAGCAGCGGTTCGGTGACCTGCTGGAGCGCGGCCGCAGCGTGCTGCGCAGCCGGCGTGGCCGCGGGCCGCTCACCGAGGAGGACTACCGCTACCTGCACGAGACGCATGGCCTGCCCCGTGAGTTCGTCACCGAACTGCTGCCCCCGTCCTGACCAGCCAGGCATGTAGCCTCGTGCCGAGGAGGTCCGCCATGCACCAGCCGCCCATCCCGCACATCGCGAGCACCGACCCGCAGATCGCGGAACTGATCGAGGACGAGGCCCGCCGCCAGTTCGAGAAGATCCGGCTGATCCCGTCGGAGAACTACGCCTCGGTCGCCGTCCTGGAGGCCTGTGGCTCGGTCCTGAACAACAAGTACTCCGAGGGCTACCCGGGCCGCCGCTACTACGAGGGCCAGCAGTTCATCGACCAGATCGAGACGATCGCGCGGGACCGGGCCAAGGCGCTGTTCGGGGTGGAGCACGCCAACGTGCAGCCGTACTCCGGGTCGCCGGCCAACCTCGCGGTCTACCTGGCCTTCCTGCAGCCGGGCGACACGGTGATGGGCATGGCGCTGCCGATGGGCGGGCACCTCACCCACGGCTGGCCGGTGTCCGCGACCGGCAAGTGGTTCCACGCCGTGCAGTACGGGGTCGGCCCGGAAACCGGCCGCGTGGACCTGGATCAGGTCCGCGACCTGGCGCTGGCCGAGCGGCCGAAGGTGATCTTCTGTGGCGGCACGGCGATCCCGCGGACCATCGACTTCCCGGCGTTCGCCGCGATCGCCGCCGAGGCCGGGGCGATCCTGGTGGCCGACATCGCGCACATCGCCGGGCTCATCGCAGGCGGCGCGCACCCCTCGCCGGTCGGCTACGCCCCGGTGATCACCACGACCACGCACAAGACGCTGCGCGGCCCGCGCGGCGCGATGATCATGTCCACCGCCGAGTACGCGTCCCCGCTGGACAAGGCGGTGTTCCCGGGCCTGCAGGGCGGCCCGCACAACCACACCACGGCGGCCATCGCGGTCGCCCTGCACGAGGCGGCGCAGCCCGAGTTCGCCGCGTATGCCCGGCAGGTGGTCACCAACGCCCAGGCGCTCGCGGCCGCACTCACCGAACGCGGCTACGACCTGGTGTCCGGCGGCACCGACAATCACCTCATCCTGATGGACCTGACCAGCAAGGGGATCGCGGGCAAGCCCGCGGCCAAGGCCCTGGACCGGGCCGGCATGGAGCTGAACTACAACACGGTGCCGTTCGACCCGCGCAAGCCGTTCGACCCGTCCGGCGTCCGGCTGGGCACCCCGTCGATCACCACCCGCGGCCTGCGCGAGGAGCACATGCCGCAGATCGCGGCCTGGATGGACGAGGCCATCAGCGCCGCGCTCAAGGACGACGAGCCCGCCATCGAGCGGATCGCGGGCGAGGTCCGCGACCTGCTGGCCGGCTTCCCCATGCCCGGCTGGCTGCCCACCCCATAACCCCATTCCGCTTAACGGCCGGTCCCGCGCACTGGCACCGCACCGCCTGCCCGGCCCGGGTCGCGGCTGACGGAATCCGGCCGGCCCGGGGCCAGCCGGCCGCGCCCGGGCTCGCCGCCTGCCGGGCGGCTGACCCAGGCCACGGTGACCAGCACACCGAGCAGGAACGCGCCGCCGCAGATGGCCAGGGCCAGGTGCAGCCCGGGCACGAACCCGGCGGCGCCACCGACCAGTGCCCCGGCGATGGCCACGCCCAGCGCGCTGCCGACCTGCCGGGCGCTGTTGAGCAGCCCGGCCGCCGCCCCGCCCCGGCTGGCCGGCGCGGCCTCCATCACCGCGGTGGTCACCGCGGGCATGGTCAGCGCCATCCCCGAGCCCGCCGCCACCATGGGCAGGATCAGCATCCAGTACGCCGTGCCGTGTGCGGCCACGATCAGGCCGAGCAGCCCGGCCGCGCCCAGGCTCAGCCCGGTGATCATGGTTATCCGGGGCCCGCGCTGCGCGGTGAGCCGGCCGGACAGCACCGACGCGACCGGCACCGCGGCCGCCTCGGGCAGCAGCGACAGCCCGGCGATCAGCGGGGATTCCCCCCGGACCGACTGGAGGTACAGGCTGAACACGAACAGCTGGCCGTAGAAGCCCAGGTTGATCAGCAGCCCCACGAAGCTGCCCGCGGTCAGCGTCGGCCGCCGCAGCAGGGCAGGCGGCAGCATGGGGGAGGCGACCCGGTACTGCGCGGCCAGGAACGCCGCGCCCGCCAGCGCCGCCACGGCCAGGCCGCCCAGCACCGGCCAGGACGCCCAGCCGTGCGGCCCCGCCTCGATCAGCCCGGCGGTCAGCGCGGTCAGCGCCACGATCGCGGTCAGCTGGCCGGCCGGGTCGGCGCGCCGGCCGGTGGCGGCGGCGGGCGCGGCCACCCGGCGCCGGGTCAGCCACCAGGCGAACAGCCCGACCGGGACGTTGATGGCGAACACCAGCCGCCAGCTGGCCACCGTGGTCAGCGCGCCGCCGAGGACCGGCCCGGACGCGGCGGCCAGCCCGCCGATGCCGCCCCACAGCCCGACGGCGCGGGCCCGCATGCCCCGGTCCGGGTAACTGGCCTGCAGCAGCGCCAGCGAGGTGGGCACCAGCATGGCCGCGGCCACGCCCTGGATGAGCCGGATGACGACCAGCACGCCGAGCGACGGGGCCAGCGCGCAGCCCGCCGACGCGGCGGTGAACGTGGCCAGCCCGGTCAGGAACACCCGGCGGGACCCGAGCCGGTCCCCGGCCACGCCCGCGGACAGCAGCAGCGCGGCGAACGCCAGCGTGTAGCCGTCGACCACCCACTGCAGCCCGGTCACCCCGCCGCCCAGATCGCGGCTGACCGCGGGCAGCGCCAGGTTCACCGCGGTCGCGTCCAGGATGACCATGAAGTAGCCGAGCGCCACGGCGATCAGCGGCAGCCAGGACGCACGGTCGCCGGCCCGCTTGCCTGCGAGTGAGGTGCCCATAGGTCCGCAGTCTGCCCGGCAGATCGTTCGGTGTGTGCCGAAGTGTTCGCCAGGTAGCGTGGGTGGCGTGACGCAGACAGCTATCGCTAACGGCCTGGCCAGGGCGGCCGCCGCCACCGAGCCGGCCCGCGGCGAGGCGGACATCGCCCCGATCGGCGCGCTGATCGGTGACCCGACCCGGGCCCGGGTGCTGCTCGCGCTGACCGACGGGCGGGCCCTGCCCGCCAGCCGGCTGGCCGCGGAGGCCGGAGTGGCCCCGTCCACGGTCAGCGAGCACCTGGCCCGGCTGCTGGCCGCCGGGCTGGTCACCGTGCGGCCCGAGGGCCGGTCGAAGTTCTACCGGCTGGCCTCGCCCGCAGTCGCCGACGCCCTGGAGGCGCTGGCCCGGATCGCCCCCGAGCGGCCGGTCCGCTCGCTGCGCGAGGGCAGCACCGCGCATGCCCTGCGGCAGGCCCGGACGTGTTACAACCACCTGGCGGGCCGGCTCGGGGTGGGCCTGCTGGCCGGGCTGCTCAGCGACGGCCTGATGGGCGGCGGGGACGGGCGGCATCACCCGGACCGGGCCCGCGGTGACCGGCTGTCCGCCCCCGGCCGGGACCTCAGCTACCGGCTCACGCCGCGGGGCGAGGCGGTGTTCAGCGAGATCGGCCTGGACCTGGACGCGGTGCTGGCCCACCGGCCCGCGGTCCGGTACTGCCTCGACTGGTCCGAGCAGCAGCACCACCTGGCCGGCCCGCTGGGCACCGCCCTGACTGACCGGCTGTTCGCGCTGGACTGGGTGCGGCGCACCGACCGGCGCCGGGTGGTCCGGGTCACCGACTCAGGCCGGGAGAACTTGCCCGGGACCCTCGGGCTCGCGTCCGACTGGGACCAGCCCGCCCCGGTCAGCCGCCGCCTCACTGCCTAACGCGGTCATGTCACATGTGCTGGCGGCTGCGTCACACGCGGGATTAACGTCCCGGTCGTTCACGAGTCGTTGCGGGTCCTCTCGCGGAGCCTGCGCTAAGGCGTCCAGAAGTCGCCCGGCAGCGCCTCGACGTACGACGCGGACTGCTCGAGGCGGCCCGCGATAGGCAGCAGGGCGATCGCGGCCCTATCGCCGGCCTCGGCCATGCTGCGGATGACGCCTGCCTGCCGGCGGGCACGCTGTACGATCACCGCGCCAAAGGCCCGGCGATCGCCGTCGTAGCGGTAGGCGTCAAGCAGCAGATGAAGGCGGCGGGACAGGTCCCTGACGTCGTGCGAGTCTGACTGCTCGCCAGCTTCCGGCGCGGTGAGCGGCACCCATAGGAGTGCCGAGAACGCTAGATCGTCGTCTCGTGGCGACGGACTCGCTATGTCCCAGTCGAAGAAGCCGACCAGCCGGTCGCCGTCCATCACCGCGTTGTACGGCGCCGCGTCCTGGTGACCGACGATCCACCCGGGCTGCATCGTGCTACCGGTGAACCACCGCTCATCCTCTGGCGGAATGAAGACAGCTGTCGCGTCATGGATGCGCCGCATCCATTGGCCAACCTGTACCAGAGTCGAGTCCGCGTACACCCAAGCGGGCCAGGGAATACCGTCGCCGATCACCTCACCGGGCAGGTAAGTGAGCATCTGACGCCCCTGGTCATCGAAGCCGAGCGCCCTGGGAACGCCGTCAACGCCGGCATACTCCAGGTGCCGCAGCAGGGCGTGCACCGTCGGCGTCCAAGGTGAGGCCCGCTTGTGAACGACGCCACCGATCCGCACGGCACCGTCGGTGTTGCCGCCCGGCAGGGGCTCCTCGCTCATTCCTATTGCCTACCGGACCTCCACCAGCAGCGATAGCGATTTTGCCCGCCGAGGGCGGCAATCGACCACCCTGGACTGCGCGGTCGATGACCGACGACGGTGGCCCGGACCCAGCGGCGCCGGGTGGTGCGGATCACCGATTCCGGCTCGGTGAACCAGCCCGCGGTGCTCGGCCTGCCAGCGGACTGGGACCAGCCGGGTCACTAGGCGGCTGGTAGCGGCCGCCGCGCAGCAGGGACGCCGCCCCGGCCAGCGCGGCCAGGGCCGCGGCCACCGCGAACACGATCGTCAGGCCGTGGTGGAACGGCGCCGAGATCAGCTGGGGGAAGAACTCCCGGCCGGTGAGGATCTGCTGGGCCGGCCCGGGCAGCGTGGCCAGCACGTTGGCCGCAGCCAGCAGATGGTGGATCGGGTTGACCCCGAGCACCGCGGCGAACAGCGAGGACACCGGGGGCAGCGAGCCGATGTGCGCGGCCACCTGGTGCGGCACGCCATGGCGCTGCAGGCCGCTGGTCAGCGTCTGCGGCAGGGTACTGGCCAGCCCGGCGATCATCAGCGAGAAGAACACGCCGATGGACAGCGCGGTGCCGGAGTTCTGGAACGTCGAGCGCATGCCGGAGGCCGCCCCGCGGTGCCGGGCCGGCACGCTGCTCATGATCGAGGACGTGTTGGGCGCGGCGAACATCCCGCTGCCGATCCCGTTCACGGCGATGAGCAGGGCGAAGGCCCAGTACGGGAAGTCCACCGGCAACAGCAGCAGGCCGATGAAGCTGCCGCCGAACACGGCCATCCCGGCGGTGGCGATGCCACGGGAGCCGAACCGGTCCGACAGCGTCCCGGACACCGGCCCGGAGACCAGGAAGCCGGCGGTCAGCGGCAGCAGGAAGATGCCGGCCCACAGCGGGGTGTCGCTGTAGGTGTAGCCGTGCAGCGGCAGCCAGATCCCCTGCAGCCAGATGATCAGCATGAACTGCATGCCGCCCCGGGCGATGGCCACCACCAGGCCGGCGATGCTGCCCGCGGTGAAGGCGCGGATGCGGAACAGGCTGAGCTGGAACATCGGCTCGGCGATCCTGGTCTCGATCACCGCGAACAGGGCGAGCAGCGCGACCCCGCCCAGCAGCAAGCCCAGGACGGCGGGACTGGTCCAGCCCATGCTGTGCCCGTGATAGGGCTGGATGCCCACGGTGATGGCGATCAGCACGGCGCTCAGGCCGACCGCGAACGTGACATTGCCCCACCAGTCGATCCGGCCCGGGTGCCGCTCGCCGTTGTCCCGGAGCATGCGGTAGGCCCACAGCGTGCCGAACACGCCCACCGGCACGTTGATCCAGAACACCGCGCGCCAGTCCACCGCGGCCAGCAGGCCCCCGGCCACCAGGCCGACGAACTGCCCGGCCAGGCCGGCCACCTGGTTGGTGCCGAGCGCGAAGCCCCGCCGGTCGGCCGGGAACGCGTCGGTCAGGATCGCGGCCGAGTTGGCCATCAGCATGGACCCGCCGACGGCCTGCAGCACCCGCCAGCCGATCAGCCACATGGCCCCGCGGCCGCCCTGGAACGGATCGAAGGAAAGCAGGATGGAGGCCAGGGTGAACACCGCGAAGCCCGCGTTGTAGATCTTGACCCGGCCGAACATGTCGCCCAGGCGGCCCAGGGAGACCACCAGCACGGCCTGGACCAGCCGGTAGCCCATGATCATCCACAGCAGGTAGCCGATGTTGCCGGGCGCCAGCGGGTCCAGGTGGATGCCGCGGAAGATGGCGGGCAGCGCGATGATGACGATCGACCCGTCCAGGGTGGCCATGAACATGGCGGCCGTCGTGTTGGCCAGGGCCACCCAGCGGTAGCGGTCGCCGTAGTCCTGGCCGCCGGGTGCGGCGGTCTGCTGGGTGGCCGGGCCGCGCCCGGGATGGCGTCCGTTAGCCGCCATCAGATGCTCTGCGCCAGCCGCTCAAGCAGCGGCGCGGCCGCGCTGAGCTGGCGCAGTTCGGTGCGGCTGAACCCGGCCGACAGGGCCTTAGCCAGCTGTTCGGTCCGGGCGTTCCGCCGGTCCCGGAGCACCCGCTGGCCCGCGTCGGTGACCGAGAGCACGGCGCGCCGGCCGTCGGCCGGGTCGGCGCGGCGCTCGATCAGGCCGCGGGATTCGAGCGCGCCCAGCGTCGCGCCCATCGACTGGGGACTGATCTGCTCCAGCCGGGCCAGCTCGCTGGCCGTGGCCGGGCCGCCGCGGTCCAGCCGGGTCAGCGCCGAGCCCTCCGGCAGGGAGAGCTCGCCGGCCGGCCGGGACTGGCGCATCCGCCGCAGCAGCAGCCCGATGCTGACCCGCAGTGCCGCGGCCACCTCACCGACTTCCACCTCGTCCGCCATACTCCTAAGCCTAAACTGATAAGGCTAGCCTTAGCAAATTCCGGGAGTACCTGGCGATGCCCCCCGGCGCCGGGCTAGTGGGATGAGGTAGTACCGCCCCTCCGGCGGAGCCGGTGCGCACGGAAGCTGAGTCCGATGTCCGATCCACAGTTCAAGCTGGTGGCCCTGTATCCGGCCAACTGGGACCGGTGCAAGCGATGCGGGGCCCCGCGGAAGATGCACGGGGCTGATGGCAGTTGCGGGCTCACCCTCGGCCTGGGCCGGTCTCGCACCCGGCTCCTCGGTGTCGGCGGCACGGCCGCCGCGCTGGGCGGCGCGGGCTGGCTGCTGGCCACCGCGCCCGCGATCCCCCCGGCCTCGGTACTGGCCTTCGTCTGCCTAGTCGGCATCATCCTGCTCGTCGGCGGGCTGGCCATAGCCGGCCGCTGACCCGCCTCCCGCCCGCCCAGCCGCTGCCTGCCCGGCCGCTGACACCGCCTCCCGCCCAGCCCGCCGGGGCCGCTGACCCCGCTGGGCCGCTGACCCCGCCCGGCCGCTCACCCCCGCCGGCTGGCTGACTCCGCCGGGGCGGCTGACCCCGCCCGGCCGCTCACCCCGCCCCGTCCCGGGCCGCGGAACCCCCGGCGCGGCTCAAGTGTGGTCAGTTTCCGCTGTTGTCACGACGGTTAGCGTCCACATTTGCCGCCGAAGCCGGGCGGGGGAGCGCCGCCTGCTCGGCCGCGGTTTTCAGGGCGGCGAGCCATTGCTGGTGACCGGCCTGGAGGGTGGACTCGCGTGTGAGCATCTCTCTCTGATGAGAGCAATGCTCTCTCATGTCGCCGGGAAACGCAAGAGCAATGCTCTCGTTTTATGCTGGCGCTCTGCTATGATCACCGGCGTGGACACCGAGCGCAGGAGCGCGAGCCGGACCGCGCGGGAGCGGGTCCGGGCCGAGCTCACCAGGGAGATCACTGACGTGGCCCGCGGCCAGCTGGCGACCGAGGGAGCCGGCGGCCTGTCGCTGCGCGCCGTGGCCCGGGAGATGGGGATGGTCTCCTCGGCCATCTACCGGTACTTCCCGAGCCGGGACGACCTGCTGACCGCGCTGATCGTGGACGGTTACAACGCGATCGGCGAGGTGGCGGAGCAGGCGGACGCGGCCTGCCCGGCCGGTGACTACCCGGGCCGGTGGCTGGCGGTGGCCCGGGCCATCCGGGACTGGGCGCTGGCCCACCCGCACGAGTACGCGCTGGTCTACGGCTCGCCGGTGCCCGGTTACCAGGCGCCACAGCAGACCGTCGGGCCGGCCGCCCGGGCGGCCGCG
Source organism: uncultured Actinomycetes bacterium (assembly GCA_963711705.1). Taxonomy (GTDB): domain Bacteria; phylum Actinomycetota; class Actinomycetes; order Streptosporangiales; family Streptosporangiaceae; genus RYN-230. The sequence goes on from CAVQFM010000013.1 coordinate 22,370, forward strand.
GTGTACGGGAAGATCGTCAGCGAGGCATGCCGGGCGGGCGCGCTGCGGCCGCCGGGCAGCTGGCCCCCGGCGCCGGGGGCGTTCGCGGCCGATGCCGCCGGGCTGCGCGACTCGATCCTGGCCGGTGTCCCTGATGAGGTGATCGCGGCCGCCCTGGCCGCCTGGGCCGGCCTGTTCGGCCTGCTCAGCTTCGAGCTGTTCGGCCAGTTCGAGAACGTGATCACCGACCGGGCCGGGTTCTTCGGGCACGCCGTGGCCAGCCTGGGACGGCTGGCCGGCCTGGTTAGCTGAGCGTCCCCCGGCTGAGCGTCCCCCGGCTGAGCATCCCGGCCCGTCACACCAGGCACATTCCCCTCAGCGGGCTTGTCTAGAAACTTTATTCGAGATATAGTCGCTGCCTGCTTCCCCGGGTCTATGACGTCGCAGGAGAGCATGCCACCACAGTGAGCAGGACGTACGGGGAGCCGGTGGATGTCTGGGTGCGGGACGGGACGCCGGCCAGGTTCGCCTGGCGGGGGAAGCTGTACGCGGTGGCCGTGGTGCTGGACCACTGGGTGATCAGCCGTGAGTGGTGGAAGCAGCAGAACCCGGACCTGGGCACGCCGGCTGAGCGCGAATTCTGGCGGGTGGACGCCTCGGCCGGGGCCGGGGCCCACACCGGCACGTACGAGCTGCGGCATGACCTCGCGACCGGCCAGTGGATGCTGGCCCGGTCATGGGACTTAACCGGCTGAGCTGGCCGGGCAGCTTCGCTCACCTGCACGTCGCGTCGGCCTACTCGCTGCGGTACGGGGTCGCGTCCCCGGCCGAGCTGGCCGCCCGGGCCGCCCGGCTCGGCATGAGTGCGCTCGCGCTGACCGACCGGGACGGGCTGTACGGGGCGGTCAAGCACGCTGTGGCCTGCGCGGATGCCGGCATCGCGCCGATCCTCGGCGCCGATCTCGCGCTGGGCCCGGGTCCGGGCCCGGGCGGGCCGCAGCCCCCGCGCGTGCTGAACTCGCAGGCGCCGGCCCGGCTGCGGACCGAAGACGCCGCCCGGGTGACCCTGCTCGCTGACGGCCGCCAGGGCTGGGCCTCGCTGTGCCGCCTGGTCAGCGCCGCGCACCAGGCTGGCCAGCGCGGTGCCCCGCTGATCACCCCTGACCTGGTGGCCGAGCATGCCGGGGGCCTCATCATCCTGCTCGGCCCGGGCAGCGACGTCGGCTGGGCGATCTCGGCCCGGCGGCCCGATCACGCCGCCGCCACGCTGGCCCGCTGGCGGGACTGCGGCGAGGTGGTGGTCGAGATCACCGATCACCGCACCCGGGGGAGCGGCCACCTCGCCGCCCGGATGCTCCGGCTGGCCGAGGAGGCTGGCCTGCCCGCCGTGCTCAGCAACGCGGTCCGTTACCTCGACCCGGCCGATGCCGCGGTGGCCCAGGTGCTCGACGCGGCCCGGCAGCTGGCCCCGCTGAGCGAGCGGCACCTGACCCGCGGCAACGCCCAGGCCTACCTGGCCAGCGGCGCGGACATGGCCCGGGTCGCGGCGCGGATCTGCGGGGCCGCGGGCAGCGGGGCGGGCGCGGCCGCGATGGCCCGGCTGCTGGCGCAGACCGCTGCGCTGGCCGCGCGGTGTGCCCTCGATCCCGGGCGGGATCTGGGCATCGGCGGCCGGTTCATGCCGGAGAGCACGTCTGATGATCCACTGGGCATGCTGCGCGCCAGCTGTGCGGACGGGCTGCGCCGCCACTACCCGGTGGCGGGCCGCCGCGGCCAGCGGGCCGCCCGGCGCCGGGCGGCGCGGCGGCTCGATCATGAGCTGGCCATCATCGCCAAGACCGGGCTGGCGTCCTACTTCCTCACCGTGGCCGACGTGACCAGGCTGATCAGGAGCCGGGGCATCCACTGCTCGATCCGCGGCAGCGGAGCCGGCTGCCTGGTCAACTACCTGATCGGCATCTCCGGCATCGACCCGCTGGACTACAACCTGATCATGGAACGGTTCCTGTCCGAGAGCCGTAAAGGCCTGCCCGACATCGACCTCGACGTGGAGTCGGCGCGGCGGATCGAGGCCTACCGGGCGATCGTGGACGCCTACACCGGGCAGCGCGTCGCCTGCGTGTCGATGATGGAGACCTACCGGGCGCGCAGCGCGATCCGGGACGTCGCGGCCTCGCTGGGCCTGCCGCCGCACGAGATCGACCTGGTCGCCAAGGCCTTCCCGCACATCCGGGCGCGCAGCATCCAGGGCGCCCTGGCCGAGCTGCCCGAACTGCGCACCAGCGGCCTGGCCATCCCGCAGCTCACCGGGGTGTTCCAGCTCGCCGAGCGGCTGGACGGGCTGCCCCGGCACGTGGCCATGCATCCCTGCGGCGTGGTGCTGTCGGACACCTCGCTGCTGGACCGGACCCCGGTGGAGCAGAGCTTCGAGGGCCTCCCGCTGAGCCAGTTCGACAAGGACGACGTGGAGACCGCGGGCATGATCAAGCTGGACGTGCTCGGCGTGCGGATGCAGTCGGCGATGGCGTACACGGTGGCCGAGGTTGAGCGGACCCGGGGCGAGCGGGTGGACATCGACGCGGTTGGCTGCGCGGACGAGCCGACGTTCGAGATGATCCGCAGCGCGCGGACCCTGGGCTGCTTCCAGATCGAATCGCCCGGCCAGCGGGAACTGGTCGGCAAGCTGCTGCCGCGGGACATCGGCGACCTGATCGTGGACATATCGCTGTTCCGGCCGGGACCGGTCAACTCCGACATGGTCACGCCCTACCTGGAGATCCGGCACGGCCGGCAGCCACCCAGCTACCTGCACAAGGACCTGGCGGGCGTGCTGGCCGAGACCGGCGGGGTGGTCATCTTCCACGAGCAGGTGCTGCGCGTCATCCACGCGATGACCGGCTGCGGGCTGTCCGCGGCCGAATTCGCCCGGCGCCAGCTGACCGGGGACCGGTCCCGGGAGCAGGCGGGGGAGTGGTTCCGCTGCGCCGCGCTGGACCGGGGCTACGACAGCGCGACCGTGCAGCGGGTGTGGGAGGTACTCGAGGCATTCGGCGGGTTCGGCTTCTGCAAGGCACACGCGGCCGCGTTTGCCATCCCCACGTACCAGTCGGCCTGGCTGAAGCGGCACTACCCGGCCGCGTTCTACGCCGGGGTGCTCACCCACGATCCCGGGATGTACCCGAAACGGGTGATCGTCGGGGACGCCCGGCTGGCCGGCCTGCCGATCCTGCCGGTGGACGTGAACGCCTCGGCCGGTGACTGGCGGGTCGAGCCGGTGCCCCAGCTCCCTGGCGAGGGACTGCGCGCCGGGCTGCGCGAGGTCAAGGGGATCAGCGACGGCGAGGTGACCCGGATCGTGGCCGGGCAGCCCTACGCGTCCCTGCGCGACCTGTGGGAACGGGCCGCGGTGTCCCGCCCGGTAGCCGAGCGCCTGGTCCTGGTCGGCGCCCTCGACTCGCTGTATGCGGCCGACTCTCAGCTATCCAGGCGCGACCTGCTGGCCCGGGTCGGGGTCCTGGACCGGCGCACCCGGGCGGGCGCCGCCACCGGCCAGGCCGTGTTCGGCTTCGGCGGCGATGGGTTCGCCGAGCTCGTCCCGGCCGGGGAGCTGCGCGAGCTGACCCCGCTGGAGCGGGTCGAGGCCGAGCTGAGCATCCTCGGCATCGACCTGAGCCAGCACGTGATCAGCTTCTACGAGGATCTGCTCGGCCAGCTGGGCGTGGTGCGCTCCGCGGACCTGCGCGGCTGCCCGGCTGGCGAGCGGATCCTGGTGGCCGGGGTGAAGATCGCCACGCAGACCCCGGCCATCCGGTCCGGCATGCGGATCATTTTCGCCACCCTCGACGATGCGACCGGCCCGGTGGACCTGGCGTTCTTCGAGTCCGTCCAGCCGCGCTGCGCGGCCCGGGTGTTCGGGTCCTGGCTGCTCGTGGCCTGCGGCCGGGTGCGCCGGACCGGTGAATCCGTGTCGGTCAACGCGGAGGAGTGCTGGGATCTGGCCGCGCTGGAGGAGATCCGTGCGGACCGCGGCATCGGCGCGGTCCGCGCCGCCATGGCCGCGGGAGACGTGCCCGGGCCCGGCGGGCCGGCCAGCGGCCGCCCGGCGGCCGGCCCGGAAAACCCGAAGATCATTTACCCGAACGGATTCGTGCTGTCCCCCTACGCCGAGGCCGGCGCCCCGGGCCGCGCGCTGAAAGACCCGCCACGCACCCTGTGGCACGCGAGCCCGGGCAGTTCCGGCGGTTTTACCGCTGGTCCGGCCAATTCGGGCCAGTTAACGATTATCTGCGCTATCACTTGTTTTATTTCCTAACCACTAGCTGGCCGAAATCCCCGCGACTACCAGGGCAGTCACTCTAACCATCTTCAACGGTGGACATTACAGAAGGTCGGAGGATGGCCGGCTCCGGGGCAGCGGCGGTACGCTTTGCGCGCATCGTTCTGGGGGAGGTGCCGGGATGGCAGGGCCGGGAGACGAGATAGCAGCAGGCAAGGCAGGCCGCGGCCACCTGCGGGCCTCACACGCCAACCGCGAGCAGGTGATTGACACTGTGAAGGCGGCGTTCGTGCAGGGCATGCTGACGAAGGCCGAGCTGGATGTACGGCTGGGCCAGACATTCGCCGCGCGGACCTGTGGGGAGCTGGCTGCGCTCACCGCCGATCTGCCCGCCGGACTGGCCGCAGCCGGGCCAGCACCCGCCCGCCCGGCGCGCCGACGGCCGCTAGCCAAGGCGGCTGCCGGGTCGGGCGGCTGTCTGGTCATCGCGGCCGCCGCCGTACGGGCCATCGACCTTGCCGATCCGGGCCCAACCCCCGGCGTCATCCCCAAGTACTGGGGCACGTTGTTCGTTCTCATCGCCCTTGTCGCCGTGGTCGCGGCACTTGGCATCCTGACGATCGGGGTGGCCGCCTCACTGGAGCAGCGGCGCTCCCGCCGGCAGCTGCCGCCTCGGCTAGGACCGCACGGCCATGCCCCCGGCGGCGGACGGCACGGCGGTCCCGGGCACGGCCCGGCTCCCCCCGCCCCCCGCCCTGACCAGAACCGCGCCGGCCTGCAGGCCCACCAGCCACGACAGCACCAGCAGCGCATTCCCGCCCGAGCAGGCCGGGCACCCCGCGGCACTAGGCCAGCGCCAGGCACGGCCTGACACCGGCGAAATCAGCACCGGGACCGTACCCCCGGCCTCTGTTGCCCGGCTGGCCGCCACCGGTTTCCCTGCCCTGTGTTCGGTAGCGGAGGAGACGGCCATGGCGACAGGGCCAGGGCACGGATGCCAAACGGCTGCCCGCATGATCGCCAAGGCGATCGTCCCGCCAAGGCCAGCGCCCACCTCACTCATTCGGCAGAGCACCGCCCTGCACCAGCCGCTAACCCCAGCCGTTAAAGATCTTTAGTCACACGGAACCGCAGCCTTAAGCTGTTTTGTCGAGGATGAAGAGTTAGCCGTACCACGGAATAGGTGAATATGGCGCCCGGGGGACTCGAGCCAGCGATGGTCCGGGTTTCCGGGGCAAGGGCCCCGCAAACCCGGACCATTTCGCGGTGCCTCAGCGGGCCAGCAGCGGGATGAGGACCTGGGCGTCGGGAGTCCCCCAGCCGGTGACCGGGTCCCAGCCGGGTCCGGCCTGGTAGCCGGTGATCGTGACCGGCGGCGAGGTGGAGGTGAGGACCACCGTGTTGCTGCCGGTGGTGATGTCGTGGAACGCCTTGTGGTGCAGCGGGCCGCGGGCGATCCGGTAGATGGCGGGGTTGACGAAGCCGAGCGGGTGGCCGGCCTCCTGGTCGGCCAGGGCGATCAGGCCGGCCCAGAACGGCGCGCCGGCGCTGGTGCCGCCGGCCCCGACGAGCTCGTAGCTGCCGTCTGGCGCGCTGAACGCGAGCGCCATGCCGGTGGGGGAGGAGGCGTCCGCGGCGACGTCCGGCACGCCCCGCGTGGCGCCGATACCGGGCACGCCGTCCTGGTAGGCGGGCCGGGCGAACAGGTGGCTGAACCCGCCACCCGACGCGCCGGGCTGCGGGGGCAGCCCGGGGGTGTTCCAGGCGGTCTCGCTGATGTACGCGCCGGTGACGGGGTTCGCGGTCAGGCTGGTGCCGCCCACGCCGAGCACGAGCGGATCGGAAGCGGGCAGGATGACCTCCTTGACCGGCGTGGTCGAGCCGTTGCCGAGCACGCCCTCGTCCCCCGACGCGGCGACGACGGTGACATGGCGGGCGGCGGTGTACTCCAGCGCCGAGTTCACGGTCGCCACCTCCGCGCTGGTCCAGGAGCCCTCACCCAAGCTGAAGTCCTGACCGATGCCGCTTTGGGAGATCACGTCTGCGTGCTGGCGGACGGCGATCCGCACATACGTGGCGAACGTGGCGGCGAGCTTCGCCGGGGTGCTCACCTCCGCCGGGTCGACCAGAAGCTCACGGATGGTGGCGTCCGGGGCGACGGCGTGCACCAGCTCGGTGTCCTCCACCTCCTCCAGGCCGGCCAGCCACGGCGAGGCGGACGAGCCCGCCAAGGTCGTCCGGATGACCTGGATCCGTGCCGGGGGCAGGCCGAACCGGCTGTCGAAGTCCGCCACGTCCTGCCGGATGTCGGTGGCCGCCGGAAAGGTCTGCGCCGGTCCCGTTTCGGCCTCCTCTGGCAGCGCCACCGTGACGCCGCGGCCGTCGATCCCGCGATCCAGCAGCGGCTGGATGCCGTAGGCGACCCGGAACTGCCGGGGTGTGTAACACGGCTGGGAGCCCAGGCAGTCAGCCGCCCCGGCGCCAGGCGGGCTGGCCGTCGCCGGCGCTGTGGCGCCGCCCGTTCCCGTGCTGCCGGCAGGCAGCAGCTGCTGGCAGGCGTCATTAGCCCGGGCCACGGGGCTGTTGCCGGTCGGGTGCCCGCTGATGCTGAAGCCCTCCGATGGATTGGGGTCGGGGAAATCCGGCACGCCGTGGGTTTGCATGCAGTGCGCGTAGGCAAGGTTCGCCCGGTAGGTCGCCGGCTCTGCCGAGGCAGAGCCGACGGAGGACCCGATATGCACGTGCACGCCGCACGCCGCCGTCAGCACGGCGACGGCTGCCACGACAGCCAGGGCTGCCGCGCGGCGCGGGCCCCGGTTGCCGCCGGTCGCGCCGTTCATCGCGGCCTCCTCAAAAAGCCAAAGCGGGACATCGTGTCTTCCTCCTGCTCTCCCCCCGCGACCTGTTGTACGGAAGGGGAGGTGACAGCACGGTGACGGAAAGTGTCACCTCGCTGTCACCTGCGGCCTGCGATGCTGGGAAGCAGGCGGCTGGCATGCCGCGGGGCACGCGAAGCGGCGGGCAGGCGATGCGGGTTCTGGTGACCGAGGACGACGAGGTGCTGGCCAGCGCGGTGGCGGCCGGGCTGCGCCGGGAGGGGATGGCCGTCGACGTGGCCCTGGACGGCGCCGCGGCCCTGGAACACCTGGCGGTCACCCGCTATGACGTGGTGGTGCTGGACCGGGACCTGCCCGGCGTGCCCGGCGACGACGTCTGCCGGGCCCTGGCCGCGGGCAGATCCCAGACCCGGGTGCTGATGCTGACGGCGGCCAGGTCGGTCCGGGAACGGGTCGAGGGCCTCGGGCTGGGCGCCGATGATTACCTGCCCAAGCCGTTTGATTTCGCAGAGCTGGTGGCCCGCATCCGGGCTCTGGGCCGGCGCGCGGCCGCCCCGCTGCCGGCCAGCCTGGAGCACGGTGACCTGAGCCTGGATCCGGCCCGCCGGGTCGCGGTCCGCGCCGGGCGGCGGCTGCCGCTGACCGCCAAGGAACTGGCCGTGCTGGAATGCCTGCTGTCCGCGGACGGACGGCCGGTCCCGGCCGAGGAACTGCTCGACCGGGTCTGGGACGAAGCGGCCGACCCGTTCACCAGCACCGTGAAGACCACCATCGGCCGGCTGCGGGCCAAGCTCGGCGACCCGCCGGTGATCCAGACCGTCCGGGACAGCGGCTACCGCATCGGAGGAACATAATGCGCACCCCCCGCCCGCGGCCCGGCCGCCCGCGCGGGCTGCGGCCCCGCCGCACCGCCCGGCTGCGCCTGACCGTCCTGTACGGCGGCGCGGTGTTCCTGGCCTGCGGCGCGACCGTGCTCGCCGTTACCTACCTGGTCTACGGCATGCTCGGGAACGCGACGCGCCTACCGCACCCCGTGCTGCACCTCTACAAGCAAGGCAAGGTAGTCTCCAGCGCCGCCGTCCCGCCGGCCGAGGCGGCGATCCGCGTGGCGGGTCTCGGCCAGCTCTCCCTGGACAGGCAGCAGCTGCTGATCGCCGCCGGCATCGCCCTGGCGGTCATCGCGGTGGCCGCCGCCGCGATCGGCTGGCTCATCGCCGGCCGGGTACTGCGCCCGCTGCGCACGATCACCGCCGCCGCCCGGCGGATCTCCGCCAGCAGCCTGCATGAGCGGCTGGCCCTGCCCGGACCCGACGACGAGCTCAAGGAACTCGCCGACACCCTCGACAGCCTGTTCGCGCGGCTGGAGGCATCCTTCGACGCCCAGCGGCGGTTCGCCGCCAGCGCCTCGCACGAGCTGCGCACGCCCCTGACCCGGGAACGCACCCTGCTCCAGGTCACCCTCGCCGACCCGGCTGCCACCACCGGCACCTGGCAGGCCGTCAGCCGGGAACTGCTCGCCTCCAACGCCGGGCAGGAACACCTCATCGAAGCGCTGCTCATCCTGGCCAGCAGCGAAGCCGGCCCCGCCCAGCGCGAGCCCGCCGACCTGGCCGCCATCACCAGCGCCGCCCTGGCCGCCGCCCGCCCCGCGGTCAGCCGCCTGGGCCTGCACGTCCAGGCCGACATCCAGCCCGCCGCCCTCGACGGTGACCCCCTCCTGGTCCAGCAGCTGGCCGCCAACCTGATCGACAACGCCGTCCGGCACAACATCCCCGGCGGGGACATCCAGATCACCACCAGCACCAGCCACGCCGGCGCCGTCCTGTCGGTGACCAACTCCGGGCAGGTCATCCCGCCGGCCGAGGTCGACCGCCTGTTCCAGCCCTTCCAGCGGCTCGGCCCGCGCCCCGCCCGCCGCGACGGCGGCCACGGCCTCGGCCTGTCCATCGTCCGCGCCATCGCCACCGCCCACGCCGCCACCATCACCGCCCGGCCCCGGCCCGGCGGCGGCCTGGCCATCGACGTCACCTTCCACCCGTCCACCAGCTCACCGGCCTGGCGCACGTCCCGCGGCCGCGCCATCACGGCCTCATGAGGCGAGCAGGACACCGACCCGCAATCCGGCACGCCGCAGCCGCCGGCCAGTCCGTGACGGCCGGCGTCCGTGGTGTCCGGAAAGGGCGCGCTGAGCGTGTTTTGGGCGGGCACGGACGGGCAGTTGTGGTAAGTCCGGCGCAATCCCCGGCTCGTCCTGGCCGAGGCGGTGAGCCTGGGCCATGGCCCGCTGGGTGGCGCGCCCAGTGTCACCGGCCTGGCCAGCGGCGAGATCGACGTGGCTGGCAGGCCAGCGGGCACGCAGCCGCCGGGCGGGTCACGTACACCCCGGCGGCCGGCTGGCGGGAGCCCGCTGAACTGCCAGGTGGCGTGTCGGGCAGGCCGTTCGTGGCTGCCCCAGGGGGTGCGGTGAGCGTGTTCTGGAAGGGGTCCGCGGACCCGCACCGGTGGCACGCGCGGTACCGCGCCGGCTCCTGGACCGGCCCCGGGAAGCTGGGCGGTAAGGTCGGCTGACGCGGCCGGATCGCAGCCGGATCAATGCAAAGCGGAGGTCGCGTACCTGCGACATCAACCGGGTCCCGTACTGTATACCTGTTTGGATGACCTGTCGGTCTCCGAAAGAGCTAGGACACTGATGGCACATATACCGCCCAGGATTTCCGATGCCCTGTGGCGAATCGTCCCCGCGCCGCTGGAGAACAGGCTGCGCAGCACGGTCGTCAAGCGGTTCGTCCGGTTCGCCCCGGCTGCGGTCTGCGCTGTGGCCGCCACCCAGATCACGTACATCATCTGCCTCGGCCCGGCCAACCTGACCGCAGGGGTCTCCGGGTTCCTGGGCTGGCTGGCGGGCGCGACCGTCAGCTACGTGATCAGCCGCTGGGCCTGGGAGCGCAAGGGGCGGCCCCACCTGCTCAAAGAGACCCTGCCGTTCGTCGCGGTGTCCATCAGCGCCGGCATCATCCTGACCCTGGCCAGCAAGCTGGGGAACCAGGTGGCCGCCTCGATGGGGTTCCACGATGGCCCGGGCCAGGTGATCGTGGCCGACCTGCTTCTACTTCGCGGCCAACTGCCTGACGTTCGCGCTCCGGTTCGTCATCTTCCACTACGTCCTGTTCGCCGACCGGAAGTCCACGGTGGATGCGCTGGCCGTCGTCGAGGGCCGCCAGCCGGCTGTGGCCGAGCCGGCCGAGGCGCCGGCCCAGACCACGCCCGGGACCAGGTCAAACGGGGCGGCACCGGCCGCCGGCCAGCCGGACGCCGACCCGTTCCGTCCGGCCCAGCCCAACGGCGTGCCCGCCTGGGCCAACGGCTCGGCGGACCGGGCCGGTGCCCGGCGCGGTGAGCGGGACGAGAACGCCTTCCCGGACTCCCGCACCCGTCGGTAAGGCCCCGGCCAAGCCCCGGATTGACGCCCGGGATTGACGTCTGGAATTGGCACCCGAGTGTCGCGGGACGGGCAACATGCCGACCGGAGAAAATACCGGATAAAACCTTGGCAAAGAATTAGCAAACCGGATAGCTCAGCTATCCGGTTTGCTAATCCGGCTCTATTTGCGGGCGGCGGTTACCTTCGCTCCGCGGTCCCCTGGCCCTGGCTGGCGGCCTCGGCCGGCGGGGTGCCCGCGGCTGCGCCGTTGCCACTGGCTGCGGTGGATCCAGGCGGCACCACGGCCCCGGTACGGGCCGGGGACGGCGCCTGCGCGGCAGGCCCGCGGCGCCACCGCTCGCGCCACCAGGTGCCGAGCACTACGCCGGCGTACCTGAGGCCGTAGATCGCGTTGTGGCCCTTCTTGCTCTCGCCGACCTGCCGCTTGTGGATCGTGGCCGGTACCTCGGACACCCGGAAGCCCCGGGCCAGCACGGCGATCAGCAGCTCGGCCGACTGGTACTGGGGCTGCTCCAGGCGGACCACACCGGTGACCCCGGCGCGCATCGCGCGCAGGCCGAACGAGGAGTCGGTAATCCGCTTGCCGGTCAGCACGGTGATCGTGGTGGCAAACACCCAGGTACCGAGGCGGCGCACCGGGTCCTTGGTCTCCTGGCTGCCCAGCTTGCGCGACCCGGTGACGAAGTCGGCCTCGCCCGCTACTACCGGCGCCAGCACGCGCTCCATCTCGGCCGGGTTGTACTGGCCGTCGGCGTCCGTGGTGATGATGTACTGGGCGCCGCCCTCGCGGGCCAGCCGGTAGCCCAGGCGCAGCGCAGAGCCCTGGCCGCGGTTTACCGGGACGTCGGCGACCAGGGCGCCGTGCGAGCGGGCCTCGGCCACCGTCTCGTCCCGGGAACCGTCCGACACCACGATCGCGGCGGTGCTCAGGCCGCAGATGGCCGGGGGAAGCGCGTCCACCACCGAGCCGATCACGCCCTGCTCGTTGAACGCCGCTATCACGATGGCCACCGGCGCCAGGTGCTCGGCAGGCTCACCGAACTCGGCGAAGAACGCCTTAACCGCTGCGTCGTCGATGGCCTGGTCATCTGCCCATGTGCTGGTCACTATGCCGCCTCCGCCTCGCGCATCCGTTCGCGAAGCATGTCGAAGTTGCCACCCGCTTGTACCCGGTTTCCGCCGGATTCTGCCACCCTGGCTGCCAGGGGTTACTGGCTCACGCGCAGTTGTCGCATGGCCGGCGTGTCGCGTGACTGGTGGCGTCCCAGAATCGCCGGGTGCGGAACGCAACCATAGGTGCGCCTGGCCAGTGTAGCGGCGCCACACCGTGCCGCATCCGGATGACACGGCGACTGGTCATGGGATTGTGTAATCCTGGCCAAGGGCAGTGCGGCCACCTGCTTTACCTACTCAAATGGTCTGGAATAGGGAAATCAGCCGATGGCGGCGGGAAGGGGGCACGGTGACCGGCGCGCCGGAGGAGGAGTCCTACCGGATCCTGCGGTCCCGCATCGACCTGAGCCGCCTGGAGCCGCTGAGCCGCGCGGTGACCGAACACGTCATCGCGGCCAGCGCCGACTTCGACTACGCCACCGACCTGGTATGCACGGAGCCGGTGCTGGCCGCCGCCGTGGCCGGGCTGGCCGACGGGGCGGCGGTCGTGGCGGACACCGCGATGGTGGCCGCCGGGATCACCGGCTACCCGGTCGTCTGCAAGAGCGAGGAGATGCTGACGGCCCGGCTGGCCCGGACCGCGGCCATCAGCAAGCCGGCCGCCGCGGTCCGGCTGGCTTTCGGCCAGGCCGGGCCGGGCGCGATCTGGGTCGTCGGCTGCGAGCCCGCCGCGCTGCACGAGATCATGGCCAGGAATGTGGAGGCGTCGCTCGTCATCGGCCTGCCGGTGGGCTTCGCCGGCGTGGCCGAGGCCAAGGACGCCCTGCGGGCCAGCGGCCTGCCCGCGGTGACCAACGTCTCGGAGAAGGGCGGCGCGGCGGTGGCGGCGGCCGCGTTCTGCGCGCTGGCCGAAGCCGCGGCGGCGCTGGCCGGCCCGGCGCCAGCGGCCACCCCGGACTGACCGCCCGCGCCGCCGGGCTGGGTGCCGCTACCGGCCCGGATAGCACTAGTCTCAGTGCCCTGGGGACGGCTGTGGCCCAGGCAGCCTGGCGGCCGGGGTGCGGCGTCCCCGGCCAGTGCGGAATCGCTGGGAACCGGCCCAGCCGTAGCGGTAAGGAGGGCGGACCGCCATGGTCGCCGACGCGGCTGCGCCCTATCTGCTCGCGCTCCGGCTGGGCGGCCGCCAGGTGCTGGTGGTCGGGGGCGGCGCGGTGGCCACCCGGCGGGTTCCCGGGCTGCTCGACGCGGGTGCCGATGTCCTGCTGGTTTCCCCTGAGGTGAGCCCGTCCCTGCACGACCTGGCGCTGGCTGGCCGGGTGCGCTGGCAGCCCCGGGCCTACCAGCCTGGTGACTGCGCCGGATCCTGGCTGGTCTGTGCCTGCACCGATGACCCGGCGGTGAACGCGGCGGTGGCGGCCGAGGCCGAGCAGGCCCGGATCTGGTCGGTCCGGGCCGATGACCGGGCCGCCTCAGCCGCCTGGACCCCGGCCTCCGGGCAGGCTGGGGACGTCCGGTTCGGGGTGGTCAGCGGCGACCCGCTGCGCAGCGCGGGGATCCGCGACCAGGTGCTGGCCGGCTTGCAGGCGGGCCGGCTGAGTGCCCGGCGGCACCGCCCCGGGGGCGGCCGGGTGGCGCTGGTCGGCGGGGGCCCCGGCGATCCGGGGCTGATCACGGTACGCGGCCGGGAGCTGCTGGCCGAGGCCAATGTCGTGCTGGCCGACCGGCTGGCCCCCCGCTCGCTGCTCGGCGAGCTCGGCCCGGACGTGGAGCTGATCGACGCGGCCAAGATCCCGCGTGGCCGGGCGATGGCCCAGGATCAGATCAACGCCCTGCTGATCGGCCGGGCCCAGCAGGGGAAGCGGGTGGTCCGGCTCAAAGGCGGTGACCCTTTCGTCTTCGGCCGGGGCGCCGAGGAGGTCATCGCCTGCCTGGCGGCCGGTGTCCCGGTCACCGTGGTGCCCGGCGTGACCAGCGCGGTCGCGGTGCCCGCCGCGGCCGGCATCCCGGTGACCCACCGGGGCATCACCCAGGAATTCCGGGTCATTTCGGCGCATATCCCGCCGGGTGATCCCCGGTCCACCGTCAACTGGGCTGAGCTGGGCGCTTCCCAGGCCACGCTGGTATTGCTGATGAGCCTGGAGCAGCTGGCGGCCATTGCCCGGACGCTGATCGATTCCGGCCGCGATTCGCGCACTCCAGTTTCGGTCATTGTGGACGGAACCCTGCCCTCGCAGCACATAATTACCACAGGGCTTGGCGCCGTGGCCGGTGCCGTGAGCGAGGCTGGGCTGCGTCCGCCAGCGATTGTTGTGATAGGTGAGGTAGTAAACGTTGGGACGCACATCGCGGAACTCTCACGGAACGTGCTTAGCGGCGCGCAGGGTGCGCGTGTGCCCACGTCACCGGGGCCTGCCGGAGCTATGCCAACGCGGGAAGGGCAGTGACTAGACAGCAATGACCGAAGGGCAGGGGGGCCTGGCTGCCGCATCCGCCCGTGCTGCGGGCGCGGATGCGGCTTCTTCACCTGACCCTGCCCGGCCGGCGCCGCCACCACTGCCGCCGGCCCGGCCGGCTCCGGGGCCGCCGGAACAGGGACGGCACCGCCGGGTGGACGCCCGGCTGCTCGAAGCGGCCCTGCTCGAGCTGCGCCGCCGCATCGTGGACGTAAGCCTGGTCTTCGAGACCGAGGGTGCGGAGGCGGGCCGGGCCGAACGGCGCAAGCTGCTCAGCCAGATCGATGACTACCTGCTGCCGCGGGTGCGGCAGTCCGGGGCGCCGCTGCTGGTCGCCCTGGTCGGGTCAACCGGCGCAGGCAAGTCCACCCTGGTGAACAGCATTGTGGGCGCGCAGGTCAGCGCGACCGGGATCCGCCGCCCGACCACGAACAGCCCGGTGCTCGCCTGCCATCCGGACGAGGCGGACTGGTTCGCGGAGAACGTCTTCCTGCCCACGGTTCCCCGGGTGCGCCAGGAAGGGCTGGCCCGGTCGGGCCGGGACGGGCTGCTGGTGCTGGCGGCCAGCGAGGGCATGCCCAAGGGCGTCGCCCTGCTGGACACCCCGGACATCGACTCGGTGGTGCAGGCCCACCGGGAGTTCGCCCACCAGTTCCTCGACGCCTCAGACCTGTGGCTGTTCATGACCACGGCGAGCCGTTACGCGGACGCGGCGGTCTGGGAACTGCTGGAGTACGCCAAGGAACGGGGCGCCGCCCTGGGCATCGTGCTGTCCCGGGTCCCGCCGTCCGGCGGCGCGGAGCTCATCAAGCACTTCGGGGCCATGCTGGCCGCCAACGGGCTGGGTGAGAACCAGCGGTTCGTGATCAACGAGACGGTCATCACCGACGCCCGGCTGCCGGCCGAGGTATCCGCGCCGGTGCGGGAGTGGCTGCAGGACACGGCGGTGCAGGCGGACCGGCGGGTGGCCGTGCTGACCCAGACCATGTCCGGGGCGCTGGACACGTTCCGCAGCCGGGTGCCCGCCCTGGCCGGCGAGGTCGAGGCGCAGCTGGTCATCCGCGGTGACCTCAAGGCCGCGGTGGACGGTTCGTACGCGGCGGGCCTGGCCGAAGCCGAGCAGGCGCTGTCCGACGGCTCGCTGCTGCGCGGTGAGGTGCTGGCCCGCTGGCAGGATTTCGCCGGCACCGGCGACCTGCTCCGCGGCCTGCAGGCCCCCCGGGGCCGGCAGGCCCGGCAGCGCAAGCGGGGCGCGCCGGCCCGGGCCGCGGCGCTGAAGAGCGCGCTGCGGGCCGCGATCGAGTCGCTGGTGATCTCGGTCGCCGACCGGGCCGCTGAGGAATCGGTCAAGCGCTGGCGCAGCCACCCGGCCGGGGTGGCTCTGCTGGACGCCTGCTCGGCCGAGGAGACCGACGAGGGCTGGGCCGGGTCGCAGTTCGCCGCGGACGCGGGGCTGATCTTCGGCACGGCCGAGGAGCCGCCCGCCGCCGCTGACGGCCCGGACGCCAGCCTGCCCAGCCCGGCCCGCCCGGCGGCGATGCCGCTGGCGCGGTCCTCCGCCGACCTGCCCACCCGCGCGGTACGCGCGGTGAGCGGCTGGCAGGACCACGTGCTGCGGCTGGTCCAGGCGGAGAGCGTGACCAAGCGGTCGATCGCGCGGGTGATGTCCTTCGACGATGACTCGCTGGCCACTGTGCTCACGGTGGCGATGCTCAGCCAGCGCGACGCGGACGGCGAAGCCGCCGACGGCGCGGGCGCGGTCCCGCAGCTCCTGCTGACGTCGCTGCTGGGCGCCGGGCCGCTGCGCGAGATCCGCACCCGGGCGCGGGCCGACCTGCGGGAGCGCATCCGCCTGCTGTTCGACGAGGAAATGCTGCGCTTCGTCGAGGTGATCGACTCGGCCGGGACGCTGGACGACGCGGCCGCGGTCCGGCTGTACCAGGCCACCTACTCACTTGAGATGGCGCGATGAGCATCGGTGAATACCAGCCCGCCGGGCTGGCCGCCAGCCCAGGCATGGCCGGCGGTCTGGGGGTGCGGCCGGGCGGCGGCCGCGGCGGTGATCTGTCCGGGCGGCTGACCGCGCTGGCCCGGGTGATCCAGATCGGGTCGGCGCGGGCCGGCCCGGATGGTTTCAGCCTGCCCCTGCTGGCCGAGGCGGAGCAGCTGGTCAACCGGGCGGGCGAGCGGCTGCGGATGTCGGCCAATCACACGGTGGCGGTGCTGGCGGGTGGTACCGGCAGCGGCAAGTCGTCGCTGTTCAACCAGCTGGCCGGGGCCGATTTCTCCGCGGTCGGTGTGATCAGGCCGTTCACCAAGGATCCGCACGCCTGCGTGTGGGGGATGGACGGGGCGGCCGCCCTGCTGGAGTGGCTGCGCATCCCGCCGCGCAACCGGTACGCCCGGTCCAGTGCGCTCGGTGAGGGCGAGGAGTCACTGCGCGGGCTGATCCTGATCGACCTGCCTGACCACGACTCCGTGGCGGCCGGGGCGTCGGCGGAGATGCACCGCCTGGTCGGCCTGGCCGACCTGATGGTGTGGGTGCTCGACCCGCAGAAGTACGCGGACGCCGCGGTGCACAGCCGCTACCTCACCCCGCTGGCCGGCCACTCAGCGGTCATCGCGGTGGTGCTGAATCAGTCTGACCTGCTCACCACCGAGCAGGCGGAGGACTGCGTGTCCGACCTGACCCGGCTGCTCGACTCGGAGGGCCTGCACGACGCCCGGGTACTGACCACCTCGGCGCGGACCGGGCCGGCCTGGACGAGCTGCGCACGGTGCTGGCCGAGTCGGTCGCCGCCCGGCGCGCAGCCACCGACCGGATTGCCGCCGACCTGGACGTGATGGGCGTGCGGTTCCTGCCGTACGCGGGTGAAGGGCGCGGGGCCGGCCAGGATGGCGGTACCGACGACTTCGCCGAGGTGCCGCCGAGCAGCGCGATGGTGCTGGCCGAGTCGTTCGGGCGGGCCGCCGGGGCGGCCGGTGTCGGCCAGGCCCTGCAGAGCGCCCGCGAGCTGCGGGCCGTGGACTACGTCGGCTGGCCGGTGTCCTGGCTGGCGGACCGGGCGCTGGGCCGCGACCCGGTGCGCAAGCTCCGGCTCGGCGACCTGTGGGAAGAACTGCGCGGGGTGTCGGCCGGGCCGGCTGGCGCCCAGCAGGCCGAGATCGACAACGCGCTGACCGCGCTGGGCGAGCAGGTCGGGCCGACCCTGCCCAAGCCCTGGTCGGAGACGGTCCGGGCGGCGGCCAGGTCGCGGCGGGACGAGATCCCCGGTGCGCTGGGCACGGCCATCGGCGACTCGCTGCCCGAGGAGAACAGCGCCGCGCCGTGGTGGCGGGTGGTGGCGGTCTGGCAGGGGCTGCTGCTCGGCTGCGCGGTGACCGGGCTGGCGTGGGTCGCGGCCATCCTGGTCATCGGCGTGTTTCACGCGGCGCGCCACGCCCCGGCCATCTTCAGTGATGCCGCGCTGCTGCCCTGGGTGATCCTGCTGATCGCGGCGATTCTGGTGCTGGGCTGGCTGACCGCATCGGGCTGCATGAGCCTGGTCAGCTCGGCCGCGCTGCGCGAGCGCAGCCGGGTCGAGGAACATATGCGGTCCCGGATGAAAGACATAGCCGAGCAGCTGGTGCTGGTCCCGGTGAAGCAGGAGCTGTCCGAGTACGGCCGGTTCTGCGCCGCGCTGGAGACGGTCCGGCACTAGGCGTGGCCGCAGCCCTGCGTCCTGTCCGCTGACGGCGTAACGCGGCGGGAAGACGGACTCCACTGTCCGGTGTTTAGCTGATTCTCAGCACTTTGTAATCATGTAATTGTTGAGGTACCAGCTGATGGCAGGAGGCGGCATGGCCGACAATCAGCCGCTGGACAGTTACTCACAGATCGTGACCGGGGTCGCGGCTGAACTCACCGGCAAGGTGGCCAGCCTCCGGGTGCCCCGGGCCGGCCGGGGCGGGGAAAGCCTCGGCTCGGCCGTGGTGTTCACCGGTGATGGCTTCCTGCTGACCAACGCGCACGTGGTGGGCCGGTCCCCGGCGGGCACCGCGGCGTTCTCCGACGGCTCCACCGTCCCGTTCCGGGTGGTCGGCGCCGATCCCCTGTCCGACCTGGCCGTGCTCCGGACCGCGGGGCAGACGCCGCCCCCGGCCGAGCTCGGTGAGGCGGACCAGCTCGTGGTGGGCCAGCTGGTGGTCGCGGTCGGCAACCCGCTCGGCCTGGCCGGGTCGGTCACCGCCGGCGTGGTCAGCGCGCTGGGCCGGTCGCTGCCCACCCGCAGCGCCTCCGCTGGCCGGCTGATCGAGGACGTGATCCAGACCGACGCCGCGCTCAACCCGGGCAATTCAGGTGGCGCGCTGGCCGACAGCCACGCCCGGGTGGTCGGCATCAACACCGCCGTGGCCGGGGTGGGCGTGGGCCTCGCGGTCCCGGTCAACGCGACCACCCGGCGCATCATCTCCGCGCTGATGCAGCAGGGCCGGGTCAGGCGGGCCTACCTCGGGCTGGCCAGCATGCCGGCCCCGCTGCCCGCCTGGCTGGCCGAGCGGGTCGGCCGGCCCAGCGGGCTGCGGGTGGTCGAGGTGATCGCGGGCGGCCCGGCCGACCGGGCCGGGCTGCGCACCGGGGACCTGCTGCTCAGCGCCGGCGGCCAGCCGGTCAGCAGCGCGCAGGACCTGCAGCGGCTGATGTTCGCCGACGCCATCGGCAAGCCAATGTCGATCACCGTGATGCGCAACGGTGCGCTGGTGGACGTGATCGCCGAGCCGTCCGAGCTGGTCGCCGCCTGACCGGGTTACCCTGGGGGCATGGCCACCGTGCGGGCGGCCCGGTCGCGGGCCCGGTATGAGTCGCGTCCTGGGCGTGGCGTGGTGGTGGCGGCGAGCCTGGCGGAGCTGTGCGGGCCCACTGAGGGTGTGGTGGAGCTGCCGATCTGGCTGTTCTGGCATCCGGATCGGCGGTTTGATCTGGGTGAGCCGGGGATGCTGCGGTGGATGTACCAGACGGTGCTGCGTGAGGCGGCCCGGGCCGAGGATCTGGGCTACCTGAATGGTGAGCTGCTGGCCGCGGTGTGGCCGGAGCTGTGCCTGCCGCCCGGGGTGCGCCAGGCGTGGGCCGACCAGCACCCGGCCCTGCAGGCCACCCCGGTCCCGGCGGGGTGAGCGGCCCGCGCCGCTGACCGCCTTACCCGTGCCCGGCCAGCATCGCGTGATGGTCGGTGCCCGGCTGGGCCTGCGGATCGGCGTGCACCAGCGCGGCGGTCAGCCGGGGCAGCGCATGCCGCAGCCCGTGCTCGGCACCGGCCGCGACCTGGTGCGCCTGGATGGCACTGGCCTGGGCGTCGACGACGACCTCGCACTCGGCGCGCAGCTGGTGCCCGGTCCAGCGCAGCCGGACCTGGCCGACGTCGATCACCCCGGGTGCCGCGCGCAGCGCCTGCTCGGCCCGCTCGGTCAGGGCCGGGTCCACCGCGTCCATCAGCCGCCGCCAGATCTCAGCCGCCGCCTGGCGGGCGGTGGCCAGGATGGCCACGGTGATCAGCAGCCCAGCGGCCGGGTCGGCCCAGGCCCAGCCGGCCGCGACCCCCCCGGCGGCCAGCAGGACCGCCAGCGACGCCAGGCCGTCGGCCCGGGCGTGCAGCCCGTCGGCGACCAGGGCCGCGGAACCGATCCGCCGCCCCACCCGGATGCGGTAGCGGGCCACGGTCTCATTGCCGGCGAACCCGATCAGCGCGGCCACCGCGACCACGGGCAGGTGCGGCACCGGCCGCGGGTCCGCCAGACGGCTGACCGCCGCGGCGGCGGCCAGCGCCGACGACGCCACGATGACCACCACGATGACCAGCCCGGCCAGGTCCTCGGCCCGCCCGTACCCGTAGGTGTAGCGGCGGCTCGGCGGCCGCCGGGCCGCCAGGAACGCGATGCCCAGCGGCACGGCGGTCAGCGCGTCGGCGGCGTTGTGCAGCGTGTCGCCCAGCAGCGCGACCGAGCCGGACACCGCCACCACCGCGGCCTGGAGCGCCGCCGTGCCGCCCAGCACGGCCAGCGAGGTCCACAGCGCCCGGAGGCCCTCGGTGCTGGCCTCCAGCGCGGCATCCACCTTGTCCGCCGCGTGGTGCGAGTGCGGGCGCAGCCGGTGCCGGAGCCAGCCCGCCCGCCGTGGCCCGGGTACGTGTTCATGCTCCCCGGTATGGACGTGACCGTGGCCGCCCCGGCCCGCCGGTGGATCGCTCATGCCGCCCAGGATGCTGGAAAGATCGCGTTGCCGCACCTCGACAACAGCCACCCGGACGCCATTGCGAAAGACCCGCAGCCCGCTGGGCTTTCTCGTCCCGCCCGGGCCGCCCCGCCCCCGGCCACGGCCAGGATCCGGCAGGATTTTGTCGATTGTGTGTTCGACTGCGGGCCTGGCGGGGTAAGCTGTCGGCATGGCCACCGTGCGGGCGGCCCGGTCGCGGGCCCGGTATGAGTCGCGTCCTGGGCGTGGCGTGGTGGTGGCGGCGAGCCTGGCGGAGCTGTGCGGGCCCACTGAGGGTGTGGTGGAGCTGCCGATCTGGCTGTTCTGGCATCCGGATCGGCGGTTTGATCTGGGTGAGCCGGGGATGCTGCGGTGGATGTACCAGACGGTGCTGCGTGAGGCGGCCCGGGCCGAGGATCTGGGCTACCTGAATGGTGAGCTGCTGGCCGCGGTGTGGCCGGAGCTGTGCCTGCCGCCCGGGGTGCGCCAGGCGTGGGCCGACCAGCACCCGGCCCTGCAGGCCACCCCGGTTCCCGTCACCTGATGCCGCTGGACGGCCTGCAGCGTGACGTGGCCACGATCGCGCTGGGTGCGGCGGCCCGGCACGGGTTCGCACTGGCGGGCGGCAACGCGCTCATCGCGCACGGGATCATCGACCGGCCCACCGACGACGTGGACCTGTTCAGCGACCAGGAAACCGGCGTGGCCGCGGCCGCCCAGGCGGTCGAGGACGCGCTGCGCGAGGCGGGCTTCCAGGCCGACCGGCGGGACAAGACCGCCGGGCTCAGCGACATCTTCGACGGCATGGGCGAAGGGCTGGCCGAATGGATCATCACCGCCCCCGGCGGGCAGCAGACCATGCTGCAGATGGCCTACTTCGACCGGGCCCGCGGGCCAGTGACCATGGACGTCGGGCCGGTCCTCGACCTCGAGGACCTGGCCGGCTGGAAAGTATGCGCGCTGGCGAGCCGGGCCGAGCCGCGTGACTACACCGACGTAGCAGCCTGCCTGGATCATTACACCGTTGATCAGCTGTTCAGCCTCGCGAAACGGCTAGATCCGGGATTGGACAGCAGTGACTTCGCCGACGCTGGCCGGCGTCTGGACCGGCTGCCAGACGGAATATTCACGCGGTATGGGCTCGGCCCGGAGGACGTCGTCAGACTACGAGCGCGGCTTGCTGACTGGCCTCGGCCCTAATCCCGCAATTTATGCCCGGCCCCTTTAGCGTAAAGCCAGGCTTGTCCGCGGACATGGCAGCGGCTGGGTGCGTGCCCCGGCGCGACCCTCGGGCACCGCACCAGCCGAAGGGGTGACTGCTCCGCAGCTGGATGATCTTGGCGACCACCTCGGACGGTGTCTCGTGCGGGACTGCTGAGGCTACTTGGATCGCTCTCTCAGCCCCGCCTGGCCTTAGGTCTCGCAGGTACCAGGTGCAGAAGACCTGCCGGCTGATCCCGTAGTACCGGCCGGTCACGGTCGCTTCCTTCGCGGGTAGGCCAGGTGATCGCCAGCCGCCTCGCGGCGTTCTTATCCAGTTCGCGTTCGCTGCGCGCGTATCGGGCCAGCCGATACCTAATCCTGCGTATCTGCTGGCTCAGATCGTCGCCACAGCGGCATCCAGAATCAGCACATCTGTGCGCGGCGGTCGGCTACCCCGGCCGGCCAAATCCGCGCAGCCCGCGCTGGCACGCGCGCGCTCAGGCCGCAGGCAGAAACAACTCGAGTTGGATGTTGTCTGGATCCCGGAACACGATCACCGATCCGATCGGCGTCTCCGCTATTGGCGTGAATGGGATGCCGCGGGAGGAAAGCTCCTGCTCCCAGTCCTCAAGTTCAGCTCGTGTAGCCACACCAAAGGCCAAGTGGTCGAGACCAGTCCGGAGCTCATCGAAGCTATCTGCGCGCCGGGCGGGATACTGCCTTACCCCGAGGACCCACCCGGACTCGGGGTCAGCCAGCACCCGGAACTTGACGTCCTCACTGTCGCCCTTCAGCGCAACCTGCATATTGAGCAGGCTGCAGTACCACTCCGCGCTCCGGTCCGCATCGCTCACAGTCAAGGCGACATGATGGCCGCCGGTAATCGAAGGCATGGTCATCCCCCCATCTGAATCTCGCCTACGTCGTGGCGTATCTCCAGGTGATATCCCTAAAAGGGTAAAGGGTGGCTCATGGATGTTCCTCAAAGAGGTAATCCGGCCCACGGTCGGCAGGACCCCTCTGCAGTTGGGCGACGCCGCCGCCGGATACCTTCGCTAAAGATGCTCCGCAGCGCCTCCGCTCGCCGGTGATCGAAGTCGCGGGGTATCATGATCAGATCCAGTGAGTGGTGTCGACGGCCTGCCGACCCAATACGCGGGCAGGCACAGGAGATGCCGCACGAACGCATCGGTGAGTGCCAGAACCAGCACGTCGCCGGAGTTGCCCGGCTGGGGGGTGGTTGCCGGTGCAATGCCCTCAGTGCAGGAACGAGAATCCGGGCGAGGCCCACTTTTGCCTGCATTGTGGCGCCCAGCTGAGCATTTCGTGTGGTGCCTGCAGCGCGGTGCTGCCGCCAGGTGCCAGCTTCTGTCCCCAATGCGGGCGAGCGGCTATCGCGGCGCAAACCCCGGCGAGTTACACGCCGCGGCACCTCAGCGAGCAGATCCTGGCCGTCCGGGGTGCGATCGAGGGTGAGCGCAAGCAGGTGAGCGTGCTGTTCTGCGACATTGTACGGTCGAGTGCGCTGGCGGCGGAACTGGGCCCGGAGGGCTTTCACCTGGTGATCGACCGCTTCTTCCAGGTGGCGCTGGCCCAGGTGCACCGCTATGAAGGCACGATCAACCAGTTCCTCGGCGACGGGTTCATGGCGCTGTTCGGGGCCCCGATCGCGCATGAGGATCATGCACGCCGTGCGGTCCTGGCTGCGCTCGGCATAGCTGCGCAGTCAGAAGTGAAAATCAGGATCGGGATCAACAGCGGCCTGGTGGTGGTGGGGGCGATCGGCGACGACCTCCGGTTGGATTACACCGCGTTCGGCGACACCACCGTGCTGGCCGCCCGGTTGCAGGCAGCGGCGGCGCCGGGCACGGTTCTGGTGAGCCAGCACAGCGCTGCCTTGGTGCGCGGTTACTTCAAGCTTGAGGAAGCGGCCCCGGTCAAGGTCAAAGAGCGCACGGTCCACCCACTAGTGGTGACCGGTCTGGGAACCCGCACCGCGAGGATCGCCGCGGATGATCTGCTGAGCCCGTTCACCGGCCGCGACCGCGAACTCGCGGAGTTGAGCGGGGTGCTGGATGTGGTCGCCGACGGCGAAGGCCAGGTGGTCGGCCTGATCGGCGACCCCGGTCTGGGCAAATCTCGGCTCGCGCTGGAGTTCGGTCGGCTGGCCGACGATCGGGCAGCCATGCTGGAGGGCCGCTGCCTGTCCTACGGGGCCAGCATCGCCTACCTGCCGCTTTTCGAGTTGGTGCGCAGCAGCTGCGGGATCGGGGCCAGTGATTCACCCGACCTGGCGGCGACGAAGATCGAGCTGAGGATCAAGGCGCTTGGGCTGGATGTGTCGCTGGCGCATTACCTACGGCACGCGTTCGGTCTGCTGACCGGTGACCCGGGGCTGGCAGCGGTCAACCCGCAGACCATCCGGACCCGCACTTTCGGCGCGCTGAGCAGCCTGCTGATGGCCGAGGCGAATCGTCGGCCACTGGTGGTGCTGGTGGAGGACCTGCACTGGGTCGACCAGACATCGCAGGACTTCCTGGCCGAGTTCACCGGCGATCTGCCGTCGGTGCCGATCATGCTGCTGGCCACCTACCGCCCCGGTTACTCCCCACCATGGGCTGGCAAATCGTTCAGCTCCCAGGTCGCGCTGCGTCCGCTGTCATCGGCGGCTAGCGAGCAGATCGTGGCTTCGATCCTGGCCGACGCCGATGCGGGCGAAGCGATGGTGATCGCCGAGCGCGGCGAAGGCAATCCGTTTTTCCTGGAGGAACTCGCGCGGGCCAGCAGAGACCAAGGTGCCGGCCAGGCCGACGTCACCGTGCCAGAGACGGTCCAGCAGGTCCTGGCCGCGCGGATCGACCGTCTGGACGCCGACCAGAAGGCCGCCATCCAGCTGGCATCGGTGCTCGGGCGGGAGTTCTCAGTCGATCTGGCAGAGGAGATCTGGGACGGTGAGGGACCACTGGAGGGGCGGCTGCAGGAACTGAAAGGGCTGGAGTTCCTGCGGGAGCGACACAGCGCTACAGAGCGCACCTTCGTGTTCAAGCACGCGTTGACCCGCGAGGTAGCCTACGACGGCATGCTGCAGGCACGACGGCATCAGTTGCACGGGCGTGCGGGTGATGCCCTGGAGCATTCCGAGGCCAGCCAGCGCTTCGAACACTGCGAACTGCTCGCCTACCACCACTCCCGCAGCGCCGACCCCACCCGGGCCATTCCGTACCTCGCCGTCGCCGGGAACCGGGCCAAGGACAGGTACGCCAACCAGGAAGCCATCGCCGCGTACAGCCAGGCGATCGGCCTGATCGAGCAGCTAGATGACGAAGGTCGGCCGGACACCTACGCCGCCATCTGCGAAAACCTGGGTGTTGTCCTGGTGCGGCTGAGCCGCTACGACGAAGCCACCGACGCGTATCACAAGGGCCTGACCATGGCAACCGACGCTTTCCAGCGGGCCCACCTGCACGCCTTGTGCAGTGAAGCAGAAGAAGGTGCCCACCGCTATCCAGAGGCGCTCGCCCAGTGCGATCTGGCCGAGCAGGCGCTCGGTCCAGCCCCCGATGAGCCGGAACGCCAGTGGCTTTCGTCCTGGTTCGATATCCAGGATGAGCGAATGGGGATCCTGTACTGGCTGAGCGATACGGAGGGATACGGCCAGCTGATCGAGCGGGTCCGCCCCTTTGTCGAAGCGCACGGATCCGCTGAGCAGCGCATGAGCTTCTTCCTCAGCCTGCTCGGATGGTCTCTGTGCCGGGACCGGTATTTGGCAAATGACGAGACCCTGGAATTCGCCCGGGCCGCCTACGCCATAGCACAGGCCGATCCCTCGGCCTCACGATGGGCCGTGTTCAACTTCGCTTTCACCCTGCTCTGGCACGGAGACCTCGATGAAGCGACCGCAATGCTGCACGAAAGCCTCCGCGAAGCCGAGCATTGCGGCGACTCCGCCCTGAGGTCGCGATCCCTCACCTACCTCATGGTTGCTGCGCGGAAACGGGGTGACGTTGACGCAGTGCGCGACGCGGTCGGACCGGTGATTGAACGGGCACGCGAGGCGTCCCTCCCCGAGTACGAAGCCATGGCCATCGCCAACCGCGCCTGGGTGGCTTGGCGCAGCGGGGAAGAACAGATGGCGGCAACGGACGCCCAGGCCGCCCTCGACATGTGGGAAGGGCTTCCCGTCCGCTACTTTTACGACTGGATGGCGCTCTGGCCCCTGGTGGCCATGGCCTTGGCCTCGGGGAAGGTCGAGGAAGCGGTTGAGCGTGCCCGTGGGATGCTTCCTGCACCCCAGCAGCGACTGCAAGAGCCCGTCGCGACCCTGGTCAGCAGAGCCATACAGGCATGGGATGCCGAGCAGGTCACCGAGGCCGAAGAATTGCTCCGTCGCGCTGTGCGCGCTGCGGGCGTTGCGGACGATCTTGGCTACCTATAACGCCGAAACCGGTTTACGCCTGACCAGGAAGGCGTCGGCTGGGCTGGCGCTGCCGTTGCCAACCTGCGGCCGGGAGCTAACACCGCAACTGGGCAATGTGCGGGCAGGCCAGGCCACGCGGCCTGCGCGTGTTGCGCTGGCCGGGCCGTTGACCCGAACGAGGCTGCCGCTGTCATGCGCGCCGTCGAGCTGGAGCCTTCCGGGCCGTATCCGGGAGCGGACGGCCATGTCACAGCCCCGGCGGCGAGCAGGCGATCATGCAGATGGCCCATTTCAGGCGATCCCGGGTCCGGGGGGCTGGACCGGTCCTGGCAATCGAGGGCATGCCCGGCACTAGCGCCTCCACGAGCTTGTCCATCGACGCCGGGTCGAGCGGGTCCAGGGTCAGCGGTGTCGCGGTGGCGCGGTCGCGGATCGGGTCCGGCTCGGTCATCGTCTTCCCCCTGTGAGTACGGGTGTCTCTGGAAATGACAGCTGGGGCTAGCATGCCCAGTTCGGGCCGTGGCTATCAGTCGGTTAGCCGACGGTGCCGCTGTCGGCTAGCCGACAGCTACTGGCCGGCGAACCGGGCCAGCGCCGTGGCCTCCTTGATCCGCACTGCCCGGTCCTGCACCTCGATCCAGCCCCGCCGCTCGAATCCCCGCAGTGCGGCGTTGATGCTCTGCCGGGTGCCTGCGGCCTGATGGGCGAGTTCCTCTTGGCTCAGCACAGGCCGGATGATGCCATCGCCGTCCCTGGGCTGGCTGAGGAGTACCTTGGCCACACGACGGGGCAGGTCCAGGAAGACCAGGTCCGAGACCGCCTCGGTGAGCCGCCGGAGGGTAGCCGCGATCAAGCACAGCACGGCTTGCGCTGCCGATGGCTCCCGCCCGCACAGGTCTCGGATCGCTTCGCGCGGAATCAGAAGCAGCTGGCACTCATCCAGGGTTTCGGCGTCGGCGGACCTGGGGCCCCCGTCGGCGACACTGAGCTCGCCGAACACGCCGCCCGATTGAATGATTGTCAACGTCAGCTCACCGCCGTCGGCGGAGCGGACCATAAGCTTGACGCGGCCGGAGATCACCACAATCACGGTGTCGGCTGGGTCACCCTGCATGAAAACGACCTGGCCGCGACGGAACATCCGGAGCCGGGATGCCGTAACGATGGTCGCCAGGTCCTGGGCGGCAACAGAACGGAACAGCTCCGTCTGGCGCAGGATACCCGTCAGATCAGCACTCATCGCAGGTTCCGTGAGCCACGGCGTTGCTAGCTACGCCCCGCAGCACCGTCTTTATCTCGTATGGCGTGAGCTGCGGGTGCTTGCTGATCAGCCGGGCAACCAGGCCGGTCACGTGGGCGGCCGCGAACGAGTTGCCGGTTGCGACGATCGTGGAGCCGGACAGCCAGGGCACCCTGACGTCAATGCCGGGCGCGCCAAAGTCGGCTGGCGGTGCCGGGTTGGCGTCAAGGGAGAACGGATCGCGCCCGTCGTGAGCGGCGACCGAGATGACTGAGGAGAACTGAGCCGGATAAGTCGGCGCTGGCACGTTGTTGGCGGCGCAGACCACGACTACCCCGGCGAAAGCGGCCTCGTCGGTGATCTGATGGAACAGCCCGAAGTAGTCCTCGCGGCCGGTGGACAGCGACAGGTTGACAACCCTTGCCCCCTGGGTGATGGCCCAGCGGAGGCCGGCTGCGAAGACAACGCCTTTGCCGGTAAGCCGGCTGCCTAGGACGCGCACCGACCAGATCGCCGCCTCCGGGGCCGCCCGCCGGATGATCCCGGCACATGCCGTGCCGTGACCAAACAGGTCATCGTGTGGCCCCTCCACACTCCTCACCTCTTCTGTCTCCGGTCCCGGTGCAGCGCAACTGCCCGACCGACCGCGCCGACTGCCGGATGGGCGAAATCCAGCAGCTGTAGATGGGCAGATCCCGGCCCCAGCCAGGGGTCGCGGAAATCAAGCAGGCCCGCATCAGCGTGCTGGGCATCCTCGACCAGCAGCACCACCGGATGTGCTTCGGCAAGCCGTTCGAAGAAAAGCCGCCAGCCGGCGAACAGCTCCTCCGCGACAGCCGGCCGCCGCCGTCCCCGGCAAAAGCCACTCCGAGCAGCCGCCCTAGCTGTTTCACCGGGCGAGGACGTTTGCGGCATATCCGGGTGATCGGCCAGCTCACGGGAGAACCCCGGATCGTTGGAGATCGGTGATGGCAATCGGCTGACCGGACTGGACCACCCAGCCGGCGATTCCATGTCTCGCCGGCACGCGCATGCCGGCCACGTCGTCAGCGCCTTCACCCGTGGCGACGGTGTAAACCAGCTCGGAGTCATCCTCGCTGAGCAGGGCCAGTGAGCAAGCGGCCGCGCCAAACAGCCGCCGGGCTGCCTCGGTGAGCGTGCGCAGCAGCTCGTCGGTCCCCGCCGGCCGCAGGGCCGGCCCTAGCGAGTTTGCCAGCTCGCCAAGTTCCCGAAGCAGCTCATCGGGGCCCATGTCAGCGGATATACCCACGCCGATCAGGGCACATTCCCGGGTGGACAGTCGAGTGCAGTCGCGGATCAGTCGGCATGACCGAGCAAGCTGGGCTGATGCCGGACAGCACTGCCCGGGGTGCGGGCCATCCGGGTGCCCGCGATCGAGAGCAGCGCGGCGCTCGGTCGGCTGGCCTGCAGTGCGGACAGGAACTCCGGCCCGTCGATCCGCAGCAGCGTGCATTCGACCTGGGTGCGTACCGTGGCCGTGCGCGGGATGCCATGCAGCAGCCCGAGTTCCCCGACATAGCCGGGCGCGGTCACTGGCGGAAGTTCGCGGGTCGCAGGCCCGCTGCCCCGGGTACACACCGACAGCTCGCCACGGGCCAGGATCCACAGCGCGTCTGGCTCACCGCCCTCGCCGATCACAACCCGGCCCGCGGGCAGGACAACCTCCTCGGCCGCTGCCGCCAGCCGCTCCAGCGTGCTGTGGCTCACGCCGGCCAGCAGATCAAGCATGGACAGCAGCTCGACTCGGGGACGCAGCCGGTTAGCCACCGCGGCCGAGTTGCGGTCGGCCCGGAGCAGGGTGGGCAGCCCGGTCAAGGCGATGGCCGGGATCCCGGCGCCCACGGCGATCAGCGCGACGTTGACGCCCGAGTACGCGAGCAGGATGCCTGTGGCCACGCTGGCCAGCAGGATGCCGCCCAGCACAAGCGTGTCGAAGACGCCGAGTACCCGGCTGAGCACGTTGGAGGGCAGGTCCCGCTGCAGGCTGGTAAGAGCGAGCACGTCTACGACGACCATCCCGACACCGGAGGCTACTTGCAGGGTGAAGGCCAGCATCGGCCAGTTCACCGGGATGGTGGCCAGGAACGGGAAGGCTTGCAGGCAGATGCTCCCCATGATGACCGGGGCCAAGCGGGAGGTGCTGCTCAGCCGGTTGGCCAGTCCGGCCCCGAGCACCCCGCCGAGCGCGGCCCCGGCCAGCAGGTAGCCGTAGCCGTTGGGGCCGGTACCCAGCCGGATCGACAGCGGAATGTACAGGACGGTGCTAGCACCATAGACGGCGGAGTCGAGAGCGCAGAACAGGATGATCGCCATCGCGACGGGCTGGGCACGCAGCGCGTTCAGCCCAGCCGCCCACTGCTGGAGCGCGTTGCCGCTGCCTGCGCCGCCGCCGGTGGAGCGGACGCGCAGCCGGGCGACCAGGGCTGCCGCAATGATGAAACTTGTCGCGTTGATCACGACACCGATGACGGGCTGGCCGATCAGCAGCAGCAGGCCGCCGATCCCTGGCCCGACGACGACGACGAGGTTCTCCAGCGCGGCGAAGATCGAGTTCGCGGCGGCGAGGTCCTGCTCACCGACGATCTCGGGAGTCAGCGCTCCCGCGGCAGGCCGGTAAGGCACCAGCACGGCAGCCGACAGGGCGACCAGAGCCAGCACCGGGCCGACAGGACCCTTGGCCGCGACTACGTCCACCAGCACTGTCATGAAGGCTGCGCTGGCCAACGAGGAGACAACCATGACGCGGCTGGCTCGTAACGGTCCGCGATCACGCCGCCATAGCTGGCGAGCAGCAACCCGGGAGCCACCGGCAGACGCCGGTGGCGGCCAGCCACTGCGTGGAGTGCGTGCGATCGAAGACGTACACCGAGATCACGACGACGTACGACCAGCTGCCCACCTGGTCGACGAGAAACGACGCGATAAGCAGCCGCAGGTCACGGTGGCGTAGCGCGTCACGGTAGCGGCTGCGCGCTGATGCCGTCCGGCCGCCGCTGGCTGCGGCCGCCCCGGCATCTCGCGGGACCGCAGATTCGTCCGGAGCGGCCGGCGTGCCCATCAGGCCCGTGACCGGCCTGTCGCCGGTGTCTGGTCTGCGGCCTGGTCAACCAAAGGCTGGCAGCGCAGCTGATGGCCGATCTCGCGGGCCTCGACGGCGGCGAGCCGGGCGGCGGGCCCATCGCCACTGCGCGTGAGCCACTCGGCGTGGTCGAGCAGACCGTAGGCGAGGTGGTAAGGGGTGCTGTGCTCGCGCAGGTCGGCGACCGCGGCGGTGAAAGACGCCGCGGTATCCGGGTCGTCCCGGTCGTCGGCAAGGCGAGCCCGCACCAGGCCGCGTTCGGCGCGCAGCATCGGAGCGAGGTGGCCGCGAGGATAGGAGCCGAGCAAGGTGAGGAGTTCCGTGGTGGTGGCATCGTCGCGTAGCTGGTGCGCAGCCCGGGCCGCCAGCGGCCATCCCCAGCGCAGGCACTCGTGGCTTATCCCCAGCGCATCCGCATAGGCAAGCGTGTCACGGGCGTGGCGGAGAGTGTCAGCTGGCTGGCGGCGGGCAGCGGCGGTGAAGGCTTCCACGAGGCTGACCCATGCCCGGTCCTGGGGATCTTCACTGGTCCGCAGGCCGGTTAGTTCCCCGAGCTGGCTTTCCGCGGTTGCGGTGTCGCCACGCATTGCCGCCAGCCAGCCCCTGAAAAGGGCGAGATGGTCAACGTTGGCGAGCCCATCGGCATCTCTGGCCTGGGTCAGCACGTCAGCGGCGGTGTCCCAGTCGCCGAGCATCAGCAGCGCCTGAACGTGGTTGGTGATCGCGAAGACCAGTGAGTCCCGGTCACCGGCCTGGCGCAAGTGCCCGGCTGCGGTGCGGGCGGCCGCCGCGCCCGCTGCGGGATCGGCGACCGCCAGAGAATCCGACAGGTTGAGTAGGACGCGGCCCAGCAGCATATTGTCGCCAGCCTGTTCGGCGAGCCGGGCAGCTTCGCGAAAATAGGCCACGGACTGCGGCCGTCGCGCCGCCGCAGCGTGATAGGAACCGCGGCAGAGGAACACGCCGGCCAGCTGGCTAGCGTCAACGTCCAGAGCCTGGCCGAGTATGAGTGCCTCGGTGGTGGCCTTGTCCGCTTCCGGTGAGCCAGCGAAGACTTCCACGGTCGCCAGTTCCTGCATGGCCCGCACCGTGTCGGCATCGGGCGCTGCACGGAGCACCTCGACAGCGGTGGTGAGCTGTTCTCGCGCCTCGCTGTGGCGGCCGCGCAAGCGAAGTGCCCGTCCAGCTATCGCCTGGGCGCGGGCCGCCGCGCGGGTCTCGCCACCGCGGCGATAGTGTTGGCGGGAATGTGCGGAGTACCCGATGGCCGCGGTGTAGTCGCCGTTGGTCGCGGCTGCTTCCGCAGCGCGTTCCCACAGCCCGCCGGCGGCTTGGTGGCCGTCTGGGGTGCTGGTCTGGGTCAGCTCGGCGGCGGTGGCGTAGTTGGTGGCAGCGAGGCCGAGGGCGCCGGTGCGCTGGGCGCGTTCGGCGGCGCGGGCAACGGCGATGATGGCCTGGTTGCGGATCGGGCCGCTGTCGGGATCGTCAGGGACGGCGTGGAGGGCGTCGAGGTAGTGCCTGGCGATGACGTCGGTGACTTCTTCCCCGTCGCCGGGGAAGGCAGCCCGCAGGTGGGCAGCCACCTTCAGGTGGCGGTTCTTGCGGTCCCGGCGGGACAGGGTGTCGTAGGCGACCTGGCGCAGCATCTCCTGGGCGAACTGGTAACTACCCCGTTCCGGAGAGAGCGGGTCGGCGGACACCCTGAGTACCTCGCGGCGGACCAGCTCCGCCAGGGCTGCCCGCACTATGGCACTGTCCTGCCCGGAGACCGCGACCAGTGCTTCGGCGGGGAACGTGGTGCCAAGCACGGCGGCGTCGGCGAGCAGCCACCGCACCCCGGAATCCAGGGCATCAAGCCGGGCGGCCAGCAGCGCGTGCAGGCTGTCTGGAACCTGAAGGTCCCCGACCTCGTCGACCAGGCGGTATTCCCCCTCGACGGGCTGGACTATATCCCGGTCGATCAGCGAGCGTATTGTTTCTACGGCGAACAACGGGATGCCTTGGGCCTGGCTGATCACCGCCGCGCGCGCCGCGGCCGGCATGCCCGGCACTAGCGCCTCCACGAGCTTGTCCATCGACGCCGGGTCGAGCGGGTCCAGGGTCAGCGTGATCCGGTTCGGCCCGGCGCCGAAGCCCGACCGGACCTCGCCGAGTTCCGGTCGGGCGAAGGCCAGCAGGTAGATGGGCAGATCCCGGCCCCAGTCCACGAGATGGTCGAGGAAATCAAGCAGGCCCGCATCAGCGTGCTGGGCATCCTCGACCAGCAGCACCACCGGATGTGCTTCGGCAAGCCGTTCGAAGAAAAGCCGCCAGCCGGCGAACAGCTCCTCCCGCGACAGCGGTCCGCCGCCGTCCCCGGCAAAAGCCACTCCGAGCAGCCGCCCTAGCCGCGCTCCGATGTAGGCTCGCTCACTCGCCTCGGGGACAAACCCTGTCCATCCCCGCCGCCAGCTTGTTTGCCGCCGTCTCGGCGGGATCTTCCTCGGCGATGCCCAGCCGATGCCGGACGATCTCTGCCAGGGCCCAGAACGCGACCCCCTCGCCGTACGAGAGGCAGCGGCCGCGGTGCCACCACACCGTCTCGACCAGGCCATCAATGTACTTCTCGAACTCCCACCCCAGCCGGGACTTCCGACCCCGGCCGGTCCGGAGACCAGTACCAGCCCGGGCACCCGGCGTTCGGACGCCGCGTGGAACAGCTCCTTGATGGTTTGCAGCTCTGCCTCCCGGCCAGCAGCGGCGCCTCCAGACCATCGACCCGCTGGACGCCGCCCGTACCGGACAGCACCCGGTCGGCCCGCCACAACCGGGCTGGCTCTGCCTTGCCCTTCAGCTCGTGGTGGCCCGCATCGACGAACGCCACCCCGCTGCCCGCCAGCCGCTGCGTGGCCCATCCACCAGTACTGACCCAGGTGCTGCCGCCGACTGCACCCGGGCCGCGGTGTTCACCGGGTCCCCGGCGACCATCCCCTCACCGACCGCGCCGAGATTCACCGCGACCTCCCCGGTGACCACCCCGGCCCGGACCGCCAGGCCGTTCAGGCTGGCCCTCTCACCCAGCTGACACACCGCGGTCACCAGGTCCAGGGCCGCACGCACGGCCCGCTCGGTGTCCCCTTCTGCGGCGACCGGTGTCCCCCCAGACCGCCATCACCGCATCGCCGATGAACCTTTCCAGCACGCCCCCGTACCGGCCAATCACCGTCCGGGCTGTCCCGAAATACGCCGACAGCAGCTCGCGGACCAGCCCCGGATCCCGCGCGACTCAGACAGCGTGGTGAATCCCACCAGATCACAGAACGGCACCGAGCACATCCGGCGCTCCGCCACCGGTGCTTCGTCGCGCCGCGTAGCGGCGGCTACCGCCGCTGAGGCAGATGACCCTGCGCCCGGCCGCGTGGCCACAGCAGCCGCAGGCACCGCGTCCGGGAACGCGAAGCCAGAGGCGCGGCAGAACCGCTTACCGGGAGTGGCCAGCTCACCCGCACGACGGGCAGCCAGCAAAAGAGCGCCGCAATCCCCGCAGAACCTGTCGCCCCGCGCCGCCGATGCCCCGCACTGGGCACACGCCGTCATCGGGCAATTGTATTTCCCCAGCAGGATTCCGCCAGGGCACCGGCTCAAGGGCCTATCACATCATCTACGGCCAGCCGTAGGCTTTTGCGGTGAGCGTTTGCCGCTCGTGCGGCCACGGGAATCAGGCGGGGGCGAAATTCTGCTCCGAGTGCGGTGCTGCCCTGGTGCAGGCTCCGCCGCCTGCCCATGAGGAACGCCAGGTCGTGACCGTGCTTTTCGCCGATCTGGTCGGCTTCACCTGCTACGCCGAGCAGATGGACCCGGAAGATGTCCGCGCAGTACTTTCCCCGTACTATGCGCGGCTGCGGGCGGAGCTGGAGCGTTTCGGCGGGAGGGTGGAGAAGTTCATCGGCGATGCGGTGATGGCGCTGTTCGGGGTGCAGTCAGTCATGAGGACGACCCGGAGCGAGCGGTGCGCGCCGCGCTTGCCATCCGCGACTGGGCCCAGGATGAGCAGATCCAGGTCCGGCTCGCGGTGAATACCGGCGGAGCGCTGATCACGCTGGGTACCCGGCCCTGGCTGACCAGGACTTCGTGCGAGCTGCCGAATCCTTCGATGCCATGGGAGCGGCCCGTCGGCCGCCCTGGCCAGGTTCCGCGCCGCTCAGGCACTGTGCAAAGCAGGCCGGACGGCGGAGGCGGGGACGCAACTCCAGTCCGCACTCGATTTCTATGGTCGGTCGGCGCTATCCGCTTCATCCACGAGGGAGCGGCGCTGCTGGCCGCGTTACCGTGCCGCTCAATGACGGCCTAGGCAGCCAGCTGCGGCGGCAGCCATTGAGCGGAGATCACCGGGGGGAGGACGCAAGTATGCGGGATTGTGTGGCGTGCGGGGAGAGCAACCCGGCGCGGGCCCGTTTCTGCCTGGCGTGCGGGCAGCCGCTGGAGGGCGGAGCGGAGCCGGTGCCGGAGCTTCGCCGGAATATCTCAGTCATCTTCGCCGATCTGGTCGGGTCAACCATGCTCGGCGAGTCCCTTGATGCCGAAGCGCTGCGTTATGTCACTGGTCGTTACTTCGAAACTATGCGAGCGGCTGCTGAGCGCCATGGAGGGACGGTCGAGAAGTTCATCGGCGATGCTGTCGTCGTGCTGTTCGGGGTACCACGGGTCCGGGAAGATGACGCACTTCGCGCCGTCCGCGCCGCGGCCGATATGCGCGCCGCATTGAGCACGCTGAATGACGAGCTCCAACGTGACCTTGCCGTCGCCCTGCAGATCCGTGTCGGCGTCAATACCGGTGAGGTCATTGTCGGCGAGCGCCGGGCCGGCGGGTCGGCGGCCACCGGCGATGCGGTCAACGTGGCCGCGCGGCTGGAGCAGGCCGCCGGGCCGGGTCAGGTGCTGATCGGCGCTAACACGCTTCGCCTGGTCCGCAGCGCCGTGGATGCCGAGCCGGTCGAACCGCTGCGGCTGAAAGGCAAGGCCGAGCCGGTGGCTGCCTGGCGGCTTGTCGATGTCGCCGCGGTGGCAAGGCCCGGTGCGAACCGGGCCTCCGATCTGTTCGTCGGCCGCGACCCGCAGCTGCGGCTGCTCGACGACGCATTCCGGCGGGCGACGAGCGAACGGACCTGTCAGCTCGTCACTGTCCTCGGGGTAGCGGGCATTGGGAAAAGCCGTTTGGCCGAGGAGTTCGCCGCTAGTGTCCCGGCCGCGACGGTGCTGATGGGACGCTGCCTGTCCTACGGTCAGGGTGCCACCTACTGGCCGCTGCGCGAGGCTGCCCTCAGCGCTGTCGGCCTCAGCGGCGAGGAGACGCATAGTTCCGCTGAGGCAGCGTTTGCCGCGGTGCTCGGCGATAGCCCCGATGCCGCCAACATTGTCTCCCGGCTGCTCGCCCTCGCTGGATACGACCGGGAGACGTCAGTGCCGGAAGACGTGCCCTGGGCGATGCGATTGTTTCTTGAACGACTCGCCCGGCAGCAACCCGTGATCCTCGTGGTCGACGACTTGCACTGGGCCGAGCCCGGGCTCCTCGATGTCCTGGAGCACATCGCGGACTGGAGCCGAGACTCGGCGATCATGCTCTTGGGGCTTGCCCGTCCCGAGTTCTATGACAGCCGGCCGACGTGGGGAGGCGGGAAGCTCAACGCGACCGCCCTGCTGCTCCCCACGCTGGATGATGCCGCCACCGCCAGCCTCCTGGGCAAGCACGACCTGCCAGAGGCGGTGCAGCGCCGTATTGTCGAGGCGGCCGGCGGCAACCCCCTGTTCATCGAGCAACTGGTAGCGATGCTCGTCGACGAGGGTCACGTTGCCCTGGTGGATGGCATCGCCACCTGGATCGGCGGTCCTCCCGGTCATGTCAGGTGGGCCATGCCGCCCTCGGTGTCGGCGCTCCTGGCGGCACGCATCGACCGGCTGGACGACGTTGAGCGAACCATCCTCGGGTGCGCCGCGGTGATCGGAACGGTGTTTTATGCCGAAGCCATCGCCGCCCTCACTGGCACTCCGATGCCGGAAGCGCAGCGGGCCCTGGCACTGCTGATCCGCAAGGAGCTGCTGCGGACCGCGGTGACCGACCTGCCCCGTGCCACTGCGTACCGGTTCCTGCACGTCCTCGTCCGTGACGCGGCCTACGACGGGCTGGCCAAGGCCAGTCGTGCCGCTTGGCATGAGCGGCTGGCTGACTGGTTTTCCAACCAGTATGGCGACGTGGTGCCGGACGAGATCGTCGGGCACCACCTCGCTTCAGCCTGGGAATACCGCACCCAGCTCGGCCCGGCCACCGCTCAGGTCCGCGAACTGGCGGCCCGGGCTGCCCGCAAGCTGGCTGCGGCCGGCCGACGGCTCGGATTGTCCGACATTGCCGCGGCGGCATCATTGCTGCAGCGAGCGGCTGACATGCTTGAACCAGAGGACGCTTATCGGGTGGAATGCCTGCTTAGCCTGGCTGAACAGCGAATTGAGCTGGGGGAGATCGATCATGCCCTGGAGGTCCTACGGACGGCCGCGGACGCCGCGGATCCGCGGCAGGCACTCCTCGCGCAGGTGCTGATGCGAGGAGGCAGCGTGATGACCGCCGACAGCTCCGCCGAGGAGTGTGAAGCGGTTGTCCGGGAGGCAGTAGACCGCTTCCAGGAGTGGGGTGATGACCAGGGCCTGGCAGAGGCGTACCTGACCCAAGCTGACCTGGCCCTCGTCCGCGGGCACGGCTCTCGGGCCACCAAACTGCTGGCGTTCGCGCTCAAGCACGGCGAGGCGGCGGGCGACGCAGGCTGCGTGGCACGGGCGCGCAGCGTGCTCGGTGTGACCATGATGTTCGGGCCCACACCTGCCGAGGAGGTGATCGTCTCACTCGACCATATGGTGGCTTCTTCCGGAGGCGATCCACGGGTCCGGGCTGAGGCCGAACAGGTGACTTGTGTCATGCACGCCATGTGCGGGCGGTTCGACCAGGCGCGGGCTGTCGGCAGAGACGCCCGTCAGCACCTCGCCGACGTCGGGCACAGACTTTTCCTGGCCAACCTCGCGCAAAGCACCGGTCACGTCGAGGAGCTGGCTGGCGATCTGGACGCGGCCGAAGAGGAGTATGTGCGGTCGTGTGCCGACCTGCAGGCGCTGGGGGAGAGTCCGTACCTGTCGACTGTCGCCGGCCTGCACGCCCGGCTGCTGTCCCGGCGCGGCAAGTTGGCGCAGGCCCGGGCGGCGCTAGAGCTGGCCCGCAGGCACGGCTCCCAGGACGACGTTGCGACGCAAGCGCTGGTGTGGCAGGCCGAGGGACTCCTGGCGGCAGCGGCAGGACAGGCTGGTACCGCCCGCGCGGCCATTGCCGACGCGATCCAGCGCGAGCATGGCGAAGAGGCGCCCGATTCTGTCGGTGAGGCCCACCTGACTGCGGCCGACGCCGAGCGGATGCTCGGCAACGTTCCCCGGGAGCGAGAGCATCTGATCGCAGCGCGAGCCTTGTTTGAGGTGAAAGGGAACGTGGTACGGGCGCGCGCGATGGAAAGCCGTCTTTCGTGACCTCACTGTTCGTGACTTACGGCGGCATAGCATCCGTCTTCTGGGCTGATAGCGCGGCGGGAACGGCCTGCTGAGCGGAGGGCTGTTAGCCCCACTCGCGTGACCTGGGGGGCGTAGCATCGGACCATGGCTACGCCGGAAGAGGTTCTTGCCCGAGTCCCGCTGTTCTCGATGCTGCCGAAGAAGGAACTCGCCAAGCTCGCCAGTGATGCGAATGAGCGGACGTTCTCCGCCGGCACCGTGATGACCGCTGAGGACCAGGCCGGAGTGAGTTTCGGCATCATCGTGGACGGGCGCGCTGCGGTCAGTGTGCACGGGCGGCCCACCCGCGCGCTCGGCCCCGGTGACTACTTCGGGGAGATGGCTCTGATCGACCGTTCCTACCGTTCGGCCACCATTACGGCAGACACGGACGTACGTTGCCTGTTGTTCGTCTCCTGGATCTTCCGCCCCTTTGCCATGCAGCATCCCGAAACGGCCTGGGCCCTCCTCGAGCGGATGGTGCAGCGCGTCCGTGAGGCCGAGAGCCGTTAGGAAGTGGAAGGTCATTCACCCAGCCATGGATCGGTGATGCGGCGAGACTGCCGCCGATGGCGGGATGACCGCGCACCGCGGCCGGGAATGGCCCGGCCCAGCTTGTAGACCGTTGCGGCAGTGTGCGCCATCAGATGGCTGCCCGCCGTATGGCACGCAGTAGCGGGCGCCGAAGCGGTAAACATTGGCCGGCATGACGCTAGGAGCCAAGGCACCGCCAATCGCGTGATCAGCTCGTAGTTCAGAGAAGCCAGCCGGGTCGAACCCCGGGGCTACATCGACACCGCGGCCGCGCTGCGGCACTACACCGTGGACCAGCTGGCCGGGCTGGAATGCCCGCCAGGCCGCTTCACGTGCGGCGTCGTGCTGGCCGAGGCCGTTGTACAGCACCGAACTCGCGTAACTGGCAAAGCCGGCCAGCCGGCCCGACCCCCGGGCGGCCGCCTCCTGCGCGGTGGTCTCGATCGGCGCGGACGCGGCTGGCTCCCGGCCCCGCCAGGCCGCGAGCATGACCTCGGTGTCCGCGACGGGCGGGTTCCGGGTCGCCTCGGCGATCAGGTGATCTTCCTCGATCAGCAGCGCGGCCGTGCTCAGGTCGCCGGCCAGCAGATGAGCCCGGGCCAGGTAGTTCAGCGCGAACTGCAAGTGGACCAGCGCCCCCGCGCCCCGGGCCAGCAGAGCCTGCCGGCCGGCCAGGGCATACCAGGACTCGAAGTCCCACAGCTCGAGGGCGATGATCTGGCTGATCCGGCCCCCGGACGGCAGCAGCCACCCGCCGCCGGTGCCGGTGTTCAGGCCAAGAACCAGCTCCAGGGCGCGGGTCAGGGCGGGGGCGGCCGCCGCGTGGCCCTGCGTGAAACGCAGCGCGAGCGCGTCCAGCAGGACGTCAACGACCCGCGGCGGGTCAGGGCCCGGTGGCGCGGCGCGGGCCGCCTCGGCGGCCTTCCGCACGCCGCTGACGCGGTCCACTTCCCCGCCCCACATCGCGGCCTCCCAGAGAGCCTCCAGGTGGGTCTCGCGGGCCAGGCCCGGGTTGAGCGGCTCGAACCGGTGCGCCGCACTGAGCAGCAGCCGGGTGGCGTCCTGGCCGCGGCGCTGGTCCAGGGCGATCTGCCCGCGCAGGTGCTCCACCTCCGCGGTCCGCAGCGCGTCACCCGGCCCGGCCTCGGCCGCCACCAGCAGCCGGAGCGCGGCGTCCAGCGCGCCCGCATCCCGCTTGGCCTGGGCTGCCGCGAGCAGCCGCTCCGCCCGGCAGGCGGGCTCACAGGTGAGCAGCGCCGCCCGTTCCAGGAAGGCCGCTGCCGCGGCGATACCGCCCCGGGCCTGGGCCCGGGTGGCCGAACGGGCCAGCTCCACCGCGATGTCCTCGTCCGGGCCGGGCGCGGCCTGGGCCAGGTGCCAGGCCCGCCGGTCCGGGTCGGCCTGCGGGTCGGTGACGTCGGCCAGCGCCCGGTGCAGTTCCTGCCGCTCCTGCAGCGGGGCTGACTGGTAAGCCAGCCAGCGCACCAGTGGATGCCGGAACCGCACCTGGGCGCCGAACTCGAGCAGCCCGGCCTCGGCCGCGGGCGTCGCGGCCCCAGCGCCGATCCCGAGACGTTCGGCGGCCCGCCACACCAGCACCGGGTCACCCACTGGATCGGCCGCCGCCAGCTCGACCAGGCGCCTGGTCTCGGCGGGCAGCGCGTCAAGCTGCCGCTGGAAGGTCGCCTCGATCCAAGCGGGCAGGGTGTCGGCGCTGGGCAGCCCGAACCCGCCGGCCAGCTCCGCGGGCGTCAGCGCGCGCGGCAGTTCCACCAGCGCCAGCGGATTGCCACGGGTTTCGGCGACGATCCGGTCACGCACCCGGGCGTCCAGCGGCCCGGTGACCGCCGAGTCGAGCAGGGCCCGGGCGTCCGCGTCCCGCAGGGCCGCCACCGCGAGCGCCGGCAGCCCGGCCAGTTCCTCGCTGGCGGTGCGGGCGGCGAAGACCAGGCCGACCGATTCCGCCTCCAGCCGCCGGGCGACGAACGCGAGGACCTGGGCCGAGGCCCGGTCGAGCCACTGATGGTCATCCACCAGGCACAGCAGCGGCCGCTCGGCGGCCACGTCGGACACCAGGCTCAGCACGGCCAGGCCGATCAGGAACCGGTCCGGGACCGGGCCGGTGCTGATGCCGAACGCGGTCCCCAGCGCGTCGCGCTGCGGGCCCGGCAGATTATCCAGGCGGTCCAGCAGCGGCGCGCACAACTGGTGCACGGCCGCGAACGCGAATTCCATCTCCGACTGGACACCGGCGGCCCGGACCACCCGGCAGCCCTCGGCGTGCCCGGCCAGGTAGTCCAGCAGCGCCGTCTTGCCCATCCCCGGCTCGCCGCGCACCACCAGCGCCCGGCTCTCGCCCGCGCGCACGGCCTCGACCAGCCGGTCGAGCGCCGCGCATTCCCGGCGCCGCCCCTGGAGTTCTGCGTCGCGGCCACGCAGCGGGTAGGGAGCCATCTGCCGGGCGCTACATCGTGCCCCGGCCGGGTTTCCGGAATGTCACGTGACCCACGCCGGACCCGGCCGTACGTCGGATTTTTCCATGGGTCCAAGCCTGCGAAGGATGGCGCGCTCGCGCAAGCGCCGACCGCGAAAAGCTTGCCGGGCGGCGCGGTGAACGGGCGCCCTGACCGGAGGCCTGGCTGCTCCCCGGCCCCGGTCAGGGCGGGGCCCGGTGCGGGCCAGGCTGGGCGGGCGGCACACAGCCGCCCAGCGGGATTGTGCCAGCGGCCACCGGCATTTCCGGCCGCCGGTGCACAGGCCGGCCGGATTGGCGCGGAGTATCCACAGGGATGGCATCCGGTATCGATAGTGCCGTCCCGGCCCTGGATCGTTGGCGGCAGGCAGCGGTGCCGGCTGGCCGGCCGGTGGGCCGGTCCCCGGCGCCGCCGGAGATCCCAGGAGGATGCACATGATCAACGACGCGCAGGTGTTCCTGTCCGGTTACGTGGCCAGGGAGCCGAAGTACCGGATCACATCCAGTGGGCATGCCGCGGTGACGCTCCGGGTGGGCTACACCCCGCGGCGGGTGGACCGGGAGAGCGGCGAGTGGATGGACGGGGCCACCTCGTTCGTCACCGTGGTCTGCTGGCGCACGCTGGCCCAGAACGTGGCGACCTGCCTGCGCAAGGGCGAACCGGTGCTGGTCCGGGGGCGGTTGCAGGTACGGCCGTATGAGAAGGATGGCCAGTCCCGGCTGGCCGTGGAAGTCGAGGCCAGTTCGGTCGGGCATGACCTGGCCCGCGGCGTGGCCAACTTCCAGCGCGCACGGCGGCAGCCCGGCGAGACGGCGCTCGGCCGGGCCGGGCTGGCGGGTGACGCGGGATTGCCGGGCGGCGCAGGACCGGCTGACGGGACCGGGCCGAGCGATGGCGACGGGCTGAGCGGCGCTGCGCCATCCGGCACCCCGGCCGGTGCGGCGGGCAACGGCGGGTTCTTCGCCGAGGACGCGGTAGCTGCGCTGGCCGCCAGGGAGGGCGCAGGACCGGACGCCGGGGACCCAGGACCGGACGCGGCGGCCCCGGGACCGGACGGGCCCAGCGCGGTGCCGGATGGCCCGGACGGCGCGGCCGAGCCGGCCCTGTCTGCCCCGTTCTGATCCGGGCCGCCCCGGCGGATCGCCGGGAACTGGTGGCCAGGCGGGTTCCGCTGCCCTGGCGCTTATTACCCAGCGTTATAGATCGGCCGCTTCCCGAACACGGAATGTGACCGGGTACGGGTGCTGGCGGGCCCGCCTGCGGCGGTCATGGACAGGTGGCATGTCGTCAGGCCAGCGCACAACGCCGCGCACACCCTGGTCCAGCACGTGCGGGCGCGGCCGGCGCCGCGCCGTACCGGGCCAGGAAGGCCGGGCGGGACCGGGTGGGCGCGCTGCCTCCGGGCGCGTGCCCGTCCGATCCTTGGGCCGGCAGCCCCTAACCTTGAAGCATGCCTGAATTTATCTATCAGATGCATGCCGCCCGGCTGGTGAAGGGCGACAAGCTCCTCCTTGATGATGTGACCCTGGCCTTCTTTCCCGGCGCGAAGATCGGGGTGGTCGGGCCGAACGGTGCGGGCAAGTCCACGTTGCTGAAGATGATGGCGGGCCTGGAGCAGCCCTCGAACGGTGAGGCGCGGCTGTTCCCTGGTTACACGGTCGGCCTGCTCAGCCAGGAGCCCCAGCTCGATGAGAGCAAGACCGTGCTGGAGAACGTCCAGGAGGGGGTCGCGGAGACCAGGGCCCTGCTGGAGCGGTACAACGCGATTGCCGAGCAGATGGCGACCGACTACTCCGACGAGTTGCTGGCTGAGATGGGCAAGCTCCAGGAGCAGCTCGACCATCGCGACGCGTGGGACCTGGACAGCCAGCTGGAGCAGGCCATGGACGCGCTGCGCTGCCCGCCACCGGAGGCCAGCGTGACCCAGCTGTCCGGCGGTGAGCGCCGCCGGGTGGCGCTGTGCGGGCTGCTGCTGTCCCAGCCCGACCTGCTGCTGCTGGATGAACCCACCAACCACCTGGACGCGGAAAGCGTGCAGTGGCTGGAGCAGCACCTGGAGAAGTACCCGGGCACGGTAGTCGCGGTGACCCACGACCGGTACTTCCTGGACAACGTGGCGCAGTGGATCCTGGAGCTGGACCGCGGGCACGCCTACCCCTACGAGGGCAACTACTCGATCTATCTGGAGACCAAGGCGTCCCGGATCAAGGTGGAGGGCGCGAAGGACGTCAAGCGGCGCAAGCGGCTGGAAGACGAGCTGGAGTGGGTGCGGTCCAGCCCGCGGGCCCGGCAGGCCAAGAGCCGGGCCCGGCTGCAGCGCTACGAGGAGATGGCGGCCGAGGCCGACAAGCACCGCAAGCTGGACTTCGAGGAGATCCAGATCCCGCCGGGCCCGCGGCTGGGCAGCCAGGTGGTCGAGGTCAGCGATCTGTCCAAGGGCTTCGGGGACCGGGAGCTGATCGAGGGGCTGAGCTTCTCCCTGCCGCGCAACGGCCTGGTCGGGGTCATCGGCCCCAACGGGGTCGGCAAGACCACGCTGTTCAAGATGATCGTGGGCGAGGAGAAGCCGGACTCGGGCACGATCCGGGTCGGCGACACCGTCAAGATCTCCTACGTGGACCAGCTGCGGTCCGGGATCGACCCA
The DNA here is from genome assembly GCA_963711705.1 of uncultured Actinomycetes bacterium. GTDB lineage: Bacteria > Actinomycetota > Actinomycetes > Streptosporangiales > Streptosporangiaceae > RYN-230. The sequence goes on from CAVQFM010000013.1 coordinate 65,868, forward strand.
GACAAGACGGTGTGGGAGGCGATCTCCGGGGGCGATTCCACCATCCGGGTGGGCCACGTGGAGATCCCCAGCCGGGCCTATGTCGCGGCGTTCGGGTTCAAGGGCCCCGACCAGCAGAAGCCAGCCGGGTTGTTGTCCGGCGGCGAGCGGGGCCGGGTGAACCTCGCGCTCACCCTGCGCCAGGGCGGCAACCTGCTGCTGCTCGACGAGCCCGCCAACGACCTGGACGTGGAGACGCTGGCGTCACTGGAGCGGGCGCTGCTCGACTTCCCCGGCTGCGCCGTGATCACCAGCCACGACCGGTGGTTCCTGGACCGGATCGCCACGCACATCCTGGCCTGGGAAGGCGACTCGGAGTGGTTCTGGTTCGAGGGCAACTTCGAGGCGTACGAGAAGAACAAGATCGAGCGGCTCGGGCCCGACGCGGCGCGGCCGCACCGGGTCACCTACCGCAAGCTCACCCGGGACTGACCAGGGCATGCCGCTGGGCCGCCGGCCCAGCGGCGGCGGGCTGCTCACGCGGGGCTGAGGCCGAGATCCGGCCGGCCCGGCTCCGTGGGCGCGTTGACCAGGCTGTGCGCGGCCATCACCAGGTAGTCCCACAGCTGGGCGTCCAGGGCGGGCGGCAGGCCGATCTGGTCGAGGGCCGCGCGCATGTGCCCCAGCCAGGCGTCGCGCTCGGCCTCGCCGATCCGGAAGTGCCGGTGCCGCATCCGCAGCCGGGGGTGGCCGCGCAGCTCGTTGTAGGTGGCCGGGCCGCCCCAGTACTGGATGAGGAAGAGCCGCAGGTGCTCCTCGGCCGGGCCGAGGTCCTTGCTGGGGTAGACGGCGCGCAGCTGCGGGTCCGCGGCCACCCCCTGGTAGAACAGGTGGGTCAGGCGGCGGAAGGTCTCCTCCCCGCCGACCGCCTCATAGAAGCTCACGTTCGTCGTCTCATCCATGGCGTGCTCCAGGGTAGTGCGCCCGGCCCGCCAGCCCGCCCACCCGGGTCAGCCGCTCACTCCTTATCGAGGGCGGGGGTGTGCGCCGCGGCCCGGGCCCGGGCCGCGGTCCCCGGGCTGATGGTGGTGGCGACCGGCACGCCGCGCACCCCGGCCGCGTCCAGCGCGGTCTTCAGCCGTTCCCGCAGCTCACGGGCCACCTGCCACTGGCGCAGCGGCAGCGTCTTGGCCACCAGCCGCATCGTGATGGCATCGCTGGAGATCGACTCGACCCCCCACACCTCCGGCTCCTCCATGATGACCTCGCCCCAGCGTGGCTCCTGCCACATCTGCTGGGCGGCGTCCCGCATGACCTCGCGCACCTGGGGCAGGTCCTCGTCGTAGGCCACCGGGAAGTCGATCACCGCCCGGGCCCAGCCCTGCGACTCGTTGCCGATCCGGTTGATCGTGCCGTTGCGCACGTGCCAGACCACGCCGTTGACGTCGCGGAGCCGGGTCACCCGGAGGCTGACCGCCTCTACCGTGCCGGTCGCATAGCCGGCGTCGATCACGTCACCGACCCCGTACTGGTCCTCCAGCAGCATGAAGATGCCGGACAGGAAGTCCCGGACCAGGCTCTGCGCGCCGAACCCGATGGCCAGGCCGAGGACCCCGGCGCTGGCCAGCACCGGGGCCAGGTTCAGCCCCAGGTCACCGGCGATGGTCACCGCGGCGATACCGAAGATGAGCACCGATGCGGCGTTGCCGAGTACCGAGCCCATCGCCTGGGTGCGCTGCCGCCGCCGTTCGCCGGTCAGCGTGTGCGCCGCGTCCGTCTTGCCGTTGCCCACCTCGGCCGCGTGCGTGGTGATCTTGTTGATCAGCCGCAGGGCCAGGATCCGGATCACCACGGCCACCAGCACCACCAGGAGGATCTCCAGGATCAGCGCGGCCGGGCGGGCCAGCCACACCCTGGCCAGCTGCGCGGCGGTCGTGTTGTGGGTGATGTCCCAGGCCAGGCGGCACGCGATCCCGGGGTCGGGGCCGCAGGCCGACTGGAGGGGATCGGGCGGCGGGGCGACGGGCAGATGCGCGGCCAGGAGCGCTTGCGAGATCACCGGGGGTCCTTTCACAGATCGGGCGGGGCGGCCCGGGGCCGTTCCCATAGTGGCCGGCTGCAGTGGCTGAGCTGGCCATATCGGGCAACGCGGGATATCCGGGACGGTCCGGCTGCCCAGCCAGCACCGGCACCGGCCGGTGCTGCGCGCGGCCCGGTCGCTGGGTGAGGCCGCGGCGGCCAGGCACGGCGACTTCCCCGCGGTGCGCGGCTACCGGGACGCGCTGCTCACCGGCTGAGCCCGGTGTGAAACGCGAGGAACGCCAGCACGTCGGCGGCGAGGGTCACCGAGCGGCTGACCGCGCGGGCGCCGTGACCGACCTCGGCTTCCCGGCGCAGCAGGATCGGGCGGTCCGGCCACCGGGCGGCGGTGGCCTGCTGCATGGCCGCGCACATCTTCCACGCGTGGACCGGGTCGACCCGCGTGTCGTTGTCGAACACGGTGAACAGCGTGGCCGGGTAGCTGACCCCGCCGCGCACGTGGTGGTAGGGCGAATAGCCGAGCAGCCAGCCCAGCTCCACCGGGTCACTGGCCGTGCCGTACTCGTCGTTCCAGGTCGGGCCCAGGCCGAACCGCTCGTAGCGGACCATGTCGAGCAGCGGCGCCGAGCACACGGCCGCCGCGTAGCGTTCCGGCCGCTGGGTGAGGGCCGCGCCGACCAGCAGGCCGCCGTTTGAGCCGCCGTAGATGCCCAGCTGCCCGGCCGTCGTCCAGCCATCGGCGATGAGCTTGTCCGCCGCCGCGTGGAAGTCGTCGAACACGTTCTGCTTGTGCGAGCGCATGCCCGCGCGGTGCCAGTCCTCGCCTTCCTCACCGCCGCCGCGCAGCGAGGCGATCGCGTACACCCCGCCGGCCTCCACCCAGGCCAGGATCGTGGCCGAGTAGGCCGGGACCATGCTGATGCCGAAACCGCCGTAGCCGTAGAGGATGGCCGGCCGGGGCGGGCCGGGCTGGCGGCGGCCGGTCCCGTCGGCCGGGCTGATGACCAGCATGCGGACGTCGGTGCCGTCCGCGGACTGGTACGTCACCTGCTCGGTGCGGATGCCCGGGACGGTCACCGCGCCGGGCGCACGGGCCCACTCGCTGACCTCCCCGGTGCGCGCGTCGTAGTGCTGGATGGTCACCGGCGTGGTGTTGTCGGTGTAGCCGAACCAGGCCTCGTGGCCGCCCTCCGGCCGGGCACTGATGCCGCCGGTGGTGCCGAGCCGGCTGGTCCCGCCGGTGCCGCCCGGCCCGGGCAGCGCCAGCCGCCCGGCCCGCTCGCCGGTGGCCAGGTCGTGCACAGTGATCTCACTGATCGCGTGGCGGGTCCAGGCGGCGAGCAGCACCGGCCGGTCCAGCTCGGCGCCGTCCAGGATGGCGTAGTCGCTGAGCACCGCGGCCGGGTCCTCGGGGATGAGGTCACGCCAGCTGGCCGGGCCGGGCTCGGCCGGATCGGCGACCGCGAGCCGGCCTCGCGGCGCCCCGGAGTCGGTGAACACGTACAGCCGCCCGTCCCGGCCCACGTGCAGGCTGGTCCGGGCGTCCACCCCGGCCTGCACCTCGCGCAGGCCGGGCGCGGCCAGCGGGGCGGCGGTGAGGTCGGCCAGCCACAGGTCGTTGCGCGGAGCCGTGCCCTGGGCGGCCGAGACCACCAGCCACCGGCCATCCCGGCTGACCGAGACGCCGTAGTAGTTGGTCTTGTCCAGGCCGTCGCCGAAGATCAGCACGTCACTGGCGGCCGGACTGCCCACGGCATGCAGGTACACCCGGCGATGGAACTGCTCCTCGCCCGGCGGGACGTCGCCCGGCGGGAGCTTGCGCACGTAGTAGAACGCGTCACCGCCGGGCAGCCAGGCGACCGCGGAGTACCGGGTCCGGCTGATCGGGCCGTCCACATCCGCCCCGGACGCCACGTCCAGCACCCGGAGCAGCGATTCCTCATCGCCACCGGAGGAGATCTGGTAGGCCAGCAGCCGGCCTTCCTTGTCCGGCTGCCAGGCATCCAGCGTGCTGCCGCCGGACGGGTCGAGCGCCATCGGGTCGACCAGCACCCGCTCCGGCTCGCCCGGGGCGGCGGTCAGCAGCACGCCGTGCTCCTGGCCGGCCAGGCGGCGGACGAAGAACTGCCGCTCACCGCGCCAGACCGGGGCGCTGATGTACCCGGCCGCCATCAGCTGCCCGATCCGGCTGGCCAGCGCCGCCCGGCTGGGCAGCGCGTCCAGCTGGCCGCGCGCCAGCCCGTCCTGCGCGGCCAGCCAGTCCCGGGTCTGCGGGCGGGCGGCGTCCTCCAGCCAGCGGTACGGGTCGGCGACCCGGTGGCCGAGCAGATCCTCGGTCAGACCGAGGCGCTGCGCCGGGGGATACCCGGGGGCCAGCGGAGAGGTGGGGGCCGCGGGGAAGCCGGGTGCCGTCATGATCGAACTCTAAGCGATCTGGCTGGCCGGACCGCCCGGGCCAGGCCCGGCCTAACCGCTGTTAACTCTGCCGCCACGCCAACGTTATGTCCGGCAGGCGTCGGCCCGTTAGGCTGTGCTTGGCTGGCCGCTGTGCTTCCTGAGAGCGCGGGGGCTGGCCGGGCACATTGTGCTTGCCTACGCACCAGGCAGGAGGCGTTGTGCGACGGGTACTGCTGCTCAACGTGACGTACGAACCGCTGACCACGGTCGGCCTGCGGCGTGCGGTGTGCCTGGTGCTCGGGGACAAGGCCGAAGTGGTGCACGACGATTCGGAGGGTGCTTTGTTGCGCTCTTCGTCGATGATCCTCGTCACCCCGTCCGTGATCAGACTGCGCCGGTACGTCCGGGTGCCGCACCGCAGCCGGGTGCCGCTGACCAGGGGCGCGCTGATGCGCCGGGACAACTACCTGTGCGCGTACTGCGGCCGCCGGGCCGAGACCATCGACCACGTGATCCCCCGCAGCCGGGGCGGCGCGCACGTGTGGGAGAACTGCGTCGCGTCCTGCATGCGCTGCAACCACAGCAAGGCCGACCGGCTGATCGAGGAACTGGGCTGGACCATGGACCGGGTGCCGGCCGCGCCGCGCGGCACGCACTGGCGGCTGATCGGCGCGGCCTACGACGGCGACCCGCTGTGGGCGGCGTACCTGCCCGAGTCGACGGCGGCCTGATGCAGCGCGACATCTTCGGGCCGGACCATGACGCGTTCCGCGACATGGTGCGCGTGTTCATCGCCCGCGAGGTCACGCCGTACCACGGGCAATGGGAGCGGGACGGGGTGGTGTCCCGCGAGGTGTGGCTGGCCGCGGGGCGGGCCGGACTGCTCGGCATCGACGTGGACAAGAAGTACGGCGGCGGGGGAGATCCGGATTACCGGTATTACCTGATACTTAACGAAGAGCTCGCGCGGGCTGGCGCAACTGGCCCGGGGTTCGCCGTGCACAATGACATCAACGGGCAGTATTTCGCCCGGCTGTGCAGCACGGAGCAGAAGGAGCGCTGGCTGCCCGGGTACTGCTCGGGCGAGCTGATCACCGCCATCGCGATGAGCGAGCCGGGCGCCGGCAGTGACCTGCAGGGCATCCAGACCACCGCGGTCCGCGACGGGGCCGGCTACCTGCTCAGCGGGCAGAAGACGTTCATCTCCAACGGCCAGCTGTGCGACCTGGTCATCGTGGTGGCCAAGACCGACCCGGCCGCGGGCCACCGGGGCATCAGCCTGCTCGTGGTGGAGCGCGGGATGGCCGGGTTCGAGCGCGGCCGCAACCTGGCCAAGGTCGGCATGCACGCGCAGGACACCTCGGAGCTGTTCTTCTCTGACGTCCGGGTGCCGGCCAGCAACCTGCTCGGCGAGGAGGGCGGCGGCTTCCTCGCGCTCATGCAGAACCTGCCCCGCGAACGGCTGGCCATCGGTGCCACCGCGCTGGCCGCGGCGGAGAAGGTGTTCGGCGACACGCTGCAGTACTGCCAGCAGCGCCAGGCCTTCGGCCGGCCGATCGGCGCCTTCCAGCACAGCCGGTTCACGCTGGCCGAGATGGCCACCGAGCTGGCCGTGGCCCGCGCGTTCACCGACCGCGCGGTGACCGAGCACAACGCGGGCCAGCTGTCCAATTCGGACGCGTCCATGGTCAAGTGGTGGGACACCGAGCTATGCAACCGGGTGGTGGACCGCTGCGTGCAGCTGCACGGCGGCTACGGCTACATGACCGAGTACCCGGTGGCCCGGGCCTACGCGGACAGCCGGGTGCAGACCATCTTCGGCGGCACCACCGAGATCATGAAAGAGATCATCGGCCGGGAGCTGGGGGTCTGACCGCCGGGCCGGTGCGCCGGGCGGTCACCACCAGCTCGCCGCCGGCGGTGCGCAGAAGGCGGCGCTGGACGCTGGCGCGGCCGCGCTCGTGTTGCTCGCCTGGGTACTGGCACAGCCCGCCACGGATGGTCGCCAGGGCCAGGCCGGCCATGGCCACGGCCAGCCGGCCAGGAACAGCTCGCATGATCATCCTCCAGCGGGCGCGGAGGCATGCCTGCGCCCGCTGCGATGCCCGGAGCGGCACCGGAACGAGCCGCCCTTCCTCCGAGGACAGCGCGTCGGTGCGGGCCAGGCGTCCGGGCTCATCCCCAGAGGGCATCACCGTTGCGGGACAGCGCCGGAATCACACCGGCTTCGCTGGGCACCACACCATCCCGGGGCTACCCGGGACAGCGGTACCTTACCGCAGGGCATGGCGGGGCTTCGGGCCGCGGCCCGGCCGGCCGTAGGCTGCTGGTAGCTTCCCGGGCCTGCCCACCGCGGCCTGGGTGGCCTGAACTGGTCCGGCGATCCTGGACGGAGACCTACTGTGACAGAGCACGATGGCGGCCTGGTCGTTCCCGAGGGCGGGTTCTGGCCCGCCCCGGAGATCCCGCAGCCCAACATCTACCCGATGGAGTGGCGGGTCGAGACCGAGAAGCTGGCCGCCATCTACGAGAAGTCGAAGGCCGCCGCGTGGAACCCGGCCGAGCTGCCCTGGGACGGGCTGCGCGCCGGGGACTTCACGCCCGAGCAGCGGCTGGGCATCATGTACTGGTTCGCCGTGCTGGCCAACTTCGACGCGTCCGGGCCCGCGGTGTTCGCCCGGGCCACCATCCACGCGTTCGAGCAGCACGAGGAGGACCCGGTCCGGAAGTGCTTCTTCTCGATCACCCGGGACGAGATGAACCACGAGGAGTGCTGCCAGCGCACCATCGCCCGGCTGTGGCCGGGCGGCCCGCTCGACTGGCAGCCCCGTACCGAGCTGGAACGGGCCGCGCACAACAACATCGGCTGGCTGTACCACAACGGCGGCCGGTACTGGACCGGCTACACCAAGGCGGTCGGCAAGTACTCGCTGGCCGTGCTGTTCACCAGCTTCATGATGGGTGAGATGGCCGCGTCCACGCTGTTCCGCGGGATGGCCTCGGGTACCACGCACCCGGTGTTCAGCGAGATGTTCCACCGGATCGGCCGGGACGAGTCCCGGCACCTGCAGATCTGCATGACGATCCTGGACAAGGAGTGGCCCGGGCTCACCGACGAGGTGAAGGGGCTGATCACCCGGCAGCTGCGGGCCGGCTTCGTGTTCCTGTCCATGATCTTGTGGGAGCCGCCGGAGGGATTCTGGGAGCTGCCGCCGTACTTCCTGGCCAACCACCGGGTGCTGATGAGCCACGCCCGGGAGGGCGGCCTCGGCGTGCTGTCCTACGAGGAGCAGGCGGAGAACTGGCGGGTGGCCATCGCCCGGGTGCGGGCCATCGTGACCCGGTGGGGCATTGACTTCCCGGCCATCCCGGAACTGGACATCGAGGGTGTGGACGTGGCCGACGACATCAACCCCGAGGACATCATCCCGGTGTTCTAATGGCAGCCGGCTGATCCCCGGAGGCGGTCATGGTTTTATCGCCGGGCCCGGCAACCCTGCGCGACGTGGTGGCTCTGCTCTACCGGGCCGACTGGACCGCGCTCAGCCTGTCCGCGACGCTGCGCACCTGGACAGATCATGGCCTGCGCACCCGGATGCGCGGCACCCGCCCGCCGGGGGCGCCGATGACCAGGACGAGCCGGAGCAGCCGGTGACCGAGACCAGCAAGCAGGTGCTCGTCGCCCCGGGCGGGAAATTCCGGATCAGCGACACGGCCGACCCTGGTCTCGTCTCCGTGGTGTGCGACGGGGAGTCCGCGTGGAGCATCTTCGCCGGGCGGCCGGAGGACGGCCCGCCGCGGATGACCCGGGGGCCCGCTCGCGGTCCCGGTTCCGGGCTGGACGACATGCTGCGGCCGGCCAGCCTGCTCAGCCAGTACACGCTGGATCTGGCCGGGACCGAACAGGCCGGCGGCCGCCCGGCTTACCACCTGGTGGCCCGGCCACGGCTGTCCGCCGCCAGGCGCCTGGAGACATCCCCGGATCAGCTGGTTGTCCTCGTGGACGCCGAGCTCGGCATCCTGCTCCGGCGCGAGGCACTGTTCCACGGGCAGCCGGTCGAGCGGGCCGAACTGGCCGAGGTCCGGCTCGATCCGCCCGAGGCCGCGGACCCCGGGCAATTCCAGCCGCCCGACCTCCCGGCAGGCGAGCATGCGCCGCTCTTCGGCGCGGCCGCGATGACCGGCCGGCCGGGAGATGTGGTCCGGGCCGCGGCCGGCGTGGCCGCGACGGCCATGGGGTTCGCGGTCCGGCACTGGCCGGGGCCGGCTGCGGAGACGGTCAGCGCGATGCCGGTCAGCGCCGCGCCGATGGCCACCGAGTGGCTGGAGCCAGCCGGGGATGAGCTGGTCAACCTGCTGTACCGGACCGGGATGAGCCCCGCGGCGGCCACCGTAGAGGTACACAAGTGGACCGATGGCGGGCTGCTCACCCACCTGATCTCGGCCGCCCGGGAGTCGGTCCTGCCACCCGCGCTCGACGGCATCCTGGGGCCGGACGCGGTATGGGCGGCGGTCGCCGACCGGGCCCAGAGGACCCACCAGGTTGTGCGGCTGCGCCTGGCCGCTGACGGCCGGTACCGCATCGACCGGCTGGCCGGCGGCCGGCCGTCGGCTGCGCAGACCACCGCCAGTGACGGGGAGCGCCAGTGGCTGGTCCGGGACGGCAAAGCCACCGTCCGGCGGTTCACGCCGCTAGAGCGGGAGCTGGCCTGCCTCGCCGACCCGGCCTGGCTGCTGGCCGGGTACACGCTGTGGGCGGGCGGCCCGGCCGAGGTGGCCGGGCGCCGGGGTTTCCTGGTGGTGGCCGACCGGGACGCAGCCGCGCTCGAGCTGCCCAGCCTGGGCCACGCGTGGCTGGGCAGCCTGGCCACCCGCGTGGAGGCGGTGGTGGATCCGGACATCGCCGTGCTGCTCCGGGTAGCCTGCTTCGCCGGCGGGGACCGGCCCTTTCTCTGTTTCGAGATGCGTGATCTCGCTGCCGGGGCGCCGGATGCTGGCGCGTTCGAGGTCCCACCCGGCGCGCGCAGTGGCCAGCCTCTCGACGGCTACGGCCTGCCGTCGCCCACGGAAACGGTCAAAGCGGCCGCCGGGCTGGGGGTGGCAGGCGCGGCCGCGCTGGTCGGCTGGCTGCAGAAACGCCCGCGCGGCCACCCTGACGGCGGCCGTGGCTGATCACGCAGTAAAGAATCTTCACTACCCTGCGTAACGTCTTACCGGCCCGGCCCGATGACCAGGTAGACGCGGTTGACGTGGGTACCCCCGAGCTCACGTCACCGCGTCTGCAATGTGCCCGGCCGGTGCGCCGGCGGGCCGGCAGGTGGCCCTGGCGCGCCAAGGGCCGGTAGCGTTCGGTGCATGACAGGAACTCAGCCCACCAGCGCGGAGGCTCCCTTCGGGCGGATGCTGACCGCGATGATCACGCCGATGACCCCTGATGGCGGGGTTGACTACGCCGGCGCCGCCCGGCTCGCCAGCTACCTGGTCGATGACATGCGCAATGACGGCCTGGTGATCAGCGGGACCACGGGGGAGGCGCCGACCACGACGGATGAGGAGAAGGAGCGGCTGCTCCGCGCGGTCATCGAGGCGGTCGGTGACCGGGCCACCGTGGTGGCCGGGGTCGGCACCTACGACACCGCGCACACCTGCGCGGCGGCCCGCCAGGCGGAACGGGCGGGCGCGGACGCGCTGCTGGTCGTCACGCCTTACTACAACAAGCCGCCGCAGGCCGGGCTGGTGGCGCACTTCACCAAGGTCGCCGACTCGACCGGGCTGCCCGTCATCCTGTACGACATCCCGGGCCGGACCGGCACCCCGATCGCCACCGAGAGCCTCATCCAGCTGTCCGCGCACCCGCGTATCGTCGCGGTCAAGGACGCCAAGGCCGACCTGGGCGCGGGCTCACAGGTCATGCTGGCCACCGACCTGGTCTTCTACTCCGGGGAAGACATGCTGAACCTGCCCTGGCTGTCGCTCGGGGCGGCCGGCTTCATCAGCGTGGTCGGCCACGTGGCCGGGGACCGGCTGCACGACATGATCGACGCCTACCTGGCCGGGCGGGTCAGCCAGGCCCGGCAGATCCATCTCGACCTGCTGCCTGTCATCATCGGGATCATGACCCGCACCCAGGGCGCGATCGCGACCAAGGCGGCGCTAGGCCTGCTCGGGCTGCCCGGCGGGCCGGTGCGCGGCCCGCTGATCGACATGACCCCGGCCCAGGTGGAACAGTTGCGCACCGATCTCGTCGCTGGAGGCGTGAAGATCAAGTGAGTCACCCGCACCCGGAGCTCGGCAGTCCGCCGGCGCTCCCTGCACGCACGCTGCGCATCGTGGGCCTGGGCGGCCTCGGTGAGATCGGCCGGAACATGACCGTGTTCGAGTTCGGCGGCCGGCTGCTGATCGTGGACTGCGGCGTGCTGTTCCCGGAACCCGACCAGCCGGGCGTCGACCTGATCCTGCCGGACTTCACCTCCCTGGAGGGCCGGCTGGATCAGATCGAGGCCATGGTCCTCACCCACGCCCACGAGGACCACATCGGCGCCGTGCCCTACCTGCTGCGGGAACGCCCCGACATCCCGCTGGTCGGCTCGCGGCTGACCCTCGGCCTGATCCGCAGCAAGCTGAGCGAGCACCGGATCACCCCGGCCACGATCGAGGTCGCCGAGGGCGGGCGCCAGTCGTTCGGCCCGTTCAGCCTGGAGTTCTTCGCGGTCAACCATTCCATCCCGGACGCGCTGGCGGTCGCCATCACCACCCCGGCCGGGGTGGTGCTGCACACCGGCGACTTCAAGATGGACCAGCTGCCGCTGGACGGGCGGCTGACCGACCTGGGCGGCTTCGCCCGGCTGGGCTCGTCCGGGGTCGACCTGCTGATGTCCGACTCCACCAACGCCGAGATCCCGGGCATCGTGACCAGCGAGCGGGACATCGCGCCGGTGTTCAACGAGCTGTTCGCGGAGACCCAGCACCGGATCATCGTGGCCTGCTTCGCCAGCCACGTGCACCGGGTGCAGCAGGTCCTCGACGCGGCGGCCGCGCACGGCCGCAAGGTGGCCTTCGTCGGCCGGTCCATGGTGCGCAACATGGGCGTGGCCCGCGATCTCGGCTACCTGCGGGTGCCGTCGGTCCGCGGCGGCCTGCTGGTCGACCCGCGGGAGGCCGAGGGCCTGCCGCCCGGCGAGGTCGTGCTGGTCAGCACCGGGTCGCAGGGCGAGCCGATGTCCGCGCTGTCCCGGATGGCCGCCCGGGACCACCCGATCCGGATCGCCGAGGGCGACACGGTCATCCTGGCCTCCTCGCTGATCCCGGGTAACGAGTCCGCGGTGTACCGGGTGATCAACGAGCTGACCCGGTGGGGCGCCCGGGTGGTGCACAAGGGCAACGCGCTGGTCCACGTGTCCGGGCACGCCCCCGCGGGCGAGCTGCTGTACGTGCTGAACCTGGTGCGGCCGCGCAACTTCATGCCGGTGCACGGCGAATGGCGGCACCTGCGGGCGCACGCCCAGCTGGCCGAGCTGACCGGGATCTCCGCGCGCAACGTGGTCATCGCCGAGGACGGCGTGGTGGTCGACCTGGCCGACGGGCAGGCCGCGGTGGTCGGCAAGGTGCCGTGTGGCTACGTCTACGTGGACGGCCTGTCGGTCGGCGAGGTGACCGAGACGTCGCTGAAGGACCGCCGGATCCTCGGCGAGGAAGGCTTCGTGTCCGTGATCATCGTGGTCGACTCGACGTCGGGCAAGCTGGTGGCCGGGCCGGAGATCCACGCCCGCGGGTCGGGCATCGACGACGCCGCGCTCAGCGCGGTGCGGCCGCGGATCGAGGAAGCGCTGGTGCGGGCCGCGGCCGACGGGATCAACGACGCCCATCAGCTCGGCCAGCTGGTCCGGCGCACGGTCGGCCGCTGGGTGAACGAGAGCTACCGGCGCCGCCCCATGATCATCCCCGTGGTCATCGAAGTCTGAGCTGGGACCAGTGGCTCACTGGGCGGGGCGGGCGACCTCGGCGGCCCGCTGGCGGGCCAGCTGGCGCAGCAGCGGCTGGTAGTAGCCGAGCGCGGGGACCTGCGCGGCCGGGTCCTTGGCCCCGTCGTCCCAGCGGCGCAGCCGCAGCGCCGCGGTACACCACGGGCTGGCCTCGAACCCGGCTGCCTCGGCCCGGCCCATCGGGCCGCCCTGCACCCGCAGGGTGTGCACCGAGGCGTCGGACAGCGAGCCGAGATACCCGGGCTCGACCGCGCACAGGTAGCGCTTGGCCGCCACGTGCAGCCGCACCGGCTCGGTCACCGCCGGGCCGAACCACTGGGCCAGCCAGTCCGCGCCCGCGTCGCCGTGCCGGTTGTCCCGGCCGTTCATCAGTTCCGCGCCGCTGATCACCCCGGTGAAGTGCCCAACGTCGTGCAGCAGGGCCGCGGCCACCAGGTCGGGTGCGGCCCCGGCCGCCTCGGCCAGGGCCCCGGCCTGCAGCATGTGCGCCGCCTGGGTCACCGGTTCCCCCAGATACTCGCTGGCGCCCTCGGCGGCGAAGAGCTCCGCGATGACCCGCACCGGGTCCGCAGCTGTCATTTCCGGTTCCTCCGTGTTCGTTCCGGCTGGTCCCCACGTCCGGCCACGGCCACCGCGGACTCGATGCCATCGAGATCGGCGTAACATCCCTGCAGGTGGCGGCGGCCGCTGCTGGCGAACCCGGTGCGGGCATGCAGGATCCGCGTGTTGTCGAACACCGCGCAGTCGCCCGCGGCCAGCCGGACGGCCAGCATGGCTGCCGGGTCCCGGTACGGGTTGTCAGTGTGCGGGGTGCGTGGGTCCGCGGCACCGCCGCCCGCGGCATGCGCGGCCAGCCAGGCCCGGTCGAAGACGGCCCGGTGGCCATCCGGGTGGAAGACCACTTCTACGCTGTCCGCGGACGCCCAGCAGCCGGCCACCGCGATGTCCGCCGGGATGTCGGTGATGTGCAGCAGCCGCTGCCCGCTGACCGGGTCGCGGCACAGCGCACACGGGCAGTTGTCACGCAGCCAGGCGGCGGGCAGGCCGGCCGCTTCGGCGCTGGCCGGCAGGCTGGTCATGCTGGCTCCGTTCATGATCGCCGCGATGAGGCTTTCTACAGGGTGGCTCGCTGGCGGTGTGCTGCCAATGGGAACCGCCGAGTATTCGCGGACCCGCCAGACCGGCGATAGCCGCTGTTCACCCGGCCCGGCGGGCCCGAAGACACACCCCGCCAGGTCCGTGCTGCCCGCCGCGATCGTGGGTACTTTGGGCAGCATGGCTACTCGTGTCCCTCAGGGCACTGCCCAGCCACGGGCCAGTGGATCAGGCCGCCCCGCGCCGGGGCCGCCCCGGCCGGCCAGCGGCCAGGGCCGCGCGCCTGGTCAGGGACGCGCGGGCACGGGTCAGCCGCGCCCGCCGGGCAACGGCGGGCGGACGCGCAGCACGAACGCGATGCCCGCGCGCACTGCGAGCCGGACGCAGCGCCGCCCCGGGTCCTACCAGGGCAAGGGCAAGAAGCGGCCCACCGGTAAGGGCCGCTCACGCGGGCGCGGCGCGGCGCGGCAGCCGCAGCAGAAGACCGCGGACCCGATCCTGATCCTGTTCGGCTGGCTGGGTGGCCTGCTGGCGGCGGCCTGGATGGTCGCCGCGCACGCGGTCGGCTACGCGGCCCGGGCGTTCGGGAACAGCGCACGGGACATGGACCCGCTGCACCGCCGGGACGGGGCCGGGCTGGCCTACCTGGCCGCCGCCATCGTGGTGGCCGCCACCACCTGGTGGCAGATGAACAACCTGCTGGGCCGGGTAATGTCCGACGTCATCCGGGGCGCCTTCGGGTCCGCGGCATGGCTGCTGCCCTTCCTGCTCGGCCTGCTCGCCTGGCGGTTCCTGCGCCACCCGGAGCGCAACGCGCAGACCGGGCGGATGGTGATCGGCTGGACCGCTCTCCTGGCCGGCGCGCTCGGCCTGATCCACATCGCGGCGGGCACGCCCCATCCGTCCGCCGGGGCCGCCGCGATGCGCTCGGGCGGCGGGCTGATCGGCTTCGCCGTGTCCGCCCCGCTGGTGGCCGGGCTCACGCCCTGGTTCGCCGCCCCGCTACTCGCCCTGGTCAGCGGCTTTGGGCTGCTGGTCATCACCGGCACCCCGCTGCACCGGGTCCCCGACCGGATCACCGAACTGCGCGGCTTCGCCCAGCGCGGCGCGGCCGGGCCGGACCCGGACGGCCCGCCGGGCGCGGCCGATCAGCCCACCGGGCTGGCCAAGCCGCTGAGCCGGGGAAGCCGCAAGCGGCCCGCGGCCATCGAGGCGGGTGAGCACGTCCGGCCGTACGACACCCCGATCCTGGACGACGCGCCGGGCGGGAAGGCCGGCGCCAAGCCAGGCAGCCGCGGCGGCGGCCCGCAGGCCGACGAGGAGGCCGCCGGGGTGGCGGCGGCCGACGCCGATGACTCCATGCTCGACGCGCTCGGTTTCGGGCCGCCCGCAGGCGGTCCGGGGGCCCGGCCGGCCGATCCCGCCCCGCGGGAGGCCACTGCGGGCCCGGCCCCGGTGGCCAGCCCGGCCGGGACAAGCACCCGGGGCGAGCAGCTCACGCTGGCCGGGTCGGCCGAGTCGAGTTACATCCTGCCGCCGGTCGCGCTGCTCAAGCCGGGGAGTGCGCCCAGGCAGCGGACCCGCGCCAACGACGTGGTGGTCCGGGCGCTGACCGAGGTGCTGGACCAGTTCGAGGTAGACGCCCAGGTCACCGGGTTCAAGCGAGGACCGACGGTAACCCGGTACGAGATCCAGCTGGGGCCGGCGGTCAAGGTCGAGCGGGTCACCCAGCTGGCCAAGAACATCGCCTACGCGGTGAAGAGCGCGGATGTGCGGATCATCTCGCCGATCCCGGGCAAGTCGGCGATCGGGGTGGAGATCCCCAACGCGGACAAGGAGATCGTCAGCCTGGGCGACGTGATGAGCTCGCCGGCCGCGGTCAACGATCACCACCCGATGGTGGTGGGCCTGGGCAAGGACGTCGAGGGCCGGACCGTGGTCGCGAACCTCGCGAAGATGCCTCATATGCTGATTGCGGGCGCGACTGGCGCCGGCAAATCGACGTGCATAAATGGGCTGGTCACCTCAGTTTTGCTGCGGGCCACCCCGGAGTCGGTGCGGATGCTCCTGGTCGATCCCAAACGGGTGGAGCTGGCGATTTACCAGGGGATACCGCACCTGATCACGCCAATCATCACCAGCCCCAAGAAGGCGGCCGAGGCGCTGGATTGGGTGGTCGGCGAAATGGACCGCCGCTACGACGACCTGGCGGCGTTTGGCTTCCGGCACATCGATGACTTCAACAAGGCGGTGCGGGCGGGCAAGGTCAGCCCGCCCGCGGGCAGCGAGCGGGTCCTCGCTCCCTACCCGTACCTGCTGGTCATCGTGGACGAGCTGGCCGACCTGATGATGGTGGCGCCACGGGACGTCGAGGACGCGGTGGTCCGCATCACCCAGCTGGCCCGCGCGGCCGGCATTCATCTGGTGCTGGCCACCCAGCGGCCCAGCGTGGACGTGGTGACCGGGCTGATCAAGGCCAACGTGCCGTCCCGGCTGGCCTTCGCCACCTCCAGCCTGACCGACAGCCGGGTCATCCTGGACCAGCCCGGGGCGGAGAAGCTGGTCGGCCAGGGGGACTGCCTGTTCCTGCCGATGGGCGCGAGCAAGCCGCTGCGGCTGCAGAACGCGTTCGTCACCGAGAAGGAGATCCGCGAGGTCGTCGCGCACTGCAAGACCCAGGCGCAGCCCGCCTACCGGGAAGACGTGGCCGCGCCCGAGGGCAGGCAGCGGGAGATCGACGCGGACATCGGTGACGACCTCGAACTGCTCGTCCAGGCGGCCGACCTGGTGGTCCGTACCCAGTTCGGGTCGACCTCGATGCTGCAGCGCAAACTGCGGGTGGGTTTCGCTAAAGCAGGCCGGCTCATGGACCTGCTGGAGAGCCGGGGCATCGTCGGCCCGAGCGAAGGTTCCAAGGCCAGGGACGTCCTGGTCCGGCCCGAGGACGCCGATAGTGTGATTGATTCGCTCCGGGGCGGGCAGGACTGACCTTGACCTACGGCGTCCGGCCGTGCGTTCGGGGGAATGTCTACACTTGTTAGCGATCCTGCATTGCAGGGTGGCTCCCATCCGGCTACTGCTCCCGCACCCCGGGCGGCACGCAGTCCGATATGGCAGTGGAGGCGTGGCGTGAGCATTGGTGACGCCCTGGCAGACGCGCGCCGCCAGGCGGGTCTCACCATTACGCAGGTTAGTCAGCGGACCTGCATCAGAGAGACAATCATCCGGGGCATCGAACGCGGCGATTTCTCGGCCTGCGGAGGCGACTTTTACGCCCGCGGCCACATCCGGAGCGTGGCCCGGGCGGTCGGGGCGGATGACGAGGAACTGATCCGCGAATACGACGCGGTGCACGGCGCGCCGCAGGCGATCCGGGCCGCCGACGTCTTCGGGCCGGCCACCCCGATCAAGATCAAGGAACGGCGGCGGCCCAACTGGAGCCTGGCCATGATCCTGGTCCTGCTCGTGGTCGTCGGGTACGGGGTGTACCGGGTGGTGAACGCGAACGTCTCGCACTCGGCCAAGGTGCAGGCCAGCACCGGGCAGGTGGCGCAGCACCACCAGGCCAAGCCGCCGGCCAAGGCGTCCACGGCGCCGTCCGCCGCGCCGAGCGCCTCGCCGCCCGCCGACCATAACGTGGTGATCAGCCTGACCGCGATCCAGGACTGCTGGGTGGAGTTCACCCGGCCCAACGGCCGGTTCCTGTCCCAGGCCTATGTGGTCGGCGGCAGCTCCAAGACGTGGCGGTTCGACCGCGCGGTGAATATGGACATCGGCAACCCGGGCGGCATCGTGCTGACCGTCAACGGCAGGAAGCTGCACTCACCCGGCACCCAGCCGGTGACCCTCAGCCTGGGCCCCGGCAAGCCGGTGACCGGGTAGCTGCGGGGGGTTCCGGGGGGCCGTCCCCCTGCATTAGCACAGTAGTCTTCCGGGTGTGCCATCTCCTCCTCAGCCACAGTCACCCGAACGGACGGTCAGCCTGGTCACGCTGGGCTGCGCGCGCAACGAGGTTGACTCGGAGGAACTCGCGGCCCGGCTGGAGGCGGCCGGGTGGACGCTGGCGGACACCGAGGCGGCCAGCGTGGTACTCGTCAACACGTGCGGGTTCATCGACGCGGCCAAGCAGGAGTCGGTCAGTGAACTGCTGGACGCCGCGGACAGCGGGGCCAAAGTGGTGGCGGCCGGGTGCCTGGCCGAGCGGTACGGCCGCACGCTAGCTGATGAACTGCCCGAAGCCGAGGTGCTCAGCTTCGACGACTACGCCGGCATCGGCGCCCGGCTGGATGCGGTGCTGGCCGGGGAACGGCGGCCCGCGCACGAGCCCCGGGACCGGCGGCGGCTGCTGCCGATCACGCCCGCGGACCGCCCGGCCGCCCCGGGCCACCAGCCGCCCGGGCACGCCAGCACCGGCATTCCCGATCTCCCGGCCGGGATAGCGCCCGCCTCCGGCCCGCGGGCACTGCGGCGGCGGCTGGCAGGCGGCCCGGTGGCCCCGCTGAAGATCGCGTCAGGCTGCGACCGGCGGTGCAGTTTCTGCGCGATCCCCACCTTCCGCGGCGCCTTCCTGTCCCGGCCGCCGGACGACCTGATCGCCGAAGCGGGCTGGCTGGCCCGCCAGGGCGTCCGGGAACTCGTCCTGGTCAGCGAGAACTCCACCTCCTACGGCAAGGACCTGGGCAATCCCCGGCTGCTGGACGAGCTGCTGCCCGCACTGGCCGCGGTGCCCGGGATCCACCGGATCCGGGTCAGCTACCTGCAGCCCGCGGAAATGCGCCCGGCGCTGATCGAGGTGCTGGCCTCGACCCCCGGGGTGGCGCCCTACTTCGACCTGTCCTTCCAGCACGCCAGCGGGCGGGTGCTGCGCGCCATGCGGCGGTTCGGCGACCGGGAGCGGTTCGGTGCCCTGCTGGCCGAGGTGCGGCGGGCCTGCCCCGAGGCGGGGGCCCGGTCCAATTTCATCGTCGGCTTCCCGGGTGAGACCGCAGGCGACCTGGATGAGCTGCAGCGGTTCCTGTCCGAGGCCAGGCTGGACGCGATCGGCGTCTTCGGGTACTCCGACGAGGACGGCACCGAAGCGGCCCGGCTGGGCGGCCAGCTCGACCCGGCCGAGATCGCCCGCCGGGTGGATGAGCTGGCCAGCCTGGCCGACGAGGTGATGGCCCAGCGGGCGGCCGACCGGGTGGGCGAGACGGTCGAGGTGCTCATCGAGGAGGATCTCGGCGACGGCAGCTACCTGGGCCGGGCCGCGCATCAGGCGCCGGAGGTGGACGGGACCACGACCGTGCTCGGGGCATCGGGCGTGGCCGTTGGCGACATGGTCCGCGCCCAGGTCGCGGGCTGCGATGGGGTGGACCTGACGGCCAGCGCGATCGGGGCCACACCTGCCCCCGCGCCGGGCGGGGCGGCCTCGGCCGCACGGGCCGATCGGGGGGTTCCGGGGGGTCGTCCCCCCGGGCCAGCACGTTGAGCCAGCCCGCCGCGGAGACGGGCGGGGACGCCCGGCCGGCCCCGCCGGCTCAGCCTGGCGTCGTGCCGCCCCCCGGGCTGGTCAACCTGGCCAACGCGCTGACCGTGCTGCGGCTGGCACTGGTCCCGGTGTTCGTGCTGCTCCTGCTGGCCGGGGGGACCGGCGGGCGGGTCGCCGCGTTCGCCGTGTTCCTGGTCGCCTCGCTGACCGACGTGCTGGACGGGCGGATCGCCCGGCAGCGCGGGCTGATCACCGACTTCGGGAAGATCGCGGATCCCATCGCGGACAAGGCGCTGACCGGGGCTGCGCTGGTCACCCTGTCGGCGCAGGGGGAGCTGGCCTGGTGGGTGACGGCGGTGATCCTGGCCCGTGAGCTGGGGGTCACCGCGCTGCGGTTCTGGGTGATCAGGCACGGCGTGATCGCGGCCAGCCGGGGCGGCAAGGTCAAGACCATGCTCCAGGTGCTCGCGATCGCGCTCTACGTGCTGCCCGGCCCGCCGGATGCGCTGCGGGCCGTGGTGATGGCGCTGGCCGTGGCGGTGACCGTGATCACCGGCGCGGACTACGCGATCCGCGCGGTGCGGCTGCGCCGCCGCAGCCGGGCGGCGCGGATGGGCGGGCCGGGCGGGAACGGATGACGGCGCCGGGGGAGAGCCGGGCCACGGCGGCTGACATCATCGCGCGGCTGGCCGCCGGAGGCCACAGCGTCGCGACCGCGGAGTCGCTCACCGGCGGGCTGCTGGCCGCCGCGCTGACCGACATCCCGGGCGCGTCCGCGGCCTTCCGCGGGGGCATCGTGGCCTACGCGACCGAGCTGAAAGCCGTCCTGCTGGGCGTGGACCCGGCCGTGCTGGACCGGCAGGGGGCCGTCTCAGCAGAAGTGGCGGGGGCCATGGCCGGGGGCGTGGCCGCCCGTCTCGGGGCCACCTACGGCGTGTCCACCACCGGGGTGGCCGGGCCCGACCCGGCCGAGGGAAAACCAGCAGGCACCGTGTTCATCGCGGCCAGCGCCGGGCGGCAGCCCCGGGTCCAGCGGCTGGCCCTGGCCGGGAGCCGGGACGACATCCGGCGCGAAACAGTCGCGGCCGCGCTGGCGTTGCTCCTTGTCATGATGCGGGAAGAGAACCGATGATTACAGTGTTACGTCAGCAGCGAACACGGCCCCAGGTGCTCTCCCCCACTGTCGGTGAGGCCAGGTACGGTGTAGTTAACAGACACACTTCGCGAAGGGAGTGCGGCGATGGTCCTGCTTCGTCACTTGCTTGGTGACGTGCTGCGGCGGCTACGTCTACGGCAGGGTCGCACCCTCCGCGAGGTTTCCGCCGCCGCCCGGGTGTCGCTCGGGTATCTGTCCGAGGTAGAGCGCGGGCAGAAGGAGGCCTCCTCCGAGCTGCTCGCCGCCATCTGCACGGCGCTGAACACCCCGCTGTCCCACGTGCTGGGTGAGGTCTCAGACAGTTTCGCCCTGGCTGAGCTGCAGAACGAGGCGGCGCTCACCCCGGCTGGGGCGGGCGGCCAGCCTGCCGCCAATGGCGCTGGGCGCGAGCTGGAGCTTCCGGTGGCCCGGACCTTCGGGGTCCGGCCGGAGCTGCGGGTACCCGCGGGGCATGCCCGGGGCATGGACGCCGAGCCGGTGCTCGGCCCGGTGAACTCCAACGCCGACCACCCCGCGTTCGACGAGGTGACCAGGCGGCTCGGCGACGTGAGCGACATGGTGCCGGTCTGAACCCAGCCCACCTGGCAGAAAGCTGATCGCAGGCGCCTCTCCGGAGGCGCCTGCGGCGTTTCAGGCCCAGGCGCGGGGATCGTCGGTCAGCTCGAGGATGCGCGCTGGCAGCCGCCCGGTGGCGATGTGCTCCAGGGTGACTTCCTCGAGGATGGCCCGCTCGTTGGCGCGCAGTGCGATCCACACACTCTGCAGCGGCTCAGCCACCCCGATGTACCCGATGTTCTCCGGGCGCTCCCCGCGCACGCCGACCAGCTGGCCGTCGATGGCCCGGATGATGTCCGCGAGCGCGATGTCACTGGCCGGCTTGGCCAGCCAGAACCCGCCCTCTGGCCCACGCTGGCTGCGCACCAGGCCGGCCCGGCGCAGCTGGGTCAGGATCGCCTCGAGAAACTTCCCCGGTATGTGCTGAGCCCGCGCCAGTTGCTCGGCGGTGACATGGCCGCCCTCCGCGGCCGCCAGTTCCACCGCGGCGCGCAGCGCGTAATCAGCACGGGCAGACAGCCTCATGTCCAGCATTATGCAGCGTGCCAGGCAGTGGTCGGGCTGCTTGACGGCGTGACGCGCCCGGTTTAACGGGAAATCGGGCCGCACGGCGATCTGGCTGGTGTCCCGGGCCGGCCCACGGTGCCCCCGCGACCGGAGGGCCGGCCCGGGGTTCAGCGGGCCAGGCCGAGGACTTCCGCGGCGGCCTGGGCGTTCGCCTGCGCCGCGCCGTAGGTGGCCACGTGCAGCCCGTCCGGCGGCCGCCAGAGCGGCAGGCCCATGTCCACCACCACGGTGTCCGGGCGCGCGGCCAGCAGGCCGGTGATGACGGCCCGGGCCGCCGGATCCCGGTGCGCGTCGCGGACCACCACGACCAGCGACCGGCCCGCGGACCGGCTGAGCGCCGCGGCGATGACCGTGGCCGTGTCGCTGACCGGGAGCCTGGCCGGCACCCGCAGGACGCGGCCGGACGGCAGCCATGGGCCCAGCCCCCAGGGCACGCTGCCCACCGCGATGTTCTCCGCCGCCTGGAGCTCCACCAGCACCGGATCGGCCAGCGGCGGGGGCACGGCCGACAGCCGCACCGCCCGGCGGGCGGCCACCAGCCCGATGTGCGCCGCCTGGCCGCCGTCCCCGTCCGGCCGCCCCGGGTGCTGCGCGGCGAGCCAGGAGCGCAGCTGCGCCACGTGCTGCCTGGCTTCTTCCAGCCGGGCTACCGGCAGCCGGCCGGCCGTCACCGCCTCGCTGAGCGCCTGGCGGACCGCCAGGTAGCTGTCCTCGCCGGTGTCCCGGCCCAGGCACAGCAGGTCGGTGCCGGCCGCCACCGCGCGCACCGCCGCCTCCGGGATGCCGTAGACACCGCGCACCGCGCGCATCTCCAGCGCGTCCGAGATGATCACCCCGGTGAACCCCAGCTCGCCGCGGAGCAGGCCGGTGAGCGCGGCCGCGGACAGCGTTGCGGGCTCGTCGCCGGTCAGCTCCGGCACCCGCAGGTGCCCGGGCATCACCCCGCGTACCCCGGCCGCGATGGCCGCGGCGAACGGTGGCAGATCGCGGCGCCGCAGCTCAGCCACGCTGGCCTCGATCGTGACGATGCCGTGGTGGGTGTCGGCGCTGGTACTGCCGTGCCCGGGGAAGTGCTTGGCACAGGCGGCCACCCCGGCCGCCTGCAGTCCGCTGACCGCGGCCGCGGCGTGCCGGGCGACCAGGTCCGGGTCGGAGCCGAATGACCTGATCCCGATGACCGGGTTGTCCGCGGCCGTGTTCACGTCCACCGACGGGGCCAGGTCCACGCTGATGCCGAGCGCGGCGAGGTCGCTGCCCAGCGCCCGGTGCACCGCCGCGGTCAGGCTCACGTCGTCCACCGCGCCGAGCGCCGCGTTGCCCGGGTAGCGGCTGCCGGTCAGGTGGCCGATGCGGGTGACGTCGCCGCCTTCCTCGTCGATGGCCAGCAGCGGCTGGCCACCCGCGGTGCGCAGCTGGGCGGTGAGCGTGGCCAGCTGCTCCGGGCCCGCGATGTTCGGGCCGAAGATGGTCACCCCGGCCAGGCCCCGTTCCAGCGCGGCCAGCACCCAGCGGGGCGCCCGCTCGCCCGGGAACGGCGGGATCAGCACCGCATCGGCCAGCCGGGCCAGGGCCGGGTCGGCGGACAGTCCCGCGCTCATCCCTTCACCGCGCCCGCCACCAGGCCACCGGTCATCCGCCGCTGGATCAGCAGGAAGAACACCACCACCGGGATGGTGTACAGGGTGGACGCGGCCATGATGGGTCCCCACTGCGCGCCACCACGGTCGAAGAAGTAGGTCACGTAGATCGGCAGCGTGTAGGTGCTGTGCGCCTGGCCGAGGAAGGTCAGCGCCACGATGAACTCGTTGTAGGCGGTGATGAAGGCGAACACGCTGGTCGCGATCAGCCCGGGCATGACCAGCGGGAACAGGATGCGCCAGAAGATCCGCAGCGGGCCCGCGCCGTCCACCGCGGCCGCCTCCTCCAGTTCCCTGGGCACGGTGGCCACGAAGTTGCGCAGCATCCAGATGGACACCGGCAGCGCCTGCGCGCTGTATACGAGGATCAGGCCGGGCAGGCTCTGCAGCAGGCCGATCCGGTTGAAGTTCAGGAACAGCGCGATGATCAGCGCCTGCGCCGGGATCATCTGCACGACCAGCAGCATGATCAGGAAAGACGCGCGCAGCCGGAACCGGAACCGGGCCACCGCCACCGAGGCGAGCAGCGAGACGAGCGAGGACAGGATGACCGTGGCCACGGTCACCGCGATGCTGTTCCGGAAGAACAGCCAGTACGACCCGATCCCGGACGCCTGGCCGCTCAGCACGGTGGCGAAGTTGCCCAGCGTCGGGTGGGTGGGCAGCAGGTGCGGCGTGAGCGAGTAGATCTCCTGGGATGGCTTGAACGCGGTGGACACCATCCAGAAGATCGGGAACAGCGTGAGCAGGGCGACCAGCACCGCTAGTGCGTTAAGGGAAAAGGTCCTGGTCTTCTTGCGCAGCCGGCGCCGGGCGCGCAGCCTGGTGCCGGGCCGGAGGCTCAGGCCCCGGGGGTTCCGGGGGGTCGGCCCCCCGGGCCAGTACTGCGCGGTCATGCCAGCGCTCCCTGCCGGACCGAGGCCCTTACGTAGCCGACCGTGACGATGAGCAGGATGATCGTGAGGATCAGGGCCAGCGCACCGCCCAGCCCGTAGCTGGGCGGGAACGTGAAGGCCCGGTCGTAGAGGTAGAGCGACAGGTTGAACTCGTCGCGGTTGCCCAGCCCGCCGGCCAGCAGGTAGGTCTGGGTGAACACGTTGAAGTCCCAGATCACCGAGAACAGCAGCAGCACCAGGAAGATCGGCTTCATCAGCGGGTAGGTGATCTTCCAGAAGCCCCGCCAGGCCCCGGCCCCGTCCACCCGGGCCGCTTCGAGCAGTTCCCCGGGCACGGTCTTCAGCCCGGCCAGCACCGACACGGCGATGAACGGGAACGCCTGCCAGACCACCAGCACGGTGGCCACCGTGTAGGCGGGCAGCGCGCCGCTGGTGGTCCAGTTGAAGCCGGCCCAGTCGGTGCTGCCCACCAGCCAGTGCGGCAGCCGGGCCAGGCTCCAGTCCACCAGGCCGCCGTCCGGGTTGAACAGCCAGTAGAACAGCACGCTGGCGGAGACCGGGGGAGTGGCCCAGGCCAGCAGGGCGGTGGTGGCCACGATCGCGGCCATCACCCGGCCCAGCTGGTTGAGCAGCAGCCCGATCAGCGTGCCGGTGAGCAGGGTGAGGGTGACCGCGGCCACCGCGAACAGCACGGTGATCCGCAGCGACAGCCAGAATTCCGGGTCGGTGAACGTCTGGGTGTAGTTGGCCAGCCCGACCCACTGGACCGGCGCGGCCCCGGTGGTCTGCGGCAGCCCGTAGTTCTGGAACGAGTACAGGGCCACCTGCACCACCGGCCACAGCAGCACCAGGGCGATCGCGGCCACCGCGGGCAGCAGCAGCAGGTAGGGCGCTACCCGGTACCGCCGGATCAGGGCCCGGGCCCGTGTGCCGGGCGGCTGCCGGGTACCCGGGCGGGTGGTGCGGCGGGCCCGGGCGGCAGGCTGGCTGGTGACGGTATCGACCATGGTGAGCGGCATTCTCCTCAGCCCGGGTCCCGGCCAGCGGGCAGGGGGGTGTGCCCGCGGGCCGGGACTACCTGGATGCTCAGCCGGACTCCGAGCCGGTGTTGAGCACGTTCTGCAGCTGCGTGTTGGCCTTGTTCACCGTGGCGGTGAAGTTCGCGCCCTGCATCAGCGCCTTCATCATGGTCGGGATGATCGCGTCCTGGGCGTCCGCGGCCGCCCAGTTCTTCGAGTTCAGCGGGGAGATCTGGGTGTACGCGGCGGCCTTGGCGAAGCCGGCCATCACCGGGTTGCCCGCGTACGCGCCGCCCTGCAGCTTCGAGGTGAACTGCGGGAAGAACCCGGCCGCGCTGGCGAACGTGGTGGCGTTCGACGGGCTGTCCATCAGCGAGATCAGGTCCCAGTCGGCCTGCTGGTACTTGCTCTTCACCCAGACCCCGAGGTCAGAGCCGCCGGAGAAGGCAGGCGCCGGGCTCGGGCCGCTCTGGCTGGGGATGGGGAACGAGGCCCACTGGGACGCGTACTTCTTGCTCACCTGGGTCAGCTGGGCCTGCGCCCACGGCCCGTCGATGTACATGTCCAGCTTGCCCAGCGCGAAGTCCTCGTCCGACCCGCCGGAGGTGGCGCCGGGCGCGCCCAGCTCGGTCTGGCCGATGTACTTGGCCGGCGACACGTGCTCGGTCCGGTACAGGTCGGCGTAGAACTTGATGCCCGCCTCGGACTGCGGGGTGTTCAGCTTCGCGGTCCACTTGCCGCCGCTCTGCGTGGCCACCTGGCCGCCCGCGCCCCAGATGAAGCTGACGATGGCGTTGGTGTAGTTGCTCGGCGCGCCGAGGCCGAAGGTGCCGGGGTATTTCTTCTGCAGCAGCTGGGCGTCGCTGACCAGCTGGGCCCAGGTGGCCGGGGGCGTGCTGATGCCAGCCTTGGCGAATTCGTCCTTGCGGTACCAGACGCCGCGCACGCCGCCGAACCACGGCACCGCGTAGGTCTGCCCGTTCACCGTGTCGTTGGCCATGTTGCCGGGGATGATCCCGGAACCGTAGGACCAGGCCTTCACGTCGCTGCTGATGTTGGCCAGCGCGCCCTGGGTGGCCACCCCCGGGGTGTCGGTGTTGCCCAGCTCGGTGATGTCCGGGCCACCCTTGCCGCTGGTCAGCGCGTTGGTCCAGTCGGTGGTCCGGTTGGTCCACGGGATCCAGTTCACGACCACCTTGGTCTTGGCGTACTGCGGGAACTTCTGGTGGAACTGGGCGACGACGCCGTTCATCCAGGTGACCTGGGAAGGCACGGACGCGCCCATCCGCCATACGACGAGCTTGCTGGGCACCGCCGTGCCCGATGAGCTGCCGCCACTGCTGCTTGAGCCACACCCTGCCGCCACTCCGGCGAGCAGGGCGGCCGCCCCGAAGGCGGCTGCCGATCTAGTCAATTTCACTGCTGGATCTCCCTTCCCGGCTTCGATCCTCAGTCCGCAGCTACCTGGTGCCTGCGGGGGTCCGCCGCCGTCCGCCGTCTAGGCTGGCGCTGGCCTGCCTGAATTATGGGCTGAAACTAACAGTAAAGTTTCCTATTAGATAGACCCTGTTGCCGGATTGAGACAGAATTCAGCTCAGGGTGCCCGTGCCGCCGCCAGCTGCCCCGGCGCTGCGCGGGGACCTGGCAGTCGGCGCCTCCTGGGCGCGGGCGGTGCTGGGGGGACGTCATGCGACGGATCGTCATGCGACGGAGAAGAGGCGAGGGATGGTAGTACGGCCCGGGACACCCCGGCTGCTGCGGGAGCTGAACGACCGCGCGGCCCTGGAGCTGCTGCTGGCCGGCGGCCCGATGACCAGGGCGCAGATTGGCGAGCGGACCGGGCTGTCCAAGGTGACCGCCTCCCAGCTGCTGGCCCGCCTCGAGGAGCGCGGCCTGGTCGAGACGGTGGGCGAGCAGGCGGGTGGGCGCGGGCCCAACGCGGCGCTGTACGCGGTCGTGCCGTCCAGCGCCTACGTGGCCGGGCTGCACGTCGACCAGGACGAGGTCAGCGCCGGCGTGGCAGACATCACCGGCCAGGTCGTCACGCAGATCAGCGTGGACCCCAACGGGGCGGGCAACCCGGTGGAGCTGGTGCGGAACGCGGTCGCCACCGCGTGCCGCTCGGCGGGAGTCGAGATGTCCCGGCTGAACGCCCTGGTCATCGGCACGCCCGGGGTGCTGGACCCGAGCACCGGGGACCCACGCCTGGCGGTCAACCTGCCCGCCTGGCACGAGGGGGTGCTGGAGGCGCTGCGCAGCGAGCTGCACCAGCCGGTCACCATCGAGAACGACGTCAACCTGGCGGCCATGGCCGAGCGGGCGGTCGGCGTGGCGCAGGGTGCCGATGACTTCGTGCTGATGTGGATAGGCGTCGGCCTGGGCCTGGCCACGATCATCGGCGGCCGGGTGCACCGCGGGGTGGCCGGGGCGGCGGGCGAGATCGGCTACCTTCCGGTCCCCGGGGTGCCGCTGCCGCAGGACATCAGCCACCCGGCCACCGGCGCGTTCCAGTCCCTGGTCGGCGCGCAGGCAGTGCGCCCGCTGGCCGCGGGCTACGGGTTCACCGAGCCCACCGCGGCCGGTGCGGTGCAGGCCGCGGTCACCGCCGCGCGGGCCGGCGACGACCGCGGCGATGCCCTGCTCACCGAGCTGGCCGCCCGGGTCGCGACCGGGGTGGCCGCGGTGTGCGTGGTGCTCGACCCGGGGCTGGTGGTACTCGGCGGCGAGGTCGGGCGGGCCGGGGACAGCGCGCTGGCACAGCGGGTCGCCGCCGAAGTCGGCCGGATCTGCCCGGCCCGCCCGACCGTGGTGCCGACCGGGGTGACCGGGGGCCCGGTGCTGCGCGGCGCGATCCTGGCCGCGGTGGACCAGGCCCGCGGCGAGCTGCTGGCCTCCGTGGCCGGCCCGTGACGCTGCGGATCATGGTCGCCGGTGGACCGGTGGCTAGTCCCTGTTCTCCCGGGCCTCGGCCACGGGCAGGTATTTGGCGGGCAGCTTGCGGAACCCGGCCGGTATCGTGGCGCGGCTGATCGCCGCGTGCAGCTGGGCCAGGTTGGCCCGGCTGGGCTGAAGCCATCGGTAGTCATACACCAGCTGGCTGCCCTGGCCGTGTGCAGCCAGGAACGTGAAGCTGGTCCGCACGGGCAGGTAGGTCGATGAATCCACCCAGATTGTCTCCCGGATCGGAAGGCCATTCTGTGGCTTCGAGATCAGCGTCAGGGCATCGACCCCATCCACCTGCTGGCGCCCACTGAGATGGAACAGCCCGCAGGACAGCGCCTTGGAGATGGTGGCGTGCCAGCTGGGGTAGGCCGACGGGACAACAGCCCGCTGGCAGGTGAGCCGCGGCAGCGGGCCCGACAGGCCTCTCAGGATCGTGTGCCACCGGGTCCTGGCCGGGTAGGCCGCGCCATAGACCTCCTGTACCTGTTTGCCGGAGCGCAACGTGATGTTATTGATGGTGGTGTGGAAGACGAGCTGTCCAGCGGCCGAGAACCCTTCATCCAGCTGGAGTCCGCGGTAGCTCCAGGTCACCCTGCGCTGGGCGGTCACCGTGCCAAGAACCTGCGGCACGACCGCGCTGCCGGTTGGGTTCTTCTCAAAAGTAAGCGCCATGTTGATCACCGTCAGGCCGAACGTCTCGTTGCGGCCGCTCGACAGCACCTCCTGAATGGCCCGGCCCTGGTCAGCCGCCACAGCTAGCGCGCGCTCGGTCCGGGTGATCACGTCTGCGACAGTCTGCGCATGCAGGGGAGCGCGGCCCGGCCGGGTCCCGCTGCTGGACAGGCTGACGGCGATGACTGTCGCCACTGCGGCGATGATGGCGGTGCCTGTGGCCGTGGCGGTTCTGATAATGATCCGGCGCTGGCGGTTGCGCTGCTGGGCGCGCCTGATCAGCCCGGTGGGTGCGCTTGCCCCAGTGGTGAGCCGGTCGATGCCCTCGCGCAGCAGTTCCTCAAGGTCGCTGGTCATGCGGATCCTTCCGCTGGCTCGAATCCGGGATCGGTGCGGGCTCCGGCCAGTTCACGCAGTCGCCGCAGCCCTCGTGACGCGGCGGATTTGACCGTTCCCTCTGAGCAGCCGAGCAACTCGGCGGTCTCGGCCTCAGTGAGCTGCTCCCAGTACCGGAGCACGATGACGGCGCGCTGCCGCGGCGGAAGCTGGAGCAGCAAGCGCACCAGGGCGTCCCGCAGGTCGACCAGCGCGGCTCCGTCGTCGGCCGCCGCGAGCGCCTGGGCCCGCAGTAACGGCAGTCGCTGCCGCCACCGGCCATGCCTGCGCCAGCCGTCGGCGGCCAGGTTGTACAGCACCCGCCGCAGGTAGCCCTCGGTGTCGCTGTCCACCTGGCGTGGTTTGCGCAGCACGCGTTCGAGCGCGGCCTGCAGCAGGTCCTCACCCGCCTGCCGGCTGCCAGTCAGCGCGATCGCCACCTGCATGAGCTGGCGGCCGCGCTCGGCCAGCAGCCGCTCGAGGTCCGCCGCGTTAGAGGTGCCGGCCATGCACCGCCTCCTCTGTCGTTAGCTCATGACGAACAGGGGCGGCGGCGGGTTGCCTCACCGGTCCCGGTGTTCGGTGTGGGTCAGTCCTCCGGTGGCTGGTCCGGGTGCGGCCCCGGGTAGCGTCGGGGCTGTGACCAGCCGCCCGGAGAACCCGCCCGCCGCCGGGGTGGCCCGCGACGGGTACCCCCTGGGGGCCGCGGTCCGGCTGGCCGATCTCGAAGGCGACCTGCACCCGGTGCTGGCCCGGCTGCGCGGGGCGGAGCCGGTGTCCTGGCTGCCGGTGCTGAACGGCTGGCTGGTCACCCGGCGCGATCTGGCCATCCGGGTGATGCGGGACAGCGTCACGTTCACCGTCGACGACCCCCGGTTCTCCACCGCTCAGGTGGTCGGGCCGAGCATGCTCTCGCTGGACGGGGCGGCCCACGACCGGCACCGGCGCCCGTTCACCGCCCCGTTCAGCATGGCTGATGTGCATGCGCAGCTGGCCGGGTTCGTCACCGCGGAAGCCGGGCGGCTGGTTACCGCCATCCGCCCGGCGGGTGCGGGCGAGCTGCGGCGCAGCCTGGCCGGGCCGCTCGCGGTGACCGTGGTGGCCCGGGTGCTCGGTCTCGGCGGGGTCGATCCGGGCACCATCCTGGGCTGGTACGACGCGATCGTCGGCGCGGTGTCCCAGCTGTCGGCCGACGCGGCCGGGTCGGGGGCGGCCAGCGCCGGGAGCAGCGCGGCGGGCGCTGCGACGGCGGCCGGTGCTGCGACGGCCCGTGCTGCGGCGGCCCGGGTGGAGCTGGCCGGTGGGGCGGCGTTTGCTCAGCTGAGCGGCAGCCTGCAGGAGGCGATCAGCGCCGCGGCCGGGCCGTCACTGCTGGCCGAGGTGGCCCGGTCCGGCCCGGCGGACGGGCCCGGACCGGCCGGGCTGACCGGCACCGAAGTGGTGTCCAACGCGGCGGTGCTGATGTTCGGCGGGATCGAGACCACCGAAGGCATGATCACCAACGCGCTGTGGCACCTGCTCAGCCACCCCGATCAGCTGCGGCTCGTCCTCGGCGACCCGGGCCTGGTGCCCAGCGCGGTCGAGGAGTCCCTGCGCCTGGAGCCGGCCGCCGCCGTGGTGGACCGGTACGCCACCGCCGACGCCGAGCTGGGCGGGGCCCAGATCCGCCGAGGCGACCTGGTCAGCGTCTCGCTGGCGGGCGCGGGCCGGGACCCGGCCACGTTCGCCGACCCGGACCGGTTCGACATCCGCCGGGACAACGCGCGGCACAACCTGGCCTTCGCCCGCGGCCCGCACTTCTGCCTGGGTGTGCACCTGGCCCGGCTGGAAGCGCAGGCCGCACTGGACGCGGCGCTGCGGCTGCTGCCCGGGCTGCGCCTCGACCGGGAGCAGCTGGCCGCGCCGCGCGGCCTGGTGTTCCGCAAGCCGCCGGCCCTGCACGCCCGGTGGGATGGGCCAGGCTGATTCCGCCCGGGCTGGCCGCGGCTGGTCAGGACACCTGGTAGCCCACGTTGACGTCGCCGGTGTCCAGGCGCTGAACCGAGATCACCGAGGTCGCGTCGGGCTTGGCGAACTTGACCACCGTCTGGCCCTTGGCCCCATCGACCACCACCGCGCCGTGCACGTCCCAGCTGCCGTGCCAGATCGCCACCCGCAGCTGCGCCGGGGGCAGGCCCTGCCGGCCGTTGTCACAGCCGAACCCGATGGTCTTCGCGCTGCCCCGTGGGATCGAGATCGCGGTGACCGCGCTGGCGCCGTTGATGAGGGTCCCGCTCTGCACTTCTTCCTCCTGGGCTGGGGGTGGGGGTGGTGGGGGCGCTGGGTTGGCGAACGCTTTCAGCGCCGCCGTGTCCCCGTTGAACACGTTCACATCGACCGTGTTGTTGCCGACCCGGGTCGTGCCGTACTGGTGGAAGGCCCATTTCGTCCAGGGCCGGGGCACGACCGGATGCCCCGCCGGGGCGGACGGCTCGGCGATCCACAGCGGGTACCGGCCGAGTCCCGCGCAGTTGCCCTCCTGGGCGAAGCTCAGGAACGTGTAGACGATCGGCGTGTGCCCGGTGGCCTTGGCCACATCGGCGCACCAGTGCTGCGCGTAGGCGCTGACCTGGGCCGGGCCCAGGCCGTCGGTGGTCTCCAGGTCGAGGGCGAGCAGATCACCGGCGGCCAGGCCGTGCGCGCGGACCACGGCCAGGAAGTGGGCGGCATCGGCCGCCGCCCCGTTAGCCGGGCGCCCGAAGTGATACGCGCCGCGGACGATCCCGAGCGCCTTGGCATGCCGCCAGTTGGCGCCGAATTCCGGGTCGGTGTAGGTCTTTCCCTCGGTCGCCTTTATGAAGGCAAAGGAGATTCTCCCCTTTTCGGCGGCCCAGTCGAATGCCGGCTGGTAGTTCGAGATGTCGATGCCCGCCGCGTTGGCCACGCCGCCCCTCCCCGGTTCCCCCATCCGCTGTGCCCTGCCGGGCCGCGGGCCAGCCATCCGGCCGGCCCGGCCGTTCCCGGTGCCCAGCGAGAACCGGCCGGCGCCGGGCGGTCAGCTGGAAATGCCCGCCACGGCGGGTCATAGGCCATCGCGGTCAATCCTAGGGGCGAGGGACGCCGTTGCGGGGCGGCAATTCACCGCTGCCCGGAAAACGTGCAACGGCGCGCGTGCCTAACCGCGCAGCCGCAGGCCACGTGGGGTAGCCCGGAACCCGGCCGTTTCCAGGGCCCGGGCCAGGGGCGATTCGTATACCGCGCCGCCGTCGGCCCGCTCGATCGTGAGGCGGCCGAGCGCGCCGCCGCGGGCCGCCCCGGCCAGCGCCACGGCCGCCGGGCTGAGCACCGCCGGATCGCTGGTCCACGACAGCAGGGTCTTGCCGCCCCGCTCGACGTACAGCACCAGGTGCCCGCCGGCCAGCACGACCAGCGATCCCGCCTTGCGGCCGGGCCGGTGACCGCCCGGCGTCTCGTCCGGCCGGTCGGGCCAGGGCAGCGCCGCGCCGAACGGGTTGGCGGGGTCGGCGGCCGCGAGCACCACGGGCTGGATGGCGGGGCCGTCGCCGGCCGGTGCGCCGGAGCCAGGCACCGGGAACCCGGCGCCGCCGGAAACCGGGAACCCGCCACCGGGGCCGGATACCGCGAACCCGCCGGGACCGGGCGCCGGGAACTCGCCGGGACCGGGCGCCGGGAATTCGCCAGGACCGGGCCCGGGCCGCCCGCCGTGATCCCCGTTCACCAGGCCGGGGCTGGCCGGTGCCACCCCGGCCAGCTGACCCGCGGTGGCCAGCCCCACCGGGCGGTCCGGCGTGCCGTCGCTCTCCGCGGCCATCGCGCGCATCCGGTCCACCGCGCCGGGCAGCGCGAACTGCGCGGCACCCAGGCCTTCCACGAAGTAGCCGCGGCGGCACTGGCCCGCGTCCTCCATCGCGCGCAGCACCGGGTAGATCGCGGCGAACCCGCCGGGGACCCGTTCCGCCGCCACCGTGCCGCGGATCAGGATGCCGTACCGGTCCAGCAGCGACCGGGCCAGCGCGTGCAGCCGCCGGGTGGGGTCCGGATCGGCCGGCGGCACCAGGGACCAGCGTCCGGTCACCGTGGGCGGCCCAGTCCGGGCCGGCATCGATGGGCGGCCGAAGCTCCGCCTGCGGGCGGCGGTGCGCCCGGCCGGCCGGGACCGCGTCACCGGGCTGCCCAGCGGTGGGGTAGCCACCGGGCGGCCGGTGCCGAGCACCGTGCGCAGGGCGGCCAGCGTGTCATTGGTGAGCCGGCCCGCCCACACCAGATCCCAGACGGCCGCGGCCATCGCGGCGTCGCTGGCCGCGGCCCGCTCCGTCTCCGGCAGCAGCATGGTGGCCCGGTCAGCGAGCATGCGGAAGAACAGCCCGCCGCCGCCGTCCAGGGCGGCCAGCACCGCTTCGTGCAGCGGCGTCATGGTGATCTCGGCGGGCGCGGGCAGCAGCAGCGGGGCCGTGTCGGCGGGCGCCAGCGCCACCCAGCCATCGCCACCCGGCAGCCCGCCCGCCCCGGACCAGACGACCTCGCCCGCCGCGGTCAGCTCGTCGAGCATGCCCGGCTGGTAGCCGGGCACCCGGCCGGGCAGGATCAGCGTCTCCAGGGCCGAGGCGGGCACCGCCGCCCCGGCCAGCTGGTCGATCGCCTCGAACACCGAGTCCGCGCTGGCCCGCGGACGGCGGCCACCCGCCGCCCCGGGCCGTCCGTCCCCCCGGCCACCCAGCGGCTGGCCTGCGTTCTGCCAGGCCGGCAGGAACCGGGCCAGCGCGGCGGGCGGGGCCGGTTCCGCTTCCTTGCGCAGCTTGGCCAGGCACCGGCGGCGGAGCATGCGCAGCACCCCGGTGTCACACCACTGCGTGCCCCGGACCCCCGGCAGGAACTCGCCCTCAGCCACCCGGCCCTCGGCGGCCAGCCGGCGCAGCGTGCCGGCGATCACCGCGACACCGAGACCGTACCGGGCGGCCAGGCCGGCGGTGGGGAACGGGCCGTGCCCGCGGGCGTACCTGGCCACCAGGTCGCTCAGCGGGTCGGCCACCGGCTCGGTGAACGCGGCGGGCACCCCGGGCGGCAGCGGCACACCGAGCGCGTCACGCAGCCGCCCGGCGTCCTCGATCGCGGCCCACCGGGTCTCGCCCGTGATCCGGACCTCCAGCGCCCGCCGCTGGCGGACCAGGCTGTCCAGCCAGCCGACTGCGGCGGCCGGATCCTGGCAGCGCTCGGCCACCTCGGGCCCGGTCAGCGGGCCGATGGCCCGCAGCAGGTCGGCGACCCCTTCCACGTCCCGGCAGGCCCGGCTGGGCGTGAGCCGCTGCAGCTCGCGCTCGGTATCCGCGACGACCGCAGGGTCGAGCAGCTCCCGCAGGTCGGCCTGGCCGAGCAGCTCGGCCAGCAGCGACGAATCGAGCGCCAGGGCCTGCGCCCGCCGCTCGGCGACCGGGGAGTCGCCTTCGTACATGAACGCGCCGACATACCGGAACAGCATCGACCGGCCGAACGGGGACGGCGCCGGCGTCTCCACCTCGACCAGGCGGATCTTCCGCGCGGTCAGCTCGCGCATCAGGCCGACCAGCCCGGGCACGTCGAACACGTCCTGCAGGCACTCGCGCACGGTCTCCAGGACGATCGGGAACGTGCCGTACTTGCGGGCCACCGAGAGCAGCTGGGCGGACCGCTGCCGCTGCTGCCACAGCGGGCTGCGGCGGCCCGGCTGCCGCCGGGGCAGCAGCAGCGCGCGGGCCGCGCATTCCCTGAACCTGGACGCGAACAGCGCCGAGCTGCCCAGCTCGTCGGTGACCAGCTGCTCGACTTCCTCCGGGGCCAGCTCGGCAATGCCGGTGGGCGGTGGCTCCTCGGTGTCCGGGACCCGGATCACGATGCCGTCGTCGGTGTGCATGGCCTGCACGTCCATGCCGTGGTAGCGCTCGCGCAGCCGCGCCGCGATGGCCAGCGCCCAGGGCGCGTGCACCGGCGCGCCGAACGGGCTGTGCAGCACCAGCCGCCAGTCGCCCAGCTCGTCGCGGAACCGCTCCAGCACCAGCGTGCGGTCATCGGGCACGTAACCCGTGGCCTCCCGCTGGTCGGCCAGGTAGCGCACCAGGTTCGCGGCGGCCAGCTGGTCCAGGCCGTCGGCGCGCAGCCGCGCGGTGGCGTCCTGCTCACTGGCGCTGGCCAGCTCGCGGCAGTACGCGCCGAGCGCGCGGCCGAGCTCCACCGGCCGTCCCGGGGCGTCGCCGTGCCAGAACGGCAGCTTCCCCGGCTGCCCCGGCGCGGGGGAGACCAGCACCTGGTCGGCGGTGATGTCCTCGATCCGCCAGGAACTGGCGCCGAGCACGAAGATGTCGCCGACCCGCGACTCGTAGACCATTTCCTCGTCGAGCTCACCGACGCGGTGCGAGTTCCGCCCGTTGGCCTCCCGCTGCGACGCGGCCAGGAACACGCCGAACAGGCCGCGGTCCGGGATGGTGCCCCCGCTGGTCACCGCCAGCCGCTGCGCTCCCGGGCGACCGTGCAGCACGCCAGTGGTGCGGTCCCACACCAGGCGCGGGCGCAGCTCGGCGAACTCCTCGCTGGGATAGCGGCCCGCCAGCATGTCGAGGACCGCTTCCAGGACCGGCCGGGTCAGGCTGGCGAACGGGGCGGCCCGCCGGACCACCCGGTCCAGCTCGTCCACGTCCCAGTCGTCCATCGCGGTCATGGCCACGATCTGCTGGGCGAGCACGTCGAGCGGGTTGCGCGGGACGCTCAGCTCCTCGATCTGGCCACGCTGCATCCGCCGCGCGACCACCGCCGCCTGCACCAGGTCCCCCTGGTACTTGGGGAAGATCACGCCGCGGGACACGTCACCGACGTTGTGCCCGGCCCGGCCGGTGCGCTGCAGCCCGCTGGCCACCGACGGCGGCGATTCCACCTGGATCACCAGATCCACCGCGCCCATGTCGATGCCCAGCTCCAGGCTGGAGGTGGCGACCACGGCGGGCAGCCGCCCGGCCTTGAGCGCCTCCTCGATCTGGGCGCGTTCCTGCCGGGACACCGACCCGTGGTGCGCCCGGGCCACCTCGGCGGGCGCGCCCGCCGACGAGCCGGCCTGTGCCATGATCTCGGCGGGCGGTGGGGCCGGGCCGGGTCGGGGGTCAGCCGGCGCGGCCCCGGCGCGGATCTCGGCCCGCTCGGCGGCCAGCTCGTTGAGCCGGCCGCACAGCCGCTCGGCCAGCCGGCGCGAGTTGGCGAACACGATCGTGGACCGGTGCTGCTCGATCAGGTCGAGCACCCGCTCCTCGACGTGCGGCCAGATGGACCGGGGCTGCGGTGAGCCGTCCGGCGGGTCCCCGTCGGCCGGGCGCGGCGTGTCCAGGTCGCTCATGTCCTCGACCGGCACCACGATCTGCACGTCCAGCTGCTTGTCGCTGGGTGGTGCGGCGATCGTCACCGGCCGGCTCCCGCCCAGGAACGAAGCGACCGCCTCGGCCGGGCGGACGGTGGCGGACAGGCCGATCCGCTGCGCCGGGGTGCGGTCCGGGTTCAGCGCGTCCAGCCGCTCCAGGGACAGCGCCAGATGGGCGCCGCGCTTGCTGCCGGCCAGCGCGTGCACCTCGTCCACGATGACCGTGTCCACCCCGCGCAGCGCGTCCCGGGCCCGGGAGGTCAGCAGCAGGAACAGCGACTCGGGCGTGGTGATCAGGATGTCGGGGGGCTTGGTGGCCAGCCGGCGGCGCTCGTCCGGCCCGGTGTCCCCGGTCCGCACCGCGACCCGGATGTCAGGCTCGGCGATTCCCCTGGCCTGGGCGGTGTGCCGGATCCCGGTCAGCGGGGCGCGCAGGTTCCGCTCGATGTCCACCGCGAGTGCCTTGAGCGGTGAGATGTACAGCACCCGGCAGCGCTCTTTCGGGTCCGCCGGCGCGGGTGCCGCGGCCAGCTTGTCCAGCGCCCAGAGGAACGCGGCCAGCGTCTTGCCGGACCCGGTGGGCGCGATGACCAGGGTGCTCTCACCCTTGCCAATGGCCGACCAGGCCTGCGCCTGGGCTTCGGTGGGCGCGGCGAACGCGCCGGTGAACCAGTCCCGGGTGATCGCGCTGAAGCCCGCCAGGGCAGCCCCCACGCCCGGCTGGCCGCCGGGGCGGCGGGCCGGCTGATGGCCGGGGGAAGCGGGCATGCTTCCAGTCTGCCTGCCGCTACCGACAAGATTGACCGCCCGCCCGGCGGGCCCGTGCGCCGCGCTGGCCCGCCGCGGCCCGGGCGCCGCCGGTCCCGGGTCGCGGGCCGGTGGTCCGGGTGGGTCCGGCTGGTTATCCGGGCGCGGCGCGGACCGAGCCGGTCAGCGGGCCGGCCGTGCTGCGGACCGTGCAGACCACCGTGCGCTCGCCCGCCGCCCACGCCCCCCGGTCCGGGTAGACGTACGACTGGGTGAGCGACGACGCGGACATCTGCGGGTTCAGGTAGCCGCTCAGCCGGGTGACGCACCCGCGGCCGGCTTCGCGCTGCAGGGCGGCGGACCCGGGATAGCGGTGACCAGCCACCTGGAACGTGCCGAACACTTCCCCGGTGTGCGGCTGGCTGCAGGGCAGGACCTGCACGCCGCTGATTCCGTTAAGGCTGGAATTCAGGCACTGGCCGGTGTGCAGCTGGAAAATCCGTGGCAGGGCGGCCGGCCTGGCGGGCGGGTGCTGGCTGACCAGCACCGCGGCGGCCGCCGCGCCGGCGATGGCCCACAAGCCGGCCAGGACGAGGCCGGTGATGGCCAGCCCGCGGCCGCGCGCCCCGGTGCGGGCGATGCGGATCAGCGCTATCACCCCGAGGACCAGGGTGACCGGGATCAGCGGCACGATGCCGGTGAGCAACGTGGCGACGGCGAACCCGTCGGTCGGCGGCCGGCCCGGCGGCGCCGCCGTTGCCCCATCCCGCTGGCCCCGGCCCTGGCTCAGCGCTACCGGTGCGCCGCCCCCGTGGTCGGCCGCTTGGTCCATCTGCACTCCCCGGCGGGTCGGTGCCCACCCGGCGCAGCCGGGCGGGCACAACCGATCAGATGCGCCCAGGGACTGCCCAGATCATGCCATGCCGCTGTACCGCACCTGTTATGACCTTTCCCCTTCGCAGTGATCACATTCCTCTGGATTCGGCCGGGATCGGCCGGGGAGCGCCGGCCGGGCAGGCTGGGTGGCCCGGTTGGGTGCACCGGGCAGGCGCCGGTAGCCTCGCCGGCATGACCGGGTGAGCGGCGCGCCGGGGTGGCCTTCCCGGTGGCGGCCGATGTCGAGACACGGGGAGAGCCGTGCGGCTTAGTGAGTTCTGGGAGCGGATGCGCGCGCAGTTCGGCGATGCCTACGCGGCGAGCGTGGCCAAGGACCACGTGTTCGCCCAGCTGGGCGGCCGGACCGTGGAGCAGGCCCTGGCCGACGGCCAGGACGCCAAGACCGTCTGGCGGGCGGTCTGCGCGGAGTTCGACGTCCCGCGGAACCTGCGCTGAGCCCGGCGCCCGGCGGGCCGCCGGGCGGTGCTGGCCGGGCAGGCCCGGTACCGGCCGGGCAGATTTTCTCGGTGGCTGTGGCGTGTTGGGTTCATGATCGAACAGTTGTTCGCCTAAGGTAGGGCTGGGCGGTCGTCCAGGGTCTCTCGTCGTGGGCCCGCAGCCACGGCACCGCACCAAGGCGCGGAATTGTCAGTGGCGGCGCGTAGCGTCCCGACCGGCAATCGAACCAGCAATCAGCCCCTTGAATTCAACGGGAGAACCCATGGCAGGCAGCGACAGGGCGGTCAGCAGGACCGGTGGCGACAGGGACAAGTCCCTCGAGACTGCGCTCGCCCAGATCGAGCGGCAGTTCGGCCGGGGCTCGATCATGCGGCTCGGCGACGAGAGCCGCCCGCCGATGGAAGTGATCCCCACCGGGGCGATCGCGCTCGACGTCGCGCTGGGCATCGGCGGCCTGCCCCGCGGCCGGGTCGTCGAGGTGTACGGGCCGGAAGGCAGCGGCAAGACCACGATCGCGCTGCACGCGGTGGCCAGCGCGCAGCGCCTCGGGGGCATCGCCGCGTTCATCGACGCCGAGCACGCGCTCGACCCGGAGTACGCCAAGAAGCTCGGCGTGGACACCGATGAGCTGCTCGTCTCCCAGCCGGACACCGGCGAGCAGGCTCTGGAGATCGCGGACATGCTGATCCGCTCCGGGGCCATCGACGTCGTCGTCATCGACTCGGTGGCCGCGCTGGTGCCCCGGGCCGAGATCGAGGGGGAGATGGGGGACAGCCACGTGGGCCTGCAGGCCCGGCTGATGTCCCAGGCCCTGCGCAAGCTGGCGGGCGCGCTCAACCAGACGAAGACCACCGCCATCTTCATCAACCAGCTGCGCGAAAAGGTCGGGGTCATGTTCGGCTGCATGTCGTATTCGACCAGGGTGACCCTGGCCGACGGCACGCAGGAGAAGATCGGCAAGATCGTCAACCAGCGGCGGGATGTCGAGGTCCTGTCCTACGACCCGGAAACCGGGCGGACGGTCCCGCGCCGCATCGTCAACTGGTTCAACAACGGGCCGGCCGAGCACTTCCTCCAGTTCACGGTGGCCAAGTCCGGGGGCAATGGCCGGGCTCAGTTCGCCGCGACCGAGAACCACCTGATCCGGACGCCCGGCGGCTGGCGGGAAGCCGGGGAACTGCTCGCGGGTGACCGCGTCGTCCTCACCGAGCCCTGGCGGCTGAGCGGGCAGCAGATGCAGCTCATCCTGGGCGCGCTGATGGGGGATGGGAGCCTCTCGCCGAACCCCCACGGCCGGTCAGGCACCCGGTTCCGGATGGGCCACGGGGCCCGGCAGGCCGCGTACCTGGACTGGAAAGCCAGCCTGCTCGGGAACATCGGGTACACCCGGTCGTCCAACGCCAAGGGCGCGGTCTTCGCCGACCTGACCCCGCTCCCGGAACTGGCGGAACTGCGGGAAGCGGTGTACTTCGGCGATGGGAAGAAGCACCTCAGCTGGGAGTACCTGAAGGCGCTCACGCCATTCGCCCTGGCCGTCTGGTACATGGACGACGGCGGTTTCACGGTCAGGTCCAAGGGCGTCCAGCAGCGGACACAGGGTGGCACCGGCCGGATCGATATCTGCGTGCAGGCGATGAGCCCGGGCTCCCGCCAGCGGCTGGCCGGGTACCTGCGCGACACCCACGGGTTCGACGTCAAGGTCAGCAACCGGGGCGCGCGGGGCCAGGCGGTCCTCCAGTTCACCACCGCGGCGTCCGAGCAGTTCCAGCGGCTCGTCGCGCCGTACATTCATCCGTCGATGGAATACAAGCTGCTGCCGCGATTCCGCGGGCAGTTCAGGGTCGAGCCGGAATTCGTCCCGGCCGAAATGCGCCTGGCCCCGGCCAGGATCCTGGACATTCACGTCAAGCCGCCGACGAGATCGATGAACCGGTTCGACATTGAGGTGGAGGGACTGCACAACTACTTCGTTAACGGGGTGATGGTGCACAACAGCCCGGAAACCACCAGCGGCGGCCGGGCGCTCAAGTTCTACGCGTCGGTGCGGCTGGACGTGCGCCGGATCGAGACGCTCAAAGACGGCACCGAGGCGGTGGGCAGCCGTACCCGCATCAAGGTCGTCAAGAACAAGTGCCTGGCGGAGGGTACTCGCGTCTTCGATCCCTCCACCGGTATCACTCATCGCATCGAGGAGATCGTGGACGGGCGGCTCCCGGTCCATACCGTGGCCACCGACAAGAATGGTGTGCTGCACACGGGTGAGGTTGTCTCGTGGTTTGACCAAGGTGAGCAGGAAGTTATCGGGATCAGGCTCCGTGATGGCACTGAGCTTTGGGTAACCCCTGATCACAAGATCCTCACCGAGCATGGCTGGCGTGCGGCCGGGGAGCTTGCCCGTGGAGACCGGCTGGCCCGGCCCCGCGCCTTCTCGGGATTCGGGTCGTATGAGCCGATTTCACCGGACCACGCCAGGATGCTCGGATATCTCATCGGCGATGGCTACGTAGGCGGGAAAACACCGATCCAGTTCACCAATGTGGTGGAATCACTACAGCAGGACGCGGCCCGGATCGCGGGCACCCTGGGCTGCGAGGCCAAGCCGACGAGCCAGCCGATAACGGTCGCCTTCTCACATCGGCCTGGCGAGAATAACAAGCTTCTGGAGCTCTGCCGGTGGGCGGGAATTTATGGCTCTTTGGCCCCGGCCAAGAAGCTCCCGGCTGCTTTCTTCGCCCCCGAGGTCTCGGCCGAGGTGATCGGCAACTTGATCTTCGGGATCTTCGAGTCGGATGGTTATGTCTCGCGGGAGCAGACGGGAGGCATCCGGGTGGGTTTCTCCACCACGTCGGAACAGCTCGCCCACCAGCTCCACTGGCTGCTTCTCCGCTGGGGCATTGGAAGCAGCGTGCAGCGCCGTGACCCACGTTCGCAGCGAGGTGGCCTGATCAAGGGCCGCCGGATCTCAGGTAAGCACCCATCGTGGGAAGTGCGGGTCTCCGGCGTGGACAACGTATCCGCCTTCGCCGCTGCGATCCCCATGTGGGGACCACGCGGCCAGGTGGTGTCGCACGAGCTCGCCATTCGGGATGGCCGCTACCGGGGATCGCAGCGCGTCTACTTCAGCGATGAAGTGGTCCAGCCCGTCCTCGCTCACCTTGAGCGTCTCGGGGTGACCGCACAGCTGGCGGCCCAGCTGGTCGGCGAGGGCGCCGGAGACCCCCAGGGCGGAATGAAGACGGTGCTGGGTAGCCCCCGGCTGCGCCGAGACCGGGTCCAGCGGCTGGCCGACGGCCTCGACGACCCATTCCTGCGGGACGTCCTGGCGGACCAGCTCTGGTTTTCCCGGATCGCTGAGATCCTTCCTGCCCGCCGGTGCCGCACGTTCGACGTCGAGGTGGCGGAGCTGCACAACCTGGCCGCCGAGGACGTGATCGTCCACAATTGCGCACCGCCATTCCGAACGGCGGAGTGCGACATCCTGTTCGGTTTTGGGATCAGCCGGGA
Organism: uncultured Actinomycetes bacterium; assembly: GCA_963711705.1. Taxonomy (GTDB): domain Bacteria; phylum Actinomycetota; class Actinomycetes; order Streptosporangiales; family Streptosporangiaceae; genus RYN-230. The sequence continues at coordinate 107,612 of CAVQFM010000013.1, forward strand.
AGGCGGGCTCATCGATCTCGGGGTCGAGCAGTCGATCGTGCGCAAGTCGGGCGCCTGGTACACCTACGAGGGCGACCAGCTCGGCCAGGGCAAGGAGAACGCCCGGGCCTTCCTGAAGGACAACCCCGACATGGCGAACGAGATCGAGAAGAGGATCAAGGAGAAGCTCGGCGTCGGGCCGCGGATGGACGCGGAGGCCGAGCCGGCCGCAGGCCCCGCCGCTGGGGGAGTCCCCGGCGGGGCACCTCCCGGCGGGGCAGCCAACGGCGGGGCGCCGAACGGGAAGGCGGGCAAGGCCGCCGGGGTCGCTGCGGCCGCCCGGGCAGCCACAGGCGGCGTTGCGGGCCTAGGCGGCGGTGCCTGACCGGAGGCCGCGCGCCGGGGACGGCCCGGCTGAGGCGGGGCAGGTACGGCCCCCAGCTCCGTACCTGCCCCCAGCCCCGTCCCCGGCGTCCCCGGCCGGCGGGACCGGGCCGGACGCCGATCCAGAGGAACGGGCCCGGCAGCTGTGCCTGCGCCTGCTGTCCGGCCAGCCGCGGACCAGGAGCCAGCTGGCCGAGGCCATGCACCGCCGCGGGGTTCCGGACGAGGCCGCCGAAGCCGTGCTGGCCCGGTTCACCGAGGTTGGACTGATCGACGACGCCGCGTTCGCCCGGGCCTGGGTGGAATCCCGGCACCACGGGAAGGGACTGGCCCGCCGCGCGCTGTCGGCCGAGCTCAAGCAGCGCGGGGTCGACACCCCGGACATCAAAGCCGCGGTGAGCGCGCTCGACCCGGCTGACGAGTTCGCCACGGCCCGGCGGCTGGCCGCCAAAGGGCTGGGTGCCACCCGGGGGAAGCCGCTGCCGGTGCGGCTCCGGCGCATGGTCGGCATGCTGGCCCGCAAGGGCTACCCGGCGCCGGTGGCTTACCGCGTGGTCCGCGAAGCCCTCGACCAGGAGGGCATCGACGCGGCCGCCGAGGGCATCGACTTCGACGATATGGCGCTGACCACGGCTGATACGGAAGAGGATTCAGGGTAACGGGCTAGTCGCGCAGGGTAAGTATTGAGCAGATCGCAACGGATTGCTTGCCCAAACTGTTATCTGCGCTTAACCTCACGGCAGCGAGGTGTTACTCCGTGCCATGCGGATGAAAACGAGTGAATACGCCCCGTGATCGGCCTGCAGCCGGTCACGGAGTTCGGATGTGACTGGCCTAGACGGGAAAATCCGTTCTGGCCGATAGGCCTGGTCCTGGCCTGTGATCGCAGGCCAGACGGGTCGTGTGGGACGGCTGGGCGCACGCTCAGCCGGGAATGACGGTACGTGCCTTCCGTGGGAGGCCGCGAGCGCTCCGGCTGTCGCCATCCACTGGGTGGCCCGGCCAGATAGCCGAGCCTGCGGGCCGGTGCTTCTGGCCGAGCCCAGTGGCCGGGCAGCCAGGCCAGCGCTCCGGTCCGGGCGGGAGGTGGCTGCCCGGCGTGAGTCCGGGTTCGGCCGGCCGCCGCACGCTGGTGGCCGGTGGTGGCGGGCATGACCCCTCGCTCCAGGATTACCCCTGGCATCACACCCAGGTGCCGGGGCCAGCGAGCAGGATTGGGGTGTGCCATGAGCAGCACAATCTCTCTCGTGATCGGGGCGATCGGGCTGCTGGCCGCCATTTTCGCACTGGCCGTGGTGGTGCGCAGATCACCCAGCCGGAACCATTCGGCGTCGGCATCAGCGGGCAGCGCCCAGCTCACCGCCGGTGCCCAGCAGGCCTTTGAGGAAGCCAGCCGCGATGCCGAACAGGTCCGGGCGCGGGCGGAAACCGACGCTGCGGCGATCATGCGGGAAGCCGGGCAGGCCGCGGACAAGGCGGCGCAGGCCAGCCGGGACGCAGACGAGGAACTGCGTGCGGTCCGCGAGGAAGCCCGGGACCTGCGGGCCGACCTGGAGCGCCGCGAGGCCCGGCTGGCGGAGCGGGAAGCCCGGCTGGACACCGAGTTCGGCAAGCTGGATGAGCGCTCGGCTGCCCTCGACCAGGTGCGCCGCGACCTGGACGAGCGCCGCTCGGAGCTGGAACGGCTGGACGAGGAACGCCGCGCGGTGCTGGAAAGGGCCGCCGGGCTGACCGCCGACCAGGCCAAGGCCGAACTCGTCGCGGGCATCCAGAACCAGGCCAAGCGGGAGGCAGTGCTGCTGGTCCGGGAGACCGAGAACGCCGCGCGGCGGGACGGCGAGCAGCGGGCCCGGCGGATCGTGACCCTGGCCATCCAGCGGGTGGCCAGCGAGCAGACCAGCGAATCCGTGGTGTCCGTGCTGCACCTGCCGGGCGACGAGATGAAGGGCAGGATCATCGGCCGGGAGGGCCGCAACATCCGCGCCTTCGAGTCGGTCACCGGCGTCAACCTGATCATCGACGACACCCCCGAGGCGGTCCTGCTCTCCTGCTTCGACCCGGTCCGCCGGGAGGTCGGGCGGCTGACCCTGGAGCGGCTGGTGCTGGACGGCCGGATCCACCCGCAGCGCATCGAGGAGGCGTACGAGCGGAGCAAGGGCGACGTCGAGCAGCTGTGCGTCCGGGCTGGCGAGGACGCCCTGGTCGAGCTGTCCCTCACCGACCTGCACCCGGAGCTGGTCACCCTGCTCGGGCGGCTGCGCTACCGCACGTCCTACGGCCAGAACGTGCTCCGCCACCTGGTCGAGTCCGCGCACATCGCGGGCATGATGGCCAGCGAGCTCGGCATGGACCCGGGGCTGTTGAAACGATGCACTGTCCTGCACGACGTGGGCAAGGCCCTGACCCACGAGGTCGAGGGGAGCCACGCGCTGATCGGCGCGGAGATCGCCCGGCGCTACGGCGAGCCAGCCGACGTGGTGCACGCGATCGAGGCGCACCACAACGAGGTCGAGGTGCGCACGGTCGAGGCCGTGCTGACCCAGGCCGCCGACGCCATCAGCGGGGGCCGGCCCGGCGCGCGGCGGGAGTCGCTGGAGGCCTACGTCCGGCGGCTGGAGCGGCTGGAGCAGATCGCCACCGCCCAGCCCGGGGTGGAGAAGGTGTTCGCCATGCAGGCGGGCCGGGAGATCCGGGTCATGGTCAAGCCGGACGCGGTGGACGACATCCAGGCGCAGGTGATCGCGCGGGACGTGGCCAAGCAGGTGGAGGAGGAGCTGACCTACCCAGGCCAGATCCGGGTCACCGTGGTCCGCGAATCACGCGCCACCGAATTCGCCCGCTGAGCCAGCCGCCTGGCCAGCCCCAGGCCAGCCAGCCGCCAGGCCTGCCAGCCGCCGGGTCAGCTGGCCGCCGGGTCAGCTGGACGCCGCCCGGGGCGACCCGGCCGCACCCAGCTTGCCCGTGCCCACCTCATCCTTGGCCGCCCCAGCGCCACCACCCGGTGTGCCACCACCCGTCGTGCGATCACTCGTCGTGCCATCACCCGGTGTGCCACGACCCGACGTGCCACCGCCCGGAGCGCGGTTACCCGGCTTGCCCGCGGCTCCAGGCTTGCCCGCGGCCCCGGGTTTACCCCCGGCCGCCTTCCCCGCCGTCGCGCTGCCCCGCCCCCGGTCCCGGCCCGGGCCCTCGCCACTACCAGCCGACCCGTTGTCCAGCGGCAGTTGCGGGATGCCCGGCGGGCTGAACCCCAGGACCTGCCCGTAGAACGACAGCTCCGCCTCCAGCGCGGCGACGATCGTCTCCGCGCGCCGGAACCCGTGCGATTCTCCCTTGAAGGTCAGCAGCGCGTGCCGGGTGCCGTGCTTGGCCAGGTCATCCGCGATGCTCTGGGACTGTGCAGGCGGAACGATCGGATCGTCCAGCCCCTGCAGCAGCAGCACGGGACAGGTCTTGTCGGTCACATGGCCGGAAGGCGACCGTTCCGCGTACACGTACTCGAAACCAGGCAGCGGCCCGATCAGCCCATCCAGGTAATGCGATTCGAAGTCATGGGTCTGGCTGGCGAACTCCCGCAGGTCGGCCACGCCGAAGTACGAGGTGGCCGCGCTGAACACCGGATCGTGCTTGACCGTGTACGTGGTCACCGCGGCCAGCGCCGTCCACCCGCCCGCCGACCCGCCCCGGATGGCCAGCCGCGCGGCATCCGCCTGGTCCTGGCCGGCCAGGGCCAGCGCCGCCGACGCCACGTCCTCCACGTCGACCACGCCCCAGTTCATCCGCAGCCGCTCCCGGTAGCTGCGGCCATAACCGGTCGAGCCGCCGTAGTTCACGTCGATGACCCCGATGCCCCGGCTGGTGAAAAACGCCTTCTCCAGGTCGAGCAGCCCGGTCACGTGCGAGGTTGGGCCGCCGTGCGCCCAGACCACGTACGGCGGCAGCTCACCGTCCAGGGCGACCGCGTCCGGGTGCGCCGGGGGATACACCAGCGCGTGCACGTTGCGCCCGTACACGCCCTCCAGCCGGACCTGGCTGGGCACCGGCAGGTACTCCGGGTCCGGGACGTCCTCCGACTCCCGGCGCAGCACCTCGTGCTCGCCGCTGGCCGCGTCGACCCGGACCACCGACAGCGGGACCAGCGGCCCGCCCGCCACCCCGACGATCGTGTTCCCGTCCGCCGACAGCCCCGAAACGAACTGCGGGAACGGCAGGTCGATATCGGCGATCTCGCCGGTCTCCGGGTCCAGCACCCCCAGCCGCATGCTGCCCTGGCCGTGCAGCACGGCGAGCCGCCCGTCGCCGAGCATCGCGTAGGGCCGCCCGCCCAGCTGCCACAGCGGCTCGGCGAACTCCTCCTCGGCCGGGTACAGCGCCTGCGCGGGCTCACCGACCAGGCCCACCTGGTACAGATTCCACCAGCCCGGCCAATCGGAAACCACATACAGGCTGGTGTCATTGCGCCACACCGGGGCCAGTACCGATTCCCGCATCCCGCCTTTAACCAGCCGCCCGCGCCCGACCGTGCCATCGGATATCGGCCCAACGCGCAATTCGGTCCCATCCCATGGCATCCGTGGATGGTTCCAGCACACCCAGGCCAGCCGGCTCCCATCGGGTGACAAGGTCGGGAAGGCAAAGAAATCCGGGCCGGTGACCAGTTCCCGAATGGCACCCGGATCATCGGCGGCGGAGCCGTCCAGCGGCACGGCCACGATGGCGCGGGCGATCTTGCCGCCCTGGTGCCGTTCCTGCACGCACCAGATCTCGGTCCCGTCCGGCGAAAGGATGAAATCGGCAAAACGCAGGGCCGCCCGCTCCTCCGCAACGCAGTCGGCGGCCTCGGCTGGTTCGGCCAATTCCGCCACGTCCCCGGGCAGCGGGGGAGTGAGCGGGCGGGGCACGGGACCGGCCTGCTGGCCGGCCGCCCTGGCCGCCGGCCTGCCGGCCGGCTTGCGCTGGCCGGCGCCCACCTCCGTCGCCAGGTAAAGCCGCTGGTCAGCATAGTTAGCGAAGACAACAGCAAGCTCAGCCGGGCCGTCCTGGCCGCCGTCCGGCGCCGGGACCGGCAGGTAGGACCGCCCGCCGTACTCGTGCACCCGGCTGCGCGCGTTCCACGGCGCGGGCAGCACATCCCGCTGATTTCCAGCAGCGTCACAGCGCACCACGGTTACCCGCCCGCCCTCACTGGGCCGGCCCTCCTGCCACCACACGTCCTTGTCAGTTACCAGTGGGTAGGAGATATGTATCTGGCCCTTGGCCACGTCCGCCGCGGAGATCGGGGAAGGCCAGGCGCCGCAGGGGATCCGTGGGGCTGCCTCGCTGTCTGTCATAGGGGATATCGTCTACCATTCGCGGGTCTGCCACGAGAGGTTCCGGACATGCCATGGGACTGCCGAGGGAGATTCCGGACATGCCGCGCACTGCGCGTAACCTCGGATGCGACATGAGCGCCTCTCGCACGTACCAGATCCGCACCTACGGGTGCCAGATGAACATGCACGACTCCGAGCGGCTCGCTGGCCTGCTCGAAGAAGCGGGCTACCGGCGCGCGCCGGACGGCCAGCCCGCCGACGTCGTCGTGTTCAACACCTGCGCGGTCCGGGAGAACGCCGACAACCGGCTGTACGGCAACCTGGGCCATCTGCTGCCGGTCAAGCAGTCCCGGCCCGGCATGCAGATCGCGGTGGGCGGCTGCCTGGCCCAGAAGGACCGGGCCGGCATCGCGCAGCGCGCGCCCTGGGTCGACGTGGTGTTCGGCACGCACAACATCGGTTCCCTGCCCACGCTGCTGGAACGCGCCCGGATCCAGGAGCAGGCCCAGGTGGAGATCGTGGAGTCGCTGGAGCGGTTCCCGTCGGTGCTGCCCGCCCGCCGCGAGTCCGGCTATTCGGCCTGGGTGGCCATTTCGGTCGGCTGCAACAACACGTGCACGTTCTGCATCGTGCCCAGCCTGCGCGGCCGGGAGGAGGACCGCCGCCCCGGCGACGTGCTGGCCGAGATCCGCGCCCTGGTCGCCGACGGGGTGGTCGAGATCACCCTGCTCGGGCAGAACGTGAACTCCTACGGGGTCGGGTTCGGTGACCGGCAGGCGTTCGGCAAGCTGCTGCGCGCCTGCGGCCGCATCGACGGGCTGGACCGGGTCCGCTTCACCTCGCCGCACCCGCGGGACTTCACCGATGACGTGATCACGGCCATGGCCGAAACCCCCAACGTCATGCCCCAGCTGCACATGCCGCTGCAGTCCGGCTCGGACGCAGTGCTGCGGGCCATGCGGCGCGCCTACCGGCAGGAGAAGTACCTGGCCATCCTGGACCGGGTGCGCGCGGCCATGCCGGACGCCGCGATCACCACCGACATCATCGTCGGCTTCCCGGGCGAGACCGAGCGTGACTTCGCCGGCACCCTGGAGGTGGTCCGGCGGGCCCGGTTCGCGGGCGCGTTCACCTTCCAGTACTCCCAGCGGCCGGGCACCCCGGCGGCCACCATGGACGGCCAGGTGCCCGCCGAGGTCGTCGCCGAGCGCTACCAGCGGCTGGCCGCCCTGGTCGAAGAGGTGTCGCTGGCCGAGAACCAGGCCTTCACCGGCCGCCAGGTCGAGGTGCTGGTGGCCGAGGGGGAGGGCCGCAAGGACGGGGCCACCCACCGGCTGTCCGGCCGGGCCCGGGACAACCGGCTGGTGCACTTCGCGCCCGGCAGCACCACCCCGCGGCCCGGGGACTTCGTGACCACGGTGGTGACCCGGGCCGCCCCGCATTACCTGGTGGCCGAGGGGGAGCCGCTGGATGTCCGGCGCAGCCGCGGCGGCGACGCCTGGCAGGCCCGCCAGGACGCCCCGGCCGTCGCGGCCACCGGCCCGGTTCCGGCCGCACCCGCCGTGCTGCTCGGCATGCCCGCGCTGGGCCGCCCCCAGTAGCTGCCGCGCCGTCCCGCTCCCCGGCCCTTTCCTGCTTAACGGCTTGTTCCGGGTACTGCCCCCACTCCAGCCGGCCCGCCCAGCTAGCCGGGGCCAGGCCACGTCCTGGACCTGCGGTATCCGGCCCCGGGTGCTGGGGCGCGTCCCGCCGGCCTGGCCAGGTCAACGCCTTCGATCCTTAACCGGGCGCTTCGACCTTCGGCATGAACCACGGTAAGTAGATTGGCCGCTTGATGCGTAGGCAGAGCGTGAGCCAGGAACAGGCGGACTTCGCGGAGTTCTATGCGGGATCACGGGACGATTGCCTGCGCACCGTGCTTGCCGCTGTCCGCGACGTGGACAAGGCGCAGGACCTGGTCGCCGAGGCGTTCGCCCGGGCCTGGGCGTCATGGCGGAAGGTCAGCCGTCATCCGGCCCCGCGTGCGTGGGTGGTCCGCACGGCGCTGAATCTCAGCGTGTCATCCTGGCGCAGGCACCGCCGGGAGCTGCCGCTGATGGACCACGACGCGCCCGCCTGCGGTCCGGCCTCCGTCCGGGTAGACACCGAATTGACAGCCGTGTTGCAGCGGCTCCCGGCCCGCCAGCGTCAGGTCGTCGCGCTGCGGATCTTCCTGGATCTGGATACCGCGCAGACCGCTGAAGTGCTCGGCATCGCGCCCGGTACGGTCACCGCGCATCTGGCGCGGGCCCTCGCGGCGCTGCGCACCGAATTCGCGGCCTACGCAGGAGAGGGGGATCCATCATGAATGATCCGGATGTGATCAGCGATGTGAAGGCGTCTTACGCGGGGATTCACATGGATGTCCCGCTGGATGTCATCGTGCGCCGGGCCGGCGGCTCCGGGCGCAGCGCCGGCTGCCCGGCGTGGCTGTGGCGGCAGGGATAGTTGCCGCCCTGGCGGTGGCAGTGGCGGCGGTCGTCCCGGGCAGTGGCAGGACCACGGCGCCGGCCGGCAGTACAGGCACGGAGCGGCCGGCGGCCTGGACGGTTGTGAGCCAGCCAAACGGCGGCGTGCGGGTCGCCCTGCGGTGGCCTGGTATACGTGACGTGGCCGGGCTTCAGGACAGGCTCCGTGCCGACGGCATACCGGCGAGGGTTGCCCGTATCGGGTACCTCCGCCCTCCGTTGAACGTCCCTGGCTGCCAAGTGTTTCGCGACTGGAGCGCCGGGCCAGGCGGGATCTCCTATACCCGCTGGCGCAAGATCTTCTATGGCCCGCACACCGGCCAGCAAAGCAACCATGCCTTCTGGGTCTATCGGTCGGCAATTCCCCGCGGGCTTGGCGTCTTGGTAGATATCTACTACGACGGCACATTCGGGCTCTACGTGGTGAAGGCCAGTCCGCAGTGCACTGGCACCTGAACCTTCTCTTGGCACTGGGGATTCAGCGGGCTTTCATCCTGTGCTGCGCTGCTGTTGTCGTCCCGGACCCTCACCTGCACCGCCGGGGTGCCACGGCAGATTCGGGCCAGCTGGCCGGGCAGGCCGATGGGTTGGGCAGACTTGGGGCATGGCGGGATGGGTGATCGCGGTGGTCGGGGCGACCGCGACGGGCAAGTCGGAGCTGGCTATCCGGCTGGCCCAGGAACTGGATGGCGAGATCATCAACGCCGACTCCATGCAGCTGTACCGGGGCATGGACATCGGGACGGCCAAGCTCACGGTGGCGCAGCGCCGTGGCATCCCGCATCACCTGCTGGACATCTGGGACGTCCGTTACCCGGCCAACGTCGCCGAATACCAGCGGCTGGCCCGCGCGGCCATCGCCGGCGTGCAGGCCCGCGGCCGGGTGCCGATCCTGGCCGGCGGGTCCGGGCTGTACCTGCGGGCCGCCCTGGACGACCTGAACTTCCCGGGCACCGACCCGGCCGTGCGGCAGCGCCTGGAGGACGAGCTCAGCTTGCACGGGCCCGCCGCGCTGTACACCAGGCTGGCCGGCCTGGACCCGGCCGCCGCCCAGGGCATCCTGCCGTCCAACGGCCGGCGGATCGTCCGCGCGCTCGAGGTGATCGAGGTGTCCGGGCAGCCGTTCACCGCCACGCTGCCCAGCTACGAGTCGCTCTACCCGGTGATCCAGCTCGGGCTGCGGGTGCCCCGGGCCGAGCTGGACCAGCGGATCGGGCAGCGGGTGGCCCAGATGTGGCAGGCCGGGCTGGTGGCCGAGGTCCGCGCACTGGCGGCGCACGGGCTGCGCGAGGGCCGGACGGCCAGCCGGGCCCTCGGCTATGCCCAGGTGCTCCGGTTCCTGGCCGGGGAGTGGGACGAGCAGCAGGCCCGGGAGGAAACGGTGACGGCCACCCGGCGGTTCGCCCGGCGCCAGGATGCGTGGTTCCGCCGCGACCCCCGGGTCAGCTGGCTGGACGCCGGGAGCAGCCCTGGCCAGCACGGGGCTGGCCAGCACGGGGCTGATCAGGACGCGGTTAGCCAGCACGGGGCGGACCTGGCGCGGCGGGCACTGGCTACCATCGGGACATGCGGTCCGCTCACGTCCAGTTCGCCAAGGGGCACGGCACCGAGAACGACTTCGTGATCCTGCCCGACCCGGAGAACAAGCTCGGCCTGACCGCGGCGCTCACCGCCCGGCTGTGTGACCGGCGCGCCGGGATCGGCGCGGACGGCGTGCTCCGCGCGGTGCGCATGGCCGCCCTCCCGCCCACCGGCCAGCCCGGGGATGACCGCGCCGGTGACGGCGCCGCGTGGTTCATGGACTACCGGAACGCGGATGGCAGTATCGCCGAGATGTGCGGCAACGGCATCCGGGTGTTCGCCCGTTACCTGCTCGAACATCAGCTGGTCAGCGGGCCGGCCTTCGGCGTGGCCACCCGGTCCGGGGTGCGCCAGGTCCGGGCCGAGCCGGACGGCCAGCTCACCGTGGACATGGGCCCGGCCACCGTGCTCGGTCCCGGCCAGGCCGTGCTGGACGGCGCGGTCCACCGCGGCCTGCGGATCTCGGTCGGAAACCCGCATCTGGCCTGCCCGGTCGATGACGAGCTGGGCAAGTTCGACCTGACCACGCCGCCCGGGCTCGACCCGGCCGACTTCCCCGACGGCGGCAACGTGGAGCTGGTCCGGGTGACCGGCCCGGCCGCGCTCAGCATGCGGGTGCACGAGCGCGGCTCGGGCGAGACCCGGTCCTGCGGGACCGGTGCGGTCGCCGCCGCGGCGGCCGCCCAGCACGCGGCTGGGCCGGCGGCCAGCCGCTGGCAGGTCACCGTGCCCGGCGGCCAGCTCACCGTGACCCTGGACGCCGCGACCAGCTGGCTGACCGGCCCCGCGGTCATCGTGGCCGAGGGTCAGCTGGACGCCGGCTGGCTGTCCGGCTGACTCCCGCTCGGCCGCTCGCCTGGCGCGCGACCGGTCAGGCTGGTCACTGGCAGGCCGCGCAGCGAGGCGTCCAGCACCTCCGCGATGTGCACCAGGGCCGGCGGCTCAGCCCCGGTGTCGGCCATGGCCGCCCGGATCTGCAGGCTGCACCCGGGGTTGGCCGAGATGACCAGCGATGCCCCGGTGGCCAGCACGGCGGCCGCCTTGCGCGCGCCGAGCTCACCGGCCGCGGCCGGCTGCAGCAGGTTGTACACCCCGGCCGAGCCGCAGCAGGTCCCGCCGTCGGCCACTTCCACCAGGTCCAGCCCGGGGATCGCGCGCAGCAGGTCCCGGGGCTGCTGCCGGATGCCCTGGGCGTACCCGAGGTGGCACGCCTCGTGGTACACGGCGCGCACCGGCAGCGGGTGCCGGGTGGCCCGCGGCCGGGCGGTGGTCCCGTCCCGGGTGGCCCCGTCCTGGCCGGCCCCGTCCTGGCCGGCCCCGTTTCCATCCGCGCCTGGCCCGGTCCCGACGGTGCCCACAGCGCCGCCATCCAGGCTGGCCAGGAACTCGCTGAGGTCGCGCACTTTGCTGCCGAGCCGCTGCGCGCGCTCCGCCCAGCCATCCCCGTCCGCCCCGTGGCCGGCCGCGAACAGCTGGCCGTATTCCTTCATCGCCGACCCGCAGCCCGCCGAGTTCACCACGATCACGTCGACTCCGGCCGCCTCGAAGGTGGCGATCGTCCGGCGGGCGAACCGGACGGCCTCACTGGCCCGCCCGGTGTGCAGCGACAGCGCACCGCAGCAGCCCTGCCCGGCCGGGATGACCACCTCGCAGCCCTCGGCCGCGAGCACCCGGGCCGTGGCGTCGTTCACCCCGGGGAAGAACACCGACTGCACGCACCCGGTGAGCATGCCCACCACCGCGCGCCGTGGTCCCTGCGCCGCTATCCGCCCCGGGCGGGCGTGCACCACCGCGCGGTCGCTGGCCGTCTCAGCATCACGGGGCGTGGCCGGCGCGACCCGGAGCGAGGCGACCAGCTCGGGGGCCAGCCGGTTGGCTAGCTGGCTGCGCTCGATCAGCCGGGTCGCTCCGGTGCGCTGGGTCAGCCGCAGCGGGCCGGTGAGCAGCCGCAGCCGCCGCGGGTACGGGAACGTCGCGAAGATCGCGCTGCGGGCCAGCCGGGCGCGCAGCGAGCGGGGCGGCACCGGGGCCGGGCCCGGCCCCGGTGGTGGCTGCTCCGACCAGGTGCGGGCCGCCTCGATCAGCCGGTCGTAGCGCACCCCGGACGGGCAGGCGGGCACGCAGGCCATGCAGCCCAGGCAGCGGTCCAGATGGCTGGCCGCGGTGCCGCTGGCCGGGTTGCCGTCGAGGATCTGGGTGATCAGGTGGATCCGCCCGCGCGGGGAGTCCATCTCCTCGCCCCACAGCTGATAGGTGGGGCAGGCCGGCAGGCAGAACCCGCAGTGCACGCAGTCGCTGGCCAGCGCGCGCAGCTCGCCCGACGGGTCGATCGGCGACGCGGTCATCAGATCCCCCCGGCCATCAGATTCCCCCGGCGAACCGGCCGGGCGCCATCAGGTGCCCGGGATCGAACTGGTCTTTCAGCGCCCGCATCAGGGCCAGCGCGGGCACCGGCCCCCACAGGTCCAGGGTGTCGCGCACCGGCGCAGGCGCGGTCAGCACCACCGCGCTGGCCCGGGCCGGCGGCCCCTCCCCGTCCGCTGATCCCGGCTCCAGCCCGGCCAGCCCGTCGCGCAGGCTGGTCAGGAACTCAGCCACCGCACCCGGCGCGGCGCCCCGGCCGAGTACCGCGTGCAGCACACCGGCCGCGGCCGACCCGCCGACAGCGGGATCGAGCCCGGCGGCGGCGCCCGCGCGGTCCACGACGGCCAGCACCCCGGGCAGCGCCGCCGCCCAGAACGCGATCCGGATCACCGTCCGGTCCGCGCTGTCCACCCTGGCCCACCAGGCCGGCGGGCGGTCCGCCACCGCGGTGCCCGCGCCGAGCACGCCGCGCAGCCCGGCGGCCCGCTCGGCCACCCCGGCCGGGTCGCCTTCCAGCAGCACCGCGACGCTGATCAGCCCGTCCCGGGCGGGCCGGTCGATCTCGATGGCGGCCGGCGCGAGTTCGGAGCCCGCGGCGGCCGCGACCGCCTGCGCGGCCGCCTCCGGGGCGGCGTAGCCAGCCGTGACGAATGCGCTCGCGGCCGGCAGCGGGTGCAGCCGGAACACGGCCTCGGTGATCAGCCCGAGCGTCCCGTAGGAGCCGGTGTACAGCTTGCCGAGGTCGTAGCCGGCCACGTTCTTGACCACCTTGCCACCGGATTTGGCCACGGTGCCGTCGGCCCGCACCACGGTGACGCCGATCACCAGGTCGCGGGGGGTGCCGTAGCGCAGCCGCCGCGGTCCGGCGGCGCCGGTGGCCAGCACCCCGCCGACCGTGGGGGAGGCCGCCCGCGAACCGTTGCCCGGCGGCACGTCCAGGGCCAGCTGCTGGCCGGCCGACGACAGCACCCCGGCCAGTCCGGCCAAGGTCACCCCGGCCTGCACCCGGGCCACCAGGTCGCCGGCCTCGTGCTCGACCACCCGGTCCAGCCGCAAGGTGTCGATCAGCAGGTCACAGCGGGCCGGCCGGGCGCCCCAGCCGATCGCGGTGCCGCTGCCCCGGGGCACTACGGCCAGGCCGTGCTCGGTCGCCGCGGCCAGCACCGCGCTGGCCTCGTCCACGCTGGCCGGGGCGGCGACCCATTCCGGCATCACGTCCGCCACGGTGTCCCGTGGCCCGGCCGGGCGGACCACGCGGCAGGCCCGGGCCAGCGCCCCGGGCACGGTGGCACCAGTCAACTCGGCCTGCCCATCAGAACTGCTCGGCCTGGCCACTGGCGACCAGCGGGTGAACGCCGCGCCGCGGGCCGGGCACCTCGCCGCACAGCCGCGGGGTCGGGAAGATCTTTCCCGGGTTGCACAGCCCGGCCGGGTCGAACGCGCAGCGCAGCAGCTGCATCGTGTCCAGGTCCTCGGGCGTGAACATCCGCGGCATGTACTTGGACTTGTCCGTGCCCACGCCATGCTCGCCGGTGATCGAGCCGCCATGCTCGATACACAGGTCCAGGATCGCCCCGGACACCTCCTCGGCCGCCGCTTCCTCGCCCGGGGTCGCGTCGTTGTAGAGGACCAGCGGGTGCAGGTTGCCGTCGCCCGCGTGGAACACGTTAGCCACCCGGATGCCGGACGCCGCGGCCAGCGCGGCGATCTTGTCCAGCACCTCGCCGAGCGCGGTGCGCGGAACCACCCCGTCCTGCACCAGGTAGGCCCGGGAGATCCGGCCTACCGCGGCAAAGGCCGACTTGCGCCCGGCCCAGATCGCGGCGCGCTCGGCCGGGTCGTCCGCCTCGCGGATCTCGGTACAGCCCGCCTCCAGGCACAGCGCCCGCACCGCGGCGCTGTCCCGGCGGACGTCGGCCTCCGGGCCGTCCAGCTCCACCACCAGCACGGCGCCCGCCCCGGCCGGGTAGTTGCAGTGCACCGCGGCCTCCGCCGCCTCGATGGCCAGCGCGTCCATCATCTCGATCGCGGCGGGCAGGATGCCGGCCCCGATGATCGCGGACACCGCCCCACCGCCCGCGCCGGTGGTCTCGAACGCGGCCAGCAGGGTGGTGATGACCTGCGGGATCCGGGTCAGCCTGACCACGATCTTGGTCACGATGCCGAGCGTGCCCTCGGAGCCGGTGAACGCGCCGACCAGGTCATACCCGGGCGCCGCGCCGGTGCCGTCGCCCAGCCAGGTCAGCTCGCCGGCCGGGGTGACGATCTGCAGGCCGGTCACGTGGTGCACGGTGAAGCCGTGCTTGAGGCAGTGCGCGCCGCCGGAGTTCTCCGCGACGTTACCGCCCACCGAGCAGATCACCTGGCTGGACGGGTCCGGTGCGTAGAAGTAGCCGTACGGCCGGGCCGCGTTGCTCACCGCGATGTTGGTGACCCCCGGTTCCACGATCGCCCGCTGGCTGGCCGGGTCGATGGCGATGATGCGGCGCATCCGCGACGTGACGATGAGCACCCCGTCGGTGCGCGGCAGCGCCCCGCCGGACAGGCCGGTGCCCGACCCGCGGGCCACGAACGGGACGCCGGCCCGGGCACACTCGGTCACCACCGCGGCCACCTGCTCCGCCGTCTCGGGCAGCACGGCCAGGCCGGGCATGGCCCGGTGCGAGGTGAGCCCGTCGCACTCGTAGGTGCGCAGCTCAGCCGGATCCGCTACCACCCCGGCCGGGCCGCAGATCTCCGTCATCCGCGGGATCATCGCCTGGACCGTCATCACGCCTCCTGCGACGGCGTGGCTGCCTGCCGCGGCCGTCTGCTTCCAGACTGCCCTGCCGCGGCCCGGATAGTCCATCCACCCCCCGCCCGCCCCCCAGCCCGCTTCGCCCTCCAGGCCCGCTTCACCGGGCACCGGCTAGGGCATCTCCTCGTAGGCGGGCAGGGTCAGGAACTCGGCGTAGTCGTCGGCCAGGGCGACCCGGCCGAACAGCGAGACGGCCTGGCCGAAACGGGCCGTGTCGAAGCCCGGCCCGGCCGCGGCGCGGATGCGGCCCAGCTCCTCGCCGATGATCTGCTCGGCCAGCTCCCTGGTCACCAGGGGGCCGTCGGCCAGCCGCACGCTGTTGTGCATCCACTGCCAGACCTGGGAGCGGGCGATCTCCGCGGTAGCCGCGTCCTCCATCAGGTTGAAGATGGCCACCGCGCCGTTGCCGCCGAGCCAGGAGGCCAGGTACTGCAGGCCCACGCTGATGTTGTTGCGCAGCCCGGCCTCGGTGATACTGCCCGGGGTCTTGCTCACCGCGAGCAGGTCCGACGCGGACACACTGACCTCGGGCCGCTGCCGGCCAAGCTGGTTGGGTGCCTCGCCCAGCGTGGCGTCGAACACTTCGCGGCACAGCGGGACCAGGTCCGGGTGAGCCACCCACGACCCGTCGAAGCCGTCCCCGGCCTCGCGGGTCTTGTCCTCCCGGACCTTGGCCATGGCCACCGCGTTCACCTCGGGATCGCGCCGGCTCGGGATGAACGCGGCCATCCCGCCCATGGCGTGCGCGCCGCGCCGGTGGCAGGTCTTGACCAGCAGCTCGGTATAGGCCCGCATGAACGGGGCCGTCATCGTGACGGAGTTCCGTTCCGGCAGCACGAACTCCTGGCCGCGGTTGCGGAATTTCTTGATGATGCTGAACAGGTAGTCCCAGCGGCCCGCGTTCAGCCCGGCGCTGTGGTCGCGCAGTTCGTAGAGGATCTCTTCCATCTCGAACGCGGCCGGGATGGTCTCGATCAGCACGGTGGCCCGGATCGTGCCGCGCGCGATGCCCAGCTGGTCCTGGGCCAGGTTGAACGCGTCGTTCCAGAGCCGGGCTTCCAGGTGGCTCTCGATCTTGGGCAGGTAGAAGTACGGGCCGGAGCCCCTCTCCAGCTGCCGCCGGGCGCAGTGGAAGAAATACAGGGCGAAGTCGAACAGGCTCCCGGACACCCGGCGGCCGTCCACCAGGACGTGCTTCTCATCCAGGTGCCAGCCGCGCGGCCGGACCACGATCGTGGCCAGCTCGCTGTCCGGCTTGAGCTGGTAGGACTTGCCTTCCTCGCTGGTGAAGTCGAGGGTCCGGTCCAGCGCGCTGATCAGGTTGAGCTGGCCGGTGACCATGTTGTCCCACAGCGGGGTGTTGGCGTCCTCGAAGTCGGCCAGCCACACCTTGGCGCCCGAGTTCAGCGCGTTGATGGTCATCTTCCGGTCGGTCGGGCCGGTGATCTCGACCCGGCGGTCCACCAGCCCGGGAGCGGGCGCGGCCACCCGCCAGTCCGGGTCGTCGCGGACCGGCCGGGTGCCGGGCAGGAAATCCAGCATCCCGCCTGCGGACAGCTCCACCTGCCGGGTGGCCCGGGCGGCCAGCAGCTCGGCGCGCCTGCCTTCCAGCTCCCGGTGCAGCGCCGCGATCAGGCCGAGGGCGGCCGGGGTCAGCACCTCGCCGTAACGCTCGCCCTGCGGGCCGGTGATCTCCACGCCGTCGCTGGTCATGCCGCGCTCCTCCCGGGTCACCCGCTGCCCACACCGCGCCCGCACGTTTGCTACTCGCGAGTAATCGGGCGGGCGGACTGACGCTAACCCCGCACCGCGGCGCCGGTCAAAGTGTTCCCGTGGGTATCCCGGGCACAACCAGCGCGGCACGGATGTTTATTGAGATGAGCGTAACGCGGAGGCATGGCAGCATTGGCAGACCACGAGGCAGCAGCCCGGATATCCGACCTTGATGAGCAGGCGATGACCCTTCCCGGCGAATTCCCGGCGCCCGGCGCCGAGCAGGCCGGGCCGCCCCGGCGGGCGGACAGCGACGGCGGCACGGCCACCGGCACCGGCGAGTTCGACCTGCTCGACCGGCATGCGCTGCGCCGGGTCGGCGGGCTGTCCACCGAACTCCAGGACATCAGCGAGGTCGAGTACCGCGCGCTGCGGCTGGAGCGGGTCATCCTGGTCGGGGTGTGGACCGAGGGCACCCTGGCCGACGCGGAGAACTCGCTGCGCGAGCTGTCCCGGCTGGCCGAGACGGCCGGCTCGGTGATCCTGGACGGCCTGGTGCAGCGGCGCGGCCGCCCGGACCCGGCCACCTACATCGGGGCGGGCAAGGCGGCCGAGCTGGCCGAGCTGGCCGCGGCCAGCGGTGCGGACACGGTGATCTGCGACGGCGAGCTCACCCCCAGCCAGCTGCGCCGGCTGGAAGGCGTGGTGAAGACCAAGGTCATCGACCGCACTGCGCTCATCCTGGACATCTTCGCCCAGCATGCCCGGAGCAAAGAGGGCAAGGCCCAGGTCGAGCTGGCCCAGCTGGAGTACCTGCTGCCCCGGCTGCGCGGCTGGGGCGAGTCGCTGTCCCGCCAGGCCGGCGGCCGGGTGGCCGGCGGCGGCGGCATCGGCACCCGCGGGCCCGGTGAGACGAAGATCGAGACCGACCGGCGGCGGATCCGCACCCGCACCGCCCGGCTGCGCCGCCAGCTGGCCGGGATGAAGGCCGGCCGCGAGGTGCAGCGCCGTCAGCGCCGCGACCGGGCCATCCCGGCCGTGGCCATCGCGGGTTACACCAACGCCGGGAAGTCCAGCCTGCTGAACCGGGTCACTGGCGCAGGGGTGCTGGTGGACGACTCGCTGTTCGCCACGCTGGACCCGTCGGTGCGCCGGGCCCGCACCCCGTCCGGCCGCTGGTTCACGCTGACCGACACGGTTGGGTTCGTCCGGCACCTGCCGCACCAGCTGGTCGAGGCGTTCCGGTCCACGCTGGAAGAGGTGGCCGAGGCTGACCTGATCCTGCACGTGGTGGACGCCAGCGACGCCGACCCGCGGGCGCAGATCGCCGCGGTCCGCGAGGTACTGGCCGAGATCGGCGCCCGGGAGGTGCCCGAGCTCGTCGTGATCAACAAGGCCGACGCGGCCGATCCGGCCCAGGTGGCAGCGCTCCGGCTGTGCGAGCCGGGCAGTGTGGTGGTGTCCGCGCGGACCGGCGCCGGGCTCGGTGAGCTGGCCGGGGCCGTGGAGGCGGCGCTGCCGCGGCGCGACCGCGAGGTCAGCGCGGTCGTCCCGTACCTGCACGCCGACCTGGTCGCCCGGGCCCACCAGGAAGGCGAGGTGCTGGCGCTGCGGCACGGCGAGGCCGGCACCGAGCTGACCGCGCGGGTCCCGCCCGGCCTGGCCGCGGAGATCGCCCGCATCGCGGTTCCCGCCGTCAGCTGACCGCTGGCGGCCGGCCAATCCGCCCGGCCCGGGTAACTAACCCGCGTTCCTGACCGGACGGAACTGGCCGGCAAACTGGGGCATGGAACTGACGGCAGAACTCATACGGGCAATTTGCACGAGCACTTGCACGGTGCAGCCGCACTCGCAGATGGAAACTGGCGGGACATATCCCGTCGCGACGGTGGATTTCCGCTTTCGGCTTATCGCGGGAAAGCGAAGCCTAGGTGAGCAGGAGGTAAATGCAATGGATTGCAGCCACCTTTCCCCCCGCTGTCTGTGATGATCGGATTTGCGGGGGGACCTGCCCAGATGCCCGGTCTGTGCGCGCAGCGGCCAGCCGTGCGGTGGGCGGTGGTGTCGTGCCTGGCCACCGCCGGGCCAGCCTGGGCAGTACCCCGCGGGCCATCAAGTTACCGACACGTAGCGGAGCCGTGGTGCCACTCAGGAACACAGAGGGTGAGACAGCCGGAAAGGCCGGCAATTTCCGGTCTGACTTTCTTCGTGATACTGCCTGTACAGGGACCCTGTAGTGCAATACCGTAACTGAACCGATATGTTGGTTGCCGCATCGCCAGGGCACCGGACATCGGGCGCTGAGGACCCGTTCAACTGGGTGCCAGGCGGGGGGGCCATGAGCAGGGATCGAACTTTGGCAGGTGACGGCGGATGACTCAGCCCAGCGCCGTTACGCGCGCGTCCGCGCCGCCTGCACCGCACGCGCTGGCGGAGGCGCCCCGGTGACCGTCCGCCTGCTGACCAACATTGGCCGTCTCTGGACCGGGTCCGAGATCTGGAGCAACGCGGCCATCCTGACTTACAACGAGCGCATCGCCTGGGTCGGCCGCGCCTCGGAACTGCCCTCCAGCCTGCCCGGCGTGGTCGAGGACATCGTCAACGTCGACGCGGTGGAGAACCTCGGCGGCGGGCTGGTCACCCCCGGCCTGATCGACGCGCACACCCACCCGGTCTACGCAGGCAACCGGTACGCCGAGCTGGCCATGCGGGCCGGCGGCTCCTCGCAGAGCGAGATCGCCGCGGCCGGCGGTGGCATGGCGTCCACCGTCACCGTGACCCGCGGCACCGACCCATGGACCCTGTGCAACGGGGTGCGCGAGCGGCTGCGGGAGTGGCTGCGCTCGGGGACCACCACGATCGAGGCCAAGACCGGCTACCACCTGACCCGCGATGGCGAACTGGCCGACGTGCGGATGCTCCGCTCGCTGGAGGGCGAGCCCAGCATGCCGCGGGTGCACGTCACGTTCCTGGCCGCGCACGCGGTGCCGCCGGAGTACTTCGGCCGCCGCCATGACTACATCGACGCGGTCGGCACCTGGTGCTCGGACGCGGCCGCGGTGGGCGCCGACAGCGTCAACGTGTACTGCGAGGAAGGCCGGTTCAGCGAGCGGGAAGCCCGCTGGATCCTCAGCGCGGGCCGGGCGGCCGGGCTGCTGCCCCGGGTGCACGCCTGCGGGGAGACCCGGACCGGCGCGGCACGGCTGGCCGCGGAGCTGGGCTGTGCCTCCGCGGACGTGCTGCACGAAGCCGGGGACGAGGACGTGGCCGCGCTGGCCCGGGCCGGGGTGGCCGCGGTGGTCTGCCCGGGCACCGCGCTGCAGATCGGCAAGAACCCGCCGGTCCGCGAGCTGCTGGACAAGGGCGTGGCGGTCGCGCTCGGCTCCGACCACACCCCGGGCGGCGTCGGGATCACGTCGATGCCGCTGGTCATCTCGCTGGCTGTGTCGCAGTTCGGGATGAGCGTCACCGAGGCGCTGCGCGCGGCCACGCTGGGCGGTGCGCAGGCCCTGCGGGCACCGGACCGCGGGGCCATGGTCCGCGGCCGGTACGCCGACATCGTGCTCTGGGATGCCGACCACGAGGGCGCGTTCGCCTGGGCTTACGGCCTCCAGCCGAGCCGCGTCTGGCTCGGCGGCGAGGCCGTAGCGATCTGACCCGCGGCTCGAACCAGCGCCCCGGATTCGCGGCGGCCGGGGCGTCGTCCCCCCGGGCCGCCGCAGTAGTCTTCGGGTGTGCCTTCCCCGACCCGGCCTGCCCCTGCGCCCGCTGCTGCCGCACCGGTCAGCCTCGTCGTGGGGGAGGAGGAGCTGCTGGTCGACCGGGCGGTGGCCCGGCTGGTCGCGGCCGCCCGGGACGCGGGCACCGCACAGCACGTGCCAGCGGCCGGGCTGCGTCCCGGTGAGCTGGCCACACTGACCGCGCCGTCGCTGTTCGGCGGCGGCTGCCTGGTCGTGCTGCACGGGACCGAGGACGCGGCCAAGAACGTCGCCGACGAGATCATCGCGATCGCGGCCGACCCGCCGCCCGAGGTGGTCCTGGTGCTGACGCACGCGGGCGGGGCCAAGGGCAAGGCGCTGCTGGCCGCGCTGGGCAAGCAGGGTGTGCCCACGGTGGACTGCCCGAAGATCACCCGCATGGGGGAGCGGATGCAGTTCATCCGCAGCGAGTTCCGCGCCGCGCACCGGACGGCCGAGGACAGCGGGGTGCGCGCGCTGCTCGACGCGGTCGGCAGCGACCTGCGTGAGCTGGCCGCCGCGTGCGCCCAGCTGGCCGCGGACACGACCGGGGTCATCGACCAGTCCGTGGTGGCCAGGTACTACCGGGGCCGGGCCGAGGCCAGCGGGTTCACGATCGCGGACCGGGCCGTCGAGGGCCGGCTGGCCGAGGCGCTGGAACTGCTCCGCTGGGCGCTGGCGGTCGGCGTGTCACCGGTGCTCATCACCAGCGGGCTGGCCCAGGGGGTGCGCCTGCTGGGCCGGGTCGGCAGCGCGTCCCGGGGCCAGCCGGACTCGGTGGTAGCCGCCGAGGTGGGCGCGCCGCCGTGGAAGATCGACCGGGTGCGCCAGCAGCTACGCGGCTGGACCCCAGAGGGGGTGGCCCGGGCGCTGGCCGCGGTGGCCCAGGCCGACGCGCAGGTCAAAGGCGAGGGAACGAGCGCGGGTTACGCGCTGGAAGTGGCCATCCAGGAGATCGTCGGGAGCAGAGCCCGCCGGTAGCGGCCGCCCCGGGGGTCAGGCCGTCTTGGCCAGTTCGGCGGCGCGCTGGGCGATGGCGGACTTGCGGTTGGCCGCCTGGTTCTTGTGGATGACGCCCTTGCTCGCGGCCTTGTCCAGGCTGCGGCAGGCAGCCCGCATGGCCACGGTGGCGCCCTCGACGTCGCCGGCGTCGGCGGCCTCGCGGAACTTGCGGACCGAGGACTTCAGCCCTGACTTGACCGCCTTGTTGCGCTGCCGGGCCTTCTCGTTCTGCTTGTTGCGCTTGATCTGGGACTTGATATTCGCCACGCGGAAGCCTCGCTTGGTTCTGGTCTGGGTGCCGGGGCCGGAGCGCTGGCTGGCGGCTACCGCGCCCGCCCGCACGGCGGCGCGGCGCGCTGGCCCCGACGAGGCAGGATAGCCTACCCGGAGGCGAAGGCCCAAACCGGTTGCCTGGGCGGCCGCCTCCTGGCGGCTGAGCCGGGGCCCGGGCATCCCCGCCCGCATGTAACGATGAGTTTGAGACCCCACCGATTCGAATCAGGCGGATATCTGTGCCAGCAACGCCCGAGCAGGTCCTCCGGGACGGCGCGCAGCCCGGGACCAGCCCCGGTCAGACCGGCATGGACATCATCCGGAACTTCTGCATCATCGCGCACATCGATCACGGCAAGTCCACGCTGGCCGACCGGATGCTGCAGTTCACCGGGGTGGTCACCGACCGGCAGATGCGCGCGCAGTACCTGGACCGGATGGACATCGAGCGCGAGCGCGGCATCACGATCAAGAGCCAGGCGGTCCGGCTGCCGTGGACCGGCGGCGACGGCCGCCAGTACGTGCTGAACCTGATCGACACGCCCGGCCACGTCGACTTCACCTACGAGGTGTCCCGCTCACTGGCCGCCTGCGAGGGCGCGGTGCTGCTGGTGGACGCGGCCCAGGGCATCGAGGCGCAGACGCTGGCCAACCTGTACCTGGCGCTCGAAGCCGACCTGCAGCTGATCCCGGTGCTGAACAAGATCGACCTGCCCGCGGCCCAGCCTGACCTGTACGCCGAGGAGCTGGCCGGCATCATCGGCTGCTCGCCCGCTGACGTGCTCCGGGTGTCCGCCAAGACCGGCGAGGGCGTGGCGGAACTGCTGAACGCGATCGTGGCGCAGGTGCCGCCGCCGCAGGGCCAGCTGGACGCGCCCGCCCGGGCCCTGATCTTCGATTCGGTGTATGACACCTACCGCGGCGTGGTGACCTACGTGCGCGTGGTGGACGGCCGTCTCACCCGGCGGGAGAAGAGCCTGATGATGTCCACCAGGGCGGCGCACGACACGCTCGAGGTGGGCGTGATATCGCCGGAGCCGGTGCCGTCGGAGAGCCTGGCCGCGGGCGAGGTCGGCTACCTGATCACCGGGGTGAAGGACGTCCGGCAGGCCCGGGTCGGTGACACGGTGACCAGTGCCGCCCGCCCGGCCACCGAGGCGCTGCCCGGTTACGACCACCCACGGCCGATGGTGTTCTCCGGGCTGTACCCGGTGGACGGGGACGACTACCCGGAACTGCGTGACGCCCTGGACAAGCTGCGGCTGAACGACGCGGCCCTGGTCTACGAGCCGGAGACGTCCACCGCGCTCGGCTTCGGCTTCCGCTGCGGGTTCCTCGGGCTGCTGCACATGGAGATCGTCCGGGAGCGGCTGGAGCGCGAGTTCGGCCTGTCCCTCATCTCCACCGCGCCCAACGTGGTGTACCGGGTGGTGCTGGAGTCCGGCGCCGAGATCCAGGTCACCAACCCCAGCGACTTCCCGGCCGGCACGCCGGGGGGCAGCGCCAAGCCCGCCGCCAAGGTGGCCCAGGTGTTCGAGCCGGTGGTCCGGGCCACCGTGCTGGCCCCGGCCGAGTACATCGGCACGATCATGGAGCTGTGCCAGGGACGGCGGGGCATGCTGCTCGGCATGGACTACCTGTCCGCCGACCGGGTCGAGATCCGGTACACGATGCCGCTGGCCGAGATCATCTTCGACTTCTTCGACCAGCTGAAGTCGCGCACCCGCGGCTATGCGTCGCTGGACTACGAGCCGGCCGGGGAGCAGGAGGCCGACCTGGTCAAGGTGGACATCCTGCTGCAGGGCCAGCCGGTGGACGCGTTCAGCCAGATCGTGCACGAGGACAAGGCGCGGGAGTACGGCCTGGCCATGACCGCCCGGCTGCGCGAGCTGATCCCGCGCCAGCAGTTCGAGGTGCCGATCCAGGCCGCGATCGGATCCAAGATCATCGCCCGGGAGAACATCCGCGCGCTGCGCAAGGACGTGCTGGCCAAGTGCTATGGCGGGGACATCACCCGCAAGCGCAAGCTGCTGGAGCGGCAGAAGGAAGGCAAGAAGCGGATGAAGACCATCGGCCGGGTCGAGGTGCCGCAGGAAGCCTTCGTGGCCGCGCTGTCCACCCAGCCGGACCGGCAGCGATAGACGGCTGGGCCGCGTTAGGACCGGGGGGGCCCGGCACCGGCACCGAGGTCGTCGAGCCGTGGGTGACGCTGACCGCAGCGAACAGCACGAATGTGATGAAGATCACCCACAGGGCCACGCCGATCCAGCCCAGCACCAGCCCGGCCGTGGCCATCCCGCTGCCCTGCTCCCCGGTGCGCCGGATCTGCCGCTGCGACATGTGGCCCAGGATGACCGCGGGGATGGTGCCCAGGCCCAGGGTGAAGAACTGGCCGATGCCGCAGACCAGCGCGGCCACCGCGAGCGTGTTGGTGCGCGGCGGCGGCTCCGGCGCGTAGAGCGCGACCCCGCCGCCGGGCAGCTGGCTGGTCACCGCCATCAGGTCGGCGTTGGTCCGGGCCGCGTACACCTGGTTGAGGTGGGCGTCGTACTCTTCCTTGGTCAGCCGCCCGTCGGCGTAGCCCGACTTGAGCACCTCGGCGGCCCGTTCCCGGTCCACGTCCGAGGCCCGCAGCTGCGCGCGTCCATCGGCCGCCAGCCGTTGTCCCGGTCCCGTCCAGTACGTCATCGAACCCTCCCCGTGCCGCGGCTGGATCCAGGATAAGCGCTGTCCCGCCGGGACGGCCCCCCGGGAACCCGGCGCGGCCGGAATTGGTTCGGCGGGCGGCCCGGGCTGGCATAGCGTGCAGGGGTGGCGAGCGCGCGGGTGGTATCGGTGAACACGGGCCGGGGCAAGGCGGCGAACTGGGCTGGACGGCTCCGGCGCACCGCCATCGACAAGCAGCCGGCCCGCGGCCCGGTGGCGCTGGGCCGGCTCGGCGCGGAAGGCGACGAGCAGGTGGACACCCGGCATCACGGCGGGCCGCACCAGGCGCTGTACGCCTACGCCCGGGAGGACCTGGACTACTGGGTCGAGCGGCTGGGCCGGGAACTGCCGGGCGGCACGTTCGGTGAGAACCTCACCACGGCCGGCCTCGACGTGTCCGGCGCGGTGATCGGCGAGACCTGGCAGGTCGGCACCGCGGTCGTGCAGGTCTCCTCGGTCCGCATCCCGTGCGGCACGTTCCGTGGCTGGATGGACGAGCCGGGCTGGGTCAAGCGGTTCGCCGCGGCCGGGCGGCCCGGCGCCTACCTGCGGGTGCTGCGCGAGGGGACAGCCGGTGCCGGTGACCCGATCGAGGTGCTGGCCCGGCCCGCGGAGAGTGTCACGGTGGCCGAGGCCATGCTGGCCTACTACGGCGACACCGGGCTGATGCGGCGGCTGCTGACGGTGCCGGAACGCGACCCCAAGTGGGACGACGTGGCCGTTGGCGTGCTCGGCCGGGTGACCGAGCCGGAAATCGCCGGCTGACCGTGCCTGGAGTGCTCCCGGCCGGCCAGGCCGTGCCAGCCGACGGCGCCCTCCCGGCGGGCGCGGTGGCCGCGCTGGGGAACGAGCCGTTTGGCTGGTATGTGCATGTGCCGTTCTGTCAGACCCGGTGCGGGTACTGCGATTTCAACACCTACACCGCCGCGGAACTCGGCTCCGGGGCATCCAGGGACAGCTACCCAGACCTGGCGGTGGCCGAGATCCGGCTGGCCCGGCGGGTGCTGGGCGGCGGGCCAGCGCCGGCCCGCACCGTGTTCTTCGGCGGCGGCACGCCGACCCTGCTGCCGCCGGCCCGGCTCGGCGAGATCCTGAAGGTCATCGACGGTGAGTTCGGCCTGGCACCGGGGGCCGAGGTGACCGCCGAAGCCAACCCGGAGAGCGTGGACCAGCGCTCGCTGGCCGCGCTGCGTGAGGCCGGGATCACCCGGATCTCGCTGGGCATGCAGAGCGCCGCGCCGCACGTGCTGGCCGTGCTGGACCGGGTGCACGAGCCGGGGCGGCCCGCACGGTGCGCCCAGTGGGCCCGGCAGGCCGGGTTCGAGCACGTCAGCCTGGATCTCATCTACGGCACCCCGGGCGAGACCGGCGAGGACTGGCGCCGGTCCCTGGACGAGGCGCTGGGCGCCGGGCCGGACCATATCTCCGCGTACGCGCTGATCGTCGAGGACGGCACCCGGCTGGCCGCCCGGATCCGGCGCGGTGAGCTGCCCCGGCCGGACGACGACGCGATGGCCGACCGCTACCTGGCCGCTGACGAGATGCTCGCCGGGCACGGCCTGCACTGGTACGAGGTGTCCAACTGGGCGGCCGGGCCGGGCGCCCGGTGCCAGCACAACTTGCTGTACTGGACCGGCGGGCACTGGTGGGGCGTGGGCCCGGGGGCGCACAGCCACATCGGCGGGACCCGCTGGTGGAACGTGAAGCACCCGGCCGCCTACGCGGCGCGGCTGGCCGCGGGCACCAGCCCGGGCCTGGCCCGGGAGGTGCTGACCGGGCCGGAGCGCGCGCTGGAGGAGATCATGCTGCGGACCCGGCTGGCCACCGGCTGCCCGCTGGGCATCCTGAGTGCCGCCGGCCGGGCGGCCGCCGCGGACGCGGTGCGGGACGGGCTGGCCGAGCCGCAGGCCCACGCGGCGGGCCGGGTGGTGCTGACCCGGCGCGGGCGGCTGCTCGCCGACGCGGTGATCCGCCGGCTCACCGACTGACCGGAGACTCCCGGGTCAGCCGGAGCCAGCGGGGGACCGGGCGCAGTTCACCGCGGCTGGCCGCGATGGCCGAGCGGACCACGACCACCAGCACGCTCAGCCACAGCAGCGCCAGCAGCGGTACCGCGATCACCGCGGCCACCTGCGGCGAGTCCAGGGCCAGCACGCCGAACACGATCAGCCCGCACAGCGTGTACAGCAGGGCGGTGAGGGACAGCGCCAGCGCCTGGCCGGCGTGCACCCGGGCGAAGCCCTGGCCCCCGGGCGGCTGACCCGGGCTGGCCAGGTAGCAGATCAGCGGCAGCACGCAGAGGGTGAACGGGATGCCCAGGTAGGCCAGCATGGCCAGGTGGACTTCGCGCGGGCTGCCCGGCTCCGGCGGGCTTGCGCTGGCCGCGTCTTCGCCACAGACACTCAGGCCCGGGTCCATCGGGTAGCTCGGCTGTGGCCGGGTCATGGGCTCCTCGCGGGTGCGTGCCGACACGCTAGCCGCTGCCCGGCGCGGTGACGAAGTCGATCAGTTCCTCGACCCGGCCGAGCAGCTCAGCTTCCAGGTCGGTGTAATAACGGGTGGCGGCCAGGATCCGTTTCCAGCCCGCCGCGGTGTCTGGCGCCCAGCCCAGCGCGCGGAGCACTCCTTCCTTCCACGGCGTGCCGCGCGGCACGGTGGGCCAGCCGCTGATGCCCAGCGTGGCGGGCTTGACCGCCTGCCAGATGTCCACGAACGGGTGCCCGGCCACCAGCACGTACGGTGAGGTCACCGCGGCGGCGATGCGCTGCTCCTTGGACCCGGGCACCAGGTGGTCGACCAGGACGCCGAGCCGCCGCTGCGGGCCGGGCGCGAAGCTGTGCACCACGCTGGGCAGGTGATCGACGCCTTCCAGGTATTCCACCACCACGCCGACGTCGCGCAGGTCGTCGCCCCAGATCTTCTCGACCAGTTCGGCGTCGTGCCGCCCTTCGACATAGATCCGGCTGGCCCGGGCCACCTGGGCGCGGTGGGCCGCGCCAGCCGGGGCGGCCGGGCGGGCCACCGAGCCGGACCGGCTGCGGGCCGGGCGGCCCGGCTGGGCCGGGGCGGGCCGGGTCAGCGTGACCGGCCTGCCCTCCAGCAGGAACGCGCCGGGGCGCAGCGGGAACACCCGCTGCCGGCCGAACCGGTCCTCCAGGGTGACCGCGTCCTTCTCGCAGGCGACGACCGCGCCGCAGAACCCGCGGCCGCCCGCTTCCTCGACCACCAGCCCACTGGCCGCCTCGACCTGCGGTGATTCGGGCCGCCTGCGCCGGGCCTGGCTTTCAGCCAGCACGTCTGTGCCGTAGTGGGGGCGCACCAACGGGACGCTACCGGACAACCCAGGACCGGGCTGGGGCGGCACGCCGGCCGCCCCCGGCGCAGCGGCGATCGGGGGGTTCCGGGCGGGCGCCCCCCGGGCTAATACCGCGGTTGGGTGCCACCGGGCCCGGACCGCCTTAAACTTGGCACTCAGGACTGCGGAGTGCCAGGGGAGGTGGGGACATGCTCGACGAGCGCAAGCTCGCGGTGCTTCGCGCGATCGTTGAGGACTATGTGTCCACGACGGAGCCGGTCGGCTCCAAGTCCCTGGTGGACCGGCATCACCTGGATGTCTCGCCCGCGACGATCCGCAACGACATGGCCGTGCTCGAGGAGCAGGGCTACATCGTGCAGCCGCACACCAGCGCGGGCCGGGTCCCGACGGACAAGGGTTACCGGCTGTTCGTGGACCGGATGTCCGCGGTCAAGCCGCTGTCCGCGGCCGAGCGGCGGGCCATCGAGACGTTCCTGGCCGGCGCGTACGACCTGGACGACGTGGTCATGCGCACCGTGCGGCTGCTGGCCCAGCTGACCCGCCAGGTCGCCGTCGTGCAGTATCCCTCGCTGACCCGGTCCGCGGTGCGCCACGTGGAACTGGTCCCGGTAGCCGCCAGGCGGCTGATGCTGGTGCTCATCACCGACACCGGCCGGGTCGAGCAGCGGACGGTCGAACTGCCTGACGCCACCGACGAGGACGCGGTCACCCAGCTGCGGGCGGTGCTCAACGCCTGCCTGGACGGCCGGCGGCTGACCGAGGTGGCCTCCGTGGTGGCTGAGCTGCCCGCGCTGGTCGAGCCCAGCCAGCGGCCGAACGCGGCCGCGGTTTTCTCGGTGATCCTGGAGACCCTGGTGGACCGGCACGATGAGCGGGTAGTGGTCGGCGGGGCGGCCAACCTGACCACGGCCGACTTCTCCAAGGGCCTTCGCGAGGTCCTTGAGTCTCTTGAGGAGCAGGTGGTGCTGATGCGGTTGCTGGGGGAATCCGGCGACCAGCCCGCGCTGACCGTCCGGATCGGGGCGGAGAACCCGGTCGAGGGCCTGCACAGCACCTCCGTGGTAGCGGCCGGGTACGGGACCGGGGACCAGATGCTGGCCCGGCTCGGGGTGCTCGGGCCGACCCGGATGGATTATCCAACAGCGATGGGAGCAGTGCGCGCGGTGGCACGATACGTGGGCCAGATCCTGGCGGGGTCCTAGTGGCCAACGATTATTACGGCGCCCTCGGCATCCGCCGGGACGCGCCGCCCGATGAGATCAAGAAGGCCTACCGGCGGCTCGCCCGTGAGCTGCACCCGGATGTGAATCCGGACCCGGCGACGCAGGAGCGCTTCAAGGAGATCACCCAGGCCTACGAGGTGCTCTCCGACCCGGAGAAGCGGCAGATGTACGACATGGGCGCGGACCCGTTCGCGCCCAACGGCGGCCCGGCCGGCGGCCCCGGGTTCGGTGCCGGGTTCCCGTTCAGCGACATCATGGACGCGTTCTTCGGCGCGGGCGCCACCAGCCGCGGGCCGCGCAGCCGGGCCCGGCGGGGCCGCAACGCCACCATCCGGGTGGAGCTCGACCTGTCCGAGTGCGCGTTCGGCACCACCCGGGAGCTGGTGGTGGACACCGCCGTGGTCTGCCCGACCTGCTCGGGTGAGGGCACCGCACCGGGCACCCACCCGGAGACCTGCGAGGTATGCGGCGGCCGGGGCGAGGTCAGCCAGGTCACCCGCTCGTTCCTGGGCCAGGTGATGACCTCGCGGCCGTGCCCGCACTGCGGCGGGTTCGGCACGGTGATCCGCCGGCCGTGCCCGGAGTGCGACGGTGACGGCCGGGTCCGCACCCGCCGGACGATGAAGGTGCGCATCCCGGCCGGGGTCGAGGACGGCACGCACATCCAGCTGGCGGGCGAGGGCGAGGTCGGGTCGGGCGGCGGCCCGCCGGGTGACCTGTTCCTGGAGATCCTCCAGCGCCCGCACCCGATCTTCGAGCGGCAGGGCGATGACCTGCACTGCACGGTCACCATCCCGATGGTGGCCGGCGCGCTCGGCGCGACGCTGACCGTGGAGACCCTGGACGGGCCCCGGGATCTGGACATCCGCCCAGGTACCCAGTCCGGGCAGGTCATCCCGATGTACGGGCTCGGCGTCCAGCACCTGAACGACACCGGCCGCGGCGACCTGGTCATCCACGTCACCGTGGAGACCCCGGCCAAGCTGGACGAGGCGCAGGAGGCCCTGCTGCGGCAGCTGGCCGCGCTGCGCGGCGAGGAAACCCCGCCCGGCCGGTTCGCTCCCGGCCAGCAGGGCTTCTTCTCCCGGCTGCGTGACGCCTTCAACGGCCGGTAAGCCGGCGCCGGGCGCGGCGGCCAGCTCCCGGCCGCCGGTGTTCCTGGCCGAGCCGGCCGACCTGGCCGGGGAGGTGATCGAGCTGTCCGGCCCGGAGGGGCGGCACGCCGCCGACGTGCGCCGGCTGGCCGTGGGCGAGCGGGCCGACGTGACCGACGGGGCGGGCCAGCTGGCCGAGTGCGTGGTCACCCGGGTGCAGCGCGGGTCGGTCGAACTGGCCGTGCGCCGCCGGCGGTTGCTGCCCGCCCCGCAGCCCGCCGTGGTGGTCGTGCAGGCCATCCCCAAGGGGGACCGGGGGCAGCTGGCCGTGGAGCTGATGACCGAGGTCGGGGTGGACGTGGTGATGCCCTGGGCGGCGGAGCGCGGCATCGTCCGCTGGGCGGGTGAGCGGGGCGAGCGGGCCCTGGCCCGCTGGCGGTCCACCGCCCGGGAAGCGGCCAAGCAGGCCCGCCGGGGCCGGATCCCGGACGTCACCGGGCTGGCCGGGACCGGCGACGTGGCCGCCCGGGTGGCTGCCGCGGCCAGCGCGATCGTGCTCGATCCGGACGCGGATGAGCCGCTCGGCCGCGTGGCCCTGCCCAGCTCGGGCGAGGTCATGGTCATCGTCGGCCCGGAGGGCGGTATCTCCCCGGCCGAGGCAGGCCTGCTGGCCGGGGCCGGGGCCACCGCCGCGCACCTGGGGCCGACCGTCCTGCGCGCCTCCACTGCGGGCGCGGTGGCGGCGGCCGTGCTGCTCAGCCGGACCGGCCGCTGGGCCTGACCCACGCGGGATGCTGGGCCAGCCCGGGTGCAGGCCGCCCGCTAGGACGTGGGGGTAGCCGGCGGGGCGGTGGGCGTGACCTTAGCCGTCGTGCCGCCGCAGCCGGTGCTGGCTGGCTGCTGGGCCGCGGCCGGGAAGATAAACGCCGCTGGGGTGGCCTGGATGGCCTGGGGGGTGGCCTCGCTGCCGCTGGTGCTGACGCCCGAGTCGGTGGGTGTCGGGGTTACCGACGGGGATGTGCTCACCGACGGGGTCGGCGTCGGGGTGGCTGAGGGGGTGTCGGTCGGGGTCGCCGTCGGCGTTGGTGCGGCACTGGCCGCCGTGATGGGAGCGCTCGGGCTGGCCGACGCCTTCGGCGAGCAGGCCACCGCGGGCACCAGGGTGTGCTTGGTTCCCTGCGCCCTGGATGCCCCGGCCGGCACGGCCACGACCCCGAGCGGCTCCCAGGGACGCAGGCTGGCCGTTTCGGCGGCGGCGGTGGCCGGCCCGGCCGCGTCCGCGCGGTGCGCGCTGACCGAGTTCGTCGGCGTGAACAGAGTCCGCTGTGAGCGGTTGACCGCGAGCACGGCTACGGCCACGACGGCCACCACAGCCGCGACGGCGAGCACCGGCCGGAGCCAGGCCGCAACCGGGCCGAGGCGGCGCAGGGCACTGCCCCGGCGGCCCGGCGGGCGCCGCCCGGGATACTCCCCGGACGCCTGGTCCCGGGTCAGAAAGGGACCCGGCCGCAGGCCTGGGCCGGTGAACAGGTGCCGCACCTGGCCGAGCGCCGCGCGGCCCGTCCCGGCGGCCGGCTCCAGCCGGACCGAGAACCGGATCCCGCTGAGCCGGAGCCATTCGGTGAACGAGGCGGTCAGTGAGGTCATGGACCGGGGCGAGCTCAGCTGGTGACGGATGCGCTGCAGCCCGTCGCCTGCTGGCTCGATGGACTCCGCCGCCGCGATCAGTGCGCGGCGTACGACGTCCTCGTACTCCCGGTCCAGTGTTGTCATGCGTGCTGCCCAGGGCGCCTTGTGCCCCGGCCGGCCCTCCTCACGTATCCCGTTCCAGCACGGCGCGCAGGGCCGACATGGCCCGGGCCGTGTGACTCTTGACTGCTCCCCGGCTGATGCCCATGGTCGAGGCGATCTGCGCTTCGGACAGGTCGCCGTAGTAGCGCAGCACCAGCGCTTCGCGCTGCCGGTCCGGAAGCGCGCGCAGCGCGGACACCACGGCCGAGCGCTCCAGCTGGATGATCGCGCCGTGCTCGGCGCTCGGCATGTCCGGGGGTGGCTTGGGAGTGTTCTTGTCCACCACCATCCGGTGCCTGAGAACCGAACGTGACCGGTTGACCACGGACTGCCGAAGATAGGACAGGGCCTTGTCGGTGTCCCGCAGCCTGCGCCATGCCCCGTGCATGGCCACGAACGAGTCCTGGACCACTTCCTCCGCGGTCGCGGTGTCGCGGACCAGGAAGGCGGCCAGGCGGACCAGCGAGCGGTAGTGCTCGCTGTAAATCGCGGTGACCGCCCGGTCGGCGTCCCATCCGAGCGGGGCGGCAGCAGCCAGCCCAGCGTCGACGGCCAAGGTCTCGGTCACATCAGTGGGACGCGTTACCACGCCGTCAGGTTCACCGGGCATGTCGAGTGCATGCACGCGACCCGCCCCCGCCCCTAGGCCTCACCTAATCGACCCCCCCACGGGTATGAGCTTCACCTACGCGCCTTCCTGACCCAGCGGTAGCGGCCTGGCCGCAACCCCGGGAGCCACATACTAAAGCCGCGCCGTGCACGTCGGGGGGTGCACTGGACGGGCGCCGTGGGTTTAGCACCATCGCAACCATATATGTCATGAGTGTTACCGGAGGGAGACAAGCTAGGATCCCCAGTGTGCCAGAGTGCCTATTCTGCAAGATCGTGTCCGGCGGTGTCCCGGCGACACGGGCGCTGGAGTCATCGCGGACCCTTTCCTTCCGCGACATCAACCCGCAGGCGCCCACCCACGTGCTGGTGATCCCCAAGGAGCACTACCCGGACCTCGGCGCGCTGGCCGCGGCTGACCCGGGGCTGCTGGCCGAGGTGCTGACCCAGGCGCACGAGGTCGCGGTGGCCGAGGGAATCTCCGGCACCGGTTACCGGGTTGTGCTGAACACAGGCCCGGACTCCGGGCAGGAAGTGCAGCATGTGCACGCACACGTCCTCGGCGGGCGCGTCCTCGGCTGGCCCCCAGGCTGACGGCCCGCACGGATACGATGGCTCCTACGGGCGCTGGCGTGCGCCTGCGCCCACGCGGAGATTAAGGAATTGACAGACAGATCCGGCGATTCTTCCAGCCGTAAGCTGCCCGCCGAAGCTGGCGCGCAGGTCAAGATCGTTATCCCAGATGACCATTCAATGGTCAGCCTGCTGGGGTCCCGGGATGAACTCCTGCACGTGATCGAGAAGGCATTCGACGCCGACATTCACGTGCGCGGGAATGAGATCACGATTACCGGGGCCGCCGAGGAGAGTGAGGGCGCCGCCAGGCTGTTCGGGGAACTGACCGAACTGCTCAAGGGCGGCGCCGAGCTCACCACCGATTCGGTGGAGCGGGTCGTGGCGATGCTGCGCCGCAAGTCCGGGCTGCGTCCCGCGGACGTGCTGACCCTGGACATCCTGTCGGCCCGCGGCCGGACCATCCGCCCCAAGACGCTCAACCAGAAGCGGTACGTGGACGCCATCGACGCGCACACGATCGTGTTCTGCATCGGCCCGGCCGGTACTGGGAAGACCTACCTGGCCATGGCGAAGGCGGTCAAGGCGCTGCAGGCCAAGGAGGTCAACCGGATCATCCTGACCAGGCCGGCCGTGGAGGCGGGGGAGCGGCTCGGCTTCCTGCCCGGCACGCTGTACGAGAAGATCGATCCCTACCTGCGGCCGCTCTACGACGCGCTGCACGACATGCTGGACCCCAATGTCATCCCCAAGCTGATCGCGCAGGGCACCATCGAGGTCGCGCCGCTGGCCTATATGCGCGGCCGGACGCTGAACGACTCGTTCATCATCCTGGACGAGGCGCAGAACACGTCGGCCGAGCAGATGAAGATGTTCCTCACCCGGCTCGGGTTCGGCTCCAGGATCGTGGTGACCGGTGACGTCACCCAGGTGGACCTGCCCGCTGGGCAGACCAGCGGGCTGCGCGTCGTGCAGGACATCCTGGACGGCCTGGACGACGTCCATTTCACCAGGCTGACCAGCCACGATGTGGTCCGGCACCGGCTGGTCGCCGGCATCGTGGACGCCTACGCCCGGTACGACGCGCGGGTGCGTGACACGGCCCCGGCGCCGCACCGGCGCAAGCGCGCCCAGTGAGCGGGCGTTACCGGTGAGCATCGAGATCGCCAACGAATCCGGCGCCGACGTGGACGAGGCCGACCTGGCCGCGCTGGCCCGGCACGTCCTGGACGGGATGCGGATGCACCCGCTGGCCGAGCTGTCCGTGCTGCTGGTAGACCGGCAGACCATGTCCGATCTGCATGAGCGGTGGATGGGCGAGCCGGGCCCCACCGACGTGCTGGCCTTCCCCATGGACGAGCTGCGGCCGCCACCCCCGGGCAGCTCCCGCGGCGACCAGGGTGCCAGCGGGGAGCCGGCCCCGCCGCCCGGGCTGCTCGGCGATGTCGTGCTGTGCCCCGCGGTGGCCGCGGACCAGGCCGGGCAGGCCGGCCATCCGCTGCGGGACGAGCTGGAGCTGCTCTGCACGCACGGCATCCTGCACCTGCTCGGCTACGACCACGCCGAGGCCGACGAGAAGGCCGCCATGTTCGGCTTGCAGGACGAGCTGCTCCGCTCGTGGCGTGGCCCGCGCGAGCTGGCGTCCCGGCCGGGTGCTGACCCGGAAGGGCCGGACGGGGCCGGGTGACGCCGCCATGGCCTGGCTGATCGTCGCCGCCCTGGTACTCGCGCTGTTTGCCGGGCTGTGCGCGAGCGCGGAGGTCGCGCTGATGCGGGCGTCCCGGTCCGGGGCGGTCGAACTGGCCCGCAGCCGGACCGGCCGGCGCCGCCGGGCCGCCACCCGGCTCCAGGCGGTGCTGGCCGAGCCCGCGCGTTACCTGGCCGTGCTGCTGCTGGCCCGGGTGTCCGGGGAGACCGGGGCGGTCGTGCTGGTCGCGGCGGCCCTGGAGCACTGGCTGGGCACCGGCTGGCGCACCTTCCTGATCACCGCGGCCATCATGATCGCGGTGCTGTACCTGCTGGCCGGGATCGGCCCGCGGGTGCTGGGCCGGCAGTACCAGCGGTCGGTGGCACTGGCCGCGGCCGACGTGCTGTACCCGGTGGTCCGCGCGCTCGGCCCGATCCCGCGCCTGCTGCTCGCGCTGGGCAGCCTGCTGACCCCGGGCCGGGGGTCCCGCGACGCGTTCGGCTCCGAGGAGGAGCTGCGCGGCCTGGTCGACCTGCTGGAGCAGCGCCAGGTGATCGAGCCGGACGCCCGCGCGATGATTCACTCGGTGTTCGAGCTGGGCGACACGATCGTCCGCGAGGTCATGGTGCCGCGCACCGACATGGTGTTCGTGGAACGCGGCAAGACTCTCCGCCAGGCGCTGTCCCTCGCGCTGCGCAGCGGCTTTTCCCGGATCCCGGTGGTGGGGGAGAACGAGGACGACGTCATCGGCATCGCCTACCTGAAGGACCTGGTCACCGCCAGCCAGGAGCATCCGGAGCGGGAGTCGGTCGAGAAGGTCACCTCGGTGATGCGGCCGGCCACGTTCGTGCCGGACAGCAAGCCCGTGGACGAGCTGCTCAAGGAGATGCAGCAGCGCCGGATCCACGTGGCCATCGTGATCGACGAATACGGCGGCACCGCCGGGCTGGTGACGATCGAGGACCTGCTGGAGGAGATCGTCGGGGAGATCACCGACGAGTACGACCAGGAGCAGCCGACGGTGGAGTGGCTGTCCCCGGACCGGGCCCGGGTACCCGCCCGGCTGCCCGTGACCGACCTGGAAGAGCTGTTCGGCACGACGATCGACGCGGAGGACGTGGAGACAGTCGGTGGCCTGCTGGCGCACGCGATCGGCCGGGTGCCGATCGCGGGCTCGTCCGGCACCGTGGCCGGGCTGCGGCTGACCGCGGACAGCCTGGAGGGGCGGCGCAACCGGATCGGCACGGTGACCGTGGAACGGGTCGGCGCGCCCGCACCGCAGGCCGCGCACCCGGACCGCCCTGGCTGACGGGTGACCGGACCTTTGGTGCCCGCGGGGCAAACGAGGCGGTCGGTGACTGATGTGATGGTGGGCCGTGCCACTACACTCGGCCGGGTGAGCGCGGTGGAGCCAGGCCCGGAAGACCTGAAGATCATCACCCTGGCGCGGTCGGCCCGGGCCAGGGTGGCGGCGGCCGAGGGGGCGGCCGTCCGGGACGAGACCGGCCGGACCTACGCGGCGGCGGCGGTGGCCCTGCCCTCCCTCCGGCTGTCCGCGCTGCGCCTGGCCGTGGCCATGGCGGTGTCCAGCGGCGCCTCCAGCCTGGAGGCGGCGGCGCTGGTCAGCGACGCCGACCAGCCTGACCCGGGCGACCTCGCGGTGGTCCGCGAAGCGGGTCCCTCGGCCGTCATCTTCCACGCCGGCTCCAACGGCGTGCTCCGCGCCACCCTCACGCCCTGACTCCAGCCAGCCCGTGCCCCATAGAATCACGGGGTGGAATTCCGGTCGGGCTTCGCGTGCTTCGTCGGCAGGCCGAATGTCGGCAAGTCGACGCTGATGAATGCGCTGGTGGGCAGCAAGGTGGCCATTACCAGCAGTAAGCCGCAGACCACCCGGCGCGCCATCCGGGGCATTGTGCACCGCCCCGACGCTCAGCTGGTCATCGTGGACACGCCGGGCCTGCACCGGCCGCGCACCCTGCTCGGCGAGCGGCTGGACAGCCTGGCCCGGTCCACGCTGACCGAGGTCGACGTGATCGGGTTCTGCCTGCCCGCCACCGAGCGCATCGGCCCCGGGGACACCTACCTGGCCAACGAGCTGGCCGGGCTGGCCGCCAAGACGCCGCTGGTGGCCATCGTCACCAAGACCGACCAGGCCTCCCCGGCCCAGATCACCGGGCAGCTGGCCGCGGTCGCGGACCTCGGCGAATGGGCGGACATCGTGCCGGTGTCCGCGGTGGCCGGGTTCCAGCTCGGCGTGCTCACCGACGTGCTCGTGTCGCACCTGCCGCCGGGCCGGGCGCTCTACCCGGATGGGGAGCTGACCGACGAGCCGGAGCAGCAGCTGGTGGCGGAGCTGATCCGGGAGGCCGTGCTGGAAGGCGTGCGGGACGAGCTGCCGCACTCCATCGCGGTCGTGGTGGACGAGATGGGGCCGCGCGAAGGCCGTGCCGACCTGATCGATGTGCACGCGGTCATGTATGTCGAGCGGCCGAGCCAGAAGGCGATCGTCATCGGGGCCAAGGGCGCGCGGCTCAAGGAGGTGGGCAGCCGGGCCCGGCAGCAGATCGAGGCACTGCTCGGCACCAAGGTCTACCTGGATCTGCGGATCAAGGTGGCCAAGGACTGGCAGCGCGACCCGAAACAGCTGCGCCGCCTCGGATTCTACGACTGATCCCAGTTCCGGCCGTCTCGCATGGCGGACGCGATCTTCGCCGCCCCCGGGACGTCTGCTACTGTGCGGATTGCCATGATGCACGGAATGCTGCTGCTTAGCTGCCGCGGCGGGGGCCGATAGAGGCCGGCTCCCTCGCCGCGGGGTTCTGGCGTGACGGCTGGCCGCCGCCCCGATCCGCAAGGAGCAGACCCCGATGCATTCCCAGCATGAAACGCCCGGCCATGTAGCGGGCGGGCATCCTCCGGTACAGCAACGGCCCAGTGGCATGCCCTGCCAGCGGTACACCCCGTTCCAGCCGGTCGACCTGCCCGACCGGACCTGGCCGGGCCGGTCCATCACCCGGGCCCCGCGCTGGCTGTCCACCGACCTCCGCGACGGCAACCAGGCGCTGATCGACCCGATGAGCCCGGCCCGCAAGCGGACCATGTTCGACCTGCTGGTCCGGCTGGGGTACAAGGAGATCGAGGTTGGTTTCCCGTCGGCCAGCCAGGCCGATTTCGACTTCGTCCGCAGCCTCATCACTGATGGCGTCATCCCCGGCGACGTGCAGATCTCCGTGCTCACCCAGGCCCGTGACGAGCTGATCGAGCGCACCGTGCAGTCCCTGGTGGGCGCGCCCCGGGCCACCGTGCACATGTACAACGCGACCGCGCCGGTCTTCCGCCGGGTGGTGTTCGGCAACGACCGGGAAGAGACCAAGGCCCTGGCCGTGGAGGGCACCCGGTCGGTGATGAAGTACGCGGAGACCTACCTCAGCGGCTGCGACTTCGGTTACGAGTACTCGCCCGAGATCTTCATGGACACCGAGCTGGGCTTCGCGCTCGACGTGTGCGCCTCGGTCATGGACGTGTGGCAGCCCGGCCCGGGCCGGGAGATCATCCTGAACCTGCCGTGCACGGTCGAGCGGTCCACGCCGAACGTGTACGCGGACCAGATCGAGTGGATGAGCCGTAACCTGCCGTACCGCGAGCACGTCTGCGTGTCCGTGCACACCCACAACGACCGGGGCACCGCGGTCGCCGACGCCGAGCTGGCCGTGCTGGCCGGCGCCGACCGGATCGAGGGCTGCCTGTTCGGCAACGGTGAGCGGACCGGGAACGTGTGCCTGGTCACACTGGGCATGAACCTGTTCAGCCAGGGCATCGACCCGATGATCGACTTCTCGGACATCGACGAGATCCGGCGCACCACCGAGTACTGCAACCAGCTTCCGGTGCACCCGCGCCACCCGTACGCCGGTGACCTGGTGTACACCGCGTTCTCCGGCTCGCATCAGGACGCGATCAAGAAGGGCTTCGAGGCCCTGGAGCAGGACGTGGCCACGGCCGGCGCGGACGTGCGCAGCTACCCGTGGGCCGTGCCGTACCTGCCCATCGACCCGCAGGACGTGGGCCGCAGCTACGAGGCCGTCATCCGGGTCAACTCGCAGTCCGGCAAGGGCGGCGTGGCCTACATCATGAAGGCCGAGCACCAGCTCGACCTGCCGCGACGGCTCCAGATCGAGTTCTCCCGGGTCGTCCAGGCGCGCACCGACGAAGAGGGCGGCGAGGTCACCCCGGCTGAGATGTGGCAGGCGTTCTCCGATGAGTACCTGGCCGACGGGGCCATGGCCCTGCTCGGGCACCACACCTCCTCGGTGGTGGACGCGAAGGACGCGCTCAGCGTGGAGATCCGGGCCGACGGCCAGCCGCGGCAGGTCGAGGGCACCGGCAACGGGCCGATCTCGGCGTTCTGCGACGCGCTGGCCAGTGTCGGCATCGATGTCCGCGTCCTGGACTACGCCGAGCACGCGCTCTCCGCGGGCAGCGACGCGCAGGCCGCCGCCTACGTCGAGTGCGAGATCGGCGGCCGGGCCTGGTGGGGAGTGGGCGTCGACGCCAACACGGTCACCGCGTCGCTGCGGGCGGTGCTCTCCGCGCTGAACCGGGCCCACCGCTAGCCACCCGGTCCGGCCGCCAGCCGGTCCCGCCCGGCCCGGGCCACACCGTGGCGCTGCGCCCGGGCGGGACCTGGGTGCGCGAGAATGGACCGGTGAGCCTGTACCGGGATGACGGGATCGTGCTGCGCACCCACAAGCTGGGTGAGGCAGACCGCATCATCACCATCCTGACCAGGCGGACCGGCCGCGTCCGGGCGGTAGCCAAGGGGGTGCGCCGGACCAGGTCCCGGTTCGGCGCCCGGCTGGAGCCGTTCACCCATGTGGACCTGCTGCTGTACACCGGCCGCTCGCTGGACGTGATCACCCAGGCCGAGACGGTGCGGCCGTACGGGGAGCCGCTGGCCGCGGACTACCCGCGGTACACCAGCGGCACGGCCATGCTGGAGGCGGCCGAGCGGTTCACCCCGGTGGAGAAGGAGCCGTCGATCCGGCAGTTCCTGCTGCTGGTCGGCGGGCTGCGGGCGCTCGGGGAGCAGGCCCATGACCCGCGGCTGGTGCTGGATGCCTACCTGCTGCGCACCCTGGCCGTCGCCGGGTACGCACCCGCCCTGGATGAATGCGCCGTCTGCGGCACCCCGGACCCGGTCGCGGACCCGGATGCGGGATCGGTGGCCAGCACTGGGTCCCGGGTGTTCTCGGTGCCAGCAGGCGGGCTGACCTGCCGGACCTGCCGGCCGCCGGGCGCGGCCACCCCGTCGGTGGCCACCATCGCGCTGATGCGTGCGCTGCTGCGCGGGGACTGGGCGCATGCGGACGCCAGCCTGCCCCGGCCCCGGGAGGAGTGCAGCGGCCTGGTCGCCGCGTACGTCCAGTGGCACCTGGAACACTCGATCCGGTCACTGCGCCACGTGGAGCATGTCTGACGGTGCGCGCGGCCCGAGCCGTCCGGTGCGCTGGCCGGCCTGGCTAGTCTTCCTGGGTGACAGGCCCGACTAGCCCCATGGAGCGTGCGTGAGCACACCCGTCCGTCCCCCGTACCCGCATCCCGATGGCGTGCGGCCGCCGGCCATCCCGCCGGACCTGCTGCCCCGGCATGTCGCCCTGGTCATGGACGGCAACGGGCGGTGGGCCAGGCAGCGCGGGCTGCCGCGGACCGAGGGCCACAAGATGGGGGAGGCCGCGCTGTTCGACGTGATCATG
Organism: uncultured Actinomycetes bacterium; assembly: GCA_963711705.1. Lineage (GTDB taxonomy): Bacteria > Actinomycetota > Actinomycetes > Streptosporangiales > Streptosporangiaceae > RYN-230. The sequence continues at coordinate 148,016 of CAVQFM010000013.1, forward strand.
GGCGCGATCGAGCTGGGCATCCCGTACCTGTCGGCCTACGCGTTCTCCACCGAGAACTGGCGGCGGTCCCCGGACGAGGTCCGCTTCCTCATGGGGTTCAACCGGGACGTCATCCGCCGCCGCCGGGATCAGCTGAACGAGGTGGGCGTCCGGGTCCGCTGGGCCGGGCGGCACCGCCGGCTGTGGCGCAGCGTGATCAAGGAACTGGAGGATGCCGAGCGGATGACCGAGCACAACTCGGTCCTGACCCTGCAATTCTGTGTCAATTACGGCGGCCGGGCCGAAATCGCCGACGCGGCCGCGGCCATAGCCGCCGAGGTGGCGGCCGGTAAGGTGCGGGCCGACCGGGTCGACGAGAAGCTGGTGGCCCGGTATCTGGATGAGCCGGATATTCCCGAGGTCGATCTCTTCGTCCGGTCATCCGGTGAGCAGAGAATCTCCAATTTCCTGCTCTGGCAATCGGCTTACGCCGAGCTGGTCTTCCTGGATACGCTTTTCCCCGATTTCGACCGGCGGCACCTGTGGCGGGCCTGCGAGATCTACGCCAGCCGGGACCGCCGCTACGGCGGCGCCGAGCCGAACCTGCTGCCCGGCTAGCCCCAGGGCGTGTCCCATGACACGCCCTAACGGAGCCCCTGCCACAGGGCCAGGGCGACCAGGGCGGCGGGCACGGCCAGCCGCAGCAGGCGGCTGGGGGCCGACAGCGCCGGCCAGGACAGGATGCCGAGCCAGGCCACGAACGCGGCTACCACCAGCAGCAGCGCCGCGCCCGCCCAGCCCGGGACGGCGAGCCCGGCGATGAACAGGGCGGCGATGGCCACCGGGGGCAGCCACCGGGGGAGTTGCTGCAGGTAGGCGGCGGGCTTCAGGCTAAGCCGCTCGACGGACTGGCGGACCCCCGCGGGTTGCTGACGCACAGTCACAACGTACCGCACGGCTATGCCCCGGATTCTCGTGCCGTGGCGCCGGCGGCCCGCGGCGCCTGCGCCGCCACGCTGGCCCGGGCCCACCCTGGACATCGACTCTGACTGGGTTTATCCGCCCGCCGACCAGTAGGTGTGGGAACCTGAGCCGGGCCCGCGACGTCTAACAGCAGTCCGGCGCAGGGGAGGGCACATGATCGACCTGCTGCGCAGGCGCGGCATGATCCCGGCGATCGTGCTGGCGTGCGCCGCCGTCACCGTGATCACCTGGGCGGGGCTGGCCACCGTGGGCCGGGAGTCCCCCCGGGTCACCCCGTCCAGCGGCCCCACGATCCACGCCTACCTGCTGCCGGTGATCGTGCTGCCAGGGGAACGGCCTACGGTCCGCCCATCGGCGGCCCATAAGCGGCCCACCTCGATCAAGGACCGGCCACGAGTCACCCGGTAATAAGCTTGGCGGACGCGTCCAGCCGGGGAGCCGGGCGCAGCTAACCCGCCGACCGCCAGCCGGATGGAGTCCCGATGGCCCGCCGCAACGACCGCATCGACACGATCGTCAGCCTCAGCAAGCGCCGGGGCTTCGTCTACCCGTCCAGCGAGATCTACGGGGGGCTGCGCGCCTCCTGGGACTACGGGCCGCTGGGCGTGGAGATGAAGAACAACATCAAGCGCCAGTGGTGGAAGTCGATGGTCACCGAGCGGGACGACATCGTCGGCATCGACTCCTCGGTCATCCTGGCCCGCGAGGTGTGGGAGGCCAGCGGGCACGTCACCGAGTTCGTCGAGCCGCTGACCGAGTGCCAGGTCTGCCACCACCGCTACCGCGCTGACCACCTGATCGAGGCGTACGAGGAACGGCACGGCCGGCCCCCCGAGAACGGGCTGAACGACCTCGCCTGCCCGCACTGCGGCACCCGGGGGGCGTTCGCCGAGCCGCGCATGTTCAACGGGCTGCTGCGCACCTATCTGGGTGCGACCGAGGACGAGTCCGGGCTGGCCTACCTGCGGCCGGAGACCGCGCAGGGCATCTTCATCAACTTCCGCAACGTGCTGCAGACCTCGCGGAAGAAGATCCCGTTCGGGATAGGGCAGATCGGCAAGTCGTTCCGCAACGAGATCACCCCGGGCAACTTCATCTTCCGCACCCGGGAGTTCGAGCAGATGGAGATGGAGTTCTTCGTCAAGCCGGGCGCCGACGAGGAATGGCACGAGCACTGGATCGCCACCCGGCTCGGCTGGTACACCGGCCTCGGCGTGCGCAGCGACAACCTGCGGCTGTACGAGCACCCGGACGAGAAGCGGTCGCACTACTCCAAGCGGACCGTGGACATCGAGTACCGGTACGCCTTCCCCGGCGGGGAGTGGGGCGAGCTGGAGGGCATCGCCAACCGCACCGACTACGACCTCAGCACGCACGCCAAGGCGTCCGGGGTGGACATGTCCTACCTGGACCAGGAGTCCGGGGAACGGTTCGTGCCCTACGTCATCGAGCCGGCCGCCGGGGTCGACCGGTCCATGCTCGTGTTCCTGCTCGACGGGTACGCCGAGGACGAGGCGCCCGACGCCGGCGGCAAGCTGGAGAAGCGGATCGTGCTGCGGCTCGACCCGCGGATCGCGCCGGTCAAGGTGGCGGTGCTGCCGCTGTCCCGCAACGCCGACCTGTCGCCGAAAGCCCGCGACGTGGCCGCCCAGCTGCGCCAGCGGTGGAACACCGAGTTCGACGACGCCAGCGCGATCGGCCGCCGCTACCGCCGCCAGGACGAGATCGGCACCCCGTTCTGCGTGACGGTGGACTTCGACTCGCTCACCGACCAGGCCGTCACGGTCCGCGAGCGCGACTCGATGAAGCAGGAGCGGATCGGCATAGACCAGCTGGAGACCTACCTGGCCGAACGGCTGGGCGGCTGCTGACCGGTCACCATCGGCCCGGCGGCTACCAGGCGATGTTGTTGGTCTCCGGCGGGGCCCCCGGCAGCAGCGTGACATGCTGCCCGGTCAGGATGCCCAGCACCAAACGGGTCGAGTGAGCCCCGGCCGAGCCGATGACGATCAGCGTGCGGCCGGAGGGACTGGTCCACAGCACGTCCCAGGGGAGCACGGGGCCGGTGGCCACGATGCGTTCCACCCGGCTGGTGCGCACCGAGAACTCGGTGACGCGCGCTCCCGGTACCGAGCCGGGCTGCCGCGCGGCCAGCTGGGTCACCGTGACGATCTTGGTGCCGTCCGGTGTGATCAGCGTATTGCCCACCGGGCCGGTCTTGACGCCCCCGGGCCGCACCGGGGCGAACGTCACGACGGGCCGGCTCGCCTTCAGCAGGCTGCCCCCTCCTGACCTGGTGTCGAGCAGCCGCACCTGGGTGATGCCGCCGGACTTGGTCCACATCTGGAAGGCGAGCGTCTGGCCGTCGGACGTCCAGGACAGGGGCGCGCCGTCCGGCTTGGCGTTCCCCGCCCACTCCTTGATGGAGTGCGCGGCACCTGGCCAGGCCCACTCCCGTGCCACCCCGGTGGCCAGGCTGATCAGCCGGATCTCGGCTACATGCAGGGACAGCGCGAGCGCGCGGCCGTCCGGGGACAGCGCGATGCCGGACAGGCGGCCCGAGGCCAGCCGCCCCGGCAGGTGCAGTGCCGTCAGCCGCGGCGGGCCTATGCCCGGGCGCAGCCGGAGCAGGAAGAAAGCGACCGGGGTGGTGCCGTCCCGCGTCTCGGCACTGATCCCGCGAGTGCCCGACGCGATCCGCCACCACCGCTGGGCGGCGAGCACGAACGTGCGCCCGTCGGCCGCACCGCTCAGGAACGTGAACGCGCGATACGGCCGGGGCGGGGTGACTGTGGCCAGCACCCGCCCGGTGGCCGTGGCCCGCACCACCGCGCTGCGCGGCCCGTCGGCGCGGCCGCTGAGGGCAACGTAGTAGCGCGGGACCCCGCCGAGTTCCGCCGCCGTCAGGGCCCGGTCCCGCGGCGCGGCCTGGTGCCCGGTGAAGCTGCCGGTCAGGGCCAGCGAAGCAGCCAGCACAGCGATGACACCGACGGCCGCCATGAGCGGCGTCAGCGACTGGAGCCGGCTGCCCGGCCCGGGCCGCCAGCGGCGGCGCCGGGGCGGCGCGGGCAGCCGGAGCGGCGGGGCGCTGTCGGGCGGTACCGTGGCCGCGGCCGCCCGGGCCGCCGCGCGGACCCGGTCCCCGTTCGTGATCATCGGGCCGCCTCCTCCAGGAGCCTGCCCAGCGCGGCCAGCGCGCGGGACGTGGTGGACTTCACCGTGCCGTGGCTGATGCCCATGGCCACCGCGATCTCCGGCTCGGTCAGGTCCAGGTAGAACCGGAGCACCAGGGCTTCCCGCTGCCGGTCGGGCAGCCGCCGCAGTGCACTGAGCACCTGGTCGTGTTCCTCGCCGATGAGTGCTGCGTGCTCGGCGGAGGCGGTCCCGGCGCGCGAGGCCGGCGGGCTGCCCCGCCGCTCATTCCTGATCCGGTGCCGCAATTCCGAGCGGCAGCCGTTCAGCGTGGCAGACCGCACGTAGCTGAGCGCCTTGCCCTTGTCGCCCAGCTGGTCCCAGCGCCGGTACAGGCCGCAGAACGCCTCCTGCACCACGTCCTCCGCGGCGGGGCGGTCGCCGAGCATGACGACAGCGAGACGGATGAGGCCCACCGCGTGCGCCTCATACAGGGCGGAGACGGCCTGCCGGGCCTCGGCCGTGGCATTGGCCGTTCCGCGCACCGCGCTGCCGGCCCCGGAGCTGCCCGGCGCCACCGGCCCGCCGTGGGCGGGATACCGCGACGAGAAGTCGATGTCCACACTCCAGAGACGCCCGGGCGGCCGTCCAGTTGCCTGCCGGCCCGCATCCGCTGGCCTTGCCGTGCTCCGGGCCGGTGCTCATCGCGGCCGGCCACGCAGGTGGCGGGCCGATGGTGGCGGTCACCCGCTGGCGCCGGGTAAAGCTAGGCGAGAAACCGGTCAGGATCGCGGAACACGTCCGCCGCGGCCTGATGGAAGCCACCGGGCAGGCCGTCGGCCAGCATGCTCGCGCTGATCTCCGCCATCTCCCCGGTCCAGCGCCAGCCTTTGCCAGCCGCTGACCGGGCCGCGCCCGCGGACCGCTCGGCCAGGCCCGGCTGGGACAGCGCCCACTCGGCCAGCAGAGTGTCCTCCACCCCCTCGGCCCGGGCCAGCGCGCGCACCGCGAGGATCAGCGCGGCGGTGCCCTTGGTCCAGCCGGCGTAGGCCATCTTGACCGCGGACGCCGCGGTCAGCCCGCGCTCCCCGATCACCCGGGGTTCCAGCGCGGTGCCCGCGAACAGGGCCGCGACCGGCCCGGCGTGCGGCCCGGACAGGTACAGCCGGGTGCCGCCGGCCGGGCCCGGCGGTGACCCGATGATCCCGCCGTCCACGTAGCGGGCCCCGGCTGACTCGACGGCCGCCGCCACCTCGCGGGCGGTGCCGGGGGAGACCGCGTTGGCGTCCACATAGATCCCGGTGAAGGCGGCGGCCGCCACCGCGCGGGCGACCGGCAGCGCGGCGTGCGGCGGGCAGATGGACAGGATGATGCCCGCCCGGCGGGCCAGGTCGGCGGCCTGGCCCGCGGCATCCGGCCCGGCCGCCGCGGTCAGCCCGGCCGCGGCCGCGCGGGCCGCCGTGGCCGGGCTGCGCCCGGCCGGCACCCAGAGCACCTGGTACCCGCGGCCGGTCAGGCAGGCGGCCACGGCCGCGCCCATCTCACCGGGATGCAGCAGCCCGATCAGCGTCTCGCTCATCCGCCCAGTGTCGCGTGGCGCGGGCCCAGGCCGCCGTACCGGGCCCGCGCTACGGCCGCTACCAGGCCGGGAATGTGCTCAGCCGGCCAAGGCGGGGCTGGCCGGGCAGCGGCGCGTACGCGTTACCGCGCAGCACGCCGAACTGTACGGGGAAGACGGCCCCCGGGTCGGGCGGTCTCGGGTTGAGGGTCACGCCTGGCCGGTGGGCCAGCACGAGCAGCGTGCTGCCGTCCGCGTTCGTCCACAGCACGGCCTGCTCCTGCTCTGGCCACCGCCGGGTGAACCGCCACCGGCCGAGCACCGCGACCACCTTCCCGGTCCGCGCGGAGAATTCGGTGAAGGCGAATTCCGAGGTCAGCGGGTGGAAGGACTGGGTGACCGTGGCCAAGACGATCTTGCTGCCGTCCGGCGTGAGCAGGGCGCCGAACGTGTCGGTGTTGTTGACCGCCCGGCCGTGGCTGAACCGGCGGCTGGTCGCCATACCCGTCCAGTCCACGCTCAGCGCCGGCCGGCTGGCGGCCAGACTGCGGCCCGGCGCCGCGGTGTCCAGCAGCCGGACCTTGTACCGGCCATCGATCAGCCGCTGAAAGGCCAGCGTCCTGTCGTCCGCCGCCCAGGACAGCGCCGAGCCGGTGCCGCCCAGGCTCTCCTCGATCGGCTGGGCCCCCGGCCAGGTCCAGACGCGCTGAGCCCCCGTGGCCAGCGTGTCCACCTGGATCTCCGGGCCCGGCCGGGGCCCGCCGCCGGGCCCACCGGCCTGGGTGGCTACCGCAAGCTTGCGGCCATCCGGGGTGAGCGCGAGGCCGGAGAGATACGCACCGGCCGGCAGCGCCGGGACAGGCAGCGGGCTCAGCGCCGAGACCTGGCCTGATGAGCTGATCCGCAGCTGGTAGAAGTGGATCGGGCCGGCTGGCACCTGGACTGCGACGGTCTTCCGGCTTACCGGAAGACCGGAGAGCCCGACGACCTTGCGGTGCTCGACCCCCATCCGCTGTGCGGCCAGCACGTAGCGGCCCACGCTGGCGGCGGCCGCCACCATGAGGAACGCGTTGTCCGGCCGGGGCACGGTGCGCGTGGCCACGATCCGGCCGGTCCGGGTGGCGCGGACCTGAGCCTGCCGCGGCCAGCCGTGCCTGGGCCCGGTGTCGGTCAGCGCGATGTAGTAACGCGGGGCCCTGGCCAGCAGCGCGTCCTGCCAGGTCCGGTGGGGCCCGGGCCGGGCCGGGCCGCCAGTGAGGATGAGTGTGGCCGCGACCACGGCAGCCACCGCGGCGGCCGCCGCCAGCGGGGTGAGCCAGGGCGGCCAGCCCCGCCAGCCGTGCGCCAGCCGGCCGCGTCCGGCCGAGCCGCGCCCCGCCCCATCGGGCAGCCGCAGCAGCGGCACGTCCGCCGGGGAGATGTCCTCCGCGGTCTCCCGCAGGGCCCAGCGAACCCGGTCTTCCAGCGTGTTCATGACGGTTCCTCCAGCATGCGGCCCAGCGCCCCCAGGGCCCGGTGCGCGGTGGACCGGACGGTACTCGGCCCGATGCCCATCGCCGCGGCGATCTCCGGCTCGGACAGGTCCAGGTAGAAGCGGAGCACCAGCACCTCACGCTGCCGCGGGGGCAGCTGCCGGAGCGCCCGCAGGACCGAGCGGCGCTGCTCCGCGGACAGCACGGCGGATTCCGCGGAAACCACGGGGAGCGCCGCGTCCGCCAGCCCGGCGGCGGCCAGCCCGGCCGGGGCCCGGCGGTGCCGGCGCAGCTGCGAGCGGCAGCCGTTCAGCACCGACGACCGCACATAGGGCAGCGCCTTGCCGGGATCGGACAGCTTCTCCCAGCGCCGGTACAGGCCGGCGAACGCCTCCTGCACCACGTCCTCGGCCGCCTGCCGCTCGCCGAGCATGAGATAGGCGAACCGGATCAGGCCCAGGGCATGGGCCTGGTACAGCGCGGTCACGGAGGTGTCCGCCCCCGGCGGCGGCTGCGCCCCACGCTGGGTTCGGCTGCGAGCCACCCGTCCAGGGTGCACCGCGGCATCGGAGTCCATGCCCCTTATGACCCCGGCGGCGCCGATCCGCTGCTTCCGGGCGGCAGAAATTTTGCCCCGCCTGGCCCGCAGGCCCGCGCCGGGCGGGCCTATCGCGTGCGCGGCCCGCCCGGCGCTCGGTAGAGTCGAATGACCGGGCCGAAGAGGCCGTCATCATCCATGCCGCCGTGCGCCCGCGCCGCAGAACGCGCAAGGCAATCCCGAGGAGATCGTTTTCAGTGCCGAAGCTCGTTTATGACTTCACCGAGGGCAACAAGGACCTCAAAGACCTGCTTGGCGGCAAGGGAGCCAACCTGGCCGAGATGACCAACCTCGGCCTGCCCGTTCCGCCCGGTTTCATCATTACCACCGAAGCCTGCCGGCAGTACCTGCACGACGGCACGGTGCCCGCGGGGCTGGATGCCGAGGTGACCGAGCACCTGCGCCAGCTGGAAGGGAAGATGGCCCGCCGCCTCGGCGACGCGGGCGACCCGCTGCTGGTCAGTGTGCGGTCCGGGGCCAAGTTCTCGATGCCCGGCATGATGGAGACGGTGCTGAACATCGGCCTGAACGATGAGTCCGTGCACGGCCTGGCCAAGCAGGCCGGCAACGACCGGTTCGCCTGGGACTCCTACCGCCGGCTGATCCAGATGTTCGGCAAGACCGTGCTCGACATCGACGGCGAGGCCTTCGAGCAGGTGATCGACCAGGCCAAGCAGGCCAAGGGCACCAAGAACGACCTGGACCTGGACGCCGGTGATCTGCGCGGGATCGTGGACCAGTTCAAGGGCATCGTCCGCGAGCACACCGGCCACGACTTCCCGCAGGACCCGCGGGAGCAGCTGGACATGGCCGTCCGCGCCGTGTTCGGCTCGTGGAACGCGGACCGGGCCATCCTGTACCGCCGCCAGGAGCGCATCCCGGCCGACCTGGGCACCGCGGTGAACATCGTCGCGATGGTGTTCGGCAACCTCGGCATGGATTCCGGCACCGGGGTGGCATTCACCCGCGACCCGGGCTCCGGGCAGCAGGGCATCTACGGCGACTACCTGCAGAACGCGCAGGGCGAGGACGTGGTGGCCGGCATCCGCAACACGGTCCCGCTGCAGGACCTGGAGGACATCGACCCGGCCAGCTACCGGCAGCTGATGGACATCATGCGGACCCTGGAAAACCACTACCGGGACCTGTGCGACATCGAGTTCACCATCGAGCGCGGCAAGCTGTGGATGCTGCAGACCCGGGTGGGCAAGCGCACCGCGGGTGCCGCGTTCCGGATCGCCACCCAGCTGGTCGACCAGGGCCTCATCGACATGGACGAGGCGGTCATCCGGGTCACCGGCGACCAGCTCGCCCAGCTGATGTTCCCCCGGTTCGACCTCAGCCAGGAGCCGAAGCGGATCACCAAGGGGGTCAGCGCGTCCCCCGGCGCCGCGTCCGGTCAGGCGGTGTTCGATTCCGCGACGGCGGTCGAGCGGGCCGCCGCCGGGGACGCGGTCATCCTGGTCCGCCGGGAGACCAACCCGGACGACCTGCACGGGATGATCGCGGCCCAGGGCATCCTGACCAGCCGCGGCGGCAAGACCAGCCACGCCGCGGTGGTCGCCCGCGGGATGGGCAAGACCTGCGTATGCGGCGCCGAGGAACTCGAGGTGGACACGCGGGCGGGCCGGTTCACCGCGCCCGGCGGCGTGACCGTCAGCGAGGGTGACGTGATCTCCATCGACGGCACCAGCGGCGCCGTCTACCTGGGCGAGGTGCCGGTGGCCGCCTCCCCGGTGGTCGAGTACTTCGAGCGCGGGCTCAGCCCGGACGCCGACGACCTGGTCCGGGCGGTGGACCGGATCATGAAGCACGCCGACGCGCGTCGCCGGCTCGGCGTGCACGCCAACGCGGACACCGGCGAGGACTGCGCCCGGGCCCGCCGGTTCGGCGCGGGCGGCGTCGGCCTGGTGCGGACCGAGCACATGTTCCTCGGCGAGCGCCGCCAGCTGGTCGAGCGGCTGATCCTGGCCGACGACGAGGACGGCCGGCAGGCCGCGCTGGACGCGCTGGAGCCGCTGCAGCGGGGCGACTTCGTGGAGATCCTGGACGCGATGGACGGGCTGCCGGTCACCATCCGGCTGATCGACCCGCCGCTGCACGAGTTCCTGCCCGATCTCACCGACCTGTCGGTGCAGGTCGCACTGGCCGGCGACAGCGCGACTGACCAGGACCGCAAGCTGCTGGACGCGGTGCGCCGCCTGCACGAGCAGAACCCGATGCTCGGCCTGCGCGGCGTCCGGCTCGTGCTGGTCATCCCCGGGCTGCTGGACATGCAGGTCCGGGCGATCGCGCACGCCGCGGCCGAGCTCAAGCAGCAGGGCAAGGACCCCAAGCCGGAGGTCATGATCCCGCTGACCGCGTCGGTGCAGGAGATGGAGATCGCCAAGGAGGCCACGGCCAAGGTGCTGGCCGAGGTCGAGGAGGCGACCGGGGTCGGAGTGCACACGATGATCGGCACGATGATCGAGGTGCCACGGGCCGCGATGATCGCGGGCGAGATCGCCAAGACGGCCGAGTTCTTCTCCTTCGGCACCAACGACCTGACCCAGATGGGCTGGGGATTCTCCCGGGACGACGTGGAGGGCGCGTTCTTCAGCCGGTACATCGAGCTGGGCGTGTTCGGTGTGTCCCCGTTCGAGACCATCGACACCGAAGGCGTCGGCCGGATGGTGCGCATCGCCAGCGACGAGGGCCGGGCCACCCGTCCCGACCTGGAACTCGGTGTCTGCGGTGAGCACGGCGGCGACCCCGACTCGGTGCACTTCTTCCACCAGGTCGGGCTGAACTATGTGTCCTGCTCACCGTTCCGGGTGCCAGTCGCCCGGCTGGAGGCCGGCCGCGCCGTGCTCCTCGAGTCAGCAGGTGGCAGCGACAGCAGGTGACGACGCAGCGTCCCGGTTACGATCACCACGCCACGGCCCGCTGGGTGGCTGAGCCGCCCAAGCGGGCCGTGGCGGCCGGGGTGGACGTGGGCGCCTTCCGGCGCACCCCGTTCGAGCGGGACCGGGCCCGGGTACTGCACACCTCGGCGCTGCGCCGGCTGGCGGCCAAGACCCAGGTGGTGGCGGTGGACGCGGGCGACTTCCCGCGTACCCGGCTGACCCATTCGCTGGAGTGCGCGCAGATCGGCCGGGAACTCGGGGGCGCGCTGGGCTGTGACCCGGATCTGGCCGACGCCGCCTGCCTGGCGCACGACCTGGGGCACCCCCCGTTCGGGCACAACGGCGAGGCCGCGCTGGCCGAGGTCGCCGCGAGCTGCGGCGGGTTCGAGGGGAACGCGCAGAGCCTGCGGCTGCTGACCCGGCTCGAACCCAAGGTGCCCGGCGCCGGGCTGAACCTGACCCGCGCCACACTGGACGCCACCCTCAAGTACCCGTGGCTGGCCTGCCCGGGGATGGCCAAGTACGGGGCGTATGCCGAGGACGCGGAGGCGTTCGCCTGGATCCGCCGCGACGCGCCGTCCGGGCGGCCGTGCCTGGAAGCGCAGATCATGGACTGGGCCGATGACGTGGCCTACTCCGTGCACGACCTGGAGGACGGGCTGCACGCCGGCCTGATCACGCTCGGCGCACTGGCCGATCCAGCTGAACGGAAACTCGTCGTGGCGCTGACCGCCGCCGAGTACTGCGTCCCGGGGTCGGTGACCGAGGCGGAACTGGCCACGGTGTTCGACGAGCTGCTCGCGCTGCCGTGCTGGCCGGCCACGTTCGACGCCGGGCCGCAGTCGCTGGCCGGGCTGAAGAACCTGACCAGCGAGCTGATCGGGCGGCTGTCCGGGGCGGCGCACGAGGCGACGCTGGCCGCGGCCGGCCCCGCGCCGCTGACCAGGTACGCCGCTGACCTGGTCGTGCCGCGCCGGCAGCGGCTGGAGTGCGCGCTGCTCAAGGGCGTCACCCACCGCTACGTGATGAGCCGGGAGGGCGCCGCGCAGACCCAGGCCCGGGAACGTGAACTGATCATGGAGCTGGCCGCGGCGGTGCGGATGGGGGCGCCGGGCACCCTGGACCCGGCCCTGCGGCCGGCCTACGCGGCGGCCGGTACCGACACCGGACGGCTGCGCGTCGTGGTAGACCAGGTTGCCTCGCTCACCGATACCTCGGCGGTCGCCTGGCACACCCGCCTGTGCCGGTTAGCCGCGCCACGCGCTGACGCAGTGACAAAGGAGCCGCAATGCCCGACCAACCGGCCTTCGTGATCATCGGTGCCAGCCTGGCGGGCGCCAAGGCCGCGGAGGCACTCCGGGACGACGGGTTCACCGGGAGCATCGTGCTGCTCGGCACGGAAACCGAGCTGCCCTACGAGCGCCCGCCGCTGTCCAAGGGTTACCTGCTCGGCTCGGCCGACAAGTCCTCCATTTACGTGCACGACGAGCACTGGTACGCCGGTCACGACGTGGACCTGCGGCTCGGCACCACGGCCAGCGCGATCGACCGGGCGGCCGGGCAGGTCGGCCTGGACGGCGGCGGCAGCCTCGGCTACGACCGGCTGCTGCTGACCACCGGTGCCCAGCCACGGGTGCTGCCGGTGCCCGGTGGCGACCTGGACGGGGTGCACTACCTGCGCACCGCGTCGGACTCCGAGGCGCTGGCCACCGCGCTGGCCCCGGTGCCGGGCGAGGACACCCACGTGGTCATCGTGGGGGCGGGCTGGATCGGCCTGGAGGTGGCCGCCGCGGCCCGGGAAAAGGGCGGCGCGGTGACCGTGCTGGAAACCGAGCCCACCCCGCTGCACCGCCAGGTCGGCCCGGAGCTCGGCCTGGTGTTCGCGGACCTGCACCGGGCCCACGGGGTGGAGTTCCGGTTCGGCGAGGGCGCCAGCGAGCTGCTCGGCCAGGGCGGCCGGGTCACCGGCGTGCGCACCACGGGCGGCGCGGAACTGCCCGCCGACGTGGTCGTGGTGGCCATCGGCGCGGCCCCGGACGTGACCCTGGCCGAAGCGGCCGGGCTGGAGACCGGCAACGGGGTGCTGGTGGACGCCGTGCTGCAGACCTCCGACCCGCACATCTTCGCGGCCGGCGACGTGGCCAACCAGGTCCACCCGCTGCTCGGCCGGCGGGTCCGGGTCGAGCACTGGGCCAACGCGCTGCACGGCGGGCCGGCCGCGGCCCGGTCCATGCTCGGCCAGGGGGTGCCCTACGACCGGGTGCCGTACTTCTTCAGCGACCAGTACGACCTCGGCATGGAATGCTCCGGGCTGCCCGAGCCGGGCAGCTACGACGAGGTGGTGTACCGCGGCGACAGCGGGCGGCTGGAGTTCATCGCGTTCTGGCTGCTGGGCGGGGCCGTGGTGGCGGGCATGAACGTCAACGTCTGGGACGTGACCGACGATATCCAGGCGCTGATCCGGGCCGGGTTCGCGGGCCGCACGGTTGACCCGGCGCGGCTGGCCGACCCGGACGTCCCGCTCGGCAGCCTGCTCGACGGCCGTTAGGCGCGGGGGGTCAGTCCGGGGGAACCGGCCGTTTGGCTGGAAATGGGATCAGCACGACGGTGATGTTGTCGCGGCCGCCTTGCTCAAGCGCGAATTTGACCAGGGTTTTAGCCGCACTGAGCGGGTCGGTCTGCGCGGTGGGCAGGGCCATCTCGGCCAGCCGGGCCGCGTCCGGCTGGTAGTTCCACAACCCGTCGGAGCAGAGCAGCAGCACGCCCGGGCTGGGCGGCCGGAACGTGGCCACGTGCGGGGCCGCGTCCCCCGGGTCGGCGCCGACCCAGCGGGTGACCACGTGCGCGTGCGGCGAATCCAGCGCCTCGGCCTCCTCGAGCAGCCCGGCGGTGACCATCTCCTGGGCCAGCGAGTCGTCGGTGGTGAGCCGCTGGGCGGCGCTGTCCGGGGAATCGGCCAGCCAGTAGGCCCGGCTGTCACCCAGCCAGCACAGTGTGACTTCGGTGCTGGTCACCGCGGCCGACACGTACGTCGCCGACGGCACGCCACCGGGAAATTCGGCCAGGCTGGCTACGGCCTCCCCGGCGGCCCGGACCGCCTCGGCCGAGGCTGCGGCCAGGTCGGTGCCGGCCTCTGCCGCGGCCGTCAGCACGCGCGCGGCGGCCTTCGCCGCGGCCAGCGACGCCTCGTCCGGGCGGTTGGAGGTGGACACCCCGTCGCACACCACGGCCAGCAGCACCGGGTCCGGCCCGGCCGTCGCGACCGCGAGTTCCATCGCGTCTTCGTTCCGGTGATGCCGGAGACCTCGGTCGGTCACGCCGGCCAGCAGCCCGAGATCGACCTCCTGATGATCACGCGTCATCTCGGCACCGCCCCAGGGATCGGCCCGGGTTCCGCTCCGACCTGGGCCGCTGGCCATTCTATGCCGTCCGGGCCGCCCACCGGGACCGTGTTGATCATGTTCGTGGCCGGTCATCCGGGAGGCCGGCCAGCTGCTGCTGCCAGGCCCGGGCGGCCGGGCCCAGCGGCCGGTGCCGGGCCCGGATCAGGCCGACCGGCGGGTGGGCCACCCCGGGCCGCAGCGGGCGGGCCGCGATCGCCGGGCCCGGGCCGTGCGCGGCCGACCCGGCCAGCAGGGCCACGCCCAGGCCCGCCGCGACCAGTTCGCGGATGCTGGCCGGGCTGTGCGTCTGGAACGGGATGTGCGGGGTGAACCCGGCCGCCGCCGCGGCGTCCAGCAGGATCGCGTGCAGCCCGCTGCCCGGGCGCAGGCAGACGAACGGCTCGTCGCGCGCGGCGCGCAGCGGCAGCGGGCCGGTGCCGGGAAACCGGCCGGGCGGCGTGGCCAGCACGATGGTCTCCGCGGCCAGCGGCAGGCCGAGGAAGCCGCCGGGCAGGTCGGGGTGGACCGGGGCCAGGGCCACGTCGATGCGGCCCGCTTCCAGGTCGGCGAGCAGGTCGGCGATCAGGCCGGTGCGCAGCGCGAGCGTGACCCCCGGGTAACGGCGGTGGAACCGGGCCAGCGAGCCGGGCAGGTCCAGGCCGGCCAGCAGCTGGGTGGCGCCGATGCTGAGGTGACCGCGGGTGACCGCGGCCAGCTCGTCCAGGTCGGTGCGGGCCCCCTCGACCTGGCCGAGGATGGCCCGGGCCCGGGCCAGCACCAGCTCGCCGGCCTGGGTGAGCGCGACCCGCCGGGTGGTGCGCTGCAGCAGCGGCTGGCCCAGTTCCGCTTCCAGCCGTTTGATCTGCGCGGACACCGCTGGCTGGGCGATGCGCAGCTGCTCGGCGGCGCGGCTGAACCCGCCGTGCCGGGCCACCGCCTCGAAGTAGATGAGCTGCCGCAGCTCCACCTATTCAGAATGCATCGTTCTAGGTCTCAGTACAAAGTGGTCTTGGACTTATCAGTCGGCCGCGGGCCAGGCTGGGGGCATGGCAGCGGGAAGCATGGTGCACCGGCAGCTGGGGCCGGGGCTGCGGGTCAGCGCGATCGGCATGGGCTGCATGGGGCTGTCCCAGGGCTACGGCCCGGCCAGCGACGTGGAATCGGTGCGGGCCATCCACCAGGCGCTGGACGCGGGCGTGACCCTGCTGGACACCGCGATGAGCTACGGCCAGGGGCGGGGCGAGGAGCTGGTCGGCCGGGCGCTGGCGGGCCGGGCCGGGGCGTCCGGGCCGGGCGCGGGGGCCGGGACGGTGGCGGTGGCGACCAAGTTCGGCATCGTGCGCGGCCCGGATGGCGTGACGCTGGACGGCCGGCCTGAGCACGTCCGCGGCTACTGCGAGGCGTCGCTGCGGCGGCTGGGCCGGGACGTGATCGACCTGTACTACCTGCACCGGGTAGACCCGGCGGTGCCGGTCGCGGACAGTGTCGGTGCCATGGCCGAACTGGTCCGCGCGGGCCTGGTGCGCTACCTCGGCCTGTCGGAGGCCACCCCTGAGCAGCTGGCCCAGGCCGCAGCGGTGCACCCGGTCGCCGCGGTGCAGTTCGAGTGGTCCCTGCTGTGGCGCGACCCGGAGACCGGCATCGTCCCGGCCGCCCGGCGGCTCGGCATCGGGCTGGTGCCCTACAGCCCGCTCGGCCGCGGCCTGCTCACCGCCACGCTGACCAGCGCGGACATCGCGAGCAGCGACTTCCGGCGCAGCGACCCGCGGTTCAGCGGCGGCGCCCTGGACCGCAACCTGGCCCAGGTCGCGGCGCTGCGCGGGGTGGCCGGCGGGCTGGGCATCACGCCCGGCCAGCTCGCGCTGGCCTGGCTGCTGGCCCAGGGCGGCGACGTGGTGCCGATCCCGGGCAGCCGCCACCCGGCGCGGATCGCCGAGAACGCCGCGGCCGCCGGGATCCGGCTCAGCCCGGCCGACCTGGCCCGGCTGGAGGCCGTGGTGCCCGCGGCGGCCTGGGCCGGGGACCGGCGGTCGTTCGCCGCCCCGGCGACTACCCGCAGCCCGGCCTGCTAGGGCTGGGCCCGGCCGGCCTCAGATACCGCAGGCTGCGGCCACCGCGTCGCCGGCCGCTTCCCGGGTCAGTCCTTGCGTGGCTCGCCGCGGTAGGTGCCAAAGGACCAGCGGTTGCCCTCCGGGTCGCGGACCGCGAAGTCGCGGGAGCCGTAGTCGGTGTCGTGCAGCGGCATGATGACCTCGGCGCCAGCCTTCGTGGCCCGGTCAAATAGCCCATCCGGGTCATCGGTGACCACGTAGGCACCGAACGTGCCGGGTGGCACTGGCCAGCTGTCCTCGGTGCTCGGCTCGCGGACCGAGCCGAGCATGATCCCGCCGCCGGGCGGCCAGGACAGCTGGGCGTGGTCGACGCGGTCGCCCTCGCCGTAGACCACGGTCTCCTCGAAGCCGAACGCGTCGGCCAGGAAGCGGATCAGGGCCCGCGCGTCGCGGGCCCGCAGGGTGGGCCACACCTGAGGTGGCGGAGTGTTATCTGTCATGGCATCGAGTCTGTGCCCAGATCAGCCGGGCTGGATTGGAAGTTTCGGAACTCTTCGGCCAGCCACGCCGACGGCGCGCAGCCGGCCAGGTCACGGAATTCGGCGGCCAGGTGGGCCTGGTCGTAGTAGCCGCAGTCGGCCGCCAGGCGGGCCAGCGATGCGGGCTGGCCGGCCGCGGCG
The DNA here is from genome assembly GCA_963711705.1 of uncultured Actinomycetes bacterium. Classification (GTDB taxonomy): domain Bacteria; phylum Actinomycetota; class Actinomycetes; order Streptosporangiales; family Streptosporangiaceae; genus RYN-230. The sequence goes on from CAVQFM010000013.1 coordinate 164,738, forward strand.
CGGCGCTGCAGCCGCCGGCGGGCCCGGTCGAACCTGGTCACCCGCGCGGCCGCCTTCGGGGCCAGGCCGGTCTCGGTCAGCAGCCGGCGCTGCAGGTAGCGCGGGCTCCAGCCGGTCCGCTGGGCCAGCTCAGCCACCCGCATCGTGCCGCCGCTGCCGGTCAGCAGCTGCCAGGCCGCCGCGATGTCCGGGGCCACCCGCTGGTCCAGGTCGGCGTGGGCCAGCAGCAGCTGGTCGAGCAGGGCGAACCGGGCGGCCCAGCTGGGCGCGGTGCGCAGCCGCTCGTGCAGTTCCCGTGCGGTGCCGCCGAGCACGTCGGCCGCGTCCACGTCCAGGCTGGCCAGCTCGCCCGCGGGCAGGCCGAGCAGGGCCCGGGCGCCGAGCGGGCTGAGCGCCAGCTGGATGCCGGACTGGCGGCCCTGGTGGGTGATGAGCGCGGGCGAAGTGTGCAGCCCGCCCGCCAGCGTCAGGTAGCAGCCCGGCCCGGCCGCCGGGTCGGGATGGCTGGCCACGGTGAGCGGGTCGTCCAGCGTGATGATCAGGGTCAGGTACGGCGAGGGCAGCCCGCGGTGCACGGCCGGTGGCACGCCTTCCTCCCGGTACCCGGAGTACCAGGCCACCAGCCCGCGCAGCGGTGCGGCCGGAGCCGCCTGCACCGACTCCGACACGGCTGCCGCCGATGGCTCCGCCCCCGCCATTTCTCTAGTCTGCACGATATGCACAAGCTGCTGTACGTCGTCGCCTGTGGCGCCCCGCCCGCGGCTGAGCTGCCCGCCTTCGTCAGCTGGGCGCAGCAGCAGGGCTGGCAGGTGTGCGCCGTCGTCACGCCGCAGGCCAGCAAGTTCGTGGACATGCCCCGGCTGGCCGGGCTGACCGGCTACCCGGTCCGCCAGGACTACAAGCAGCCGGACGAGCCCGACGTGCTGCCGTTCCCGCCCGACGCCTACGTGGTCGCGCCGGCCACGTTCAACACGGTCAACAAGTGGGCCAGCGGGATCAGCGACACGCTCGCGCTCGGCCTGCTGAACGAGGGGCTGATGGCCGGCCAGCCGATCATCGCGGTCCCGTTCCCGAACCAGGCGCTGGCCCGGCACCCGGCGTTCCAGCGCAGCGTGCGCTTCCTGCGTGAGTGCGGAGTGCAGGTCATCTTCGACCCGCCTGCCCACCCGCTGCCCCGTGCTGACCGGGGGAGTGCTGACAGAGGCGGTGCTGACCGGGGAGCGGGCGGCCCGGACCTGTTCCCCTGGGCGGCCCTCCGGGACGCGCTCGCGGGCGCGGTAGGCTCCCGGAAATGACCAGTGCGCAGGAGCTCCCCGGGCCCGCCCTCATCGTGCAGATGCCGCGCGGCGGCCAGCTGGACCGCTTCTTCCGGGCCCACCCGTCGTCCATCGTGAGAAGCGGCCAGGTGGTGCTGGAGCACCTGCCGGCCGGGCCTGGCGGCCGGCTGGAGCCACCGGAGGCCGGGGAGATCGTGCTCTCCGTGCTGTCCCCGGAAGGGCTGCGCCAGGCCGATGAGGTCCGCCAGGCCTTCAGCGCCGCCCCGGCCGGGCACGCGCCGCTGGTGATCCTGGTCGGCGCGGCCGAGGAGATGCGCCAGGACGAGCTGCGTGTGGTCCTGGCCGCGGTGACCGGGGTCCCGCAGCCGGTCATCCTGCGGGTGCTGGCCGACGCCTGACCGGGGCGGGCCGATCCCGGTCAGCCGGGCAGCACGGCGGCCAGCACGGCCGCGGTGTCGGCCAGGCTGGGCAGCACCACGTCGGCCCCGGCCGCGGCCAGCTCCGCCGCGGTGAACCCGCCGCTGGCCACGCCCACCGAACGGGCCCCGGTCAGCCGGGCGGCCTCGACGTCCAGCGGGGTGTCACCGATCAGCACGGTCGCGTCCCCGCCGAAGTCCGCCCGGTAGGCGGCGGCCGCGCTGGCCCGGGCCAGCGGGACCAGGTCGGCCCGGACCTCGTGGTCGTCGCCGTACGCGCCGACCTGCAGATCCAGGAAGCGATCCAGGCCCAGCGCGGCCAGTTTGACCCGGGCGATCGCCCGCAGGTTGCCGGTCAGCACCGACTGGACCGGCCCGGTGCTCCCGTCGGCCAGCGCGGCCACGGCCGCGAGCGCCTCGGCCGCCCCGGGCAGCACCCGCCCGCCGCTGCGGACCAGCTCGCCGAACTCCGGCGCCAGGCCGGCGGCCAGCCGCTGGAACGCCGGGAGCTGGGCGGCCGGGTCGGCGAGCCCGGCCCGGGTGAGGATCTCCAGCTCGATGGCGCGGTCGGTCCGCCCGGCCATCGGCGGGGTAGCCGGGAACGGGCAGCCGAACAGCTCGGTGAACGCCTGCCGCAGCAGCGCTACCCCCGCGCCCCCCGCGTCCAGGAGGGTGTGGTCCACGTCCCAGAGGACCAGCCGGCCGCGCACCACGCGACCGTACCGCACGTGGTGCCGCGGATAGTCGGCGGCCGGGACTAGACTCGCCGCGACAGCAGCAGCGGCGGCGAGAGCGGAGGACGCGGTGGCAGGCCGGATCCGCGACGAGGACATCGCGCTCGTCCGCGAGAAATCCGCCATCGATGAGGTGGCCGGGGAGTACCTGCAGCTGCGGGGCGCGGGCGGCGGCTCGCTCAAGGGACTGTGCCCGTTCCACGACGAGAAGACCCCATCGTTCAACGTCACCCCGGCCCGTGGCCTGTGGTACTGCTTCTCGTGCGCCGAGGGTGGCGACGTCATCAAGTTCGTGCAGAAGATCGACAATCTGTCGTTTCAGGAGGCGGTCGAGCGGCTCGCCGGGCGGGCCGGCATCGACCTGCGCTACGAGCAGGGCGGCCAGGTGCCAGGGCGGGAGCACAGCCAGCGCCGCCGGCTGCTGGAGGCGCACAAGGCCGCGGCCGAGTTCTTTGCTGACCGGCTGACCGGGGCGGCGGCCACCGCGGGCCGCGCGTTCCTGGCCGAGCGGGGCTTCACGCTCGGTGACGCCGAGCGGTTCGGCGTGGGATACGCGCCGGCCGAGTGGGAGGCGCTCACCCGGCACCTGCGCGGCCGTGGCTTCACCGAGCAGGAGCTGCTCACCGGCGGGCTGGCCACCCAGGGCCGCCGGGGCGCGATGGACCGGTTCCGGGGCCGGCTGATCTGGCCGATCCGCGACCTGACCGGGGACGTGATCGCGTTCGGCGCGCGCAAGCTCAACCCGGACGAGGACGGCCCCAAGTACCTGAACACGCCGGAGACCCCGCTGTTCCGGAAGAGTTCCGTGCTGTACGGGGCGGATCTGGCCAAGCGGGAGATCGTGCACCGGCGCCAGGCCGTCCTGGTCGAGGGCTACACCGACGTGATGGCCTGCCACCTGGCCGGGGTGCCCACCGCGGTGGCCACGTCCGGCACCTCGTTCGGCGAGGGGCATATCAAGATCCTGCGCCGGCTGCTGATGGACGCCGACTGGCAGCTGGCCGAGGTCATCTTCACCTTCGACGGCGACGCGGCGGGCCAGCGCGCCGCGCTGCGCGCGTTCCACCTGGAGGACCGGTTCGCCACGCAGACCTTCGTGGCCGTGCAGCCGGACGGGCTCGACCCGTGCGACCTGCGGCTGCAGCAGGGTGACGCGGCCGTCCGGGACCTCATCGCGCGGCGGCTGCCGGTGTATGAGTTCGCTATCCGCAGCGAGATTGCCAAGCACAACCTGGACACCAACGAGGGCCGCCTGGCCGCGCTGGACGCAGCCGCGCCGATCGTCGGGCGGATCAAGGACCGGGGCCTGCGCGACCGGTACGCGGTCAGCCTGGACCGCTGGCTGGGCATGCTGAACGAGGACTTCGTGCTGGCCCGGGTCCGGGCGCACGCGCCGGCCGAGCCCGGTGGCCGCGCCGCCAACGGATCCCGGATGGCCGCCTCCCGCGGGAATGGGTCCCGGGCGGGCGGCCCGGCCGGGCCGGGTGGCCCCGGGCCGCCCGGCAGCGCGCCGGGCCAGCCGCCTGGCGCCGCGGCAGCGGCCCCGTATGACGCCAACGACCCGGTGGTCAATCTGGAGCGCCAGGCCCTGAAGCTGGCCATCCAGCGGCCCGCGCTGTGCGGCCCGGTGTTCGACGCGCTGGCCGCCGGTGACTTCACCGTGCCGGTGCACGGCGCGGTCCGGGATCTCATCACCGGCTGCGGGGGAGTGGCCGGCGCGCGGTCGGCCCGGGAGTGGGCCGAGCGGCTGATCGGGGCGGCGCCCAGCGACCAGGCCCGGGAGTTCGTGACCCGGCTGGCGGTGGAGCCTATCGAGGCGCCGGGCAAGGACGGGGAACCGGACGCCCGGTACGCCGAGGCGGTGCTGGCCCAGGTGGAAGACCTGACCGTGACCCGGCAGATCAGCACGCTCAAGTCGCGGCTGCAGCGGCTCAGCCCGGTGGAGCACCAGGACTACAACCGGATCTTCGGCGACCTGGTGGCGCTGGAGCAGCGGCACAAGGCCCTGCTGGCCCGGGCATCCGGGACATTCTGACCGGGCCGCTGGCTCTGGCCCGGCGCGGCCGGTGCGCCGCGGCTGGTGCGGCTGGTGTCAGACGGAGTGCTGTGACGGCTGGGCTGACCTGGTCAGGAGCGGTGATCGGTTCAGCTGGCTCAGCTGTTACTTACCGTAAGGTGACAAAATTAACCTCCCCGTTACCCGGGCTGGTAGCGCACACTGGTCTGCGTGACCCTTACGTTACTTCGCAGTGGCGGACTGTCAGCGGAACAGGTGGCGGAGCTGGTCGCACGGGCCAGGGAGCGCGGAACCGTTACCGCAGCTGACATCACAGCCGCAGTCGATGCCGCAGAACTCCCGGCCGACGCCTTCGACAACGTGGTGCGCCTGCTCACCGACGAGGGCGTGGAGATCACCGACCCGGTGACCGAGGAGGCACCGGACGCCCAGCGCAGTGCCCCGGGCGATACCGGGCCCCGGGCGGGCACCGGCGACCTGGTCCGTATCTACCTGCGGGAGATCGGCCGGGTCCCGCTGCTGACCGCGCAGGACGAGGTGGAGCTGGCCAAGTCCATCGAGGCTGGCCTGTTCGCCGAGGAGAAGCGGCAGGGCGGCTTCCCGGTGCTGGACGCGCACCGCACCGAGCTGGACGAGCTGGCCGACGACGGGCTGCGCGCCAAGCAGCGGCTCATCGAGGCCAACCTGCGGCTGGTCGTGTCGATCGCCAAGCGCTACATCGGCCGGGGCCTGGTCTTCCTGGACCTGATCCAGGAGGGCAACCTGGGCCTGATCCGGGCGGTGGAGAAGTTCGACTACACCAAGGGCTACAAGTTCTCCACGTACGCCACCTGGTGGATCCGCCAGGCCATCACCCGGGCCATCGCCGACCAGGCGCGCACCATCCGGATCCCGGTGCACATGGTGGAGACCATCAACAAGATGGCCCGCGTGCAGCGCCAGCTGCACCAGGACCTGGGCCGGGAGGCCGCGCCCGAGGAGATCGCCGCCGAGATGGGGCTGACCCCCGAGCGGGTCGCGGAGATCCAGCGGATCGCCCAGGAGCCGGTGTCCCTGCAGTCGCCGATCGGGGAGGAAGACTCCGACCTGGGTGACTTCATCGAGGACGCGGACGCCGTGGTGCCGATCGAGGCCGCGGCATTCATCATGCTGCAAGACCAGCTGGACCAGATCCTGGACACGCTGTCCCCGCGCGAGCAGAAGATCATCCAGCTGAGGTTCGGCCTGATGGACGGCCATCCGCGGACGCTGGAGGAGGTCGGCCGGGAATTCGGCGTGACCCGGGAGCGGATCCGCCAGATCGAGTCCAAGACGCTGGCCAAGCTCCGGCACCCCAGCCGGGCGCAGATGCTCAGGGAGTATCTGGGCGGGTAGCGACCGCCTGGCGGGTCTCCTCGGCGACCAGGTCGGCGTTGATCCTCGCCCCCGCGACCGCACCCGCCGCCGCGGCCCCACCCACCTGGGCGGCCAGGTCGGTGACGTTGCCGGCCACCCACACCCCGGCCACGCCGGTCTGGCCGGTGGCGTCGGCCGGGATGTGCTCACCGGCCCCGCTCGGGTGGGGCATGGGCCGCAGGCCCAGCCCGGCCAGGAAGCCAGCCCGCGCGACCATCCGCGGCGAGACCGCCAGCGCCTGGCGGCTGATCACCTGGCCGTCGCCCAGCCGCAATCCGGCCAGCCGATCCCCGGCGATCTCCAGCGCCGCCACCTCGCCCGCCACCACGGTGATGCCGCGGGCGGCCAGCTGCTCCGCCGCTTCGCCGTCCAGCGGCGGCGAGGTGTGCGTGAAGACCATGACATCCGCGCTCAGCTGCCGGAACAGCAGCGCCTGGTGCACCGACAGCGGGCCGCTGGCCAGCACGCCGATGGCCTGGTCACGGACCTCCCAGCCGTGGCAGTACGGGCAGTGCACCACGTCCCGGCCCCACCTGGCCCGCAGCCCCGGGATGTCCGGCAGCTCGTCAGCCAGCCCGGTAGCGACCAGCAGCCGTCGGGCCCGGACCGCCCGGCCGGTGGCCAGCGTGACGGTGAAGCCGCGCTCCTCCCGGGTCACCATGCCGACTTCACCGGGTACCACCTGCCCGCCATAGCGGCGGACCTCGTCCCGGCCGCGCTCCAGCAGCTCGCCGGGCCGGATCCCGTCCTGCGACAAGAACCCATGCACGCCCGAAGCGGGCCCGTTGCGCGGCGCGCCAGCGTCGATGACCACCACCGGCCGCCGCGACCGGGCCAGCATCAGCGCGCCACTCAGCCCGGCCGCGCCGCCGCCGGCCACCACCACGTCATAGCTGTCACCCAGCTGATCAGCCACCATGACCACCTCCACGATGAGCGTGCCGGGAGGCCGGGCTAAGTGGCAAATAACCTTGCTGTTCTGGCAAACTGTCGGCATGGATGACGACCTCGACCAGGCACTCGCTGCCGTGGGGCCCCGGCTGCGCGCGCTGCGCCAGCAGCGCGAAACCACGCTGGCCGATCTGTCCGCGGCGACCGGCATCTCGGTGAGCACCCTGTCGCGGCTGGAGTCCGGTGACCGCCGGCCCACCCTGGAGCTGCTGCTCCCGCTGGCCCGGGCGCACGGCGTCACGCTGGACGAGCTGGCGGGCGCGCCGCCCACCGGTGATCCGCGCATTCACCTGCGGCCGGTCACCCGGCACGGCATGACCATGCTGCCGCTGACCCGCCGGGCCGGCGGCATCCAGGCCTACAAGCTGGTCATCCCGGCCAGCAGCCACCGCCGGGAGCCGGACCTGAAGACGCACGAGGGTTATGAATGGGTCTACGTCCTCAACGGGCGGCTGCGGCTCGTCCTCGGCGAGCACGACCTGGTGCTGGTACCCGGCGAGGCAGCCGAGTTCGACACCAGGGTGCCGCACTGGTTCGGCGCCGCGGATGCCGAACCGGTCGAGTTCCTCAGCCTGTTCGGCAGGCAGGGGGAACGCGCCCACCTGCGCGCCCGCCCCCGGGCTTCCGGGGCCCGCGCCGGGACGAGTGCGCCCTAAATGGGTTCGTGCTGCAGACCGCGGGCGGTGAGGATGGTGCTGTGACCGGAACCGTGACTGAGCTGCGTACCGCGCACACCGCCGACCTGGACACCGCTACCCGGGCGGCCGCGCGGGATCTGCTGTATGACGTGTTCGACGACATGACCGACGACGACTGGGAGCACGCCCTGGGCGGGGTGCACGCCCTGGTGTGGGAGGGAGCCGAGCTGATCGGCCATGCGTCGGTGATCCAGCGGCGGCTGCTGACCGGCGGCCGGGCGCTGCGGGCCGGCTACGTGGAGGGCGTCGGCGTGCGCGCCGACCGGCGCGGCCGCGGGCACGGCGCGGCCATGATGGACGCGCTGGAACGGGTGCTGCGCGGCGCCTACGACCTCGGTGCGCTGGGCGCGACCGACGCGGCCGCGGCGTTCTACGCGTCGCGTGGCTGGCAGCTGTGGCAGGGCCGGGCCTCGGCGCTCACCCCGGCCGGCATCCAGCCCACGCCAGATGAGGAAGGCTGCATCTTCGTGCTGCCGCTGGCCGTGCCGCTGGACCTGTCCAGCGAGCTGACCTGCGACTGGCGCGACGGCGACGTCTGGTAGCGGTAGCCGCCGCACCAGCGCGCAGGCCGGCCCGGTGGACCCGGAGGGGTGCTAGGCAGGCCGCTCCGGTGGTGGGGGAGGCGGCATGGGCGACCCGGGCGGCGGAGGCATCGGGCTTCCGGGCGGCATGGTGGTGTCGCCCGGCGGCGGATAGCTGCCCTGGGGTGGCGGGTACGTGCCCTGAGGCGGCGGGTAACTGCCACCCGGCGGCGGGTAGCTGCCACCTGGCGGCGGGTACGTGGCCTCGTCCCCGGGTACGGCCTCGCCATGCACGGCGGTCAGCCGGTAGTAGACCAGCGTCACCACCAGGGCCAGGAACGGCGCCACCAGGGTGCCGGACACGATGTTGCTGATGAGGTTCCTGATTGAGACCGGCAGCACCAGCAGGATGAGGCCGAGCACGATGTTGAACGCGATGAGGATCAGGAACACCAGCACATAGGTGCCGAACACCCGCCAGGCAAAGCCCCGGACGGTCCGCCAGCTCTTGCCGAACGCGCTGAACACGCCCTCCCCGCCGATCACGATGCTCGGCACGATCAGCGACCAGAAGGTCAGCAGGATCAGCCCGGGCACGATGATCAGGACGAACCCGATGGCAATGCCAATCCCGGCCAGGATGGACGCCGCAATCACCGTCAGCAGGAACGGCAGCACCGCGGACACCGTTTCGCCGAGGTTCAGGTCGGCCCGGCCGTCCCGGACGTCTTGCACCGCTTTGACCAGGGCGGCCTGGACCAGGAAGGCGGCCACCAGGTTGATGAGCCAGCCCAGGAAGAAACCGATCCCGCCGGCCAGGCCGAGCAACGCCGCGATGATGCCAGCCACCACGTAAATACCAAAGGCAATCAGCAGGAAGTGTCCCGCAAAGCGCTTATAGAAGCCCCATGCTTCGCCAAGTACGCCAGATAGTGGACTCATGCGCCCGTTATACCAGTTGCGGTAGTGATCAAAACAGGCTCACCAGACGGCGCGCCGGCGGCCGGACCGCGTTCGTTACGGACCGCCCGCGGTCAGCCGCGCGGCTCGCTGCTGCCGGGCGTGCCCGGCGCGGCGGTGTACGTCCCGCGTGACTGCGCGTGACCGTTGGCCTCGCGGGCGCGCATCCCCGGCAGCGTGCTCCCGACCTTGTTCTTCGCCTTCTCGGCGATCCTGGGCACCCGCTGCGCCGCCTTGTCCTTGGCCGACCGGGCCAGGCTGGCCGCCTGGGCCTGGGCGGCCCCCGCCGCCTGCTGCATCGCCGGGCTGTCCGCGGCCTTGCGGGCCACGGTCTTGATCTGCTCGTACCGTTCCCGGCCCGCCCGAGCGCCGGTGATGAAGCCGACGGCGAACCCAGCAAGGAACGTGAACCGGTACCGCATCTGGCACCTCTTTCGGCGGAATGAACGTGCGCAGGATGACCTTCCCCTGATCCCCAGTAGTACTCCAGGTTACGCGCCGGTGAGCAACTGCCCCCCGCAGGCACGTCGCCCGACCGGCGCCGGCCGGGCCGCAGCTACCGTCCCGGGTGCGCTGCCCTTGTGCCCGCGGCGATAGTGCCCGGACGCTGTCCCGGCGACGGTCATTGCCAGCGATCCCGCGTAGCTCAATCGGCAGAGCGTCCGGCAGCATTCTGGTTACGAGGACTAGCGGAGCCCTGTTCGGGCAGGTCAGGCGCTCGGCCATCATCGCCGATGATCTCTTGGTCACCGAAAACCCACTGATTAGCTCGGGAGGCGAGACTCGAACTCGCAACCGTCCGGTTAACAGCCGGGCGCTCTGCCGATTGAGCTACTCCCGATCGCGCGGGATCAGGATACGGGTCGGAGGCCGCCGGCGCGAGTCGACGCGGGTAGAGCTGTCGCTTCCTGGCACTGGCGACAGAGTCGGCGGCCCTGCAGACGTCGCACCGACACCGCCAGTACTCGTATCGAAGAGTCGTGAGGGACCTCGGGACGATCTTCTGCGCCTTTGGCGATGCGAACATGGGGCGACACAGGATCTGGCACTTGGCCAGTTCAGCCAGCAACTCGCTCGCATAGCGCGAGATCAGGTCAGCACGGCGGAGCGAAAGGCCGGCGGGCAGCGCCCGCCGGCCTTTCGTGACCCAGCCGCGTGCCTGGGCTACTCGATCTCGACCGCTTCCCGGGCCACCACGTCACCGGCCGGGCTGTTCAGCGTGGCCTGGGCACCCGCCAGGTCCGAACGCTTGACCCGGATGGCGGCGAGCGTCACGATCAGCGCGATGAGCATGATCCCGGCCGAGACCTCGAATCCGCGGGAGAACCCGACCGACAGCGCGTGATCGTAGATGGCGGTCTTGATCTGGGCGGCCGTCCCGGCCGGCGGGTGGCCCGCCCTGGTCGCGGCCGCGACGGACGCGGCTGAGCTGCGGGCGGTGTTGGCCACCACGGTCCAGGCCACCGTGCCCAGCAGGGCCAGCCCGATAGCGCCGCCCACCTGCTGGCCGACGTTGGGCAGGCTGGAGGCCAGGCCGGCGTCCCGGTCCGGGACCCGGTTCAGGGCGATCAGCGTCACTGGCATGAACAGCATGCCCAGCCCGGCCGCGGTGACCAGCATCGGGCCGAGCAGGCCGCCCGTGTAGGTGCTGTGCTCGTTGATCCGCGACAGCCAGAACATCCCGCCCGAGGCGATCACCGACCCGGCGATCAGCAGCGGCCGGGCGCCGATCCGCGTCACCAGCTGGGCGCTGACCCCGGCCATCACCATGATGGCGGCGACCATCGGCAGGTAGGCGACGCCGGTCTTCAGCGCGCTGTATCCCCAGACCGTCTGCACGAAGATGGTCAGGAAGAAGAACATGCCGAACATCGCGGTCCCGATGCACAGCATGATCAGGTTGGCCGCGGACCGGTCCCGGTTACGGAAGATCCGCAACGGCATCAGGGCGTACTTGCTGCGCGCCTCGATGAGGATGAACGTGGCGAGCAGGACGACCGCGGCGGTGAGCGACACGACAACCTTCGTGTCACCCCAGTGCGAGACGCCGTTGGGGCTGGTCGCCGCGCTGGTCAGGCCGTAGACCAGGGCGGCCAGGCCGAGCGTGCTGGTGATGGCGCCCGGCAGGTCGAACCGGCCCGGCCGCCGCTCCGACTCGGCCAGCGCCCGCGGTGCGATCAGCGCGACCAGGATCCCGATCGGGACGTTGACGAACAGCACCCAGCGCCAGGACAGGTACGTGGTGAGCAGGCCGCCGGCGATCAGGCCGACCGCGGCGCCGCCGATGCTCATGGCAGCGTAGACGCCCATCGCGCGGTTGCGCGGCGGTCCTTCCGGGAAGTTGGTGGTGACCAGGGACAGCGCCGTCGGGGCAATGATCGCGCCGCCGACTCCCTGCACCGCCCGCGCGGCCAGCAGCCAGGCCTGCGACGTGGCGAAACCGCCCAGCAGCGAGGCCAGCGAGAACAGGATGATCCCGGCGATGAAGACCCGGCGCCGGCCCAGGATGTCACCGGCCCGGCCGCCGAGCAGCAGCAAGCCGCCGAAGGTCAGCGCATACGCATTGACCACCCACTCCAGGCCGGTGCCGGAGAAGCCGAGCGCTTTCTGGATATCGGGCAGGGCGACGTTCACGATCGTCGCGTCGAGGACCACCATGAGCTGGGCCGTGGCGATGACCACGAGCGCGAGGCCCAGATGGCGCTGAACAGGGCCTGCAGCCGGGCCACCTGGTGTGGCGCGCCCGGTCGCGGGCTGTGCGGTGCTCATGCCGTCTCCTTGTCAGGGCATAGGTATCTACAGCCACGGCGGCGGTGCCGCGCGTGGAAGCTTTAGTGGGGATGACGAACGACAGGCCCGCTACTCACCGGCCCGCACCCAGCCGCTGCGGCGCGGCCGCGGGCGCGGGTCAGCGCCGCCGGTCAGCCGACCGGGGGAGCAGTGGCCGTTGCCAGCAGGTCAGTCACCTCCTCCACCGGGCAGTTGGTCCCGGCGACGCTCAGCGGCGGGGCCAGCTTGTGGATCAGCTTGATCAGCGTGACCCGCTCGTCGTGGCTGAGCTCCTGCCGCCAGGGCAGCCGGGCCAGCATTTCCTGCTCCACCCGCTGCTTCATCTCCAGGCCCGCGCTGGTCAGCACCAGCCGCTTGACCCGGCGGTCGCCGGGGTCGCTTTCCCGGATCGCGAGACCACGCTTTTCCAGCATGTCCGCGATGCCGGTGACGAAGGACGGGTCGCAGTGCATCCGCTGGCCCAGTTCCTTCATGGCCAGCGGGCTGTCGATCAGGTGCAGGGCCTTGAGGAAGAACGAGGGGACCGCGAAGTCCTTGGCCAGCTGCTCACCCTCGGCCACCAGCCGGGCGAACAGGCCGGCCAGCGCGTCCAGGAAGTCCAGGTCGAGCTGATCCTCGGCTGAGCGCTCGGTCATCGTGCCTGCTCCCTCCCCCCGTGCCGTGCGGCGGTAACCCCCTGAGCCGCTCAATAGTTGACTAGCTCAACTTACGGCCTGATGGTTGAGCAGGTCAAATTCTTTTTTTCCTAATGTCCTCCTGCGGCGGGGTTTAGCCAGGTAACGCACTGTGGAACGAACGTGGTGAACGCAACTACGCGGTCATGTCCGGCGTCTGTAGAGCTGACTGGTAAGTCCGGCTTGGCGCTGCGGCCCGCCGGTGACCCGGCGGGCCGCATACAGGGTGGGAACACGGGGGCAGGCATGGACGGTGCAGAGCTGCTGCGCGGCGGGGGGCCGGACCTGGCAGCAGGGTCAGGCGGAGAACCGGAAACCAGCGAATGGCCAGCTGACGGGCTGGATACCCAGGGCGCACCGCCGCGGCGGCGGTTCCTGGCGGTGGCCGGGCTGGCCGCCGGGGCGGTGCCACTGTCCGGCTGGCTGCCGGCTGGCCTGGCCGCCGCGGATCGCCCGGCCCGGCCGGGCGTGACCCCGGGGACCGCAGACTGGGAGGCGCTGCGCCGCGCACTGTCCACGCACAAGCTCATCCGGCCTGGCCAGCGTTCCTACGCGGCGGCCAAGGAACTGTTCGATCCGCGCTTCGACAGCCAGCGGCCGGCCGGCATCGCGTACTGCGCCACTAACCGCGATGTGCGCGCCTGCCTGGCCTTCGTCCGGAAGTTCGCGCTGCCGGTCGCGGCCCGGTCTGGCGGGCACAGTTACGCCGGCTGGTCCAGCACCACCGGCCTGATCGTCGATGTGACCGCGATGAACTCGTTCCGGGTGTCCGGCGGCTCTGTAGTGGTGGGCACCGGCATCCGGCTGATCGACATGTACAACCGGCTGGCCGGTCATGGCCTGGCGGTGCCGGGTGGCTCGTGTGCCACCGTCGGCGTGGCCGGGCTCACCCTGGGCGGCGGGGTCGGCGTGCTGGGCCGGGCCTACGGGCTGGCCAGCGACAACCTTCAGGCGGTCCACATCGTCACGGCCGACGGGACGGTCCGCACGTGCAGCGCCACCCAGAACAGCGACCTGTTCTGGGCCTGCCGGGGCGGTGGCGGCGGCAACTTCGGCATCGCCACGTCGTTCACCTTCCGCACGCACCATCTCACCCAGCTGGTGCAGTTCTTCCTGTCCTGGCCCTGGTCCCGCGCGGCGCGGGTGGTGGCCGGCTGGCAATCCTGGGCGCCGTTCCAGCCGGACGCGCTGTGGTCCAACCTGCACCTGTCCGCGGCGCAGCGCGGCGGGACGCCGGTCATCCAGGTCGGCGGCACCTACCTGGGCAGTGTCGCCGGGTGCCAGCGGCTGCTCAGCCGGCTGTACACGGCGGTCGGCTCCAGGCCGGTCAACCCGAACAACGTGTTCCTGTCCTCCTACCGGAACGCGATGCTGATCGAGGCGGGCTGCAGTGGCCTGTCCGTCTCCGAGTGCCATCTGCCGTCACAGACCAAGAACGGCAGGCTGCCCCGGGTGCCGTCGTTCGCCAAGTCAGACTTCTTCACCCGGCGGATACCGGCGGCGGGCATTCGTGACCTGGTCGCCGGGATCGAGCGGATGCGCGGGGTGCGTGGCGCAGCCGGCGGTGTCGGCGCGGTCGCCTTCGACGCGTTCGGTGGCGCGCTGAACCGGGTGCCGGCCACCGCGACGGCGTTCGTGCACCGGGACTCGCTGTTCCTGGCGCAGTACTCGACCAGCTGGAACGAAGGCGGGTCGGCGGCCGGGGTGTCCCGCCAGCACGCCTGGCTGCGCTCGTTCTACGCCACGGCGCACCAGCACGCGAGCGGCCAGGCATACCAGAACTACGAGGACCCGGACCTGAAAGACTGGGAGCAGGCCTACTACGGGCGCAACTTCACCCGGCTGACCCACGTGAAGGCGAAGTACGACCCGCACCAGGTGTTCAAGTTCCCGCAGGGGATCCCGCCCGGCTGACCGGGCCCGCCTGGGTCACCGTCCGGTGCCCGCGAGCCAGGCGCGCAGCACGACGTAGACAGCGGCCGCGACCGTGATGATGAGGATGCGGGACCGCCACGCCGCTTTCCCGGCCGCGTCGGCCTGGCCCTTCGCCGCCCGCAGCGAGGCCTCCGAGCGCCGCCACCGGGCCCAGTAGTACCCGACCATCAGGGCGACGACGATGGCCACCGTGGCTGCGATCGGTGTCATGGCCTAGAGTCTGCTACCTTTCCGCGCCGTTGACGCGTAACGACGGGCGGCGAGCGCAAAAATACACACCCCGGTGGGCGTCAGCTCTGGCTGGACGCCGCCCAGATATTGATCCCGGCCTCGACCGCGTGGCCATCGATCGCGGCCAGGTCTTCCGGGGAGAAGTCCGAGTGCCCGGCGGCGGCCAGGTTTTCCTCGAGCTGGGTCACGCTGCTCGCGCCGATCAGCGCCGAGGTCACCCGCTCATCGCGCAGCACCCAGCTCAGCGCCATCTGGGCCAGGCTCTGCCCCCGGCTGGCCGCGATCTGGTTGAGCGCCCGGATATGCGCGAGGTTCTGCTCGGTGAGCTGGTCGCGGCTGAGCGAGTCGTCCCGCGACATCCGCGAGTCCTCGGGCACGCCGTTCAGGTATTTCGTGGTCAGCAGGCCCTGGGCCAGCGGGGAGAACGCGATGCAGCCGATGCCTTCGGCGCCCAGCACGTCCAGCAGGTCCGCCTCGATCCAGCGGTTGAGCATCGAATACGACGGCTGGTGAATGAGCACCGGCGCGCCCATCTCGCGCGCGAGGGCGGCGGCCTCGCGGGTGCGCTGGGCGGAGTACGACGAGATGCCCGCGTACAGCGCGCGGCCGGAACTGACCGCGGTGGCCAGCGCGCCGATGGTCTCCTCCAGTGGCGTGTCCGGGTCGGCGCGGTGACTGTAGAAGATGTCGACGTAGTCCAGCCCCATCCGGGCCAGCGACTGGTCCAGGCTGGCCAGCAGGTACTTGCGGGAGCCGAAGTCACCGTAGGGCCCGGGCCACATGTCGTACCCGGCCTTGGTCGAGATGATCAGCTCGTCGCGGTACGGGCGGAAGTCCTCGCGCAGCAGGCGGCCGAAGTTGATCTCGGCGGACCCGTACGGCGAGCCGTGGTCGCCTAGTAGCGGGGAACCAGCAGGCGCTATGCCGCCGTAGTTATTGGCCAGGTCGAAGTGGGTAACGCCCAGGTCAAAGGCCCTACGAAGGATCGCGCGCTGGATCGTCAGGGGCCGGTCATCACCGAAGTTCTGCCACAGCCCGAGGGATATCTCGGGCAGTTTGATCCCGCTGCGCCCGCAGCGGCGGTAGGGCATGGGCTGGTACCGGTCGGCGGCAGCGAGATACGTCATGGGGTGGAGTCTCTCACCCCGCCGCGTCCCAGGCGGCCGGGGTGTACCAGGCCGCCCGGCGGCGCAGCCTGGCTGGCAGGATGTGAGCGTTGCCTGGGCACCGCAGCGCGAAGCAGTGACGCAGAGAAGAGGACAGCTCATGTATGACGCGATCCTGGCCGAGACCATCAGCCTGACCGGGCATGGCGGGGACCAGATCGAGGCCTACCTGGCCCGCCCGCTCGGGCCGGGCCCGTTCGGCAGTGTCGTGGTGATCCATCACATGCCGGGCTACGACGCGCAGACCAAGGAAATCACCCGGACGTTCGCGGTCAACGGGTACACCGCCGTGTGCCCGAACCTGTACTGGCGGGAGGCGCCCGGCGCCAGCCCGGACGATGCCGCGGCGACCGCGCGGGCGGCCGGCGGTGTGCCGGACGAGCGGCTGGTCGGCGACGTCGGCGGGGCCGCCGCGTTCCTGCGGGCCATGCCGACCTCGAACGGCAAGGTCGGGGTGATCGGCTACTGCTCCGGCGGGCGGCAGTCCTTCCTCGCCGCGTGCAGCCTCCCGCTCGACGCGGCGGTGGACTGCTACGGCGCGTTCGTGGTCGGCACGCCCCCGGAGGGCATGCCGCTCAAGGTCGGCCCGATCGTCGACCTGACGCCGAACCTGTCCTGCCCGCTGCTCGGCCTGTTCGGCAAGGAGGACCAGTACCCGTCCCAGGAGCAGGTCGCCGAGCTGGAGAAGGCCCTCGTCGAAGCGGGCAAGACGTTCGAGTTCCACAGCTACGACGGTGCCGGGCACGCGTTCTTCTCGGTGAACCGCCCGGCCTACCGGCCGGAGGCGGCCAACGACGGCTGGCAGCGGATCTTTGACTTCTACGGCCGCTACCTGGCCAGCTGAGGGGAGAGGGCCATGTGCACGTACCTCACCGAGAAGGTCGGCGTCACCGGCAGTGGCAAGGGCCCGGGCGGCTGGTTCCCGCTCAGCGAGGCCACCGTCTACTTCGATCACCCGGTGCACGCGCCCGCCGAGCACACGGTGAACATCGATTTCCGCAACCCGGCGCAGGGGCCTGCGGCGCGGGTCGCGGTCGAGCTGACCGCGGAATCGGCCCGCGAGCTCGCCGCCGCCATCACGGCCACCCTCGCGGCCGTCCCGCCTGGCCTGGCCTGACCGGCACGCCGAAGGCCGGCCCCGGCCAGCGCGGGGATCCACTGCCCGCGCCTGGCCGGGCCGGCCAGATTGTCGGTACCTGGTGCCAGGATCGGGCACAGGTAACAAGCTTGGGCATAACGGAAGGGCACTGGCATGAGGTTCCGGGTCGAGAGGGAGGCGCTGGCCGAGGCGCTCGCCTGGGTGGCGCGCGCCCTGCCCACGCGCCCGGTGGTGCCGGTGCTCTCCGGCCTGCGCCTGGACGCCGGTCCGGGGCTGACCCTGTCCTGTTTCGACTACGAGGTCGCCGCCACTGCGCAGATCGAGGCCGATGTGCTGGAGCCCGGCACCGTGATCGTGCCAGGCCGGCTGCTCACCGAGATCACCCGCAGCCTGCCCGCGCTGGCCGTGGACATCGCCACGGACGCCGACGGGGTCAGCGTGACCTGCGGCAGCGCCGAGTTCACGCTGGTTGCGCTGTCCGCTGAGGAGTACCCGGCGCTGCCTGTGCCGCCGGCCGTGGCCGGCACGGTGGACGGCGGGCTGCTCGGCGCGGCCATCGGCCAGGTGGTCCCCGCCGCCAGCCGCGATGACACGCTGCCCATGCTCACCGGGGTGTGCCTGGACATCGAGGACGGCACGCTCACCCTGGCCGCCACCGACCGGTACCGGCTGGCCGTGCGCGACCTGTCCTGGGAACCCGTCCGCGATGGGCTGCGGGCCGTGGCGCTGGTGCCCGCCCGCACGCTGGCCGACGCGGCCCGGGCCATGACCCCCGGGGTACCGGTGGGCATCTCCTTCGAGACCGGGCCGGCTGGGTCCAAGGCCGCCGGGTCCAAGGCCGCTGGGTCCAGGACGGCCGAGCCCAAGCCCGCCGAGGGCCTGATCAGTTTCGGGATCGGCGGCCGGCGGCTGACCGCCCGGCTGATCGGCGGGGAATTCATCCGCTACCGGTCACGGTTCCCCAGCGAGTTCGGCTGCCGGGCGGACGTGCCCGGCGGGCCGTTCACCGAGGCCGTCCGCCGGGTCTCCCTGGTCGCGGAGCGGACCAGCCCGGTCCGGCTCAGCTTCAGCCCCGGCAAAGTCGTGATCGAAGCACAGACCGAGGGCCGGGCCCGCGCCGTGGAAACCGTGCCAGCCGAATTCCACGGCGCGGAGCCAGGTATCGCGTTCAACCCGCACTACCTGCTCGACGGCCTGGCTGCAGCCGCGGCACCAGTCCCGGCTCGCGCTAAGCCCGGCGGCGCGGAAACCGGCGGCCCGGCCGCCCCCGACGCGAACCCGGGTGCGGACGGTGCGGCGCCGCCCACCGACCCCGGGCTGCTCCGGATCGAGTTCACCAGCCCGGCCAAGCCCGCGCTGATCACCCGGGTGCCCCCGGAGCCCGCCCAGGACGACCAGGCCGCGGACGTGGGGCCACCCGGATTCCGCTACCTGGTGGTCCCGTTGCGCGCTGTCACCCGGTCCTGAGCCGCACCCGGCGGGTAAAACCAAGAAACGGTAAAATGACCCGGGCTGGCCCCCTTTGATCCGGCGTGCCCGGGGCTGGTGACGGCCGGGGCAGGGGAACCGGGCCCGGCGGCCGTCGCGCACGCGGGGGGACTCGCCATGCTGGAGATTTCGCTGTTCGGCGAGCAGCGCGTCGCGGTGGACGGCTCGGTCGTGTCCGAGCTCGGGTCGCCCCGGGCCATGGCGCTGCTGGGCTTCCTGCTGCTGCACCGGGACGCACCCCAGCGCCGTGAGTACATCGCCGCCCAGTTCTGGCCCGAGTCCACGGAAACCCAGGCCCGGACCAACCTGCGCCGGGAACTGCACGCGCTGCGGGCCGGGCTGCCACAGGCCAGCCAGTGGCTGGCCGCGGAGCACGGCACACTGCTCTGGCGGCTCGACGGCGGCTGCCGCCTGGACGTCGCGGACTTCGAGGCGGCCGCCGAATCCGCGGCCGCGGCGCTCGCCACCGGGGACCCGGCCGGTTTCCGGCAGGCCGCCGCGGCCGCGCTGCACGCCTACCGGGGCGAGCTGATGCCAGCGGTCTATGACGACTGGGTCCAGGCCGAGCGGGAGCGGCTGCACCGCAAATGCGTGACCCTGCTCGATCAGCTGATCGCGGCTGAGCGGGATGCGCGCGCCTACGGGGCGGCGATCGACCGGGCGCGCTGGCGCATCGACCTGGAGCCGCTGGAGGAAGCCGGTTACCGCACCCTGCTCCAGCTGCAGGCCCAGTCCGGGGACCGGGCGGCCGCGCTGCAGACCTATCACCGCCTCGTCTCGCTGCTGGAACGCGAACTGGGAGTCGCGCCCGACCCGGCGACCACGGCCGAATACGAGCGGCTGGCCAGCCAGCGCCCCGTGGGCCCGGCCCCGGCCGCGCCCACGCCCGCCGCGCCGGTCCCGGCCCCGGGTGTGCTGCGGCTGGTCGGCCGGGAGCAAGAGTTCCAGCTGCTGCACGGGCAGTGGCAGCGAGCGCTGCACGGCGCGGCTGGCTTCGCCGTGCTCGCCGGTGACGCCGGGGTGGGCAAGACCCGGCTGCTGGACGAACTGTGCGCGGTGATCAAGCGGGATGGTGGTCAGGTCATGCGGGCCCGCTGCTTCCAGGCCCGCGGCCGGCTGGCGCTGGCCCCGGTGTCGGAGTGGCTGCGCAGCCCGGCGATGCAGGCCGCCCGCGGCCGGCTCGATCCGGTCTGGGCCCACGAGGTGGACCGCCTCGTGCCGCGGCGGGACGCCGGCCCGGCCGCCCCGCTGCGCCCGATCGCCGACGCCTGGCAGCGGCACCGGTTCTTCGAGGGCCTGGCCCGCGCCGTGCTGTCCACCGGGCGGCCCGCGCTGCTGGTGCTGGATGACCTCCAGTGGTGCGACGAGGACACCCTGGCCTGGCTGCAGCTCCTGCTGCACCTGGGCCGGGATGATCCGCTGCTGGTGGTGGCGGCTACCCGGCGGGACGAGATGGACGGCAATGCCGAGCTCACCGAGACACTGCGGGTGCTGCGGTCCGGGGGCCAGGTCACCGAGGTGAGCCTGGCACCGCTGGGCGCCGGGCAGTGTGCCGAGCTGGCCAGCGCGGTGCTCGGCAGCAAGCTTGGTGACCCGCAGGCCAGTCAGCTCTACGCAGCGACCGGCGGCTACCCGCTGTTTGTCATCGAGTCGGTCCGGGCCGGCCTGCTCGGCGACCGGCCGGGCCAGCCCGCCGGCGCTGGCCAGCCCGGGCCCACCGAGTCCCCGGCGGTGCCCGCCGCCCCTGATCTGCCGGGGCTAGGGCCCCAGGTGCACGCGGTGCTGCTGGGCCGCATCCGGCAGGCGGCCCCGCCGGCCCGCGCGGTCGCGGAGCTGGCCGCCGTGATCGGGCGCGACTTCACCCTGGAGCTGCTCACCGAGGCCAGCGACCTGGACAGCGACGTCGTGCTGGAGGCCGTGGATGAGCTGTGGCGCCGCCGGATCGTCCGGGAGCAGGCCTCGGGCAGCTACGACTTCTTTCACGACCTGCTCCGCGACACCGCGTACCGGGAGATAAGCCCGCCGCGGCGCCGGCTGTTGCACCGCCGGGTGGCCCAGGCGCTGGAGCTGATCCACGCGGACGATCCCGGTGCGGCTGCCGCGGCCATCGCCTACCAGTACGAGCGGGCGGACCGGCCCGTGCGGGCGGTGCCGCATCACGTGCGGGCCGCGGAGACCGCGACCGCCGTGTTCGCCAACCAGAAGGCCATCCGGCACTACCAGCGGGCCGCCGAGCTGCTGCGGCAGGCCCCGGCGGGCCGCGGCCGGGACCAGAGCGAGCTGGCCATCCGCAACGCGATGGCCGCCCCGCTGACCGCGCAGTACGGGTACGCGTCGGCCGATCTGCAGGCGGTCCTGGAACGGGCCCGGGACCTGGCCGACGGGCTCGGTGACAGCCGGGTGAAGCTGCTCAGCCTGGTCGCGCTGTTCGCCGTCCGGTTCGTGCAGGGGCACGTCGCCGAGAGCTACGACCTGGCCCAGCACAGCCTGGAGCTGAGCCATCTGCATCCCGACGTAATGGGGCAGGCCCACTTCGCGGTGGCCGGGGCGGCGACCAGCCTGGCCCGGCATCAGCAGTCGCTGCCGCACTTCGCGCTGGCCCACGAGCTCTGCTACGAAGCCGCCGTGCCGGCGCTGGTCGGCACCCGGGTGGAGGTCCACGCGCGGGCCTGGTCGGCGCACGCGCTCTGGCACCTCGGCCGCGATGAGGAGGCGCTGCATTGGTGCGACTGGGCCATCGCCCGGGCTGAGGAAATCGGCCACCCATTCAGCCTGGCCGTGGCGCTGTCCTACGCCGCGATGACCCATCAGTTCCGCCGGGACGTGCCGCAGACCCTGGAATACGCCCGCCGCGTGCAGGAGATCTGTGCCCGCTACGACTTCGCCTACTACGGGAACTGGGCGCCGATCCTGGCCGGCTGGTGCACGGGCGGCCAGGACGGCGCCGAGCAGATCCGGGCCGGGCTGGGCCAGCTCCGCGACCAGGGGGCCATGGCCCGCCATCCGTACTACCTGTCGCTGCTGGCCGAGACGCTCATGTCAGCCGGGCAGCCCGGCGCGGCCGGGGCGGTACTGGAGTCCGCCCGTGCCGCCGCGGCCGTGCATGATGACCGCTCGTGGCTGCCGGAGCTGTACCGCCTGGACGGGCTGCGCACCCCAGGCCCGGCCGGGATGGATTTGCTCGGCCGTGCGGTCGCCGTCGCCGAGCAGCAGGGCAGCCAGGCGCTGCTCCGCCGGGCCACCGAGGAGCTGGCCCGGCGCGCCCCGGCCGGAACGGACGCCGAACGCTCCGCGAACGCCGCGCCTCCTACTCTCCCCATGAAGCCAGGCCGATCACGGCCGGCCCAACCGGGGAGTATTCATGACCACGACAGCACGACCAGCGCTCTTTGACTCGCTCAGTGCGGCGCTGCGCGGGCCGGTGATCCAGCCCGCGGATGAAGGCTATGACGGCGCCCGCGCCGTTTACAACGCGATGATCGACCGCCGCCCGGCCGCCATCGCCGAGTGCTCAGACGTGGCGGACGTGATGACCGCCGTCCGCTTCGCCCGGGAGAATGGGCTCACGGTTGCGGTCCGGGGCGGCGGGCACAACGCCGGTGGCCTGGGCGTGTGGGACGACGCCCTAGTCATCGACCTGTCCGCGATGCGTGGAGTGACCGTCGACCCGGAAGCCAAGACCGTGCGCGCCGAGGGTGGCTGCGTGTGGGGGGACGTGGACCATGCCACACACGCGTTCGGGCTGGCCACGCCCTCCGGAATCCTGTCCTCGACCGGGGTCGGCGGCCTGTCGCTCGGTGGCGGGATCGGGTACCTGGCCCGCCGGTTTGGGCTCACCGTGGACAACCTGCTCGCCGCGGACGTGGTGCTGGCCGACGGCTCGTTCGTCACCGCCACGGCGGACAGCCACCCGGACCTGTTCTGGGCACTGCGCGGCGGCGGTGGCAACTTCGGCATCGTGACGTCGTTCCTGTTCCGCTGCCACGACGTGGGCGACGTGGTCGCCGGCCCCATCCTGTACGACATCGCTGACACGAGCGACGTCCTGCGCTGGTACCGGGAGGTCCAGCCCGGCCTGCCCGAGGAACTGAGCGGCTGGTTCGCCCTGCTCACGATCCCGCCCGCGCCGCCCTTCCCCGAGGAGCTGTGGCTGCGCAAGGCGTGCGCGGTCGTCTGGTGCTACACCGGACCGCTGGATCGCGCCGACGAGACGATGGCGCCGGTCCGCGAGTTCGGCTCACCGCTGCTCGACGGCACCCAGCAAGTGCCGTTCCCGGCACTGCAGAGCGTGTTCGATGCGCTCTACCCGGCCGGGCTGCAATGGTACTGGCGTACCGACTTCTTCCGCGAGATCTCCGACGCGGCCATCGCCACCCACCAGGAATTCGGTGAGGCGCTGCCGACCCCGCACTCCACGATGCACCTGTATCCCATCGACGGCGCGGCCGCGCGGGTCAGCAGCGACGCAACCGCGTTCGCCTACCGGGATGGTGGCTGGTCCGGGGTGATCGTCGGCGTGGACCCGGACCCAGCCAACGCCGGCCGGATCAAGGACTGGGCCGTGCGCTATTCGGAGGCGCTGCACCCCACCTCGGCCGGGGGCGGCTACGTGAACTTCATGATGGCCGAAGAGGGCAGTGACCGGGTGCGGGCCTCCTATGGCCAGAACTACGACCGGCTGGCCCGGATCAAGGGCCGCTATGACCCGGACAACTTCTTCCACGTCAACCAGAACATCCCACCGGCCGGGTAACCGGGGGAGGGCGGGTTCAGGCGCGGGGTGCGAGCCGGAGCCGGCCCCGCAGCCGCCACAGGGTGCGGCCGGTCCACAGCACCCGGGCGGCCCAGACCACCCGGCTTAGCCACGGCTGGCCGGCCAGCAGCGGCAGCGCTTCCAGCCAGGCACCGCGGCGCCAGATCCGCGTCGCCAGCCAGGCCAGGCCGGCCAGCACGGCCGCCCCCGCGGCGGCCAGCGCGAGCAGGGCCAGCAGCGCCGCGGCGAGCACCCCGCTGTGCAGCACGTACAGCGCGGCCAGCACGACCGCCACGGCGAGGCCGGTGGTGACCAGGCCCAGGCCCAGCAGCAGGCGGCGGGCGGCCTGGGCCCAGCCGCGGGCCCGGCCGGCCACCGGCCGGCCGGGCCGCGGGCTGTCACTGGCCTGCGGGTACCCGGTGCCGCTGGCGGGCAGCCTGTGCGCGGGCAGCCCGCCAGCGGGCAGGTCACTGGTGAGCCGGTGCAGGTCGCTGACGGTCTGCGCGCGGTAAGCGGACGCCAGCCGGTCCTGGAACTCGGCCAGCGTGAGCCGGCCCGCGGCATAATGCTCGCGCAGCCGGAAGACGGCCGCCTCCCGGTCCGCGGTCCCAGCGCGGACATCGCCTCGCAGCACCACGTCATCCTCCCCGTAGTCCAGGACAGCCCGGTTCCCCGGACAGCGCCCGGCTGATGCCGACACGATATGTCGCGAAACTCGCCCCGGCAAATGCCGGGCGCGGGTGACGCTGGCGCCGGCCGCACCGTGCACTGCACCACCTCGGCACCTGGCCACCCAGCCGCCGGCGGCCCGGGCACCGGCTAGTTCAGGAAATAGCTGCTGCCGCCGGTCTGCGGGTTGGTCACCTGGGCCACCACCGAGACCGTGCCCGCATGGGCGAAGACGAGGGTCAGCGTGATGTCCTTGCCGCCACGCATCGGGCCCGCCCCGGTGATCAGCAGATGCGGGCCGTCCGGGATCAGCCGGACCGTGTCGTGGGCCGGGATGCCGATGGCCGGGATCGTGTGCATCGCGGTGCTGCCCGGCTGGCCCGGCGCCCGGAAGGCGACCTTCCCGCCCACGCTGGTCCGCGCGCTGATCAGCCGGTCGCGGCCACCGTTGTTCCGGATGACCAGGTAGCCGACGGTCTCGCCAGGAACGCTCGGCTGCGCCACGTACGCCGTGGCCAGCGCGATAGACGGGCTGGCGCTGGCCCGCCCGCAGCCGGCCAGCCCGGCCGTGGCCAGCGCACCCAGGCACGCGGCCACCACCACGCGGGTCATCCGGCGGGCGGGTGCTGGCCTGGACGCGGCCCGCGGCAGGGCGAAATGGGTTCCCGGCATGCTCCTCAGCCTTGTGGTCGGCAGCGTCAGGTCGATCGTAGTCCCGGGCGGGGCCTGGCCGGGCCGCCGGGGCGGCGCCGGCCAGGCCAGCGGGCAGCGGCAGGTCAGGAGTAGTCCCGGAAGGCCGGCCAGGCGCGGGACCACGAGCCGTGCAGCCCGGTGGCCAGGTAGACCGGGGCGCCCTGCTCGTCGTCGCTGACCCCCAGCCCGTTGCTGAACGTGGCGATGTGCCGGACGTGGGCGAACTCCCGGTGGAGCAGTCCCGGGTCCACGTTGACCGCGAGCACCGTCGTGTCCGCCGCCGGTGGCGGGCCCCACAGCCAGAAGTTGTTGTGACCGAAGCAGCGATGCTGCTGTGAGCGGATTGTGCTGCATACCGGCATGGTCGCCGGCCCGCGGGCCTGGGCACATCGGGCCGCCGGGCCATTTCCCGGGTCAGCTTCCCGGGTGAGCCCGGGGCCGGGTTCCGGTCGGTTCTCACCCGGATGGGGGAGCGGGCCCGCTCCACCGCCGGGCGGATGCCCCGCGATCGCCCGGCGGCTTACCATCAGGGCGTGAAGAGGCTGATGGCCCGGGCCGCCGCGCTCCCCCCGCGGCTCCAGGACCTCGCCCTGGCGCTCGCCCTGACCGTGATCGACGTGGCCGTGCTGGTGCCCTACCGGTCCCAGCTGCACCCGTTCTGGCTGGCTCTCGGCCTGGTGATCGCGCAGAACATCCCGCTCACCTGGCGGCGGCGCTGGCCGGTGGCCGTGCTGCTGGCCAGCGGCATCCCGCGGGTCACCTACGACCAGCTCGCCTTCGGCTACGCGCCGCTGCCGCTGGCCAACGCGATCGCGCTGTACACCGTGATGGACCGCTGCCCGCCGGTCACCCGCCGGGTGGTGCTGGCCCTGGTGGTCATCGGCACGACGGTCTCGCAGCTGTCGCCCGGCCATAACCAGCCCTACGATGCGACCGTGTCCGCGCTGATCAGCCTCACGGCGTGGATGGCCGCGGTGCTCAGCCGGACCCGGCGGGCCTATACCCAGGAGGTGGAGGACCGGGCCGCCCGGGCGGAAGCCGAACGCGATGGCGAGGCGGCCCAGGCCGCGCTGGCCGAGCGCACCCGGATCGCCCGGGAACTGCACGACGTGGTGGCGCACCACGTGAGCCTGATGGCGGTCCAGGCCGAAGCGGCCACCGCGCTGCTGCCCGGCCGGCCGGACGCGGCGGCCAGGTCGGTGGAGGTGATCGCGGCCACGGCCCGGCAGGCGCTCACCGAGCTGCGCCGGCTGCTCGGCGTGCTGCGCGGGCCGTCCGAGCACCTGGAGACGACCCCGGCGATGTCCCTCGCCGATCTCGGCGCCGTGCTTGACCAGGTTCGCGGGGCCGGGCTCCCGGTGGAGCTGACCGTGTGCGGCACGCCGGGCCCGCTCACCCCCAGTATCGAGCTGACCGCGTACCGCATCGTCCAGGAGGCGCTGACCAACACCATCCGGCATGCGCACACGGTCCAGGCGGCGGTCACCGTGAGCTATGAGCCGGGGTTCGTCACGGTCAGCATCACCGACTCCCAGCCGGGTGGTGGGCCGGTGCCGGGCGCCGGGCCCTTGGCAGCCGTAAACGGGAGTGCGGCCGACCGCCCGGTGGTCCCGGCGCGGCTGCTGGTCGGCGGGTTCGGCCTGGCCGGGATCGCGGAGCGGGTGGCCTCCTGCGGTGGCAACCTTAGTGTCGGCCCGACGGGCAGTGGCGGGTTCGCCGTCACCGCCCGGCTGCCGGCCCAGTAAGGAGCCACCCGTGATGAGCACCACCGATCTGACCGCCGCCGAGGCGGCCCGCCCGATCCGGGTGCTCGTCGTCGACGACCAGGAACTCGTCCGCGCGGGTTTCTGCGTGATCCTGGACGCCGCCGACGGCATCAGCGTGGTCGGTGAGGCGGCGAACGGCGCGGGTGCGGTGGCCGCGGTGGCCGAGAAAGCACCGGACGTGGTGCTGATGGACATCCGGATGCCCGGGATGGACGGGCTGGAGGCCACCCGGCAGATCACCCGGGCCCGCGGCCAGGACGGCCCGCGGGTGGTCATGCTCACCACGTTCGATCTCGATGACTATGTGTACGAGGCCCTCCGCGCCGGGGCCAGCGGCTTCCTGCTCAAGGACGCGCCGCGGCACGACCTGGTCGCGGCGGTGCGGGTCGCGGCCGCGGGGGAGGCGCTGCTGGCCCCGTCGGTGACCAGGATGCTGATCGAGGCGTTCGCGCGGCGGCCGGCCGCCGCCGCGACCGCCCCGTCCCGGCTGGCCTCGCTCACAACCCGGGAAAAGGACATTCTGCTGCTGCTGGCCCGGGGGCAGAGCAACGCGGAGATCGCCCGCAGCCTGTTCGTTGGCGAGGCCACGGTCAAGACGCACATCGGCCACATGCTGGCCAAGCTCGGCTTGCGCGACCGGGTGCAGGCGGTGATCCTGGCCTACGAGACCGGCCTGGTCGTGCCCGGCCAGCCGGCTGAGGCGCTGGCCGGCCAGGCGTGGTGATGGATCAGGCCAGTGCCAGCCGCCAGGTCTGGCCGACCAGGTCGTGCCCGAAACTGTGGTGCTGGTCTTCTTCCACCAGCTCGAACCCGGCCCGCTGGTAGATGCGGCGGGCGGCGGCCAGTGCATCGTT
The DNA here is from genome assembly GCA_963711705.1 of uncultured Actinomycetes bacterium. Classification (GTDB taxonomy): domain Bacteria; phylum Actinomycetota; class Actinomycetes; order Streptosporangiales; family Streptosporangiaceae; genus RYN-230. Next base: position 191,825 of record CAVQFM010000013.1, read on the forward strand.
GGTCCACAGCACGATCTCGGCGTACCCGGCGCGCCGGGCGAACGCCAGGCACTCCGCGACCAGCCGCTCGCCCAGGCCCAGCCCTCGCGCCTGCGGCTCGACCAGCAGCAGCCGGAGCCGTGCGACCGAGTCCGACTCGCGCATGCAGAACACGCAGCCGGCCGGCGCACCGTCCAGCTCGGCGATCCACGCCGCCTCCCCGGGGTCGTCTCGTGCCGCGAAGTCGGCGACGATCCGGGCGACCAGCGTCTCGTAGCTGGCGTCCCAGCCGTACTCCTGCGCGTACAGCGCCCCGTTGCGCTGCACCACCCAGCCGAGATCGCCGGGCCGTGGCGCGCGGAGCACGAAGGCGGCCGGCCGGTCACGCCGCTCGGTGATCTCCCGGATCGTGGCCATCGCCTCGACCAGCCGCTGCTGCTCGGCATCGGTCAGCCGGCCGAGCAGCGCGCTGATCTGCTCGACCGAGCGCTGGTCCAGCCCGCGGAACGCCTGCCGGCCGGCCGCGGTCACCGTGATCACCCGGCGGCGGGCGTCCATCGCCGAGCGTTCCCGGGTGACCAGCCCGTCCGCCTCGAACCGGGCCAGGATCCGGCTCAGGTAACCCGCGTCGATGTCCACCTGGCAGCGCAGCGCGCTGATCTCGCACTGGCCGTCCTGGGCCAACTCGAACAGCACCCGGGCCTCGGTGAGCGAGTACGGCGAGTCCAGGTACCCGCCGCGGAGCAGGCCGATCAGGCTGGTGTAGACGCGGTTGAACTCGCGCACCGCCCTGACCCGCCCGGCGCTGATCGCTGGCCCGTTCCCAGGAACCAGCGAACTATCTGACGGAGGCAAGGAAGTCTTTGACATAGTCAAATAATCTCCCGCCAGCCCGCCCCAGGCAACCCCTCACCAATAATGATGGCGGCCACGGCCCCGGTTTGCTGGCGGTGATGGTGGCCCGGACAGTCACCTGGCTGGTCCCGTGCTTATCAGACCAACACGGCCGATCTGTGCGGCATTTGGCCGGTACCGCCTGCTGTCCGCGGCGCCCGTCTTAGCGATCACGATCGGTCCCCACGGTGGGAGAAGTAGGCAGCGGGAGTGAGCCCGGTTTCCCGGCGGAACGCGGCGACGAAGGCGCTGGGCGTCTCGTAGCCGACGTGCCGGGCGACCATGCCAACCGACTGGCCTGCCGCGAGCCGCGGCAGTGCGGCCTGCAGCCGGGCCAGCCGGCGCCACTGGCCGAACGGCATTCCCGTCCCAGCCAAGAACGCGCGCGCGAGGGTCCGCCCGCTGGCGCCGACGTTCCGACCCCACTCGGCCAAAGTCCGCCCGTCAGCCGGGTTGGCGAGTAGCGCGGCAGCAACGGCCGCGGCGCGCCCGTCGCTGGGCATGCCCACATCGATTGTGGTCATCGCCACGGGCTGCAGCAGGTCGCAGAGCAGCGCCTCTGCCCGTTCCCGCTGCGCGGCGGCTAGGGACCCGGTGTCCATGTAGCCAATTAGCTCGGCGAGCAGCGGGGTCACCGTTACCGGCACCGGTCCCGTCCAGCCGGCCCAGGCCCGGTCCGGCCGGAGGTACAGTGACCGCATTGTCGCCACTCCAGCTGACAGCGTCTCGTGCTTCAGCCCGGCCGGAATCCACAGCGCCCTAGTCGGCGGCAGCACCCAGTCAGCCGAGTCGGCCCGCACCGTGAGCACGCCGCTGGCCGCCCAGGCGAGCTGATGATCATCGTGGGTGTGCCAGTCGAAAACCACCCCGGTCGCCATCGGGAACGTGGCGACGATCACCGAGCCCGCACTATCCGCCCACGGGCCGCCAAGTTGTCCGTCCTGCGACATGAGGTGTCATTCTACGCCGTTGGCGTCAGCACAGCCTGCCCGTAGCGTCGTCCCCATGAACCCTGACCATGAGAAACTGTGCAGCAGCCCGGAATGGGCCGCGGACCTGCAGGCGCAGATCCTCCCGGTCGTGACAGCCGGGGTCAGCCTCGGCCAGGACATGCTGGAGATCGGCCCCGGGCCGGGCGCCGCCACCGCCTGGCTACTGGAGCGGGTGGCTCACCTTACCGTCCTTGAAGCCGACGACGCCGCGGCGACACGACTGGCCGGGCGCTACCCCGACAGCAATGTCACCGTCGACATCGGTGATGCGACGCAGATGCCTTATGGCGACGAGTCGTTCGACTCCGTGGGCTCGTTCACCATGCTGCATCACGTGCCCACCGCGGCGGCGCAGTACCAGATCCTCGCCGAGGCACTGCGGGTGCTGCGGCCCGGAGGGTGGCTGGCCGGCTCCGACAGCCTGGCCAGCAACGGCCTGCACCACTTCCACCATGACGACACCTACAACCCGGCCGAGCCGTCAACGCTGCTGGTATGGCTCCGCACCCTCGGCTTCACCCCTATCACGATCACGATAGGCGACGAGCTGATGTTCACCGCCTGCAAGCCCGCCAGGGAGGCGAGCCTGTCATGACAGATACCACCGAGCTGCGCGCCGCGATCACCGGTCTGATCGGGCTCGCAGCCGCCGAAGAGGAAATGCTGCTGGCCAGCACGCCCAACGGTGAGGACGGCAGCCCGGATCGATGGGCCGCCGTCCCGCTCGTCGCACACAACGCCGAGTTCCGGCGGCAGCAGGTAGTGCGGCTGCATGTGGTCCTGCGCGGCGGCACGCCACCCGATTTCGCCGAGACCGACCACCGGTCGCCGGAGGCCTACCGGCGCTACTGCGCCGGGACCAAGACTGAGGTGACCGCGGCGAGCAGACAGTCCGCCAGCGAGCTGATCGACGGGCTGGCCGCGGTGTCCGACGAGGATCTCAGTGACGCCTCGCGCCACCCGTGGCTGCGCGGGCGCCAGCTTTGGCTGCAGGTCGTGGTACGCGGTTTCTGGCATCCGACCGGGCACCTAGGCGACTACCACATCGCCCGCGGCCGGGCCGGCCGGGCCGTAGCGATGCAATCGCACGCCCTGGCGACGTCGCGGTACCTCGCCGCGCCCGATCCGGCGCTCGGCATGGCCGCTTACAGCCTGGCCTGCACGCAGGTCGCCGCGAACGATCCGTCCGGCGCAGCCGCCACGCTCAGCGAGGCAATCAGGCTCAACCCGGACCTACTGGCAAACGCCCGCCGTGACCCCGATCTTGCCGCCCTCCGGGCCGACGGGCAGCTAGCCACTCTGCTCCGGTGAGCCAGGTATCAAGCGAAAGTCAAGCCACGGCGAGGTAGGCAAGCCCCACCGGGTCTGGCTGCGCGGGTGCCCTACCGAATCCGAAAGCCGTCAAGGGCGCGACCCGGAAGACGAGGACTTCGTTTCCGCCGCATAGCGTCACAGAGACCAACCAGGCAAGCCTGCTCGTTCAAGGAGCCGATAGCAGATCGTGGCAAGATCGGCCGGGCTGACTCCCGCAGTCCAGCAGGCTCGGGTGGGCCGTCAGCGCACTGGAGAGTATTCACGGTAGGGCAGGGTGAGTCAGCCAGGCGAGCTGTGCCGGGGCGCGGTGTGCCAGGCTTCGGCGGCGGCGACGACCGCGACGGCCAGTGCGGCGATCCGGTCGGCCCACCACCACCCCAGCGCGTGGTACAGCGCGAGGGAGATGAGTGCCAGCAGGCTGGTGGCCGCTCCGATCCCGCTGAGGGCCCCATCGCCTCGCAGTGCGTGGCTGGCCATCTGCTTGCCCAGACGGCGCTTGGCGCAAGCCAGTGGGGTGAGTACGGCGAGGGAGACGGCTGCGGCGACCAGGGTGACCCCTGAGGTGCCCGGACGGGAGCCGCTTTCGAGTGCGGTAACCGACTCGACTGTGAGTACGGCGGTGACGACGGCCAGGGCGACGGAGACGATGATGGCGGCCCGTGTTTCCTGCCTGCCGGACTGGCCGGGCTGGCGCCGTTCGGCCCGGAAGCGCCAGATCAGCACGGCCGACCCGGTGACATCGGCGAGCACGCCCAGCCCGACCGCGAAGACACCGAGGCTGTGCCCCCGCAGCCCGGTGAGCACCGAGACGGTGCCGGACAGGGCGCCGAACACGACGGAGATCGAGACCAGCCACAATGCCTGCGTGACCATGCGCCCCCGGCTCAGGTGGCTGGCGTGGGGCCGGTCTGCGGGCGTCACCTCCGTGGCGCGTACTCGATCGAGTGGAACGGCCACTGCTGCTCCAGCCACGCCAGGACGGTGCGGTACAGCACCGGGTCGAGTTCGGCACGGTCCGCGCGCACCCATGATCTGACCCTCGCCTGCCGTTCGCCCGCGCTGCCGCCGTCCGGGCTTTCACCGCGCGGCGGGTAGATGTACACGCAGCCGATGACTTCGCCGGTGCCGGTGCTCAGGACGGTGTAGGTGAACCCGCGGCGCTGGGCGAAGTCAGCGGCGTGACGTTCGAGGTCGCGCAGATTGTCCGCCAGGCTCATCGGTTCCGGCCAGTCTGTCCCCGCGAATCCTGGCGTCCGCTGAATGTGGTCGATGCTGGCCGTCCACGCCGCGTAGTCCGCGGTGTTGTGCTGAGGCCCGAGGGGTTCCAGCCGGAATTGCTCAGCCACGAGCCCGCCGGGTACCGCGAAATCTGCGGGGACGAACAGCTGATCACTCATCAGGCGATGTTAACCCGGGGGCATCGTCCGCCATGAACCGAAGGGAGCACGCGGTGGGCTGCCGGTGCGCGGACGGCGGTCCTAGCCGTGCCCGACGATCTCACAGACATCGACGCTGATGAAGGTGGCTGGCGCATCGGGCATGTCGCGCAGCTGGTTAAAGGCCGCTTCCGCGGCCCGGGCGTTTTCCTCGGTATCGAAGAGCCAGAAGGAATGCTGGATGATGTCAGCCCCGTTGCTCCGCGCCCAGTAACCGCCCGCCGAGCCGGCCATGCCCCGCAGCATCGCAGCCCCTGTTTCACCGATCATCGCGAGCGCCTCATCCGCGCGGCCCGGCTTGATCTCTGACCCGTCCGATGACTGCGCGCATTGGCCTGTCCTTCCAGCTGTGCTCCGGGCACGAACGCCCGCACGCCGGTCACATCCCGCGGGCGCCCGCGCGCCATGGTCATGACATCACGATGGCAGTGCGGCCGGCGCCGGAGCATCGGCGAACTCACCTATCTTCCGCTGATTCTCAACCGGTGCCCCGGGCCGCGAGCGCGGCGGCTTCGGCCCGTCCGCGCAGGCCGAGTTTGGACAAGATGCGCGCCACATGATGCTCGACCGTCTTGCGGGACAGGAACAGACGCTGGGCGATCTCGGGGTTGGACAGCCCCTCGCCGAGCAGGGCCAGCACTTCCTGCTCCCGTTTGGTCAGCCGTCCAAGGTTCTTCGGCCCGGTTCTGGCCGCCTTGATGCCGAGGTCGCGCAGCAGGGCGGCGGCGGCGTCGGCGTCGCGGCCCGCCCCCAGATCCTCAAAGACCGACAGCGCCGCGCGTGCTTCGGCCCCGGCCACCTCACGGTCGCTGCGCCCGAGCACCTGGGCCAGCAGTAGCCGTGTCTGGGCGGCGCGGTAGGGAATCCCGGCCTGCGTGAACGCCGCGAGCGCAGCCTCCAGGTGCGCGCGGGCGGCGGGAACATCGGCCGAGGCGAGCGCGTGCCCGAGAAGACGCTCGCCGTGCGCGACGATGAGCTGGCAGTCGTTGACGGCGCCGAGCGCGACCAGCGCGCGGCCCCGCTCGACGGCCGCGCCGCTGTCGGCCAGCGCGATCTGTGCCTCGCCGAGCAACTCGATCGCCGCGGCGGCATCGAGCCGGTCCGGGCTGGTCGCGGCGAGCCGCCGGCGCAAGACAGCCGCGGCTGCCGACGGCTCACCCTGCTGCAGGTGCAACGAGGCGACCGCCACGGCGGCCTCCTCGCGTCCCTCGACGCCGCGCAGCACCCTGGCCGCATCCTGGACGCGTCCCTGCGCGAGCCTGAGCTCGGCCAGCGTCCCGGACGCGAACGCGTGCGGCGCCTCGAACACACCCCGCGACATCGAGACCGCTTCGGTGAGTAGCGCGTCGGCGGCATCCCAGTCACCGTTTTCGAACAGCACCCGGCCGTAATAGGTGCGGCACTCCGCATACAGGAACGGGCACCCGTACCGGTCGATGAAACGCTCGAGCGACTGCACCCACTGCGTCGCGCGTTCCAGATCGAAGCAGCTGCCGCACACCACCATCGTCATGCAGCTCATCTGCGCCACCGTCAGCGGATCGCCGCCCTCACCACCGATCACACCGGCCATCGCCTCATCCAGCAGCGACATGCCCTCCTCGGTCCGGCCCTGCTGCACCAGGGCCTGCCCGACCGCGTGCATCGCCATCAGCTCCAGGCCGGGGTTCCCGTTCGCCCGCCCGATCTCGACCGCCTGCCGTGCCAGCGCCTCGCTCTCCACTGGGTCATCGGTGACATAGGCCGTGGCCCCCAGCAGTTCCCCGCGCAGCTGCGGAACCTCGTCCCCGATGATCCGGGCCGCACGCGACAGCCATCCACGGGCCGCAGCCGTGTTGCCCAGATACCCCTTGTTGTAGCCCACCAGTGCCAGCGCAGCACTGGCCGCGAACACCGGATCGCCCCGGCGGCGGAAACCGGCATAGGCCTGCTCGCAGTTGGCGATCGTGCCCGCAATGTCCCAGCCAGAACAGCACGTTCGCCAGGCCGAACAACGCCTCAGGCACCTGGCCACCGCAGGACAGCGGAAAAGCTCGCGGCCAGGCCAGTCCCATCGATGGTGAACGCAGTTGGCGATCGTGCCCGCGATGTCGCCCAGCCAGAACAGCACGTTCGCCAGGCCGAACAACGCCTCAGGCACCTGTGCCACCGCCAGGACAGCGGAAAAAGCATCGCGGGCACCAGGCCAGTCCCCGTCCGCCATGGCCTGGAACCCAGCACCAACCCGGCTCTCGACGCCCGATCCAGCGCCCGGACCCTCGCTCACATCAGCATCGTCCCAGAGTCAGCAAGTGACGGCCTACGGGAAGGCGACCGGGCTTCGGTTCCCGGGGCTGCAGACCCGGCCGATTGCTGTTGCCCCGGTTGACATGCCTGATATTGCTTGTCTAGCATACTGATATCAGTTTAGGAGCAGGGATCCCGCCCGGTGCGGCCGGACGAACAGCGGGCTGGGCCTGGATCCGCACGGAGCCGTCAGGTCAGGGGGAGTCAGATGACGCAGCACGATCCACCGGCCGGGACTCCGGGGAACGGCACCGCGAGATGGCACCGCGGCACCGTCTGACCAGGGCGCCTTCCGGCAATCGAGGAGATGAGTGGCATGAGGTATCTCGCTAACCGGCCCGCGGTTGCCAGCGTGATCCTGGCGGTCGCCGCCAGCCTGGCCGTCGGCGGCTGTGCGGGCAGCGCCAAACCGAATGCGGCGAAGTTGCTCTGCCCAGCGTGCAGCGGCAGGCCAGGCCGCCAGCGCGCCGGCCGCGCCGCCGAATCCGGCGGTGGCGGCGGCCTGGACGCTGCCGGGCGGCAACCTGGCCAACACCCGGGACGTCGCCAGCCCGATTACCAGCTCGGATGTGGCGACGCTGGGAGTGGCATGGTGCGTGCCGGTCGAGTTGACCGGGGTAACTCATGCGGCTGGCCTGGCGAATGGTTACACGACGACGCCGGTCGTGGTGAATGGCGTGGTGTACACCCAGGATCAGGAGTCGAACGTGATGGCGATCAGGCTCGCCACCGGCAAGGTCTTGTGGACGCACAACTACAACTCGCTGAACGGCGGCCCTGACGGCGTCAATGTCGTCGGCGGGACCGTTTACGCGGCGACGGACAGCGCCGCGGTCGCGCTCTCGGCGGCCACCGGCCGGCAGCTGTGGAGCCGGACCCTGATCGGCAACGACCGTGAGGGCATCGACATGGCCCCCGGCTACAACCACGGCACCGTGTACGTGTTGACCGTGCCCGTCAACCCGAACAAGGGCCAGTATCTCGGCGGTGCCAAGTCGACACTCTGGGCCCTCAACGCGGCCACCGGCGCGCCGGAATGGTCGTGGGATGAGGTGCAGAACCTGTGGGGGCACCCGGGCCTCAACTCCGGCGGTGGCCTGTGGGATCCGCCATCGTTCGACCGCCACGGCAACATCTACATCGGGATAGCCAACCCGGGCCCGATCGGGCAGGGCGGATGGCCCAGCGGCTATCCGTGGGGCACCAGCCGGCCCGGTCCGGACCTGTACACCGACTCGGTCGTCAAGCTCAGCCCGGCCGGCAAGCTGCTGTGGTACTACCAGCTCACCCCGCACGACCTGTTCGACTGGGACCTGCAGAACTCGCCGGTGCTGACCACCGCTCACGGGCAGCCGGTGGTGATCGACGGCGGCAAGGCCGGCATCCTGATCGAGCTCAGCGCGCAGACCGGCAAGCCGCTGTGGAAGCTCCCGGTGGGCGTGCACCGCGGGCCCGGGGACGCCGGGCTGCTCACCGAAAACGCCACGCCAGCCTCGCCCATCCCGCTGCCGGCCGAGTTCAGCCTCGAGCCTGGCGTGTTCGGCGGCGTCGAGTCCCAGCTGGCCACCAACGGGTCGGCCACGTTCGCCGCGGTCAACAACCTCGCCGTGCCGCATCACCGTCAAAGGCGTGACCGAGAGTTCCCAGGCATTCCGGGCGGCTATCCCCAGGGCAACAGGCGAGATGATCGCCGTCAACCAGGACACCGGGAAGGTCGAATGGGACGACCACCTTCCCTCCTCGCCCTACGGCGCCGCGGCGGTCACCAACAATGTCGTCTTCACCACCACCTACAGCGGTCACCTGTACGCGTTCAACGCCGCCACCGGCGCGATCCTGCTGAACCGGCCGCTGTCGGCCGGCTCGAACGCTCCGGTCACCATCGACGGTGACTACGTCATCACCGGAGCGGCCGTGCCGCTGTCCGGCCAGGCGCTGATCATCGCCTACAAGCTCGGGGCCACGGGCAAGCTGCCGCACACCGTGCACTGATCGCCCGCTGGCTCAGCGGCTGCCCTTCCGCAAGCTGGGGAGTTACCGGGCGGACAGCTGGGCCATGTCGCCCGGGGTCAGCTGGACGGCGGCGGCCGCGACGTTCTCGGTGAGATGACCCGGGTCGCCGGTGCCCGGGATGGCCAGCACGTGCGGCCCCAGGTGCAGCGTCCAGGCCAGCCGGACCTGCGCCGGGGTCACCCCATGGGCCCGCGCGACGCGCTCCACCGCCCCGCCCGGGCTACCGGCACCGCCGGGATCACCCGCGCCCGCCTCCCGGCCCGTACCGGAGATCGCGAAGTACGGCACGAACGCGATGCCCTGCTCACCGCAGGCGCGCACGAACTCATCCGCCGCGGCCGAGTGCTCGTCCAGGCTGAACCGGTTCTGCACGCAGACCACCGGCGCGATGGCCTGGGCCTCGGCCAGCTGCTCCGGCCGGACGCTGGACACGCCGAGGTGCCGGATCAGCCCGGCCTGGCGCAGCCCGGCCAGCGCGCCGAAGTGCTCACCGATCGGGCCCGGGCCGTAGGCGCGCAGGTTCACCAGGTCGAGGTGATCCCGGCCGAGCTGGCGCAGGTTCTCCTCCACCTGGCCGCGCAGCTGCCCGGGCCGGGCCCACGGCAGCCACTCCCCGGACGGGTCCCGGCCCGGGCCGACCTTGGTCGCGATGACCAGGCCGTCCGGGTAGGGCGCGAGCGCGGAGTTGATCAGCTCGTTGGCCGAGCGCAGCGGGGAGAAGTAGAACGCGGCCGTGTCGATGTGGTTCACGCCGAGATCCACCGCGCGGCGCAGCACGCTGATGGCCTGGCCGCGGTCCCGGGATTGGCCGGGACCGAACGCGGCGCGGCCGGTCAGCCGCATGGCCCCGAAACCCAGCCGGTTGACGGTCAGGTCACCGAGCCGCCAGCGGCCCGCGGCGGCGGCCGGGATCTCCGCCGCCGCCACTACCCGTGGTCCAGCGCCGCGCCGATCAGGCCGAGCGGCGGGGAGCCGAGCGCCAGCAGCGCGGTGTGGAAGCGGAGCAGCGAGAACCCGCTGCCCCACTGCTTGCGGGCCTGCTCCCGCAGGTCCAGGATCTGCAGCTTGCCCCAGGTGTACCGGCCGTAGGTCGGGTCGAAGGTGGCCCGCCGGGCCTCGGACAGCGCCGCGGGCCCGGCCAGGTGGGTGTCGGCCGCGAACCGGCGGGCGCCCTCCTCGACGGTCATGCCCGCGGTGTGCACGCCGATCGCGCAGGCCAGCCGGGTGACCCGGACCAGCGCCTCGAGCCAGACACCGATCGCGAACCGGGGGTCGCCGGCCTGGAACCCTTCCTCCACGCACAGTTCCTCGGCGTAGTGCGCCCAGCCCTCGATGAACGCCTCGGAGTGCAGCGACCGCCGGACCGGGCCGGCCGCCCGGCGCAGCGCCCGGCCGTGCGAGAAGTGCCCGGGCGCGACCTCGTGCACGGCGATGCCGGGCAGCGTGGTAGCGCTGAACACCTCCAGCCACTCGGCGATCTCCTGCTCCGGCCAGCTGGGCTCGGGCGGCGTGACGTAGAACCAGGACGGCCCTTCCGGCTCGCCGGGCGCCGCGGTGGACATCATGGCCATGGCCCAGCGGCGCGATTCCGGCGCGGGCCCGACCAGGCAGATCCCGTCGTGGTAGGGCACCAGGTCGCGCTCCCGGGTGAACTCGATGGACCGTGCGGTCCAGTGCCGCGCCGCGTCGATCACCCCGTCCGGGCCCGGGTGGTCACGGACCAGTTCCCTGGCCACGTCCAGGGCCGGGCGGCTGGCGTCGATCCGGGCGCAGTCCTCGGCCAGCCGGGCCAGCAGCCGGTCCCGCTCCGCGTCGGCCCGCTCGGCCAGCCGGCCGAGATCGAGGTCGATGCCCTCGGCCGCGCCCATCAGCGCGGCCAGCCCGGCCGCGCCCAGCGCGGCATCCGGGTCGCCGTCGGTGGCCGCGCGCTCCACATGCTGCACCAGCCGGGCGTGCGCGGTCGCGGCGGCCGAGGCGGCGGCCTGGGGAACGGTCGGCGGGATGCCCGCCACCAGCCCGCGGATCCCGGACAGCAGCGCGGTGGCCACCGGCGCGGACAGCCGGTCCAGCGCGGCCAGCGCCGCGTCCACCGCCTGCGGCCACAGCGTCAGCTGCTCCAGCCGGGCCCGGTCGCGCTCCGCGGCGGGCGCGTACTCCCGGTCGTAGCAGGCCAGGTCCATCCCGGCCAGGTGCGGCAGCGGATTGCTCCGGTACAGCTCCAGTTCCTGATAGCGGACCCGGGCCCGGGCCTCGAAGCAGGCCAGGTGCGCCCCGTCGTGGCGGTCGCCGGGAGACTCGCCGGTGCTGGCCGCCGCGGCCAGCCGGTCCAGCCCGGCGCGCACGCCGTCCGGGGAGAGGTCCTGAATCTTGCCGTCGTACTCATGGCGGCCGCTGTACTCGCGGACCTCGGCGACGTCGAGATCGCAGACAGCGCGCACCCGCGGGGGGAGGTCATTCATGCCCCAGACGTTACCGGGCGCGGCGGCCCGGCGATCACCAGGCCAGCCGCGCCCGTCGCATCACCGCCGATACCCCAGGCCAGCGAATCGGGTCACAGTCCCGCGCCGGGCTTGCCCACGCCGCCCTTGACCGCGTCCACGGTCAGCGGGCTGCCCAGGTTGCCGGGCAGCTTGGCCGAGCAGGTCAGCGCGGTGAACTTCACGTACAGCGCGCTGAACTGGCCGGGCGGGAAGACCTTGATCCAGTGCGCCTTGACCGGCTGGCAGGCGGACTTGCTGTAGTTCAGCGCGTCCACCACCTGCAGCGTGACGTGCGCGGTCCGGCCGGGGGACAGGACCACTGTGGCCGGGGGCACCTCCGGGTTGCGGGTGGCCGGCTGGCCGATCTGGCTGCCGGACGGCCCGGTCACGAAGGACACCCCCGGGTACCCGAACAGCGAGCACGGGCTCTGCGAGTTGTTCGTGAGGTTCAGCGGGTAGAAGGTGCTGCCGGCCGCCGCGCCGCCCTGGCCGAGCACGACGGTCCCGCGGAGGTCGCTGGTGGCGCACGCCGCCACCGACGGGAGCCGACGGGGTCGCGCTGGTGGCCGGCGTGGCCGGTGACGAACTGGCGGGCTGCGCCGGGGTGGCCGAGGCGGCCTGGCCGCTGGCCGAGCTGCCGGTCGATGCGCAGCCAGCCGCGAGCGCCGCGGTGCACAGCAGGGCTGCGGCCGCACCGGCCCGCCGGGCCGCGGGAGCCGATGGTGTCATGGGCGGTATCCCTTTATCGCAGCGGGCCACCTGATTGGTACCCCGGGGGTGTTCTGACTGTTACGACGCATGCCCCAGCCACCTGGTTGCGTCCCACCTGGGGGAGAAGGCCGCCCCGGTTTGCCTGGCCGGTCACGCCCGGAACATGATGACAGCTGTCCGGCCACCCCGCCGTGCGCCACGCCGCCCGTCACCCCCAGGAGAGCCGATGATGCCGCAGGGCTCCTCGTTCACCACCCGGCCGCAGCTCGCGGGCACGTTCGGCATGGTGGCGTCGACGCACTGGCTGGCCACCGGCGCCGGGATGGCGGTGCTGGAGGCGGGTGGCACCGCGTTCGACGCCGCCGCCGCGGCCGGCCTGGTGCTGCAGGTCGTCGAGCCGCACATGAACGGCATCGGCGGCGAGGTGCCGGTCATCGGCTACGCCGCGCCGGACGGCGGCACCGGGCCGGGCCGGGTTTTCGTGCTCGACGGCCAGGGCCCGGCGCCCGGCACTGCCACGCTGGAAGCGTTCAGTGATCTCGGTCTTGACCTGGTGCCGGGCAACGGCCTGCTCGCGGCGTGCGTGCCCGCGGCGTTCGGGACCTGGCTGCTGCTGGTGCAGCGGCACGGCCGGCTGCCGCTGCGCGAGGTGATGAAGTACGCGATCGGCTACGCCCGGGACGGGTACCCGGTGGCGGCCGGGGTGAGCGCCGGGATCGCGGCCGCCGAGCCGCTGTTCCGCGAGTACTGGCCCACCTCGGCCGAGGTGTACCTGGGCGGCGGCGTGCCCGCGGCCGGGTCCCGGTTCGCCAACCCGGCGCTGGCCGCGACCTACCAGCGGATCCTGGACGAGGCCGAGGCGGCGGGCCCCGGCCGGGAGCAGCAGATCGAGGCGGCCCGGCGGGCCTTCTACGAGGGGTTCGTGGCCGAGGCGATCGGCGCCTACCTGGCCCGCGCCGAGGTCATGGACCTGACCGGGCAGCGCAACCGGGGGCTGCTCAGCCCGGCCGACCTGGCCGCCTGGCGGGCCCGCCCGGAGGCCCCGGTGACCCTGGACTTCATGGGCCTCACCGTGTGCAAGACCGGGCCCTGGGGCCAGGGCCCGGTGTTCCTCCAGCAACTGGCCCTGCTGGACGCGGCCGGGGTGGCGGGCCTGGCGCCGGGCAGCGCGGACTTCATGCACACCGTGGTGGAGTGCGCCAAGCTCGCGTTCGCCGACCGGGAGGCCTGGTACGGCGATCCCCGGTTCGCCGACGTGCCGCTCGGTGACCTGCTCTCCGCCAGCTACGCGGCGCAGCGGCTGGCCCTGGTGGACGGTACCGCCGCGGCCGGGCTGCGGCCGGGCCAGCCCGGCGGGCGGCTGCCCCGGCTGCCCGGCTACGTCACCGCGCCGCCGCCGGTCCCGGCGGGGGCGGTCGCGGCCGAGCCGACCGCGGAGGAGACCGGCGCGGGCGCCCGGCCGCGCTGGGAGCTGACCGGCCCGGGCGGCCGGGCGCTGGCCCGGGAAACCCCGGGGGATACCTGCCACCTCGACGTGGCCGACCGGTTCGGCAACATGGTGTCGGCCACGCCGAGCGGCGGCTGGCTGCAGAGCTCGCCGGTCATTCCCGGGCTCGGCTTCTGCCTGGGCACCCGGGCCCAGATGTTCACCCTGACCCCCGGCCTGCCCAACACGCTGGCCCCGGGCAAGCGGCCGCGGACCACGCTCACGCCCAGCCTGGCGCTGCGCGGCGGGGAGCCCTATCTCGCGTTCGGCACCCCCGGCGGGGATCAGCAGGACCAGTGGACGCTGGCGTTCTTCGTCAACCACGTGGCGTTCGGGATGAACCTGCAGGAAGCGATCGACGCCCCCGCGTTCCACACCAGGCACTTCCCGTCGTCGTTCTACCCGCGCGAGTCCGCGCCGCTGGCCATGGACGTGGAGGAGCGGGCCGGCCCGGAGGTGCTGGCCGCGCTGCGCGCCCGCGGGCACCAGGTCACCGTGCGCCCGCCGTGGTCGCTGGGCCGGGTCAGCGCGGTGGCCCGGGACGGGGGGATGCTGTACGCGGCCGCGAACCCACGCGGCATGCAGGGCTACGCGGCAGGCCGCTGACCAGGCCGCGTGGCCCGCGCCGCCCGCCCGCGCTGGCCGGCCCGGCTCAGACCGGCAGGGCCAGGCCGCAGGCGAGCACGGCGGCGACCGCCGCGGCCACCCGGAGCCACACCCCGGCCGCGCCGGAACCAGCCAACGGCAGCGCCGCCGACCCGGCCGCCAGCACCAGCAGGCCCAGGCCGGCCGCGAGCACCGGGGCCTGGCCGCGCAGCACGGCGGTGGCCTCGCCGCGCACCGTGGTGGACTCGGCCAGATGGGTGGCCAGCAGGTAGCCGGTAAGCGCGGCGCCGAGCACCGCGGTGTGCCAGGGCCGCGCCGGGTGCAGCAGTTCCAGGGCGAGCGCGCCGAGCACGGTGCCCTCGGCCCACGGCAGCTGGCGCAGCCGCAGCAGCGCCCAGCCGGCCACCCGGCCGGCCATCCCCGGGTAGCTGCCCGGCCCGGGCAGCGCCACCCGGGCCGTGCCGAGCTGGCCGATGCCCCCGGCCACGCACACCGCGGCCAGCGCGGTGATCAGCGGGGCCGCCGGGCCCGCCGGGCCGGCCGGGGCGGCGGCCCAGGCCACGCAGCCCGCGCCGAGCAGCCCGGCCACGGCGACCAGGCGGAGCACGCTGTGCCGCCACAGCATCCGCCAGGCCGGCTGCGCCTGCGGCCACTCGGCGCTCATCGCCGGGTCACCATGACCCGCCGGGTGTAGGGGGCGAGCGACAGGTCCAGGCTCTGCTCGCCGTCCCAGTGCGTGACCGGAATGCCCAGCTCGCGCAGGGAGAACCGGATGGCCTGCTGCTCCATCCGCCACATCCGCTGGGCCAGCCGGGCGTACCGGCCCCGGCCCACCGGTGGCTCCCCGGCCAGCACGTCGATGATCAGCACCGGGAAACCGCGCTGGCGCAGGTCACGCAGGGTCTCCACCAGCCGCGGGTCCATCAGCGGGGTGAACACCAGGATCAGCGCGCCGGGCGGCAGCGCCACCCGCGGCAGCCGGGAGAACCCGGTGTCCTGGCTCCAGTCCCGGTCCTGGGCCAGCATGGCCTCGGCGATCCGGTAGTACTGCCGCTGGCCCAGGCCGGGCACCAGCCACCGGGCGCGGTACCGGTAGGTGATGAAGCCCACCCGGTCCCGGGCGTTCAGGTAGGCCTGGGCGGCGGCGGCCGCGCCGCGCAGCGCGATGTCCACCACGCTCTGCCCCGGGTCGGCGTTCTCCCACGCCGTGTCGACCAGGATGACCACGTCCTGGGACCGTTCCGCCTGGAACGTGTTGACCTGGAGCCGCCCGCGCCGGGTGGTGGCCGGCCAGTTGATGCTGCGCTGCCGGTCGCCGGGCACGTACTCGCGGACCCCGCCGAACTCGGCGCCCTCGCCGGCCGCCCGGGCGGTGTGCTCACCGAGCCGGGTCGGCAGCCGGCTGAGCACCACCCGGGTCCGCTGGGTGGCCGGCCGCGGGTAGCAGTCCACCCGGGGCAGGCTCAGCTCCGCGCTGCCCTCGGCCAGCCGCCAGCGGTCGCGCAGGATGACCTGGGCGCTGCCGACCCGCCGCCGCCCCCACCGGGTGACCAGGAACGGCACGCTGACGGCCGGGCGGCCGGGCGGCGCGGCGGGCCCGGGCAGCGGCACGATGGCGTGCGCCGGGTGCAGCACCACCTGCACCGTGTGCTGGCCGGCGCCGCCGACCGACAGCGCCACCGCGGACCGCTCGCCTTCGATCATCCGGGTCGCGGTCAGCCGGGCGGCCAGCCCGATCTGCGCCGGCCGCTGCCGGTGCCAGGTGGCCAGCAGCAGCACCGCGGGGGCGGCCGCGCCCGCGAACTCGGGCCGCCCGGTCGCGATGGCGATCCCCAGCCCGGCCAGGGCCAGCGTGAGCAGCCGCCGGGCGTGCCGGGTCAGGCTCCAGCTCAACGGCCGGTTCGCCGCTGGCGCCGCCGCCTGCCTGCCCGGTTCACCGGGGGAACTGCCGGGGGCGGGATCGCCCGGCACCGGGAACGGGTCAGGCATGGGCGGCGGACGGGGCCGATGGATCGGTGCGCGGGGTCGGCACCGCGGCCAGCAGGTTGGCGACCACGTCGTCCGGCCTGACCTGGCGGACCCACAGCTCGGGCCGCAGGGTGATCCGGTGGGCCAGGGCGGGCACGGCCACGTTCTTGATGTCGTCCGGGATCACGTAGTCGCGCAGCTGGAGCAGGGCCTGGCCGCGGGCCAGCTGCATGATGGCCAGCCCGCCGCGCGGGCTCGCGCCGACCTGGATCTGCTGGTGCCCCCGGGTGGCCCGGACCAGCGCGACCACGTACTCGACCAGGTCGGCCGAGATCTGCACGTCCTCCAGGGAGGCGCGCATGGCGAGCAGTTCGCTGGCGTCGGTGACCTGGTCCAGCGTGGCGTCCTCGGCCCGCCGGTCCAGCCGCCGCTGGAGCATCGCGGCTTCCTCGGCCGGGTCCAGGTAGCCGAGCCGCAGCCGCAGCAGGAACCGGTCCAGCTGGGCTTCGGGCAGCTCGTAGGTGCCCTCGTACTCGATCGGGTTGTCGGTGGCCAGCACCACGAACGGCTGGGGCAGCGGCCGGGTCTGCCCGTCCATGCTGACCTGGCCCTCGCCCATCGCCTCCAGCAGCGCCGCCTGCGTCTTGGGTGGGGTGCGGTTGATCTCGTCGGCCAGCAGCAGCTGGGTGAACACCGGCCCGGGCCGGAACCGCATCTCCCCGGTCCGCTGGTCGTACATGGGCGCGCCGACCACGTCGGAGGGCAGCAGGTCCGGGGTGAACTGGATCCGCGCGAAGTCCAGGCCGAGCACCCGGGCGAACGACCGGGCGATCAGCGTCTTGCCCAGCCCGGGCAGGTCTTCGAGCAGGATGTGCCCGCCAGCCAGGATGCCGACCATGACCAGCTCCAGGGCGCGCCGGTGGCCGACCACCGCCCGCTGCACCTCGGCCAGCACCCGGGTGCACCGCTGGGCGGTCTCGTCCGCGGTCAGGGTGATGTCAGTCACAGGCGCTCCAATCGGTCGAGGAGGCGGGCCAGCGTCCGGTAGGGGATACCCGGCTGGTCCTGGCTGCGGCCCGGGTGCCCGGGGGCGCGGCCCGGGCCGGGGGGCGAAGCCGGGGCCGGGGCCGGCCGGGCCGGGTCGATCCACCACCACAGCCCGTCGTTGGCCGGGCGGCCGCCGGTGAACACCTGCCGCGCCTGCGCCGGGTCGTCGTACAGGCTGATGCCGTGCCGCTCGGCCAGCCGCGAGGCCAGCAGGTTCTCCAGCTGGCGGCGCAGCCCCGCCTCATAGGCCGGCATCGAGGCCTGCGCGTCGGCCAGCCGGGACTGCCGGCGCCACAGCCCGGAGAACGAGGACAGCACGGGCGCGGGCACCGCCGGGTCCGGGCCGCTGACGTCCTCACCGGCGGCCGGCAGCGGCGCGGGCCGCACCAGGCCGCGCAGCACGGCCAGCGCGCAGACCGCGCTGATCACCACGACCACGGCGACCGCGCGCGCCCCGGCCAGCGCGTAGCCCGCGGCGGCGGCCACCGCCACCAGGGCCGCGGTGATGATGATCTCCGGGACGGCGCCGCGCCAGCCCGCACCGGGCCAGCCGGTGCCGCCCGGCCCCGCTGGGCCCGGATCAGTGCCGTCCGGGCCAGTGCTGTCCAGGCCGGTGCGGCCCGGGCTGGGACCACCCGGGCCAGCGCCGGCCGCGGGCCCGGTCACGGCCGTCCGCCCAGGTCGGCGGCGAGCTGCCGCAGAGCGCGCTCGGCCGCGGTGCGCTGCGCGGCCGTCATCTCGTGCCCGGAGAACCTGGCCTCATAGAACAGCCCGGTCAGCTGCCCGGCCGCCGATCCGCGGACCACGCCGTCCGCCGCCGCCCGGGCCAGGAACTCGCCCGGGGTGTCCGCCTCGGTCCGGGTCGCGCCGGCCGCGGCCAGGCTGCCCTGCATGGCCACGTAGCACGCGATGATCGCGGCCCGGGTGCCACCGGGCCCGGCCAGCGCGCGCTGGCCCGAGGCCACTGCCTCCCGGAGCCCGGCCCGGTCCTGGTCGTCATCGGCCAGCGACGCCTCCGGGGGCAGTTCACCGGCGCTGCGCAGGCGCCGGCGCAGCAGCACCACGCAGGCCACGATCGCGGCGGCCAGGGCCAGGCTGAGCAGCGCGTAGAACACCTCGGCGACCGGCAGGTTCAGGGCGGCCGGGGGATGCGGGCGGGCGGTGACCGTCGGCCGCAGCCGCGGCGGCACGCTGCGGCCGGGCAGCGGCCGGGGCGGCTGGATCCGGCCGCGCAGCCGGGCCGACGCCAGCAGCGCCACCGGGATCGTGATGAGCGCGGCCAGCAGCACGCCGCGCAGCACCTGGCGCAGCCGGCCGGCCAGGAAGTCATCCGGTGCCCGGTGGCCGCGCACCAGCACCGCGGCCAGCAGGCCGGCCAGGACGATCTCCGCCGCGATGCCGATGGCGATGCCGTCCCGCTGGTACGGGCCGCTCCAGCCGGGCCGGGCCAGGCCGCCGCGCAGCCCGACCAGGACCAGGACGACCAGCAGCGCGGCCAGCACGACCCTGGCCAGCACGGGCTGCGCTCCGGTGCTCCCGGCCCCGGTGCTGGGCACCTGGGTGCTGCTGTCCCTGGCGCGCTGGGGCGCTGCCGACTCCCTGCTGGTCATGGTGTCCAGATCGCTGCCAGCCACTGCCCGGCCGGGTGTGCCCGGTGACCGGTGGGGGCTGTCCGGTGGTTTCTACCGAACCCTACTCGGGCCCCGGCCGCTAGGCCGGGGTGGCCAGGCCGGCCTGATAAGCGAGGATGACCAGGTGCACGCGGTCCCGGGCGTCGAGCTTGGTCAGCAGGTGGCCGACGTGCGTCTTGGTCGTCGCCGGGCTGATGTCCAGCCGCTGGGCGATCTCGGTGTTGGACAGGCCGCTGGCCACCAGGGCCAGCACCTCACGCTCCCGCGCGGTGATCGCGTCCAGGGTGCCCCGCCCGGGCTGGGCCGCGGGCCTGGCCGCCGGCCGCCGGGCGAACTCCTCGACCAGGCGGCGGGTCACGCTCGGGGCCAGCAGCGCGTCGCCCGCGGCGACCACCCGGATCGCGGTGATCAGCTCGCCCGGCGAGATGCTCTTCAGCAGGAAGCCGCTGGCCCCGGCGCGCAGCGCCGAGTACACGTACTCGTCCAGGTCGAACGTGGTCAGGATGAGCACGCGCACCGCGCTGGTGCCCGCCGACTTGGTGATCTGCCGGGTCGCCTCGATGCCGTCCATTACCGGCATCCGGACGTCCATCAGCACCACGTCGGGATGGTGCCGCCGGGCCTGCTCGACGGCTTCCTGGCCGGTGCCGGCCTCGCCCACCACGCAGAACCCGGGGGTGGCCGCGACGATGCCGCGGAATCCGGCCCGGACCAGGGCCTGGTCGTCGGCGACCAGCACGCGCAGGGTCATGAGGTGAGGCCAGCCAGCGGCAGCCGGGCGCGGACCATGAACCCGCCCTCGGGGCGCGGCCCGGCGGTGAACTCGCCGCCGCACAGGCTGACCCGCTCGCGCATGCCGATGATGCCGTGCCCGGCCCGCGGCTCCGGGCTGGCCAGCACCCGGCTGGCGGGCGCCGGGCTGGCCGCGGCGGCCAGCGGCGGGCCGGATGATCCGGGGCGGGGGACGGCGGGGGAACCGGCCGCCGGGCGCGGCCCGTTGCCGCTCACCAGCCGCGCCCCGGCGCCCGCCAGCACACCCGCTGGGGTGCCCACCCGCGCCGCCGGGCCGTCGTCGAGGACCTTGACCAGCAGGAAGCTGGCGCCGTAGTGCAGCACGACGTGGCAGCTGTCCGCCCCGGAGTGCTTGACCACGTTGGTCAGCGCCTCCTGCACGATGCGGAACGCGGACAGGTCCAGCCCGGTGGGCAGCGCGCGCACCCGCCCGGTCCGCTCGACCGTCACCTTGACCCCGGCCCCGGCGGTCCGCTCGACCAGCCGGTCCAGGCTGGCCAGCCCGGGTGCGGGCGCCAGCGGGGCCGGCGGCCGGGCCGGGTGGCCCGCCCCGGCCCCGGCCCGGTCCGCCTGGGCCGGCCCCGCCGCTGGCCGCAGCCGCAGCAGCCGGGCCGGGGACAGCCCGGTGCTGCCCGGCCCGGCCGTGGGCGGGCCAGCCGACGGGGACAGCTCGGCGTCCTGCTGGCGCAGCACGCACAGCATCCGCTGCATCTCGCCCAGCGCTTCCCGGCTGACCGACTGGATCGCGCCGAGCGCGGCCCGGGCCTCGCCGGGCTGGCTGTCGAACACGTACTCACCGAAGCCGGCCTGCACGGTGACCACGGTCATGCTGTGCGCCACCACGTCGTGCAGTTCCCGGGCGATGCGCAGCCGCTCCCGGGTGACCGCGTCGCTGGCCGCCCGGTCGCGCAGGTGCGCGAGGTGCGTCCGCCGTTGCTGCACCGCGTAGCCGACCATCCAGAAGATGGTCAGCACCAGGCCGACGCCCACCGCGTTGCCCGAGCCGACCCCGCTGAAGTGCAGCGCGATGCCCTGGACGACGAGCAGGGCCAGCGCGGCGGCCAGCCCGGCCACCGCGATCGTGCGGCGGCCGGTGGACGCCACCAGATACAGCACCACGCCCAGCGGGAGGAACGGGCCGCGGGTGATCGCACCACCGAGGATCAGCGTCACCGCGCAGGCGGCCAGCACCAGGAGCAGGGCCTGGGCCGGCGCCCGGCGCCTGATCGCCACGGGCAGGGACAGCCCGATGGCCAGCAGCAGCAGCAGCGGCCACCCGGGCGTGACCAGCCTGCGGCCGTCGAACCCGGTGCCGGATCTGGACTGGAACAGCATGCCGAAGATGATGACCGCGCACCCGGCGGCGACGGCGTAGTCCAGCGCTACCCAGAGGCGCCGTAGCCGCGCGGTCAGCGGTGCCCTGAGTTCTCCGCTCACCCGTCCACCGTAACGCCGCAGGCCCGCCGGGGGCGTCCGCCCTGAGTCGTAGGCTGCCGGGCGGATCCCAGGTCCGGCCGGGGGCGCACCGCGCCCCAGCCCGCCCGGAAAAGCCGTTCCCAGGGATGATGACGCGGCCCCGGCCGGGCGGCATGCTGGTAGCCCACTGACACGCCGGTCGGCGGAACCGCACCGGAGACGAGGGCTGGGGACATCGTGACCGCTCAACTGCCGCTGCGGGCCGGGCCGCCCGGCGGGCCCGCCCCGCGGGCCGGGCCCGGGACGGCCGTGATCGAGACGTCGGCGCTCACCAAGCGCTACCCGGGCGCGGTGACCGCGCTGGACGGGCTGACCGTCACGGTCGAGCCGGGCATCACCGGGCTGGTCGGCGCGAACGGCGCGGGCAAGTCCACGCTCATCAAGATCCTGCTCGGCCTGCTGCCGCCCAGCAGCGGGCAGGCGGCCGTGCTCGGCCTGGACACCACGCGCGAGGCGACGGCGATCAGGACCCGGTGCGGCTACATGCCCGAGCACGACTGCCTGCCGCCGGACGTCACCGCGACCGAGTTCGTCACGCACCTGGGCCGGATGTCCGGGCTGCCGCCGACCGCGGCCAAGGAGCGGGCGGCCGAGTCGCTGCGGCACGTCGGCCTGTACGAGGAGCGGTACCGGCAGATCGGCACCTACTCGACCGGGATGAAGCAGCGGGTCAAGCTGGCCCAGGCCCTGGTCGGGGACCCGGGACTGATGCTGCTCGACGAGCCGACGATCGGGCTCGACCCGCCCGGCCGGGCCGCCATGCTCGACCTGGTCAGCCGGATCGGCACCGAGTTCGGCATCTCGGTCCTGGTGTCCTCGCACCTGCTCGGCGAGATCGAGCAGATCTGCGATCACCTGATCGCCATCGACGGCGGGCGGCTGCTGCGGGCCGACAGCATGACCAGCTTCACCCAGGTGAGCCAGGTGCTGGTGGTCGAGGTGGACGAGGGCCGCGAGGACCTGGCCGCGGAACTGGCCGCCCGCGGGCTGGCCCCCCGGCCGGACGGGCGGGCGCTGCTCGTCCAGATCGGCTCCGATGCCACTTACGACCAGGTCCGCGACGCGGTCGCCGACCTGGGCCTGCCGCTGCACCGGCTGGAGCAGCGGCGCCGCCGGGTGGAGGAACTGTTCCGCGGCGACGGGGACGACCAGGGCGCGGCGGCCGCCGCGCCGCCGGGCGGGGAGGCGCACGATGACCGCTGACCAGGGGGCGCTGGCCGCGGGCGGCGGCGTCATCCACGACATCGGGTACCAGCACTACGCGGGCCCGCGGCTGGGCCGGGCGGCCATCATCCGCGCGCTGTGCTGGCACAGCCTGCGGTCCGCGTTCGGCATCGGGCGGGGGGCCAAGGCCAAGATCATCCCGGTCATCATGTTCGTGGCGCTGTGCCTGCCCGCGGTGGCCAACGCGGTGGCGGTGGCCCAGGGGAACCCCCGGCTGGTGCCGTACGACACCTACGTGTTCCAGCTGCGGGTGCTCGTCATGATCATTTTCATCGCGGCGCAAGCCCCCGAGCTGGTGTCCCGTGACCTGCGCAGCCACGTGCTGCCGCTGTACTTTTCCCGGCCGCTGCACCGCATCGACTACCCGCTGGCCAAGCTCGCCGCGTTCACGATGGCCTGCCTGGCCCTGCTGGAGATCCCGCTGCTGCTGCTCTACCTGGGCACGATCACCCAGGTGCACGGCCCCGGGGCGATCTGGACGCAGACCAGGGCACTGATCCCGGGCCTGCTCATCGGGCTGCTGTGGGCCGTGCTGCTGGCCGCCATCGGCCTGCTGCTGGCCTCGCTCAGCGGGCGGCGCGCGTACGCGACCGGCGCCATCGCGATCTACTTCTTCCTCAGCTGGGTGCTGGCCGGGATCCTCCTCGGGGTGAGCGGCGGCCGGGGCCCGGTGACCGGAGGAGCCGGGGGGCCAGCGGTAGCCGGCGCGGGGGCCCGGCTATCCGGCCTGGTCAGCCCGTTCACCACGCTGGACGGGGTGCGCCAGTGGCTCGGCGGCACGTCGCGCGGCCCGATCCCGCATCCGGGCAGCTACGGCGTCGCTGTACGGGGTGATGTTCCTGGTGCTGCTGGCCGTCGCGGCCGGCGGCCTGGTCGTCCGCTACCGGAAGGCGGGGATCGCGTGACCACGATCGAGCTGCGCAACGTGTCCCGCTGGTACGGCAACGTGGTGGCGGTCAACGACATCACGATGACCATCGGCCCGGGGGTAACCGGGCTGCTCGGCCCGAACGGCGCGGGCAAGTCCACCCTGCTGCACCTCATCTCCGGGTTCCTGGAGCCGTCCCGCGGCGCGGTGACCGTGGGCGGGGACCCGGCCTGGCGCAACCCGCAGGCCTACACGAGGCTGGGCCTGGTCCCGGAGCGCCCGTCGGTCTACGCGTTCCTGACCGGGCATGAGTTCGTGCTGGCCACCGCGCGGCTGCACAAGCTGGCCGACCCGGGCGGGCGGCGCAGCGGGCGATCGGCATCGTGGAGCTGGCCGACGCGCAGGACCGGAAGATATCGACCTACTCCAAGGGCATGCGGCAGCGCATCAAGGTGGCCGCCGCGCTGGTGCACGACCCCGAAGTCCTGCTGCTGGACGAGCCGTTCAACGGGATGGACCCGCGGCAGCGGCTGCACATGATGGATCTGCTGGAGGCCCTGGGTGACGAGGGCCGGACGATCCTGTTCAGCTCGCACATCCTGGAGGAGGTGGAGCGGCTGTCCGGCACGATCCAGGTGATCGTGGGCGGGCGGCTGGCCGCGTCCGGTGACTTCCGGGCCATCCGCCGCCTGATGACCAGCCGCCCGCATGTGTTCCTGGTCCGCACCTCCGACGACCGGCGGCTGGGTGCCGCGCTGGTCGGCAGCGAGGCGGTGGCCGGGGTGGAGGTGACCGGCCGCGGGCTGCAGGTGAAGGCGTCCGACTACGGCGCGTTCACCCGGCAGGTCGCCGGGCTGAGCCGCGCGGAAGGGGTCCAGCTGCGCCAGCTGCTGCCTGAGGACGAGTCGCTGGAAAGCGTGTTCGCCTACCTAGTGGAGTCCTGATGAACGTGTTCGGTGTTCAGGCCGCCACCGTGGCCTCGATCACGCTGCGCGCGACCATGGGCCGCAAGCGGGCCCTGCTGTTCGCGCTCCCGCCGGTGATCCTGCTGCTGGTCACCGTGGCGCTGAAGGCCGCTCACCCGGCCGACGCCAGCTGGCCCAGCGCCGTGCTGGGTGAGTTCGGCCTGGCCGTGGTGCTGCCGCTGACCGCGCTGATCATCGGCACCAGCGTGCTCGGCGCGGAGATCGACGATGGCAGCGTGGTGCACCTGCTGGCCACACCGGTCCGCCGGTCGACCGTGATCTTCAGCAAGTTCCTCGTCGCCGTGGCGCTGACCATGCTGTTCGTCGCGGTTCCCGAGCTGCTCGCCGGGCTGATCGCCACCGGCGGCGCGGGCAAGCTGGCCCTCGGGCTGTTCGCCGGCGCGCTGGCCGGGTCGGTGATCTACAACGCGGTGTTCGTGATGATCTCGGTGCTCACCACCCGGGCCATCGCGGTGGGCCTGCTCTACCTGCTGATCTGGGAATCGCTGCTGGGCAACTTCGTCGGCGGCGCCCGGCTGCTGTCGGTGGAGCAGTACTCGCTGGGCATCGCGAACTCGATCGCCCACGACACCCACCTGAACGCCCATCTCGGGGTGGGCACCGCGGTGCTGATGGGCGTCATCGTGACCGCCGTCACGCTGGCCCTGGCCATCCGCAGGCTGGCCGCGTTCTCGCTCAAGGGTGACGCGGTCTGAGGCTTACCGGGGGGTCTGCGCGTCCGGGCGGAACGCAGGCCCGTGCCCAGGCACGATCACCGTGGCCACCGCGAGGATCCGCTGCCGGCTCCCAGCCAGCTGGGCGGGCACCGTGGCCAGCGGGTCCTCGGCCGGCCCGGCCGGGCCCCACCAGGCGTGCGTGCACGCGTACACGCCATCCGGGGTGGCGGCCAGCGTAGTGATGTCCTCGGCGGTGTGCCCGGGGGTGGCGATCAGCTGGACCGCCGGGGTCAGCCCGAAGTCCCCCGGATCGCGGCTGATCCACCGGTCACCGGCGTAGCTGGCCCAGTGGTCGTGGATGGTGGCCCGCGGGAACAGCGCCGCGTTGACCGTGTGGTCCGGATGGTGGTGGCTGAACACCACGTCGGTCACGTCGTCCGGGCCCGGGCCGCGGGCGGCCAGCGCGGCCAGCAGGCCGTCCCGGCTGGGCACCATGCCCGGGTCGACCACGATGACCCGGTCGCCGTCCAGGATCAGGGTGACCGTGCTGCCGACCCGCTCCCCGCCGGCCTCCTCCCGGGCGTAACCCTCGTGCAGAACGAAAACCCGCGCGGATCCGGTCCCAGGGAAAGCGGTATTAGTCACGGCCGCCGACACTACCGTCTCTTTGCGTGCAGCGCTGACGCTGCCGGGGCCTGGTGCGATCACCCGGGCCAACCCAGGCGACCTGGTGAGGCCGCCTACGCCCGGGCCCGGGCCGCCGCCTTGAGCTGCTGCTTGTACGCCCGGACCTCGGCCAGCGAGTCGGCGTCGGTAATGTCCGCGACCGAGACCCGGGAGCCCGCCACGCCGAACTGGCCGGTGGCCTCCAGCCAGCCGGGCGGGCGCACGCCCAGCTGCTTGCCCACCAGGGCGGCGAAGATCTGCGCCTTGACCGGGCCGAAGCCGGGCAGCTCGGCGATCCGGCGGACCATCTCCTGGCCGGTGGCCGCGCCCTGCCACAGCTGCGCCGCGTCGCCGCCGTAGCGATCCAGCACGATCCGGGCCAGGTCCTGCGTCCGGCCGGCCATGGCCCGGGGGTAACGGTGCAGCGCGGGCCGCTCGCTGAACACCGCGGCCAGCGCGTCCGGGTCGTAGCCCGCCAGTTCCGCCGCGGTGGGCTCATGTCCCAGCCGCCGGGCCAGGTCGCGCGGCCCGCTGAACGCCTTCTCCAGCGGCACTTGCTGGTCCAGCAGCATGCCGATGAGCAGCGCGAGCGGATCGCGGGTCAGCAGCTCATTTGCGTCGGCGTCGATCGGCAGCGATATGGTCATGAGGTCCTCCTGGTGGCTGCGGCCATCCTGGCAGCTACGCTCGGCCGGGGGGCTCCGGGGGTCGCCCCGGGCCCGTGGCCGCAGGCGCCAGGAGTACCCGGGAGCTGAGCGTTTCCTGGACACCAGCCCAGAATTCGCTCAGCCGCCGGGCAGGCCGGCCGGGGGCGGAACTACCTGCGGGCCGGCTGACGTTTCAGTTAGCAGGCGTGAGTGGGCTGCGGTTGACTGGTCATGATCCAGCATGCGGCTCATCCTCGCCGCCTGAGGAGGCAGAAGTTGTCCGGACGCATGAAGTTCGCTATCGCCGGGGTCGTGATCGGCCTGATCCTGCTGATCGTCAACCCGTGGCTCGCGCTCGCGGTGATCGTGCTGGCGATTGGCATCCCGGCCGCGCTGTACCTGGCCCTCGACCCGTCGCAGCGGCGGCGGCTCAGGGCCATGCGCAACCGCCAGATCGGCAGCTGACCGGATAGGTCAGCTCAGCAGGCCCGGGTAGAGCAGGGCCAGCTGATGCGGGTAGCCGCCGATGAGGCGCAGCTCGTCGTCAGCCAGCGGCTTGCCGCTGGCTGACGCACACAGCTGCACCAGGGAAAACGCCAGGTCCTCGTCCCCGGCCGCGATCTCGATGCCCAGCCCGTCCATCACGTGCCGGAAACCTGCCTTACCGCCGTACTCCCCGGTCAGCACCACCCGGCCGCGCCGGGTGAACCAGTCATCGGGGAACGGGCCCAGCGTGTCATCGTCATAGAGCTCGTAGTTGTGCCGGTCTTTGAGCGCGCCGTCGGCATGGATGCCGGACTCGTGGGCGAACGCATTGCGGCCGGTGCCCGGCTGGTTCGGTGGCAGCGGCTGGCCGAACGCGTAGCTGGCCCACAGCCCGAACCGGCGCGCCCAGGACAGGTCCAGCGGATCGCCGATCTCCGCCTTCCCGGCCACCCCGAAGCCGTGCTGGACGGCCAGGATGGTGGACAGCAGGTCGGCGTTGCCGGCCCGTTCCCCGATCCCGTTGACGCAGGTGTTCACCCACGCGTCCTGGCCTGCGTCGAGGTCGCCGAGCGCGCCGGACACCGAGTTGGCCACGGCCATGCCCAGGTCGTTGTGGCAGTGCGTCTCGACCGGGATCCGGATGGCCGAGGCCAGCTTGGCGAACCGCTCGCGGATCCGTTCCGGGGTGTCCCCGCCGATCGTGTCGCAGTAGCGGACCCGGTCCGCGCCCGCCTCGCGGGCCGCGGTGGCGAACTCCAGCAGGAAACCGTCGCCGGTGCGCGAGCCGTCCTCCGCGTTGACCCCGATGGTCTGCGCGCCACCATCCCGGGCCGCGCGCACCGCCGCGGTCATCTCGGTGATGATCGCCGCCTGGTCCAGCCGGCCGCGGAACTTGTGCGCGATCATCTGGTCCGAGGTGGAGATCGACAGGTTGTAGTGCCGCAGGCCGAGCGGGACCGCGGCCTCGACGTCCCCGGGCACGGCCCGGCACCAGCCGGACAGCCGCAGCGGGCCGAACGCGCCGGCCTCGGCCAGCGCCACGTTGGCCCGGATGTAGGGCACCTCGTGGAACAGGAACGGGAAGCCCAGCTCGGACTGGGCCACGCCGAGCCGTCCCAGGTAGAAGTTGACCATGGTCTTGCCGAACTTGGACAAGCCGGTGCGCGCGGTCTGCACGCCGTCGCGGTTGGTCACGTCGAGGAAGTGGATCGTTGGCACGTGCATCCTCCGGAAAGTGGCGGGCCGGGGTTCCCGGTCAAGGGTCGATACTCGACACGATGACACTTTCCGTCCACTGTCATCAATGTTGATTAAAATCAATATCTGTGCGCGGTGACGTCACCGCCAGGAGGGAGCCGGGCCAGTGGCCGAGTGGATCAGTGCCGCCGAGGCGGCCAGGCGGCTCGGGGTCAAGCAGGCCACGCTGTACTCCTACGTCAGCCGGGGCGTGCTCACCCGGCGGCGCGGCACCGGGGGGCGGGTCAGCCTGTTCGACCCGGGCGAAGTCTCCGACCTGGCCCAGCGCGGCCGCCCGCGCCGCCCGGCGGGCCTGGCCGGGCTGGTCATCGAGTCCGGGCTGACCGAGATCGACGGCGACCAGCTGCGCTTCCGCGGCGTGGACGCGCTGGACCTGGCCCGGGATGCCGGCTTCGAGGACGTGTGCGCGCTGCTGTGGGCCAGCACCCGCCCGGGCCACGGCGGGCCGGCCCAGCCGGGGGCTGGCTGGCAGGCCACGGCCAGCGCGGTCGCGGCCGGCGTCATGGCCCAGGCCGCGCTGCCCCGGGACACGTTCCCGCTGGAACGGCTGCAGGTCATCGTGCCCGCGCTGGCCGCGGCCGACCCGCTGCGGCTGGCCTTCGACCCGCCCGCGGTCGCCGCGGCCGGCCAGGCCATCATCGCGGGCATGGTGGACTGCCTGCCCGCCGCGGGCAGCGCGCGCGGCGCTGGACAGCGCGCCGCCACCCAGCCGGCGGGCCCGGCCCGTCCGGGCGGCATCGCCGGCCGGCTGTGGCCCAAGCTGTGCCCGGAACCGCCGCTGGCCGGGCTGCTGGACGCGCTGCGCGCCGCCCTGGTGCTGCTGGCCGACCACGAGCTGGCCGCGTCCACCCTGGCCGTGCGGGTGGCCGCCTCGGTCCGGGCTGACCCGTACGCCGTCGTGGGCACCGGGCTGGGCGCGCTCGGCGGCGCGCTGCACGGCGGCGCCTCGCTGGGCGCCGAGGCCATGCTGGCCGCCGCCCGCGGCCCGGCGGACGCGCCCCGGGTCGTGGGGGACCTGCTGCGCCGGGGCGAGCGCGTGCCCGGCTTCGGGCACTTCGTCTACCGGTCCGGGGACCCCCGGGCCACGCTGCTGCTGGCCCTGGTCAAGACGGCGGTCCCGGCGTCGCCCCGGCTGGCCGTGGCCGACGCGGTGCTGGCCGAGACGCACCGCCGGGCGCTGCCCGAGCCGAACATCGACTTCGCGCTGGCCGTGCTGGCCAGCTGCGCGGGGATGATCACCGGGGCCGGGGAGGTGGTGTTCGCCGTGGCCCGGACGGCCGGCTGGCTGGCCCACGCCATGGAGGAATACGCCAGCCGCACCCCGCTGCGCCCCCGCGCCGTGTACACCGGCCCCACCCCGCACCATGATCGTGGTCAGTCTGGGCATGACAGCGGCACTTACTGACCACGATCATGGATGTCGGCGGGAGTGAGGGAGCCGTGATGACTGAGGATGAGTGGCACACGCCGCTGGTGCACGTCCGCGGGGGCGAGCTGCGCGGCGACACCGGCCAGACCCCCGGGATGCAGAGGCTGGAGGCCATCTCGGGCCGGAACGCCGGGTCGGCCAGGATCTGGATGGGCCAGACCCGGGTGGCCCCACTGGCCAGGTCCGGGGATCATCACCATGGCGACACAGAAACCGCGATCTACGTGGTGTCCGGCACCCCGGCGTTCGTGTTCGCCGACGGGGACCAGGAGGTCCGGCTGCAGGCCGGGCCGGGGGACTACATCTTCGTGCCGCCCTACGTGCCGCACCGGGAGGAGAACCCGGGCGCGGACGAGGCGGTCGTGGTCATCGCCCGGAGCAGCCAGGAGGCCATCGTGGTCAACCTGGACAGCCTCTGGCCGCCGGCCGGCCGCCGCGAAGCCGGTCCCGGGCCAGCCGGCTGACCGCGCCGGGTCAGTCCGCTGGGGGCGTGCTGCGCACCTGCACCGAACCCTTGTAGCTGAACCCGCGCACGTGCACCACGGGCGCGTTCGCGGGCACGATGGCACCGGGCTCGGTGTCGGTATCGGCGCCGAATCCGCTCGCCTCGACCCGGACCCCGGGCGGCACCAGGATCGTGACCCGGGACTTGTAGGCCACCGCGACCAGCGTGGTCACCGGCGCGGTCAGCTCGGCGGCCCGCAGGTCCAGCCAGCCGCTGCCCTTGTAGACGACCGCGCGGTACCGCTCGGGAACCCGCCACCGGCCGGCCCGGCGGACCGGGCCCTTGAACGCCACGGCCAGCCGGCCGGGCGCCGTGGCCGGGCCGTCCAGCGGCCGGCTGGCCGGCCCGGCCGCGGGCAGGTCGGCGAGCAGCGCGTCCAGGTCGGCGCGGGTCCGCGCGGTCAGCGCGGTGCGCATCCGCCCGTCGAACTCGGTGTCGTCCAGCCGGCCCTCGGCGAACGCCTGCTGCAGCTGCTGGGTAGCGGCATCACGTTCCTGGTCCGAGGCGCGGACCGCCGGGACCTGGGCCGGTGGGCTGGACGGGAACTCGGCGCCTGGCTGCTGCATGCCTGCCCTCCTCGCTAGTTTCGAGATGTATCTTAACCATCCGCACGGTCAGGTGGCCGCCCGGCGGCTGGAGCGGCCCGGGTTTGGCCGCCCGGCGGGACCGCTTCAGGTGGCCGCGGGTGTTGCGGGCGTGGGCCGGCTCATCCCAGACTTGCCTGGTGGGACCGCAGCGGGAGCAGCCAGGGAACGAG
Source organism: uncultured Actinomycetes bacterium (assembly GCA_963711705.1). GTDB lineage: Bacteria > Actinomycetota > Actinomycetes > Streptosporangiales > Streptosporangiaceae > RYN-230. The sequence continues at coordinate 222,417 of CAVQFM010000013.1, forward strand.
GCGGTGCCGGGGGACGAGGTCATCCGGACCCCGGACCGGCGGCTGCGGGTGTTCGTGAGTTCCACGCTGGGCGAGCTGGCGGAGGAGCGGCGGGCGGTCTCGCGGGCCATCTCGGCGCTGCGGCTGACGCCGGTGATGTTCGAGGCGGGGGCGCGGGCGCACCCGCCGCAGGATCTGTACCGGGCGTACCTGGCGCAAAGCGACGTGTTCGTCGGGCTGTACTGGCAGCAGTACGGGTGGGTCGGGCCGGGCATGGAGATCTCCGGGCTGGAGGACGAGTTCGCCCGGTCGCAGGCGCTGCCCCGGCTGCTGTACGTCAAAGCGCCGGCGCCTGACCGCGAGCCGCGCCTCACCGGGCTGCTGGCCCGGATCGCCGCGGAGGCGGCCGTGTCCTACCGTCACTTCCGCACCCCGGCGGAGCTGGGCCGGCTGGTGCGCGACGACCTGGCGATGCTGCTCAGCGAGCGGTTCGCGGCCGTCCGCCCCGCCGCCGCGGCACCGCCGGCCCGGCCCGGGCCGCGCCCGCTGCCGGTGGACGCGACGTCGCTGATCGGGCGGGAGGAGGCCATTACGGAGGTGGCCGGGCTGTTCGGGCGCCCCGGCGTGCGGTTGGTGACCCTGACCGGGCTGGGCGGGATCGGCAAGACCCGGCTGGCGGTGGCGGCCGGCGAGCGGCTGGCTGAGCGCTTCGGCGCGGGGACCGCGTTCGTTCCGCTGGCCGCGGTCACCGAGCCTGAGCTGGTGCTGGCGGGCGTCGCCCGGGCGGTGGGGGCCGAGCTGGCCGGAACGGGCCCGCCACTGGAGGCCCTGGCCGAGTACTTCGGCAGCGACCAGTGGCTGCTCATCCTCGACAACCTCGAGCAGGTTCTCGGCGCGGCTGGCGACCTCGATGCGCTGCTGGCCCGCTGCCCGGGCGTGGTGATCCTGGCGACCAGCCGGACGGTGCTGGGGCTGCGGGCCGAGTGGGAGTACCCGGTGCCGCCGCTGCCGCTGCCCGCCGACCCCGCCACGGTGCCGGTGGCGGAGCTGGCGGCCGCACCGGCGGTGGCACTGTTCGTGGACCGGGCCTGCGCGGTGCGCCCCGGCTTCGCCCTCACCCAGGGCAACGCGGCGGCGGTGGCGGAGATCTGCCGGCGGCTGGATGGCCTGCCGCTGGCCATCGAGCTGGCGGCCGCCCGCACCCGGCTGCTGGACCCCGGCGCGCTGCTGGGCCGGCTGGCCCGGTCACTGGACGCGCTGGGCACGGGCGCGGTGGACCTGCCCGAGCGGCAGCGCACCCTGCGGGCCACGGTGGAGTGGAGCGTGGGGCTGCTGGCCGACGCCGAGCGGTCGCTGCTGGAGGTCGCGGCGGTGTTCGTGGACGGCTGGACCGTCGAGGCCGCCGCCCAGGTCGCCGGGCTGGATGAGGACCGGGCGCTGGACCTGACTGAGGCGCTGGCCCGGCACAGCCTGGTCTACCTCGACCCGGCTGGCGACGGCCCCCGGCCGCGGATGCTGGAGACCATCCGCGCGTTCGTGGCCGAGCGGCTGGCGGCCCGGCCGGACGCCGCCGAGGTCCGGCGCAGGCACGCCGGCTACTACCGGGCACTGGCCGAGCAGGCCGACTGGCCGCTGCGCGGCCGCGGCCAGCTTGAATGGTGCGGGCGGCTGGACGCCGAGGAAGGCAACCTGGCCGCCGCCATACGCTGGCACCTCGGCCAGGACACCGGGGCGCTGCCCCACCTGTTCCGGGTCCTGTGGCTCTTCTGGTTCCTGCGGGACCACCTGGGCGAGGCCAGCTCCTGGATCGGGCAGCTGCTGCCCACCGCCGGCTCCCTCGACCCCCAGGCCCAGGCTGAACTGGCGTGGGCAGCGGCGGCGACCGGCGTCGAGGTGGGCGACGACGAGGCGGCGCTGGCGGCCCGCAAGCTCCTGGCACCGCTGCTCGACGGGATCGCGGACCCTTACCTCCGGGCGGCGTGCCAGCTGGTCATGGCGTGGACCTCGGGGATCGCCGGGGATTTTGACGGCGCCCGGCAGGGGGCGCTGGGCGCCCTGGAGCAGCTCCGTAGCCAGGATGAGCCGTTCCTGACGGCGCTGGCCGCGTACACCGCCGGCCTCGTGGAGATGAGGGCCGGCCGCTACGACGATGCCGGGCGCCACCTGACCGGCATGCGCGACCTGGCGGAGCGGTTCGGCAACCCCTGGCTCGCCGCCGTCTCCCGGGTTTATCTGGGCCTGCTGGCCGTGACGCAGGGCCGCCCGGAGGAAGGCCGCGGGCTGCTGGATGAAGGGCTGGAGCTGAGCCTGGCCGCGCACAGCACTCGCAGCGTGACGTTGTGCCTGGCCGCGTTCGCCCGGCTGGCGTTCGTGCAAGGTGACCCAGAGCGGGCGGCGCTGCTGGCCGGGGCCGCCGACGGCCTGCGCCGGCGGGTCGGCCTGCAGGCCTGGCCGCTGCTGCGGCAGGGGGAGGCCGAGCTGCTCACCCAGGTCCGCGAGGCGCTGGGCGCGGACCGGTTCGGTCCGCCGTACACCGCTGGCGCCCAGCTCAGCCAGCAGGAGGCGGTGGCCGCCGTCCGCGGCCGGCGCGGCGCCGGCCCGGCCGCGCCCACGGCGTAGCCGGCCTCAGGACCTGCGGGTGATCCGGATCTTGGACTGCGGGTGCGGCAGCTCCTCCCAGTCCGTCATGAACTCCGCGTCCAGGCCATGCTCGCCGGCCAGCTGGACCAGGGTCTCGGCGCGGTAGTAGAAGTCCTCCCGGAGGACCTGGTGCTCCGCCCCGTCGGTCCGGCAGAACGTGAAGTCGAACACTCCGTGCCGCCGCATGATCCGGCCCACGTTGGCCAGGCACTCACTGATCACCTCGATCGGCGAGTGGGTGAACACGCTGTGCGCGTGGACCACGGTGAACTGCTCGGACGGCAGGAACCGGAACTGAAGGTCGCGGACCAGCTCCAGGTGGGGCAGCTTGGCCTGCAGCCCGTAGGCGTCGATAACGTCGTGCGCGGCGAGCAGGATGTCGGGGGAGATATCGATGCCGTAGTAATTGCCGGCGTCCAGGTAGTCGACGAACAGCCGGCCCGCCCGCAGGTTCCCGCAGCCGATCTCCAGCATCCGGTCGCCCGGCTGCAGCCCGTGCTTGACCAGGTAGTCGAACTGCAGCTGGCCGACCTTCATCCAGGAGTCGTGGTCCGTGCTGCCGACCGCCTCCTCGATGCTGCGGGCCGTGGTGGCCTTCATCACCTCGCGGTAGTAGCTGACGTGATCCTTGGCCTTCATGCCGATCAGGGTGTCACGCCCGCGCCGCCGGGCGTACGGCACGACCCGGCCCGGGTTACGCAGCGCATAACTGAACTTGTACGACAAGCGAGATCGGTCCTCTGCTGGCACGGCAAGAGTCTGGCACGGGATGCGGCCCGCGCGGGACGCCTCCGGCCAGCGACTTTCCGCCAGCTGGCCATGCCAGGATCGGGGCATGGACGCCGAATCCGCCGCCCGGGCCGCCGTGCTGGCCGCCGCGCGGGGCATGCTCGACCATGGGCTGACCTCTGGCACCAGCGGGAACGTATCCGCCCGGCTGCCCGGCGGGCACCTGGTGATCACCCCGTCCGGCCTGCCCTACCAGGACATGCACACCAGTGACCTGGTGGTGATCACCATGGCCGGGGGGCCGGGCGGCCGGGCCGCTGGCGGCCGGGCGCCGTCCTCGGAGTGGCAGCTGCACACCGCCTGTTACCAGGCGTTCCCGGAGATCGGCGCGGTGCTGCACAGCCACCCGCCGTACGCCAGCATGTTCGCGGCCACCCGGCAGCCGGTGCCCGCGGTGATCGACGAAGGCGTGATCTTCAACGGCGGGGACATCCCGGTGGCCGACTACGCGATCAGCGGCTCGGCCCAGGTCGGCACCAACGCGGTCGCCATGCTGGCCGACCGGGGCAGCGCGCTGCTGGCCAGCCACGGCCTGGTCACCGTCGCGGCCAGCCCCGCGCAGGCGCTGCACCTCGCGGTGGTCGCGGAGCACTGCGCCCACGTCGCCTGGGGCGCCCGGCTGATGGGCGGGCACGTCCCGCTGCCCACCGCCACGCTGGCCGCGTTCGGCGCGGCCTACCGGCGCACGCGCGGCTAGGGCACCTGCGAAGGGGCCTGGGTCAGCTGCTCTCGGTCTTCCTGGGCGCGCGGCGCAGCGCGCCGGCCGCCGCCCGGAACGCAAGTACCCGGGCCACGCCCATCACCGCGCCGATGACGATGGCCCAGCCGATCGCCTCGGCTATGCCGTACTGCGGGTCCTGTGGGTCGGCGGGCGGCTCCTTGCCGGTGACACGCTTCCAGCCCACGCCGAGTGCCTTGCGGGTGATGCTCGCCGCCCCGAACGCCGCGCGCGGTAGCCACCGCCTTGTTCATCCCGTCCCCGGGCTTGTCTGCCATGCATCCTCCTCGGTGCTGCCGGTGCTGCCGGCCGACGTTTGCTGATCATCCCACGGGTGTGCCACCGGCCCGCGCCGCGGGCCGGGCCGCCTCGATCGCGGCGGCCAGTTCTTCCGGGTGGCGCGTGCCGATCAGCCAGTACGGGGTGCCCGTGGCCCGGTCATCGACCGCGATGTAGACGGCACACGGCAGATACGGCCGGGTCACCAGGAACGCTGCCGGGTCGGCGTGCGGGCCGCGCAGCGCCCGCGTCTGGTCCGCGTCCAGCACGGTCACCGGGCCGGCCTGGGCCAGCGGCAGCCGGTGCCTGCTCACCCGCAGCTCGCCGCCGGTGACCTCGATGCCCAGCAGGCCCCAGGCGACCAGCCCGCTGGCCATGACCACGATCAGCACGCCATACACGAACGCCGCGGGCCGCCAGTCGAAACCGGCCAGGAAGCCGGACCCGAGCAGCAGAATGGACAGCAGCCCGAGCAGCCACCAGCTCGCCGGGACACGCAGCCGTTCATGGTAGACACGCATGGGTCCACCGTAGTTGGTTACATGGAGGCATGACCGCGCGACGCAGGTGGCACGGGCTCCTCGGCAGGCTGGCCACTGCCGCCGGGCCAGGCGGGACAGCACCGGGGGTGGCTGCACCGCCCAGCGAGGCAGCCACCGGCGCGCCGGACAACGGCACGGGGGTCAGCACGCAACCAGACGGGGGAGCCAGCCCGGCGGTAGGCGCCGGGCCCAGCGCACCCGAGCCAAACGGCCGGAGCGTGGCCGCTGACCACGCCGGGACCGATGCGGGCCGGGGCGGGGGACCGGTACCGCCCGGCTCCCAGGTGCCCGGCTGGCTGCAGCGGGCCGCGGGGTGGTCGTGGCGGCTGCTGCTCGTCGGCATCGTCATCTACCTGGCTTTCCGGGTGGCCAGCGTGCTCCGGGTGGTCGTGCTGCCGTGTGTCGCGGCGCTGCTGCTCACCGCGCTGCTGCAGCCGCTGACGTCCCGGTTGCGGCGGCTGGGCCTGCCCGCCCTGGCCGCGACCTGGTGCACGATCCTGCTGGTGGTCGTGGTGCTGGCCGGGGTGGGCACGCTGGCCGCCACCCGGGCCACCGCCGACTACCCGACCCTGGTGAACCAGGTCAAGCACACCGGCACCGAGCTGCAGTCCTGGCTGGCCGGCCCGCCGTTCCACATCCGGAACGCGAACATCGAGGACCTGTCCAACCGGGTGCTGGGCTTCCTCAAGCAGCACCAGTCCATGGTGCTGGGCACCGTGGTGTCCGGCGGCAAGATCTTCCTGGAGATCCTGGCCGGCCTGGTCCTCATGCTGTTCGTCACGTTCTTCCTGCTCAAGGACGGCGACCGGATCTGGGCCTGGCTGACCGGCTTCCTGCGCCCGGACAGCCGGGACCGGACCCACCTGGCCGGCACGGCGGCCTGGCAGGCGCTGACCTACTACGTGCGCGGCACGATCACGGTCGCGGCCATCCACGCGGTGGTCATCGGGTTCTCGCTGTGGGTGCTCAGCGTGCCGCTGCTGGTGCCGCTGACCATCCTGGTGTTCATCGCCGCGTTCATCCCGCTCATCGGCATCCTGGTAGCCGGGACGCTGGCCGTGCTCGTCACGCTGGCCACCCAGGGGTGGATCGCCGCGGTCGTGCTGGTAGCCATCTTCATCCTGGAGAACCAGCTGGAAGGCCATCTGCTGCAGCCCCTGGTAGTCGGGCGGATGGTGCGGCTGCACCCGCTGGCGGTCATCCTGGTGCTGGCCGTGGGGGGCGTGGTGGCCGGCATCCCGGGGGCGATCGTGGCCGTGCCTACCACGGCGGCGCTGGTCCGGGCCGTGCCGTACCTGCGGGGAAGCCGGCCAGCGGTAGGGTCTCGGGAGTGAACAGGCATCAGCCGGCCTGGAGTGGCCAGCACCCCGTTGACGTGCTCATCACCCGGCTGGACCCGGCGCTGCCGCTGCCCACCCGGGCCCACCCGGGGGACGCGGGCGTGGACCTGGTCGCCGCGGCCGACGTGGACCTCGCCCCGGGGGAGCGGGCCGTGGTGCCGACCGGGGTGGCGATCGCGCTGCCCGACGGCTATGCGGCCTTCGTGCACCCGCGGTCCGGGCTGGCCGCCCGGCACGGGGTGACGATCGTGAATGCGCCGGGCACGGTGGATGCCGGGTACCGTGGCGAGATCAGGGTGACACTGCTGAACACCGATCCGGCCCGGGCGGTCCGGTTCCAGCGCGGCGACCGGATCGCGCAGCTCGTCATCCAGCAGGTAGCCAGCCCCGTGTTCCACGAGGTGGACCGGCTGCCGGGGACCGCGCGCGGCGACAGCGGATTCGGGTCCACCGGAGGGCACGCCGGCGCCGCACACGCGTAACTATCAGGCCAGCACAGAGCCAGGCCAGCACACAGAGCCAGGCCAGCACAGAACCAGGCCAGCACAGAACCAGGCCAGCACACAGAACCAGGCCAGCACAGAGCAGGGAGAACGGAAGTGTTCCGTCGGCGCCGCCAGCAGGACGCGCAGGCCGGGCCGGACGACCAGGAGACCTGGGACGAGCCGGCTGGCGAGGAAGACGAGGAAGGCGAGGAGGCAGCCGGCGGCACGCCGGCTGAGCCGGGCTGGGGCCCGTGGGACGCCACGGAGGATGTCCCGGAGGCCGAGCGGCTCGACTTCGGCAGCCTCCAGGTGCCGGTGACCGAGGGTTCCGAGATCCAGCTCAACATCGCCGAAGACCAGGGCCCGCTGATCGTGGTCGTGCGCGGCGACAGCTCGCTCCAGCTCCAGGCGTTCGCCGCGCCCAAGAGCGGCGGGCTGTGGGACGACGTGCGGCAGGAGATCGCCACCGCGGTGAGCCAGGCCGGCGGCCGCAGCCAGGAGGCGGACGGCCCGTTCGGCACCGAGCTGCGGGCTCAGGTCCCGGGCGAGCCGGGTGGGCTCCAGCCGATCCGGTTCATCGGCGTGGACGGGCCGCGCTGGTTCCTGCGCGGGGTGATCACCGGGCCCGCCGCCCGGCACGCGGCCGCGGCCGCGCCGTTCGAGGAGCTGTTCGCCGGGGTGGTGGTGGTCCGCGGGGACCATCCCGCGCCCCCGCGCGACCTGCTCGAAATCCAGCTGCCCGAAGAGGCCCGGCAGGCCATGGAACAGCAGCTGGCCGAGGCCGACCCGGAGCAGCGGTTCGGCAGCCAGCCCAGCCCCTTCGAGCGCGGCCCGGAGATCACCGAAACCCGCTAGCCCCTGGTGTGCCCGGCGTGCAGCAGGGCAGCCAGGTCGTCCTCCACGTCTTCACTGGTCACGAACAGGAGCTCGTCGCCGGTCTCCAGCGGGTCGTCCTTGGCCGGCACGATCACCCGGCCGTCCCGCAAGATGGCGACCAGGGCCGTGTCGGCGGGCCACTCGATGTCGCCGATCCGCTGGCCGACCAGCGGCGCATCGTCCGGCATGGTCAGCTCGACCAGGCTCGCCTCGCTCTGCCGGAACGTCATCAGCCGGACCAGGTCACCGACGCTGACCGCCTCCTCGACCAGGGCGGACAGCAGCCGTGGGGTGGACACCGCGACGTCCACCCCCCAGGACTCGTTGAACAGCCACTCGTTGTTCGGCTGGTTGACCCGGGCCACCACCCGGGGCACCCCGTACTCGGTCTTGGCCAGCAGCGAGACGACCAGGTTGGCCTTGTCGTCCCCGGTCGCGGCGATGACCACGTTGCACCGCTCCAGCGAGGCCTCGTCCAGCGACGCGATCTCGCACGCGTCGGCCAGCAGCCACTCGGCCCGGGGCACGCTGTCCACCGCGATGGCCCGCGGGTTCTTGTCGATCAGCAGCACCTCGTGCCCGTTCTCCAGCAACTCGGCGGCGATGGAGGTACCCACCGCGCCCGCGCCCGCGATCGCCACGCGCATCAATTGCCTCCCTTGCCGCCAGGGCCGCGGCGGGCCAGCGCGGCCGCGATCTGCTCCAGGTTCTCTTCCAGCGCGATCACGTGCAGCACGTCCCCTTCCTGCAGGACGGTGCCGGGGGCGGGCAGCACCGCCTCGCCGAGCCGGGACAGGAACGCCACCCGGGCCTGGGCCGCCTCCTCCACGGCGGTGGTCTTTTCACCCACCCAGTCCGGGCCGTAGGCCACCTCGGCCAGCACCACCTCGCCGGTGGGATCGCGCCACAGCGGCTCGCTGCCCTCGGGCAGCAGCCGGCGCAGCATCTGGTCGGCGGTCCACCGGACGGTGGCCACCGTGGGGATGCCGAGCCGCTGGTACACCTCGGCCCGCCGCGGATCGTAGATCCGCGCCGCGACGCGCTTCACCCCGAACGACTCCCGGGCCACCCGGGCCGAGATCACGTTCGAGTTGTCGCCGCTGCTGACCGCGGCGAACGCGTCCGCGTCCTCGATACCGGCCTCGCTGAGCACGTTCTGGTCGAAGCCGATCCCGACAATCTTCTTGCCCTTGAACGTCGAGCCCAGCTTGCGGAACGCATCCCGGTCCTGGTCGATGATCGCGACCGAATGACCCTGGTCTTCCAGGATGTGCGCCAGGGTCGAGCCGACCCGGCCACATCCCATGATCACAATGTGCACAGCCGCCCCTTGCGTAGGTACAGTGCTGAGCCGAAGTTCACAACGCCCGCCAACGGTATTCCCTGTCCTGACTAGGTGAGACGGCCGGCCAGAATACTGCACCTGACTGAACGTGAGGAACCTGTGGAACCGGAGCTCATCGAGCTCGAGATCGGCCCGGTCGCGCAGGGCGGCTGGTGCGTGGCCCGGGAGCCCGGCGGCCGGGTGGTCCTGGTCCGGCACGCGCTGCCCGGTGAGCGGGTGCTGGCCCGGGTGACCGAGGAGTCCGCCCGGCTGGCCCGGGCCGACGCGGTGCAGATCCTGGCGCCGTCCGCGGACCGCACCGAGCCGCCCTGCCCGCACGCCCGGCCGGGTGGCTGCGGCGGATGCGACTGGCAGCACGCCCGCCCGGAGGCGCAGCGCCGCCTCAAGGCCGCGGTGATCAGCGAGCAGCTGCGCCGGATCGCCGGGCTGGACCGGGAGGTGACCGTGGAGGAACTGCCCGGCGACCCGGCCGGGCTGGGCTGGCGCACCCGGGTGCGGTTCGCGGTGGCCGCCAGCGGCGCGGCCGGCCTGCGCCGGCACCGCTCCCATGAGGTGGTCGAGGTGGGGGAGTGCCCGATCGCCCACCCCCTGGTCAATGAGTCCGGGGTGACCGCGGCCAGCTGGCCGGGGGCCGGGTCCGTGCAGGTGGTGACCGCGCCGGGAACTGGCGAGCGGGCGGTGCTGGTGACCCCGGCCGGCCGCCCGCGGGACAAGTCGGGGGCGGGCCGCGGGCGGGGTGGGGGAACGGGCCGTTATGCCGAATGGGCGGCGCGGGTAACGGGCCCGGTGCTGGTCACGCAGCCGGGCGGGGCGCTGACCGCGGTACGGGGCGGGCCGTTCCTGCACCAGGCGGCGGCCGGGCGGACCTGGCGGGTGAGCGCGGGCGTGTTCTGGCAGGTGCACCCGGCCGCGGCGGACGTGCTGGCCGGGGCGGTGCTGGGCACGCTGCGGCCGCAGCCCGGCGAGGTCGCGCTGGACCTGTACTGCGGGGCCGGCCTGTTCACCGGGCTGCTGGCCGAAGCGGTCGGCCCCGGTGGCACGGTGATCGGCATCGAGTCCGACCCGGCCGCGGTCCGCGACGCCCGGCACAACCTGCGGGCCACCCCGTGGGCCCGGGTGCACCGCGGGGACGCCGCCGAGGTGCTGGCCCGGCCGGAACCGGTGGACGCGGACATCGCCGTGCTGGACCCGCCGCGGGCGGGCGCGGCCCGGGGCGTGCTGGACCGGCTGCGGGCCGGCGGCCGCCTGCGCCAGGTGGCCTACGTGTCCTGCGACCCGGCCACGCTGGCCCGGGACATCGCGGTACTGCAGGCGGCGGGCTGGCAGCTGGGCCAGTTCCGCGCGTTCGACGCGTTCCCGATGACGCACCACGTGGAGTGCGTCGCCACGCTGCTCCCCGGGTAGCCGCCGGGCCAGCCGCAGTGGCCGGGCGGTGTTACTCCTTGCGGAGCACCGCCTCGGCCTCGATCTCGATCTGGATCCGCTCGCTCACCATGACGCCGCCGGGCACCGGGGCCTGGAAACTGACCCCGAAATCCATCCGGTTGATCTCGCCGATGGCGGAGAAACCGGCCCGGGTGCCGCCGAACGGGTCCGGGCCGAACCCGTTGACCTCCACGGCCAGCGATACCGGCCGGGTCACGCCGCGGATGGTCAGCTCGCCGTCCACGATGAAGTTGCCCTCGACCGCGCGGATACCGGTGGACCGGAACGTCATCTGCGGGTGGGTGGCCGCGTCGAAGAAGTTCCGTGACCGGAGATCGTCGTCGCGGGTCTCGTTGCCGGTGTCCACCGAGGACAGGTCGATGGTCGCGGTCGCGAACGAGTCCAGCGGGCTGGGCGCGGTGACCACCTCGGCCTGGAACTGGGTGAACTGGCCGCGGACCTTGCTGACCATTAGATGGCGGGCAACGAAGCCAATCGTGGAATGGACCGGGTCGAGATCCCACGTGCCAGCGATATATCCGGGGATCTCCACAGCCTGGGATGTCATGATCGCTCCTCGGGAAGCCAGGTTCCCCCCTTTCCCGACCATAGACCCCGGCTCAGGCCGGCCCTATCCGGGGGCGGCCGTGGGCCGGGTGACGGCCGCCCCCGGCCGGGTCAGCGGGCGTGGGCCGCGGGCGCCACGGGCGCCGGGACCTGCCTGAAGCCGGCCGGGACCGCCACCTTCAGCTGGGCCAGGTGGGCCGGGGTGGCGGCGAGCCAGTGGAAGTCGGCTGGCGCTGCGCAGCCAGGAACGACTCCAGGTCAGCGACGGCTCGGTCGTCTGCCATGCCATCAGCTCCCTTCCGTCATCAACCAAGTACGAAGCAGCCCGCGTCGAAGTTGCCGGCGGCCGGGCGGAAGGATGGGGCCATGGAGCTGAGAATCATGACCGAACCGCAGCAGGGCGCGGACTACGGCCGTCTGCTGGCGGTCGCCCGGGCTACCGAGCAGCTCGGTTTCGACGCGTTCTTCCGCTCAGACCACTACCTGGGCATGGGTGACGGCAGCGGGCTGCCCGGGCCGACCGACGCCTGGCTGACCCTGGCCGGCCTGGCCCTGCAGACGTCCCGGATCCGGCTGGGCACGATGATGAGCCCGGTCACGTTCCGTTATCCCGGGCCGCTGGCCATCTCGGTGGCCCAGGTGGACGGGATGAGCGGCGGGCGGGTCGAGCTGGGCCTGGGCACCGGCTGGTTCGCCGCGGAGCACGCCGCGTACGCGATCCCGTTCCCCCCCGTGGCCGAGCGGTTCGGGATGCTGGCCGAGCAGCTCGCGATCATCACCGGGCTGTGGGGCGTGCCGCCCGGCCAGACGTTCTCCTTCACCGGCCAGCACTACCAGGTCACCGATTCGCCCGGGCTGCCCAAGCCGGTGCAGCGGCCGCAGCCGCCGATCCTGATCGGCGGTCTCGGGCCGCGCCGCACGCCCCGGCTGGCGGCCCGGTACGCGGCCGAGTACAACGCCCAGTTCGCCAGCATCGAGGACACCGAGGCGGCGTTCGGCCGGGTCCGCGAGGCGTGCCAGGCGGGCGGCCGCGATCCCGGCTCCCTGGTCTACTCGGCCAGCCAGATGCTGTGCTGCGGGCGGGACGAGGCCGAGCTGGCCCGCCGGGCCCGGGCCATCGGCCGGGACCCGGCCGGGGTGCGGGCCGAGGGACTGGGCGGCACCCCCGCGGAAGTGGTGGACAAGATCGGGCGGTTCGCCGCGGCCGGTGCCACCCGGCTCTACCTGCAGGTGCTGGACCTGCACGACCTGGACCACCTGGAGCTGGTCGCGTCCGAGGTCAAGCCGCAGGTGCGCGGACCCGGACGCTGACCCGGCTCATCCGGTGGGCACCCAGAAGCGGAGCTCGCGGCCCCGCTGATCCTCCAGCACGCCGCCGTTGGCCTCGATCACCCGGCGCGAGCCGGCGTTGCCCTGATCACAGGTGACCAGGGCCGGGCCGATGCCCAGCGAGCGGGCCACCGGCAGTGCCGCGGCCAGCATGGCGGTGGCGTGCCCCTGCCGCCGGGCGGACGGCCGCACGTCGTAGCCGATGTGCCCGCCCCGGTCGAGCAGCCGCTGGTTGAGCCGGTGCCGGATGGCCAGCCGTCCCAGGTACTCGGCGCCGTCGGCCCACCACAGGGTGGTCGACGGCACGTGCCCGGCGGGGCGCGGCGCGTCTTCCGCGGCCTGGCCGCGCAGGTAGCTCACGTAGGCCTGGAACCGGTCCGGGTCCGGCCAGTCCCCGCCGAACTGCCGGATCTCCCGGCCCAGCATGGTGTCGTCGCTGGCCTGGCCACGGCCCTCGGCGCGGAACTCGTCCATGGCGGTGAGGAAGGAGCGCCGGACGGCAGCATCCGGCGGGCGGAGCGCGGGCATGCGTCTACTCCTACCTCGTGGCCGGGACGCGCGCAGCTGAATTTCCGGCCGCTGGCCATGGAGCGGCAACGCAGAAACCACGCACCGCGTGGCCGCGGCCTGCGGGAGGATTCTCGGGTCGGCCGGGCGGACCGTGCACCGGCTGCTGCTCTCTCACTGCGCGCGGCGGCGCGCGATGGGGCGGCACCCACCTGTGCGGTGGGCCTGGGCCTGCCGTGTGCCGTTCCCGCAGATAGCGGCGCTGCCACCGCACGATGGGGCCATGCTGGCCCGTGGGTCCGCCGCGGCTGTGCGCTGGCGTCTGGCCGTGGGCGGAGTAACTTTGTGTTATGGATGGTGCGCTTGTCGGCAGCGAGTACGCCGCTCATCTCACCGACTCGGACCTGAAACTGCTGGCCTCGCTGGCCGGGGGCAGCCCGGCCGGGCCGCCCGGCACCGTCCCCCCTGGGCCACCGGGTGCCGACACTGACGCGGGCTGGCTGCGCCGCGATCCCGGGGCCATCCCCGCCCTGCTCAGTGACCCACGGGTGTTCGAGGCGGTATTCGGCCTGGCCGAGGACGCCTCCCGGGCCCACCCCGGGCAGGCGGCCCCGGTGTCGCCCTTCCTGACGTTCGCGGTCGCGGTGCACCGGACCGCGACCGAGCTGGCGTCCATGGACCACGTCACGGAGCGCACTGGGCCGCGGCAGCGGGTCCCGCTGTTCGACGCGCCCGCGCTGCGGGATTTCATCGGCTCACCGGCGCGGCGGCTGTTCCTGGCCGAGCTGCTCGCCTCGTTCACCCGGGTGGCCAGCGGCCGGTACCGGGTCCGCGGCAGTGGCGGCCGGACCCGGACCCGCCGGTTCAGCGAGCTGGACCCGGTGCGCCTGGCCGGCCTGCTGGACGGTGTGCCGGACGCGGAGCGGCCTGGCGTGTACCGCCGGCTCGGTGACGTGTCGCTGTTCCTGGCCGGGGTCTTCCCGGACTACGCCACTCTGTACGGGGTCGGCCCGGCCAGCGTCGGGCGGCTGCTGCGCGCCGCGCGGGTGCCCGCCGCCCAGCATGACCAGCTGGCCGCGATCCCCGCCATCGAGCTGCTCGAGCAGCTCGGCGCGCGCTGGTACCGGGCCGCCTGCGGGCTGGCGCCGGTGCGGACCGCGCGGCTGGACGTGGTGGCCGAGGTGGCCGACCGGTTCCGGCAGGCCCGCCGGGTGCTCAACCACATCGCGGATCAGTACCTGTTCGCGGCCGACCACCCCTGGTTCGCCCCGCCCGCCGCCTGACCGGCGGCCGGCCAGGGCCGGGGGTGCCCGCGGCGCACGCCCGGGCCGCCCGGTGCCATGATGTGGCCCGTGCTCCCTGACCCGACCCGGCTCCCCGCCGGCGCACCGCCCGGCCGCCGGTGCCCGCGGCCCGCTGACCGTGGCCGCCGCCGTGCTCGCCGCGGGCCTCATCGCCGTGCTGCGCTGGCTGATGCTCGCCGGGCTGGCCGGCGCGCTCGGCGGCCTGGCCGGCCGGGGCCTGGCCCGGCAGTACCGGGGTACCGCCCCGGCGCCGCTGCCGCCGCCGTGGGCGCTGCGCTCGTCGCTGCTCGGCCTGGCCGCCACTGCTGCGCTGGCCATCGTGGTGGCCAGCGGGCACGACCTGCTCGCGCTGCGGCTGCATCCCACGGTGGCACCGCTGCTGACCATCGGCCAGACGGAGATCGCCGGCCTCGAATGTGCCGCGTTCGCGCTGGCCGCGGTCGCCCTCCGGCTGCGCCGCCCGGGGCTGAGCGTGCTGCCGCTGCTCGCGGTCACGGCGGCCGAGGCCGTCCGGGCGCACCCGGAGAGCATCGTCCCGGTCGGCGGTGCCCTGCTGTCCGTCACCCATCTGCTGCCCGCGGTGATGTGGGCCGGGATGCTGCTGTACACCCTGCGGGCCGCGGTGGCCTGGCGGCACGACCCTGCCGCGATGCGCGGGCTGGTCCGGCTGTACGCCAACGCCGCGGTGTGGCTGTTCGCCGTGGTCGCGGCGACCGGGGTGGTCAGCGCGCTGGTCCTGGTCCCGCTCGGCTCGCTGCTGAGCACGGCGTACGGCATCGTCGTCATCGTCAAGGCCGGGCTGGTCGCGGTGGTGGCCGCGCTGGCCATCGCGGGCCGCCGCTGGCTCGGCCGGGCGCCGGACCCGGCCGCGCCAGCCGCCGGGCCCGCCCGGGTGACCAGGTGGGAGGCGTACGCGCTGGCCACGGTGCTCGCGGTCACCGCCGCGCTGACCGTGCTCACCCCGCCCGGTCAGGCGACGGCCGACGGCACCCGGACGGCCCGCGCCCAGCCGGGCGCGTCCGGCGCTTCGTCGCCGAGCAGGGCGACCACCACCCGGATGCCCCGCGGTGGCGCGCCCGGCCACGGGGTGAACCCGTCGGTGAGCACCACGGTCACGGCTGGCCGGGGCCGCAGCGCCGCGGCCGCGGCGATCCCCGCGCCCATGTCCGTCCCGCCCCCGCCGATCAGTTCCACCTGCCGGGCCGAAGTGACCCGGCGGGCCGGGCCGACCGCGGTGTCACAGGCCAGCACGCGCACCTGACGGGCCAGGCCCAGGGACCGCAGCAGCCCGTCCACCTCGGCCAGCGCGGCGGCCAGCAGATCCTCGGTCATGCTGCCCGACGTGTCGCACACCACGGCCACCTCGGGCACCGGCCGGCGCAGCGCGGGCAGCACCACCGAGCCGGACACCGGGGCGCGCCGCGACGGCCGCCGGTAGGAGTAGTCCACCGCGCCCACGGTGTCGGCCACCGCCCGGCGCAGCTCGGCGGCGAGCACCCGCCGCCAGTCGACCACGGGCTCCAGGACCTGCTCGGCCCAGCGCAGCAGGCCGGCCGGGACGTGGCCGGCTTCCCGGGCGTGCCGGACACACTCCTGGGCCACCTGGCGGCACAGCAGCCGGGCCTGCCACGACGACAGGCCGGGCGGGCCACCGTCCCAGCCCCGGGGCCGCCCGTCGGCGCCGCTGCCGCAGTCCAGTTCCCAGCCCGCCTCGCCGGCCGCCTGGCCCGGGGCAAAGTACTGCTCAGCCAGCAGCCCGTCGGCGGCGCCCAGATGCCGGGGCAGCACCGGCCGGCCGGGCAGGTCCAGCCCGGCCGGCACCAGGTCGTCGTTGATCTCGGCGTCCGCACCGCGTACCCAGGCCCGTGCGTCCTCGTCGGCGACCGCGGCCGCCACGGCCCGCTCGCCGTGCGCGCGGAGCAGGTGGGAGACGTGATGCACGAGCACGCTGCCGAACTGGGCCGCGGTCCAGCCCGCGGTCAGCTCCGGGTCGGCGTGCAGCCGCCACTCCCCGTCCACCGACACCGTGCCGATCCCCGGCCGGGCCACCACCTGCGCCCCGAACAGCCCGCTGGCCAGGTAAGGAAACCGCGACGCGGCCCACAGCCGCCCTGCGGCCACCCCGGGGCCGGCTCGGCGCTCATCAGGTCATCAGCCCCGCGTCCCGCAGCACCGGGATGAACAGGTGGACCTCGGCGGGCAGCGCGGCGCCGTCCGGCCGGCACCGGGCCAGGGTGCGGGCGGCCACGGCGGCCACGTCCGGCGCTGACTGGGCCGCCCGGCCGAGCACCTGCCAGCCCGCCGTCCACCGCTGCGGCGTGGGGTCGGCCGCGACCACCGCGGCCACCGCGGCCACCGCCGCGTAGGCCCGGTCACCGCGCGACGGCAGGCGGAACGCGGCCGGATCGGCCAGCACCACCTCCGGGTCGGGCAGGTCCATCTCGGCCAGCCAGGCCAGGAACTCCACCCCGGCGCCCTCGCCGACCGCGCCGCGGACCAGGGCCGCGCGGGCCTCCTCGCCCGATCCCGCGGCGCCGCTCGCGGCCCACAGCCGGGCCGCCATCTCCCAGGTCCGCGGGCTGGGCCAGCCGCGGCCCGCGGCGTCGGCATCGTCGGGCGGGGCGCACGCGAGCGCCGGGCGGGCGTGCAGGAACGCGGCCACCAGGGCGAGGGCCAGGCCCAGCTCCGCGGCCCAGTCGGCGGGCAGTTGCGGCACCTCCGGTGCCGCCCAGCCGCCCGCCAGGCCGTCGGCCACCGCGCGTGGGTCGATGTCCCAGGCCAGGTGGCACAGCCGGTTGGCCAGCGGGGCGGACAGGTCCCAGCCATCCGCGGCCTGCTCGGGTGGGTTGGCCGCCGCCACCACCGCCACCTCAGCGGGCAGTTCCAGGTCGCCGACCACCCGTTCCAGGACCACGCGGAGCAGCGCGGCCTGCACCGCCGGGGGAGCGGTGGACAGCTCGTCGAGGAACAGCAGGCCGCGCCCGGCGGCGGCCAGCCGCCGGGCCCAGGCGGGCGGCGCGAACCGCACTCCCTCGCCGACAACGACCGGCAGCCCGGCGAAATCGGACGGCTCGCGGATCGAGGCGATCACGGTCTCGCACGGCCAGCCCATCGCGGCCGCCATGGCCCGGATGACCGACGTTTTCCCGGTGCCGGGGGCGCCCCAGAGCAGGACCGGCACCCGCGCCGCGACCGCCACGCCCAGCGCCTCGACCGCAGCGGCCTGCCGTTCGCTGCCCGCCCCGGCGAAGCGCCGGCCGTCTTTGCTCACGCTCGCTCCCAGTGGTGGTCGGCCCGTCCGGGTCAGCTCGCCCCGGCTGCCACAGTCCAGTGTTCACCCTCGTGCCGGATGCTCAGCACGACCGGCTCGGCGCCGGGCTCGCGCAGCCCGCGCACCCGGGCCCGGGGCCAGGCCCCGTCCAGCACGTCCACGACCAGGTAGCCGTCCACGACCGGGCAGCCCGCCGCCCACACCCGGGCCAGCCAGCTGGCCGGCAGCGCCGCGCGCAGCGCGGCCCCGTCCCGCTCGGCGCGGCCCCAGCCAGCCCCCTCGTGCGGGACGGCGTGGACCTGGCCGGGCTCGATGCCCAGCCAGGCCGCGGCCGCTGGGGCCAGCCGCCCGGTCAGCGCTGCGGTCAGTGCGGGCCGGGCGGCCGCCAGGTCGCGGCCCGGGGCCGGGGAGCCGGGCGCTGACCAGGCCATGGCCACCTCGCCGGACAGCGCCAGCTGGAAGTCGCGGCCGAGAGCGAACAGGGACAGCAGGTCGGCCCGGCGGGCCTGGGCCCGCTCCGCCTCGGGGGACAGGTGCCGCATGGGCATGGACCTGATCCGCTGCACGGCCAGGCGGCTGACCGGGGGCCGGCCAGCCGCCCCGGAGTGCATCCACCCGGAGGACGCCCGCCCGCCCATCCGGCCCATCCGGTGGCCCAGCACCGAGCGCAGGTCCCGCACCATGTCCCAGGTGACGGCGAGCTCGTCGGCCGGGGAGCGGGGACCGAGGGCCAGCACGTCCAGGTCGTCGTGGTGCGCACCCCACGCCTCCGCGACCGCCACGCACTCGGCTTTGTCCCCGCCCAGCGCGGCCAGCACCAGCTCGCCTTCGGCGTCCGGATGGTCAGCCGCGGCCAGCCGGCCATCCGCCCAGCGCAGCACGTGCTGGCCGGTGCCGCAGCTGATCCGGGTCTCGGCCGGCCGGAGCGCGGCCCACCACGGCGCACTCACTGCGGTCCCCCGTCCATCCAGTCCAGCGGCACGGCCGCGCGGATCTCGCTGCGGGTGCCGGAGATGATCACTTCGAGGGAGCTGGCCGACGGGTGCAGCGGCGGTGTCAGGTGCATCTGGATCATCCCCTGCCTGCTGCCCCAGTTCGTGCCGCGGACCAGGTGCCAGCGGCCCGCCGAGTCACGGGCCTGCCAGGACAGCGACACGTCGGGAGGCTCGTGGCCGGCCGGGGTACCGTGCACCAGCCAGCCCAGACCGAGCGGCGCCCAGCCGCTCGCCATGACGTGCAGTGTCATGCCATCCCGGGCCGAGCGCAACCCGGCCAGCGCGAGCCGGGCCCCGTCGATCTCGGGCAGGCTGGCCGCGAACGGCGCCACCCCGGCCGGGCCGTCCCGGGTATCGCCGTCGATGAGCAGGCTGGCCCACGCGGCGGGCAGCCGCCCGGCCGGGGCCCGGCTGCCCGCCCCGTCCCGGTAGCTGCCTGCCCCCAGGTCCACGCCCAGCCGCCAGCCGAGCGCGGCCAGCCGCCGGACGGCGGGGTGATCGGCGGGCAGTGCGCCCGACCGGGTGAGGTCCTGGATCAGCAGGGCGATCCGGGGGCCGAGCGGCAGGCCGCCCGCCAGGCTGGCCGGCCCGTGGCACAGCAGTTCCTCGCCCGCCCGGTCCAGCAGCCGGGCCGCCGTGCTGGCCGGCTCGGTCGGCCGGACCGACACCGGCACCGGTGGCGGGCCCGGCGCGGCCAGGTCGACCCGGACGCACCGGCCGCCCACTCCCGGGCCTACCTCCAGCCAGCGGGTCCCGGCCAGCAGCGCCGGGGTCAGCCCCAGATGGCAGTCCCACCATTCCCGGCCATCCTCGATGCCCATGTCCCACAGCGCCCCTGGGTGGCTGGTGCCGCTGTCGTCAAGCGCGCCGACCTGATGGAACGGGGCATGCTGGGGCCGTGGCGTGGCTGACCGGCGGGCCTGACCCACCCACCGGGTGGCGACGGTGATCGCCGCCTGGGCGCTGGTGCGGGCCAGGCAGAGCAGCTGCAGTTCGCCGTACCAGCCTTCCCGCTCGGGCGGCAGCGGCAGCGTCGCCCCGATGGGGATGGCGACCGGCGCCGCCGCCGGGCCGCCGGCCGCTGGCGGGCCGGGGCGGGCCCACCGCGCCCAGTGCGGCGGGTGGGCGCTGCGGAGTATGGCGCGGGCGTCACCGTTGCGCAGCCTGGCGGCCATCTCGAAGTCGGCCAGCACCTGCCAGGCGGCACCCGGGTCGACGGCGCGGGCCGCGGCCAGGGCGGTCGCGGCCAGCCACATCCGGTGAATGTGCGGCCCGGGGCCAGCGAGCACCGGGCCCTGGCGCAGCTCAGCCTCGGCCAGCAGGCGCAGGTACGTCTCGCCGCTGCCCGCGCTCATCCGGTGGCCACCCAGTCCAGCGGCACCGTGACCGTGGCCTGGCTGGCCGGCCCGACCAGGAAAATGTCCAGCGACCGGGCGCTGGGATGCACCGGCGGCATGAATCGCAGGTCCACGTCGACCTGGCCGGCGCCATAGCTGTGGCCGTCCAGGGCGGCCAGCTGCCAGCGGCCCGCGTCATCCCGGGCCCACCACGAGAAGCGCTCGCCGTCCAGGGCACGGTGATCAGGCATCCACCCCCAGGCCAGCGCGTGCACGGTGGCCGAGTCCGCCGCCGACCGGAGCCCGGCCAGCGCGAACCGGGCGCCGTCCACCTCGGGCAGCACCGCCGCCACCGGGGCATCCTGGAGCGGGCCGTCGGCCCGGCCCAGCCGGTCCAGCACGCTCAGCCACGCAGCCGGGAGACCGGCGTTCCCGGCCAGCGGCCGGAGACTGGCCGGGAACGGCACGCCGAGCCGGTCGGCCAGGGCGGCGAGCCGGCCGAGCGCGGCCGAGCCCGGTGCCAGCACCCCGGCGGCTTGCAGGGCCGCGGCGATGCCGGGCAGCGCGGACAGCAGGTCCGGGCGGGGCGGGCCGCCCCGGGCCGCGTGGGTGAGCAAGTGCTCGGCCAGGGCGTCCAGCGGGCGGTCGGCTGGGCGGCCAGCGCCGAGGCGGGGGGCGCCGGTGCCTGGGCCGCCACGGGCCAGACCCGGACGGGGCGGCTGGCCCGCACCCCTGGCCGGCAAGTCCACCCGGACCGGGGCTGCTCCGGGCGCGATCGTAACGTCCAGCCACCGCGCGGCCGGCACCGGGAAGGGATGCAGGTCGAACGTCATGGACCAGGTGTCGTCGCTCGCCTGCCCGGTCGAGCCGGTCACCTGGCAGTGGGTTCCCTGGCTATCGGTGACCGTGAGGTGGTCGCTCAGGTCGTGGGCTGGCGGATCCGAGAACCTCCCGGGCCGGGGACGGCCGTGGATTGCGTCGGTGCTGGTGAGGCGGGCGACGGCGGTCAGGGTGGCCCGGTCCGGGGCCAGTACCACGGTCAGTACCCGGGCGCTGCCCAGACTGCCGTCCGGTCCGAGTGGCACAGCCAAGCCCACCGGCACCGCCCGCACCGGGCCAGCCGGCAGCACGGGCGCTGCCCCGCCCGGTGACCAGCCGGGCCCCAGCCCAGCTGCCTGCTCTGCGCCGATCTTGGCCCGGGCGGCCAGCGCCCCGGTCAGCTCCGCCAGCACCGCGTGCGCCGTGGCCCCGCTGATCGCCTCCGCGGTCACCAGCGCACTGGCCGCCTGGTCCACGTGGTGCACCCCGATCATGGCCTGCTGCCCGTGGTGCCATGGGCGGCCCGGCTGCCGGCGCGTGATGACCCAGCGGGCCCGGTGCGACCGCCAGCGGACCTCACCCACCGCCCAGGCCAGCCGGGACAGCACCGACTCCGCGGCTGGGCGGGCGGCCCCGGCCGCAGAGGCGGCCCGCTGTCCCACGGCGCCCAGCGCGGTGCTGGCCGCCTGGCCCGCGGCCGACTGGGTCACCTGCACCGGAAGGACCCGGTCCGGCCGGGCCGACCACACCAGCCATACCGCCCGCGACAGGCGGGCGGCGGGCGGGGAGAACACCGCGGCCGCGGCCCGGGCCGGCGACCAGCGGCCGCGCGGCTCCGGTGGCTGGTACCGGGGATAGGCCAGCGACCGGCGCAGCTCAGTCTCGGCCAGCAGCCGCAGGTAGGTTTCGGCCGCGCCCGGGCCAGCGCCTGGTGTCACGCCCACCTCCATCCGCCGCCCACCTCAGCACAACGGCCCGGCTGGGCCACGAGTGCCACGTCAGCCCGGCCACCGCGTCCAGTCCAGCGGCACGGTGGCGCTGGCCCGGCTGGCCCGGCCGGTGACCATGATGTGCAGGGCGGTAGCCGCCGGGTCCAGCGGTGGCGTCAGCTCCAGCTGGAACGTCCCGGCCACCACATTGTGCGGATTGGGCCGGCCCACGTGCCAGCGGCCCGTGTTATCCCGGGCCCACCAGGAGAACGGCGGCTGGATCCCGCGCGGTGGCCACGGCCAGCCCCAGGCGAACATCTGCAGTGACGCCTGGCGCTCCCAGGACGACAGCCCGGCCAGCACGAACCGGGCGCCGTCGATCTCGGGCAGTACGGCCGCGGCCGGGGCCACCCCGGGCCAGCCGTCCCAGCGCTGGCTGTGGCCCAGCACGCTGGCCCACGGCGCGGGCAGCCGTACCCGCTGGCCCTGGCTGGCCAGCGGGCCGCGCACCTCGATCGCCCGCCGCTGGCACAGCGCGGCCAGCCGGGCCGCGACCCGGCTGCCCGGCGGCAGGGCCCGCACCGCTTCCAGCGCCGCCACCACGTCGGCCAGGCTGGCGGCCAGCAGGGTCGCCTCGACGCCGGCCAGCGGGCCGCCGCCGAGCATGGTCTCCGCGACCGCGGCGAGCAGCCGCTCACCCGCCGACAGTGGGGTGATGCGCCGCCTGCTGACCCGGGCGGCCGGGCCCGCCCCGGCCAGGCTGATCCTGATCACCGGCCCGGAACCGGTGGGCAGGTCCAGCCACTGGGTACCGCCCGGCGGGACCGGGGAGATGTCGAGCACGCCGGGTTCCTGCCAGCCGCCCGCCCCGGCCTCGAAGCTCAGCCGGTAGGGCCGGCCCCGGTCGTCGGTCAGCCCGGAACCGCCGAACGGCGGGAAGCTGGGCTGGGCCCCGGCCGGGCCGGCTGGCGCGTCCCGCCAGGTGCTGACGAAACAGGTGACGATCGCGGCCCGGCCGGGCGCGAGCACCAGCGCCTGAAGATGCACCTCGCCCTGGTAGCCATCCAGGTCAGCCGGGAGCACCGCGCCGACCGGGATGGCCCGGTAGCCGCCACCTGGGGCGGCCGGCCGCGGGCCGGCCGGCGGCGCCGCGGCAGGGCCCGCCTGCCGGCGCCGGGCTGAGCAGGGCACCCGGGGCGTGCCGCCCGCGCAGGGCGAGCGCGGCGGCCAGGTCACCCAGCACGGACCGGCCAGCTTCCTCGGTCAGCACGCCGACCTGGGTCAGCGCACTGACCACCGCCCTGACCCGGAGCAGGCCTTCCTCGTCCGGCGCCGGCCCGGTCAGCCGGCCGCCCGGGTCCAGCCCGCGCAGGCCGGGGGACGTTACCGCCCGGCGGAGCTCGGTCTCGGCCAGCAGCCGGGCATAGGTCTCAGCGGCTGCGCTATCCACCGGGCCGGTCGCGGACGCGGGCCCACGGGTCGTAGTCCACTTCCAGCGCCTCCTGGGGCGGTCGCTGGGCCGCGGGCACGTTGCGCAGGTTCAGCCTGATCCGGGTCCAGGTGGAACTGCGCCCGCGCATCGAGTTGACGAGCACGTCAGCGGGGGCCAGGTAGGGCCACACATCGGCGTGCCGGTCCTTCCAGCGATCCAGCCCGGCCATGGCCTCGTCCCTGGTGGCGGCGCGGGCCACCTCGATGAGCGGCATCGTGGACTGGCGGCGGCCGGTACCGCCGCGCGGCCCGCCCGCCTCCGCCGGCGCGCTGGGCGTCCCGGCGGCGGGGCCGCTGGCCCGGCGCTTGGACGGCTGGACCCGTGGCGCCTCCCCGGCCTGCTTGTCGTAGTGCGGCGGCCACGGGGCATCCGGCAGCCCGGCCGCTTCGTCCCGCGCGGCCAGCGCGAGCAGCGGCTCCAGCGACCCGGCCGACTCGTCCATGCCCTGCCAGGGGTCACCGCGGCGGGCGAAGCGGTCCGGCACGGTGTCGATGGTGAACGCCTCTGGCTGGCAGTCCGGCACTTCCGCCCAGGCCAGCGGGGTGGACACCCGGGCATCCGGGGTGGGCCGGACCGAGTACGCCGAGGCGACGGTGCGGTCTTTGGCGTTCTGGTTGTAGTCCACGAAGACCCCGTGCCGTTCCTCCTTCCACCACCTGGCGGTGGCCAGGCCAGGTGCCCGGCGCTCCACCTCCCGGGCCAGGGCGACGGCCGCCCGGCGGACCTGGTTGAAGTCCCAGTGCGGGGTGATCCGGGCGTAGATGTGGAAGCCGCGCGAGCCGGAGGTCTTGGGCCAGCCGGTCAGCCCATGCTCGGCCAGCACGTCCCGCGCGACCAGGGCGACCTGACGGATCTGCGGCCACTCCACCCCGGGCACCGGGTCCAGGTTGACCCGGAGCTCGTCCGGGTGGTCCAGGTCGTCGGCCCGGACCGGGTGCGGGTTGAGGTCGATACAGCCCAGGTTGACCGCCCAGGCCAGCGCGGCGGCGTCCCACGGGACCACCTCCACCGCGGCCCGGCCGGACGGGAAGCGCAGCTCCACCGTGTCGATCCAGTCCGGGCGGGACTGCGGCGCCCGCTTCTGGAAGAACGCCTCGCCTTCGGCGCCGTTGACGAACCGCTTGAGCACCATGGGCCGCCCGGCCACGCCGCGCAGCGCCCCGTCGGCCACGCTGAGGTAGTAACGGACCAGGTCGAGCTTGGTGTGCCCGGTCCGCGGGAAGAACACCTTGCCCGGATTGGACACGCTGACCTCGCGGCCCGCGGCCTCGATGATCTCCTTGCGATCGGCCATGGCGCCACCTTAACCGCGTCCGCCCAGCGGTCAGCCGCGCAGATCCTGGATGAGCGACGTCACGTCGCGCACGGTCGACCGGAGCAGCCGCATCCGGGCCAGCGCCACCAGCCGCGCGGCCAGCGGCACGGTGCGGTCGATCAGCTGGTAGGTCTTGGCGCAGCCCGGCGAGGTGTCGTGCACCCAGAACAGGATGACTCCCAGCGAGTACAGCCAGAGCAGCTCGGGCAGCTGGGCGCGCAACTCGGGGTCGATGCGCAGCCCCGATCCGTCGACCACCTCGCCGTACAGCGCGATCGCCGCCTCCCGGGCCGGGCTGGATTCCTTGCTCAGCGGGCTCAGCGGGCTGGCCGGCTCGGCCGCGTACTTGAAGAACCGCGCGGCGAACTCGTGGTAGGGCATGGATACGCCGATCAGTGCGCGCAGCGTGCCGCGCAGCCGGGCGGCGAAGTCCGTCTCGCGGTCCAGCAGCGGCCGGCAGGCGGCGATGTGCTCCGCCTGATTGGCCGTGTAGAACTGCTGGACCAGCTCTTCCTTGGAGCCGAAGTAGTAGTAGGCGTTGCCGGTGGACACCCCGGCGTCCTGGGCGATCGCCCGCATGGTGGTGGCCTCGTAGCCGTTCTCCCGGAACAGCCGCATGGCCGAGCGCACGATGGCCGCCCGGGTCTGCTCCGCGCGGGCGGTCAGTTCCGGGTCGGCCACAGAGGTCAATGTACGTCCTGCCGGGCCCGGGGGACCTCAACCGGCCCGGCCCCCCGCCGGTCCGGCCGCGGCCCGGGCCGCCGGCCTCCGCCCCGGCGGCCGAACCGGCGGAACACGGCCAGGCTGGCCAGGTGAGCCGCGCCGAGCACCAGCAGTACCTCGCCGATCTTGACCGACAGCAGCTGGACCGCCTGCCGCAGGCTGGTCACCGAACCGGGCGGCTGCATGGCCAGCGCGATGAAACCCAGCGTGAACAGGTAGAAGCCGAGGACCAGCAGCCGGCTGACGGCCCGGGCCAGGGCCTGGTCACCGCCGAGCACCTCCTGCAGGTAGACCCGCCCGCTGCGGGACAGCGCGGTGCCCACCGCGATCGTGACGGCGATGCTCAGGACGAGGTAAACGGTGTAGGTGCCGACGCCCATGGCGCCTCCTGAGAGCCAGAAAACTTGAACATGTTCAAGTATCGCCCCGGGCTCCGGGTCCTGTCGAGACCTTTTTGAACGTGTTCAAGAAGACCTGGCCGCTGCCGGGAACCGGCAGGATGAGCCAGATGAGGGTGGCAGTGCTGGCCGACACCCACGCGCCCCGCCGCTGGCGGTCCTGCCCGCCCGCGGTCGCGGCCCAGCTGCACGGGGCGGACCTGATCCTGCACGCCGGGGATGTGTGCACCGCGGCGGTGCTGGACGAACTGGCCGGTTACGCGCCGGTCCGGGCGGTCCGGGGGAACAACGACGGCCCGGACGTGGCCGCCTGGGGTGCCCCGGACGTGCTGCACCTGGACCTGGCCGGGCTCAGCGTGGCCATGGTGCACGACGCGGGGCCGGCGGCGGGCCGCCCGGCCCGGATGCGCCGCCGGTTCCCGGCCGCCCGGCTGGTGGTGTTCGGGCACTCGCACATCCCGCTCGACCACGCCGCGGACGGCCAGCGCATCTTCAACCCCGGATCGCCCACCGACCGCCGCCGGCAGCCCCGTGGCACCATGGGCATCCTGGACATCCAGGGCGGGGAACTGGCCAGCGCCAGCATCGTCCCGGTCACCCCGCCGCCCTGAAGCGGGCCGGTGCCGAAGGAAGGAGGGCCGTGCGGCTGCCCGAGCCGGATGCCCGGCAGCGGTTCGCCAGCGCCCCGGTGGCCCGGCTGGCCACCGCAGGACCGGACGGCCGCCCGCACCTGGTGCCGGTGACCTTCGTGCTGGACAGCCAGCCTGGTCAGGGCGACCGGATCTACACCGCGGTGGACGCCAAGCCGAAGACGACCACCAACCTCCAGCGGCTGCGCAACATCCGGGCCAACCCGCAGGTCGCAGTGCTGGCGGACCACTACCAGCCGGACTGGGCCGGGCTGTGGTGGGTGCGCGCCGACGGCCACGCCACCATCCTGGCCGAGCCCGCCGCGATGGCCCCGGCCCTGGCCCTGCTGGCCGGGCGCTACCCGCAGTACCAGCAGCAGCCCCCGGCCGGCCCGGTGATCCGCATCCAGGTCACCCGCTGGGCCGGCTGGGCCGCCACCGCGGCTTAGCGAAGATCCGCGCCCCGCCAGGCCCCGGAACTGCCCACCGCTTACGGCTGCATTCCCGTATGCCCCGCATATCGACGTTCTACGGCATTGTCATCGCCATCTACTACGACGATCACGCTCCGCCGCACTTCGATGCGCTCTACTCCGGAGACGAGGCCGTCATTCGCATCGAAAACTAGAACTGCTAGCTGGTGGCCTGCCCCGCCGGGCGCGAGCACTCGTCGGGGAGTGGGCCTCAGCACACAGGAAGGAGTTACTGGCAGTGTGGGAGCGAGCCGGGCGCCATGAGCCCCTGGGTACCATTGATCCACTGGAATGAGCTGGAGGGTATGCATGAACAGACGACCAGCTCGGGTCTGCTCCGTGGAAGTGCTCGGTGATCGGCGGGTACACCTGATCTTTTCTGATGGGACCGAGCGGGAGATCGATCTTTCACCCTTGCTCTGGGGGCCTGTCTTCACGGAGATCCGCTCGGACGATGAGGTCTTCCGGGCCGTTTCGGTCGATCGCGAACTCGGGACCATCGTCTGGCCGAATGGCGCGGACATCGACCCGGACGTCCTGCACGGCGACGCCACGCCTGTTCATCAGCCAACGTCTGCCGCGTGATCGCTTAGCCCCGGGCCCGGCTGGGCGACCGCGTCCGAGCAGCGGCCACCCGGGTGACCCAGATGCCAGGTCACCGGATCCCGGCGTCAGCGGATCCCGGTGTCAGCGGATCCCGGTGTCAGCGGATCCCGGTGTCAGCGGATCCCGGTGTCAGCGGATCCCGGTGTCAGCGGATCCCGGTGTCAGCGGCCTGGTCACACCCCGGCGGGCAGGTTGCTGAGCGCGTCCTGGACCGCCTGTTCCGGCAGTTCCAGGTCGCTGACCTGCCCGGCCAGGAAGCTCTCGTAGGCGGACAGGTCGAGCAGCCCGTGGCCGCACAGCGCGGTCAGGATGACCTTCTCCTCGCCGGTCTCCTTGCAGCGCAGCGCCTCCTCGATGCACGAGGCCAGGGCGTGGGTGGGCTCGGGCGCGGGCACGATGCCCTCGGCCCGGGCGAACCGCAGGCCAGCCGCGAAGCACTCCGACTGCGGCTTGGCCACCGCCTCGAACAGGCCCAGCTCGTACATGTGCGACAGCAGTGGCGACATGCCGTGGTAGCGCAGCCCGCCCGCGTGGATCGGGTCCGGCACGAACTCGTGGCCCAGCGTGTGCATCTTCAGCAGCGGGGTGAACCCGGCGGTGTCGCCGAAGTCGTAGGCGTAGATGCCCCGGGTGAACGAGGGACAGGCCGCGGGCTCGACCGCGCGCAGCACCGGGTTCATCCGGCCGGCCAGCTTCTCCCGCAGGAACGGGAACACCAGCCCGGAGAAGTTGGACCCGCCGCCGGTGCAGCCGATGATCAGGTCGGGCGTGTCACCGGCCTGCGCCAGCTGCTGGATGGCCTCCTCGCCGATCACCGTCTGGTGCAGCAGCACGTGATTGAGCACGCTGCCCAGGGCGTAGCGGGCGGACGGGTCCCCGGCGGCAACCTCGACCGCCTCGCTGATCGCAATGCCCAGGCTGCCCGGTGACTGCGGGTCGGCGGCCAGCACCGCCTTGCCCGAGGTGGTCACGTCGGACGGGCTGGGGTGCACGGTGGCCCCGTAGGTTTCCATCAGCAGCCGGCGGTACGGCTTCTGGTCGTAGGAGGCCCGGACCTGCCAGACCTCGCACTGCAAGCCGAACACGGCGGACGCGAACGCCAGCGCGCTGCCCCACTGGCCGGCCCCGGTCTCCGTGGTCAGCTTGGCCACGCCCTCGGCGGCGTTGTAGTACGCCTGCGGCACCGCGGTGTTGGGCTTGTGCGAGCCGGCCGGGCTGCCGCCCTCGTACTTGTAGTAGATCCGGGCCGGCGTGCCGAGGTCCTTCTCCAGCCGCCGGGCCCGGTGCAGCGGGGTCGGCCGCCACAGCCGGTACACGTCGATGACCGGCTCGGGAATCGGGATGTACCGGTCCCCGGAAACCTCCTGGCCGATCAGCGCGATCGGGAACAGCGGGGCGAGGTCATCCGGCCCGACCGGCTCCCGGGTGCCCGGGTGCAGCGGCGGCGGCGGGGGCGAGGGCAGGTCGGCGAGCACGTTGTACCACTGCCGGGGCAGCTCCGACTCCTGCAGCAGATACTTGACCTGACCGTTCATGCCTGCCCTCCCGTGCTTCGGTGCTGACCGGCGACCAGCCGGACAACGCATTATCCACTACCGGGCGACTCCGGGACAGATGCGGCTGACCGGCCGACGTGGCGCGGGGCCGGCCCAGCTCAGCCGCCCCGGCCCGGCTCAGCCGCGGCCGGGCAGGCTAGCCGACCGGCGAGGCCGGCCCGCGAGGGCGGGAATGCACCCGCCGTCCCATCGCGGCCAGCGACTCGGCGATGTCCCGGCGCATCCTGGGCGCGACCACCAGGCGGAACAACGGGGCGAAGCCGCCCTGCACCTCGACGCTCTTGACCACCCGGACCCGCCCGCGATCCAGCAGCTCGATCCGGTGGTCGAAGATCATTTTGCCGACGCCGACGGGCAGCGGGCACTCGGTGACGAAGCGCTTGCCCGGCTCGATCAGAGTGATCATGAACAGCCCGCCGAGGTTGTTGCGCTGCTTGGCCCAGCCGGTGGTGCCGACCTGGAACTCGCCGTCCAGCCGGGCGATCTCCTTGCTGACGTCCCAGTCCGGCCAGCTGGCCACGTCGGTCCAGACCCGCCACACCGCAGCTGGGCTGGCCTCGAACGTCGCCTCGCACTCCAGCAAGTTCATGGATCGAGACCTCCGGCTGCCCCGGCGGATGGCGGCTGAATATCATCCGTCTAGCGGAAAGTATCTCTCCCCGTATCCGGCCAGCACAGGGCGGGGCGGAAACGAGGCGGTTCGGCACCAGGTCGCGGTGCGCAGATGGTGAGCCGTTTTGTGGCGCTATACGTAATATGACCGGGTAGCGGCAACGTTATCAGAAGTGGCCGGCCTGGGCGGGTTCCTGCGCCCGGCCTGCCGCGGTAGCGTGGCATAGCCGCAGCCGCCCCCAGCCTCCCCGGCTGCGCCGGAAGGACCCCGATGAACCGCCCCTGCCTGAGTTCCGGCCGCGCTGGCCAGACCCGCATTGGCCGGCGCCGCCTGGCCCGAAGTCGGGCCACCCGGCTCGGCGTGGCCCTGGCCGCGGTGGCCGCGCTGGCCCTGGCCGGCTTCAGCACCAGCCCGGCCCAGGCCAGCGGCCAGGTGAACATGGCCGAGACCGGGCCGGCTGCCGCCGCGGCGCCGGACAACCCGAACGCGCCCGGCTTCTGGTACGGGACGGACAGTGCCACGATCCCTATCACCAGCCAGCCGCCCTACCGGGAACCCGTGGTCAGCGGCAGGCCACCGTACGGCGGTTACATCGGCATGGCCGGGAACTGGTCCCGCTGGTCCGGCTGCGGCGGCGTGCTGGTCTGGTCGCCGGCCGACAGCAAGGCCGCGAACACCAACTTCAGCACGTATCACAAGGGCATCGGCACCGGCGTCTACTGGTTCATGGCCGGTCCCGGGGTGGACCCGCACTACACCGGGACCACGGCCGAGGCATCCGCCTGGGGCGCGGCGCAGGCGGCCAAGACGCTGCGCGCGATCGGCGGCCGCAGCGTCACCTACAAGGTGGTGTGGATGGACGTCGAGCTGCCCGGCAACGCGCCCAACTACACCCCCGCCCCGGACAACGGGTGGAACAACGTGTACACCTCGACATGCAGTGGCCGGGTCAAGACCCCGTTCGTCGCGGCGTCCCTGGACCGGGCCGTGCTGAACGGGTACTCGTCCTACCTGACTGCGCACAGCTCGTACACGCCGGGCGTGTACTCCTCGCCGCTGATCTGGAGCTCGATCTTCGGCACTGGCAGCGCTTCGTCCATCCCGAACCTGGACGAGTGGACCTACACCGACGGCACCGGGCATATCTCGCCGCCGCCCATCGGCTGGTGCGTGCCGGGCACCTCGACCTGCGCACGGTTCTTCGGCGGGGTGACCCGGTCCAGCGTGCACGCGGTGATGTGGCAGTGGTCCGGCGGGGGCGGGATCACCAACGGCGTGGGTGACTTCGACCAGATCGACACGAACCACGTGAAGTAGGCCCGGGGGCCCGATCGGGCGGCAAGCTCTTGACAGCCGGTCAAGATCGCCTCAAGATCGGTCAACAACGGGCACACAGAGCAGGTCCAGGATGTTGCCAACGCAGCGCCGCCAGGCGATCCTCGCCGAGGTCAGCGAGCGCAGCGCGGTGGCCGCCGACGAACTGGCCCGCGAGTTCGACGTGTCGGTCGAGACCATCCGCCGCGACCTGCGGGATCTCCAGCGGCAGGGGCTGCTGGACCGGGTCTACGGCGGCGCGACCCGCCCGGCCGGCCGGTCCAGCGAGGGCAGCTTCGCGGCCCGCAGCACCCGCCATATCGAGGCCAAGCGGGCCATCGCCGCGCTGGCCGCGTCGCTGGTCGAGCCGGGCGAGACCATCGTCATCGACGTGGGCACCACCGCGCTGGAAGTGGCCCGGGCCCTGCCGCCGGCCTTCCACGGCCGGGTGCTGACCAACTCGGTGCCGGCCGCGCTGGAACTGGCCGCCCGCGATCAGGTCGAGATCATGCTGTGCGGCGGGCAGGTCCGCCCGGGCGACGCGGCCTGCTCCGGCGCGCACGCCGAGGCGTTCTTCGCCGAGTTCTACGCCGACCGCGCGTTCCTCGGCTCTGGCGGCGTGCACCCGGAGGCCGGGCTGACCGACTACTACCCGGCCGAGGTCGTGGTGCGGCGCACGATCATCGCGCACACCGCGGCCTGCTACGTGCTCGCCGATTCCAGCAAGCTCGGGGCCATCGCCGTGCACCGGGTCTGCCCGCTCGACCGCATCACCGCGGTCATTACCGACGACCGGGGCACCCACGGCGCCAGCCAGGCGGTCGAGGAGGCTGGCGTCGCCCTGTACCGAGCCAGCACCAGCGGGGCCAACCAAGCTCAAGGGATGTGAGTGACGTGACCGCAGCAACGCAGCACGACGACGCCCAGTTGGACCGGTACGGCTACCGGCAGCAGTTCGTCCGCTCGCTGCGCAACTTCGAGTCGTTCGCGGTGGCGTTCTCGTTCATCTCCATCACCACCGGGATCTTCACCACCTACGGCTTCGCGCTGGCCACCGGCGGGCCGCGGAGCATCTGGACCTGGCTCATCGTGGTGGCCGGGCAGGCCCTGGTGGCCCTGGTCTACGGCGCGCTGGCGGCCCGGGTGCCGCTGTCCGGCTACTCCTACCAGTGGGCCTCCCGGCTGGCCAACGTGCACATCGGCTGGTGGCTGGGCTGGATGTCGTTCGCGTTCCTCACCATCGTCACCGTGTCGGTGGACTACGGCCTGGTCCAGGTGGCGTTCCAGCCGCTGATCGGCGAGACGTACACGCCGACCAGCGCCGCGCTGGAGACGCTGGTCGTGCTGGCCCTGCAGGCGGTGCTGATTATCATCTCGACCCGGGCCACCACCCGGGTGAACAACACCGCAGTGGCCACCGAGGTCATCGGCATCGTCGGGCTGACCGTGCTGCTGATCATCGTGGCCGCGATCCGGTCCAAGGGGCACTGGGCCAACCTGACCTCCACCGGGGTGGTGCCGCACGCCGGCTACTACGCCTGGCTCGGCCCGTTCATGCTGGCCACCCTGCTCGGCGCGTACACGATCGTCGGTTTCGAGTCAGCCAGCAACCTGGCCGAGGAGACCATCGAGCCGCACCGGACCATCCCCCGGGCGATGATCCGCGCCGTGCTGCTGTCCGGCGTGGTCGGTTTCGCCTTCCTCATCGCGCTCAGCTACTCGATCAGCAACATCAAGGCCGTGTCGGCCAGCGCCGCCCCGGTCGCGTTCATCGTGCAGGACGTGCTGGGCGGCGTCGTGCAGAAGCTGTTCCTGATCTTCGTGGTCATCTCCATCTTCGCCTGCGGCCTGATCATCATGGTGACCAACAGCCGGCTGATCTGGTCCATGTCGCGGGACAAG
Organism: uncultured Actinomycetes bacterium; assembly: GCA_963711705.1. Classification (GTDB taxonomy): domain Bacteria; phylum Actinomycetota; class Actinomycetes; order Streptosporangiales; family Streptosporangiaceae; genus RYN-230. The sequence goes on from CAVQFM010000013.1 coordinate 254,914, forward strand.
CGGCTGCCCGGCTACCAGCTGTGGCGCCAGGTGCCCCGGGCCACCGGCGGCCCGTCCTGGGCCACGGTGCTGGCCGCCGTGCTCGGCGCGCTCATCACGCTGGTGCTGCGCACGCACACGGCGGCGCTGGTCACCCTGTTCACCGCGTCCACCATCATGCCGGCCCTGCTGTATGGCTCGACCGTGCTGCTGTACCTGTTCACCGCACGCCGCCGCCGGGCCCAGCAGGGTTACTTCTCGCTCGGCCGCTGGGAGATACCGGTCATCGCCGGCGCGCTGATCTGGGTCGCCTATGAGCTGATCGTGCTGATCGGGCCGAGCGAGTTCCGCGACGCGCAGTACTACGTGCTCGGCTCGCTGGCCATCGGCGTGATCATCTACGCCGGGCAGTGGCTGCTGGAGCCCGGGGCGATGCGCCGCGAGCAGGGCGCGCATGGGGCCGAGGCGCTGTCCGGCACCGGCGAGCCGCCCGCAGAAGGCACCCCGGCCGCCGGGTGAACATCCTCGCTATCGACCAGGGCACCTCGGCGACCAAGGCGCTCGTCGTCGGGCCGGGCGGTGCGGTGCTCGGCGCGGCCGAGGTGCCGGTGCACCCGCGCAGCGGGCCCGGCGGCAGCGTGGAGCAGGACCCGGCCGAGCTGTATGAGTCGGTGCTGGCCGCCGGGCAGGCCGCGCTCGCCCGGGCCCGGGCCCCGGCCCAGGCGCTGGCCCTGGCCAACCAGGGCGAGACCGTGCTGGCCTGGGAGCGGCGCACCGGGCAGCCGCTCACCCCGGCCATCGGCTGGCAGGACCGGCGCTCGGCCGGAGTGTGCGCCCGGCTGGCCAGCCAGGCCGGCGCGCTCACCGCGATCACCGGGCTGCCGCTGGACCCCTACTTCGCCGCGCCCAAGATGACCTGGCTGCGGGAGAACCTGACCGGCGACGGCGTGGTCACCACGACCGACAGCTGGCTGCTGGCCCGGCTCGGCGCGGGCTACCTGACCGACGCCTCGACCGCGTCCCGGACACTGCTCCTCGACCTCGACGCGGTGCGCTGGTCACCAGCCGCGTGCCAGTCGTTCGGGATAGAACTGGCCGGACTGCCGCAGATCGCCGACTGTGCCGGGGTCAGTGGCGAGACCGCCGCGTTCGGGCCGCCGCTGCCCGTGGCCGGCCTGGCCGTGGATCAGCAGGCTGCGCTGCTGGCCGAGGGGTGCCTGGCCCCGGGCGAGGCCAAGTGCACCTACGGCACGGGCGCGTTCCTGCTGGTCACCACCGGGGACGAGGCGGTCCGCTCGGCCCACGGGCTGTCCGCGTCGGTGGCCTGGCGGCTGGACGGCGCGGCCACCTACTGCCTGGACGGGCAGGTCTACACGGCCGGGGCCGCGATCCGCTGGCTGACCGAGCTCGGCCTGCTGGCCGGGGCGGCCGACCTCGACACGGCGGGCGGCAGCGTGCCCGACTCGGGCGGGGTCACGTTCCTGCCCGCGCTGGCCGGGCTGGGCGCGCCGCACTGGCGGCCGGACGCGCGCGGCGCGTTCCTCGGCCTGAGCCTGGGCAGCACGCGGGCCCACCTGGCCCGGGCGGTGGCGGAGGGGATCGCCGCCTCGGTCGCGCTGCTGGCCCGCACGGTGGCCGCGGACCGGGGCGCGCCGCTCACCCAGCTCCGGGTGGACGGCGGGCTGACCCGGTCCCGGCTGCTGGTCCAGGCCCAGGCCGACCTGCTGCAGGTGCCGGTGCAGGTGTGCGCGGCCAGCGACGCGACCGCGCTGGGCGTCGCGGCCCTGGCCCGGCTCGGCACCGGCGCGGCCCGCACGCTGGCTGAGGCGGTGGGACCGGTACCGGTGGAAACGGTCATCGACCCGGCCATCACCGCGGACGAAGCAGCAGAACGGCTCGCAGCGTTCGACTCGGCCCAGCGCGTCGCGCTGACCGCCAGCCGGCCGGGGCCAGCGGGGGACGCGGCCCAGTGAGGCCAGCGCCAGGTGACGCCGCCGACGTGCTGATCATCGGGGCGGGCGTGGTGGGCTCGGCGATCGCCCGCACGCTGGCCGGCTACGAGCTGAGCTGCCTGCTCGTGGACTCGGCCGCGGACGTCGGCACCGGCACCAGCAAGGCCAACACGGCGATCCTGCACACCGGGTTCGACGCCGAGCCGGGCAGTCTCGAAAGCCGGCTGCTGCGCCGGGGCAGTGCGCTGCTGGCCGGCTACGCCCGGCACGCGGGCATCCCGGTGGAACGGACCGGCGCGCTGGTCGTGGCCTGGACCGCGGACCAGGCGGCCGCGCTGCCCGGCATCGCGGACAAGGCCCGGCGCAACGGGTGCGCCGACGTCCGCCCGCAGACCAGTGCCGAGATCTACGCGGCGCAGCCGCACCTCGGCCCGGGGGCCCGGGCCGGCCTGGCGGTGCCCGCCGAGAGCATCATCTGCCCGTGGACCACGACGCTGGCCTATGCCACCGAGGCGGTCCGCGCCGGGGTGCGGCTGCTGCTGCGCACCCGGGTCACCGGGGTGACCGCGGCGGCGGGGGAGTACCGGGTGGACACCACGCGTGGCCTGCTGCGCTGCCGCTGGCTGGTCAACGCGGCCGGGCTGGACAGCGACCAGATCGACCGGATGCTCGGCGGCGGGGCGTTCACCATCACCCCGCGCCGGGGTGAGCTGATCGTGTTCGACAAGCTGGCCCGGCCGCTGGTCTCCTCGATCCTGCTGCCGGTGCCGACCGCGCGGACCAAGGGGGTGCTGATCGCGCCCACCGTGTACGGCAACCTGCTGCTCGGCCCGACCGCCGAGGACGTGCCCAGCCGGGTGGACACCGCGACCACGGCGGCCGGGCTGGCCGGGCTGCTCGGCGCGGGCCAGCGCATCGTGCCCGCGCTGGCCGGGGAGGAGGTCACCGCGACCTACGCCGGGCTGCGGGCCGCCACCGAGCACCGGGACTACCAGATCCGGGTGGACGAGCGGCGGCGGTACGCGTGCGTGGGCGGGATCCGGTCTACCGGCCTGTCCGCTTCGCTCGGCATCGCCGAGTACGTGGTCGACCAGCTCGGCGCGGCCGGGCTGAAGCTGACTGCGCGGGAGACCGCCGGGCCGCCCGCCATGCCCTATATCGGGGAGGCCGGCCTGCGGCCCTACCAGGACGCCGCCCGGATCGCCGCCGATCCCGAGTACGGCCGGATCGTCTGCCACTGCGAGCGGGTCACCCGCGGCGAGATCCGCGACGCCCTGGCCAGCACGCTGCCCCCGGCCGACCTGGACGGCCTGCGCCGCCGCACCCGCGCCACCAACGGCCGCTGCCAGGGCTTCTACTGCGGCGCCGAAGTGTCCGAACTGCTTGCCGCCCATCCGGGCCAGGCATGAACACTAAGCTCCCAGAGCCAGCGGAACCAGCTGCCTGAGCAGGCCCGTCAGGCTGGCCGTCTCGTCGTTGACCAGGATGACAATGCTGGCCGCCCGGTCCGGGATCCAGCAGGCGAAGGACTGATAGCCCGGGTTGTCGCCAGGGTGGTAATAAGCCGCGTGCCCGGCGAAGTTCCCGGTATACATGCCGTAGCCGTAACCGGTGGTGGCCAGCCGGGGCTCACCTTCGTCATCGTCGTCGAGCGGCGCGTGCGGGGTGCACATCGCGCGCAGCGAACTCGCGGCGATCAGCTCACCGCGGTGCAGGGCGGCGGTGAACCTGGTCAGGTCGCCCGCGGTGGACCAGATGTCGCCGGTGCCGGGCATCGCGTCCAGGTCCCAGGGCGCTACCGGCTGCCCGTCGTGGTAGCCGCGGGCCGCAGCGCCGGGGGCGCCGCCCACGGTGGTCTGGGCCAGCTTCAGCGGGGACAAGATCCGCTCGGTGAGAAATTCCCGGTAGGGCTGGCCGCTGGCCCGCTCCACGATGAGCCCGGCCAGCACGAAGCCCGGGCTGCTGTAGTGCCATCGCGCGCCGGGCTCGGAGCGCAGCGGCGTGGCCTGGATGATCTCCAGCCGCTCGCTGATCTTCATCGGCTCGGCCGGGTCCAGGCCGGGGGCCTCGAGCCAGTGCGGGATACCCGCGGTATGGGACAGCAAGTGATGGAGCGTGACCTGCCGCCACTGGGGCTGGCCTCCAGGCAGCCACCGGCCGACCGGCTCATCCAGGTCAAGCCGCCCGGACTCGACCAGGAGCATGACCGCGGCGGCGGTGAACTGCTTGCTCACCGAGCACACCTGGAACCGTGTCCCCGCAGCGCACGGGACGCCGGCCTCGGCGTCGGCCGGGCCGGCAGCCAGGTCCGCCTGGACCGATCCGCCTCTGGTCACCAGGGCCGTACCGCGAAGACCCGCTACCGGACGCACACCGCAAGCCTAAGTGCCGTTGCCGCAGTAGCGGCGCTGAGGTGGGGCACGGACTGAGCCAGAGTCCGGGTGAACCGGACAGGGGTCCCGTAGGGTGTCGCGGGTGGGTGCTGGGCGGAGTGACTCCGGGCCGGTCAGCCGGCGCAGGGTGCGGCGCGCCGTGGGCCTGGCCGTGGCCGGCTCGGTGCTGGCCACCGCCGGGCTGGCCGCCTGGGTGCTCAGCGCGGTCGGCAGAGTGGTGGTGCCCGCGGGCGCGGCGGGCCGCATCGCCCTGGTCGGCCTGGGCCTGGTCGTGGCGGGTGCGCTGTGCGGGCTGGCGATGATCATCACCGTCCGCCGCGCGGACCGGGCAGCACGGATCGCGGACCGGCCCGCGGCAGGCGGCCTGCCTGAGGCAGGCGGCGTGCCAGCGGCAGGCGCCGGGCTGGCCGCCGCGGCGCCGCCGCCCGCGACGGGTGCGGCCCCGGGGCCGCTGCCGGGAGGTGTCCCGCTGGCCGGGCGGCTGCCCTCCCGGCCGGACGCCGAACCCGCCCCGCAGTGGCCACTGGAGCCCGCCGCCGAAGCCCCGCCGCCGGCCGTCACTGAACCGCTGCCGCAGTGGTCGCCGGAGCCGGCGGTGCCGGAGCCGCTGCCGCCGTCGTTGCCGGAGCCGGCGGTGCCAGAGCCGGCCGTTCCGGAGCCGCTGCCGCCGTCGTTGCCGGATCCGGCGGTGCCGGAGCGACCGCCGCCAGCGGTGCCGGAGCCGCTGCCGCCGTCGTTGCCGGATCCGGCCGTGCCGGAGCCGCTGCCGGAATCTGCTGCACCGTGGCCGCCGGGGCCCGCGCCGGAATGGGCCCATGAGCCCGCGGCCGAATGGGCCCCTGAGCCCGGGCCGGGGCCCACGGCGGGCCAGCTAGCCGGCCCGCCGGTGCCGGGCCTGGCACCGGCCCCGGATGAGCAGCCGGGCGAGCCCCCCCGGGTCTGGTGGCAGCCGGACCGCAAACCGGCCGTGGGCTGGAGCCCGGATTCTGCGGAAGACTGGCTGCGCGTGCTCCGCGGGCTGCGTGGCTCGGAGCAGAGCCACGAAGACTGAGGCGCGCCGGCTTCAGGCCGGCGGGCCGCCGATCCCGCGGACGATCACATCCACCACCCGGCGGACGAAGGGGTCGGTCAGCGGCCGGTGCCCCTGCAGCAGCCGGTGGTAGGCGGCCCCGTACATCAGGTCCAGCGCCACGTCGGTGTCGGTCGAGGCCGGGATCTCGCCCCGCTCGATGGCCCGGCGCAGCATGACCCGGTGCTCGGCCCGCAGCGGCTCCAGGACCCGGGCCCGCCAGGCGGTGGCCAGTTCCGGGTCGTCCTGGATCGCCGCGACCAGCCCGGCCAGGATGCGCCCGGCCGGGGTGCGGGTGACCGCCTTGACCCAGGCGCGCAGCGCGGCCAGCAGGTCACCCCGCAGCGACCCGGTGTCCGGCAGTGGCTGGGCCGCGGTGAAGTCGGCCATGAACGCGTCCAGCGCCAGCGCGCCACGGGACCGCCACCGGCGGTAGATGGTCGCCTTGCCCACCCCGGCCCGCGCCGCGACCTCCTCCATGGACATGCCAGCCAGCCCGCGCTCGGCGAGCAGTTCGGTGGCCGCGCGCAGGATGGCCCGGTCGGCCGCCTCGCTGCGCGGCCGGCCCCGGGCGGCCGGCCCGCCAGGCACTGGCCCTACCCCCGCGGGGCCCGCCGCGGCCAGTCCGGGTGGGACCGGAATAGGTGTCCTGTCCATCGGGTTGCTACTGTACAGCCTATAAACGAAACGATCCGTATCGGATAGTGCGCTGACTTTGAGCAGGACAACTTCCCCCAGCAAGCATGATGTCAACGGTAATCCCCAGGCCGTCCCCGCTCACCAGGTAACCCACCGCGAGCAGACCCTCGTCTGGCCGGCCCGGAAACCGGCTCCGGCGGCTCCGCCGGGGCCGCGGCCGGCCCGCCGGCCATCAGCTCACCCGTCCCCGGCTGAGCCGCCGGGGTACCGCCGCGCCGCGCTGATGCTCATCCTGGTCGCATCGTTCATGGTCGTGCTGGATTTCAGCATCGTGAACGTGGCGCTCGCCTCGATCCAGCGGGAGCTGGGCTTCCCGGCCGCGGCCGAGCAGTGGGTGGTCACCGGGTACGCGATCACCTTCGGCGGGCTGCTGATCCTCGGCGGCCGGGCCGCCGACCTGTTCGGCCGCCGCCGGATGTTCCTGGCCGGCCTGATCGCCTTCACCGCCGCCTCCCTGGCCGGTGGCCTGGCCCAGGACCCGGTACTGCTGGTCGCCGCGCGGGCGGTGCAGGGCGCGGGCGCCGCGCTGGTCGCCCCGGCCGCGCTGTCGCTGGTCACCACCGGGTTCCCGGAAGGCCCGAAACGGACCAAGGCGCTCGGCCTGTACGGCGCGACCGCGTCGGTCGGCTTCGTGGCCGGCCAGGTGCTCGGCGGCTTCCTGGTCGAGTTCACCAGCTGGCGCGCGGTGTTCCTGGTCAACGTGCCGGTCGGGCTGGCCGCGATGCTGCTCACCCCGCGGCTGCTGGGCCGCGGCCGGGAGCCGCGCGTCCGCCGGCGGCTGGACATCGGCGGCGCGGTGCTGATCACCGCGGCCATCGCCGCGGCCGTGTTCGCGGTGTCCGAGGGTGGCGCGGCGGGCTGGACCTCACCGCTGGTGCTGGCGGCCGTGGCCGCGGCCGGGATCGCGTTCATCGCGTTCGCCATGGCCGAGGCGCACCACCCGGACCCGCTGGTCCGGGCCGACCTGCTGCGGCTGCGCTCGCTGCGCAAGGGCGGCGCGCTCATCCTGCTGCTCGGCATCTGGAACGGCGGGGAACTGCTGGTGCTGTCGCTGTACTTCCAGCAGGTGCTGCACGACTCGCCGCTGATGACCGGGCTGGCCATCGCCCCGCAGGGCGTGGTGGGCTTCGCGGCCGGGGCGGCTGGGGCCCGGCTCGCCGCCCGGCTCGGCCTGCACCGGCTGCTCGTGCTGACCAACGCCGTGGCCCTGCTCGGTTTCCTGGTGCTCACCCGGCTGCCCGCCACCGGCGGGTACAGCCCGCTGCTGGCCGCCGTCACGTTCGTCGGGTTCGGCACCGCGGGCACCGCGTTCGGCGCGATGGTCACCGCGACCAGGGGAGTGGCCGACGGGGACCAGGGGTTCGTGGGCGGCGTCATCAACACCAGCCGCCAGATCGGGGCGGGCATCGGCGCGGCCCTGCTGCCTGCCATCGCGCTGAGCGCCGGGCACGGCGGTCAGGTGGCCGGTGTCACCGGCGACCGGGCCGCGATGCTGGCGGGTGCGGTGATAGCCGGCCTGGCCACGCTGATCGCGCTGAGCCAGGGCCGCCGGGACAGGCGCAGCGCCGTCCGGTAAGAACGGTTGCGGGAGGTATCTGAGATGACTTCACCAGCAGCCAACGACACGCTGCCCCGGGTGGCCGTGCTGGGCGCCGGCGCGATGGGCCGGGGCATGGCACACAGCCTGCTGCGCGCCGGGTTCCGCGTCGGCGTGTGGAACCGGACCCCGGAGCCCGCCGCCCAGCTGGCCAGCGAGGGCGCGACCGCGCACGAGCTCCCGGACGCCGCGGTACGGCACGCCGACGTGGTGATCACCATGGTCTCCGACGCCGGCGCCGTGCACGACGTGGCGTTCGAGCAGGGCATGCTGGCCGCGATGCGGCCGGGCGCGGTATGGGCCCAGATGGCCACGATCGGCGTGGCCGCCACCGAGCAGCTCGCCGCCCGGGTGGCCACCGAGCGGCCCGACGTGAGCTATGTGGACGCGCCGGTGTCCGGGACCAGGGCCCCGGCCGAGCATGGCCAGCTGCTCATCCTGGCGTCCGGGCCGGAGGCGGCGCGGCCCGTGCTGGAGCCGGTGTTCGCCGCGCTGGGCCAGCGGACCAAGTGGCTCGGTGCGGCCGGTGACGGCAGCCGGCTCAAGCTGGTGATGAACACCTGGCTGGTCACCCTGGTCGAGGGGGCCGCCGAGGTCATCGCGCTGGCCGACTCGCTCGGCGTGGCCCGGCAGGACGTGCTGGACTTCCTGGCTGAGGGCAACCTGGCCTCGCCGGTCGCCCACGTCAAGGCGCAGAAGATGCTGGCCGGGGACGACTCGCCGGAGTTCTCGCTGCAGTGGGCGCTCAAGGACATCGTCCTGGCCCTGGCGGCCACCGACCGGCCGCTGCCGGTCATCGCGGCGGTCCGGGACCGCTGGACGTCGCTGGTCAACTCGGGCCTGGGTGACCGGGACGTGGCCGCCGCCCGGCACGGCCTGGATATGCGAACGTGATCATGACTTTGGGTCGAATCTATTAGACCCAAAGTCATGATCACGAACCCAGGGCTGACCTCTCCGGGGAGAACACCTGGGGGGCCGCAAGCTGGGGGGGCTGGCGCGCGGATATCGGGTCGCCAGGCCGTGGGCCGGCCGTCTAGCGTGGCCAGGTGCTGATTTCGCCCGCCGGCCTGACCGAGGCCGCGCTGGTGACGGCGCTGGCCCAGGGCTGGGCGCTGGCCGCGGCCGCCCTGGAGTACCGGCCGGTCGGCTGGGGCAGCCACCACTGGGCCGTGACCGATGACGCCGGCGTGCGGTGGTTCGTCACCGTCGATGAGCTGGACAAGAAGCGGGCCGCCCGCGATGAGCCCCGGGAAGCGGCGTTCGGCCGGCTGCGCGCGTCGCTGACCGCCGCCCGGGACCTGCGGGACGCTGGTGCCGGGTTCGTGGTGGCGCCGGTGCCGCGCGGCGACGGCGCGCTGGTGGCCCGGCTGGGCGCCAGGTTCGCGGTCGCCGTGTACCCGTTCATCGACGGGCGGAGCTTCGGGTGGGGCGAGTTCACCTCGGCCGGGCACCGGCGCCAGGTACTCGATCTGGTGGTGGCGGTGCATACCGCTCCGGCCGCGATCCGCCGGCATGCGATGACCGACGACTTCACCGTGCCGCACCGGGACGAGCTGGCGGCCGCCTTCGGCCCGGCCGGCGGCGCCGCCGATTGCGGGCCCTACGCGCGCCCGCTGTCGCATCTCGTCCGGCAGCACGCGGCACCACTCCAGCGGCTGCTGGCCCGTTACGACCAGATGGTGCGGCAGGCGCGGGCCGGGCCAGCCCGGGCCGTGCTCACCCATGGCGAGCCGCATCCTGGCAACACGATGCTGACCGCTGATGGCCGCTGGCTGCTCATCGACTGGGACACGGTCCTGACCGCCCCGCCCGAACGCGACCTGTGGGGCCTCGACCCGGGTGACGGCACCGTGCTGGACGCCTACGCCAGCGCGACCGGTGTGGTCCCGCGGCCGTTGCTGCTGGACCTCTACCGCCTCCGCTGGGACATCGCCGACATCGCCATCGATGTGAGCCGCTTCCGCCGCCCGCACACAGGTACCGCCGAGGATGACGAAACCTGGGAACTGCTGAGTTCGCTGATCAAGCGGGTCAGCGCCGAGTCGGCCCCGGGATAGGTCAGGCCGACGGCGGGCCCGGGCCCCAGAGCAGCCGGCGCCAGAAGCGCCGGGTGGCGATGAGCCGGATCCGCGCGCGCAGCGCCTGGCGGGGGACCGGCCGGTGGATGCACAGCCCGCTGACGCCCGGCAGCAGGCAGTCGCCATCGCAGCCATACAGCAGGCAGTGGCGGCAGTGCCGCGCAGGGGGCATGCGGTGGTCCTCAGCCGGGAGGCGCGCTCCGGCCGTAGTCGTCCTCCAGCCGGACGATGTCATCCTCACCAAAGTAGTCGCCGTGCTGCACTTCCACGAAGACCAGCGGGGCGGCGCCGGTGTTGTGGATCCGGTGCGCCACGCCGAGCCCGACGTTGACCGCGGCACCCGGGTGCACTGGCACCTCGGCGCCGTCGAGCGTGACGACGCCATCGCCCTGGACGATGAACCAGTGCTCGGCCCGCCGGGCGTGCTGCTGGTAGCTGAGCCGCTGCCCGGGATGCACCTCGATCGTCTTGACCTTGAACGTATCGCCCTCAGTGAGCACGGTGTAACTGCCCCACGGGCGCTCCGAATGTTCCGTCACCTGGCACATCCTGCCCGATCCGGCGGCGGCCGGGCACCCGCGCCCGGTACCTTGACGTCGAGATAAGCTCGCCATAGCGTGGGACGTAAGTTAGCTCGATATCGAGATACTTGTGACCGGGAGGCGGATCCAGATGACCGCGAACAGCTTCGGCAGCCAGGCCACGATGCGGGCGGCCGGGACCGGGTACCAGATCCACCGGCTGGACGCGGTGGCCGGGGCCGCGGACCTCCCGTACAGCCTGAAGATCCTGCTGGAGAACCTGCTGCGCACCGAGGACGGCCGCAACGTCACCGCTGAGCACGTCACCGCGCTCGCGCAGTGGGACCCGGCGGCCGAGCCGGCCACCGAGATCCAGTTCACCCCGGCCCGGGTGATCCTGCAGGACCTGACCGGGGTGCCGGCCGTGGTCGACCTGGCCACGATGCGGGAGGCCATGCGGGACCTGGGCGGCGACCCGTCGAAGATCAACCCGCTGGTCCCGGCCGAACTGGTCATCGACCACTCGGTGGTGGCCGACATCTTCGGCCGGCCGGACGCGTTCGACCGGAACGTGGAACTGGAGTTCAGCCGCAACCGGGAGCGCTTCCAGTTTCTGCGCTGGGGGCAGGAGGCGTTCAGCCAGTTCAAGGTGGTGCCGCCGGGCACCGGCATCGTGCACCAGGTGAACATCGAGCACCTGGCCCGGGTGGTGATGACCCACGACGGCGCGGCCTACCCGGACACCTGCGTGGGCACCGATTCGCACACCACCATGCAGAACGGCCTGGGCATCCTGGGCTGGGGCGTGGGCGGCATCGAGGCCGAGGCGGCCATGCTGGGCCAGCCGATCAGCATGCTGATCCCGCGGGTGGTCGGCTTCCGGCTGACCGGCGAGCTGCCGTCCGGGGCGACCGCCACCGACCTGGTGCTGACCATCACCGAACTGCTCCGCAAGCATGGCGTGGTCGGCAAGTTCGTCGAGTTCCACGGGGACGGGGTGGGCTCGGTGCCGCTGGCCAACCGGGCCACGATCGGCAACATGAGCCCGGAGTTCGGGTCCACCTGCGCGATCTTCCCGATCGACCAGCAGACCCTGGACTACCTGCGGCTGACCGGCCGCCCGGACGGGCAGGTGGCGCTGGTCGAGGCGTACGCCAAGGAGCAGGGCCTGTGGCACGAGCCGGGCGCGACGCCCCGCTACTCCGAGGAGCTCGAGCTCGACCTGTCCACGATCGTCCCGTCGCTGGCCGGCCCGAAGCGGCCGCAGGACCGGGTCGCGCTGAGCGACGCCAAGGAGTCGTTCCGCGAGGCGCTGGGCAGCTACGTGCCGCTCGACCGGCTGGACGAGGAGGTGGCCGACACCTTCCCGGCCTCCGATCCGTTCGTCCCGGACCGGGAGAACGGCGACCAGCCCGCCGGGCCGCCTACCGGGACCAGCACCGGGCGCCCGTCCCAGCCGGTCAAGGTCACGCTGGAGGACGGCACGACCACCTCGGTGGACCATGGCTCGGTCGTCATCGCGGCCATTACCTCGTGCACGAACACCTCGAACCCGTCGGTCATGGTCGGCGCCGCGCTGCTGGCCAAGAAGGCGGTCGAGGCCGGCCTGTCCCGCAAGCCGTGGGTGAAGACCACGCTGGCGCCGGGGTCCAAGGTGGTCATGGACTACTACGAGCGGGCCGGGCTCACCCCGTACCTGGAGAAGCTGGGCTTCAACCTGGTCGGTTACGGCTGCACCACGTGCATCGGCAACTCCGGGCCGCTGCCCGCGGCGATCAGCGCGGCAGTGGCCGAGAACGACCTGGCCGTGGTGTCGGTGCTGTCCGGCAACCGCAACTTCGAGGGCCGGATCAACCCGGACGTGAAGATGAACTACCTGGCCTCACCGCCGCTGGTGGTCGCGTACGCGCTGGCCGGCACGATGGACTTCGACATGAACCGTGACCCGCTGGGCAGCCGGGCCGACGGGAGTGCGATCTACCTGGCCGACATCTGGCCGTCGGCCACCGAGATCGCCACTGTGGTGCAGGACGCGGTGGCCGCCGAGATGTTCAGCCGGGACTACGCCGACGTGTTCCAGGGCGACGACCGCTGGCAGACGCTGGACGTGCCCGGCGGGGACACCTTCGAGTGGGGGGCCGACTCCACCTACGTCCGGAAGCCGCCGTACTTCGAGGGCATGCCGGAGCATCCCGCCCCGGCCAGCGACGTCCACGGCGCCCGGGTGCTGGCCATGCTGGGCGACTCGGTGACCACCGACCACATCTCGCCGGCCGGCGCGATCAAGACCGACAGCCCGGCCGGGACGTACCTGACCTCCCACGGGGTGCAGCGCAAGGACTTCAACTCCTACGGCTCCCGGCGCGGCAACCACGAGGTGATGATCCGCGGCACGTTCGCCAACATCCGGCTGCGCAACCAGCTGGCCCCGGGCACCGAGGGCGGGGTGACCGTGCACCTGCCGGACGGCGAGCAGATGTCCATCTACGACGCATCCCGGAAGTACGCGGCGGAAGGCACCCCGCTGATCGTGCTGGGGGGCAAGGAGTACGGCTCCGGCTCGTCCCGGGACTGGGCGGCCAAGGGCACGCTGCTGCTCGGCGTGCGCGCCGTACTGACCGAGTCGTTCGAGCGGATCCACCGGTCCAACCTGATCGGCATGGGCGTGCTGCCGCTGCAGTACCGGCCGGGGGAGTCGGCCGCCTCGCTCGGGCTGACCGGCCAGGAGGTGTTCGGCATCACCGGCATCGAGGAGATGAACGACGGCGGGGCGGTGCCCAGGGAAGTCACCGTCCGCGCGGATGACAAGGAGTTCCGCGCGGTGGTCCGGATCGACACCCCCGGTGAGGCGGAGTACTTCCGGCACGGCGGCATCATGCAGTACGTGCTCCGCTCCCTCCGCGGCTGAGTCCGGGAACCGCGGCGCAGTCGGGACCTTTTGGCCGCATACGCCGAAAAGTCGCCACTCTGCGGCGAAGGCCGGCTCCGGTAGCGTGGCGGGAAATGGCTGAACCTGCCGCTCCCCCCGGGCTGTCCCCGGCGCGGGCCCGCGATGCTGCCCGCAACACCGTGCTCCTGGTGGTGGGCATCACCGCGCTGGCGTTCAACCTGCGGGCCGCGATCACCAGCCTGCCGCCGCTGTTTCCCGAGCTGTCCACGAGCCTGCACCTGCCGTCCGGCGCGATCGCCGGGCTGGCCGCGCTGCCGGTGCTCGCGTTCGGGGTGTGCTCCGGGGTGGCCGCCCCGCTCAGCCGGCGTTACGGCGAGGAGTGGGTGCTCGGCGGGGCACTGGGCCTGCTGGCCGCGGGCCTGCTGCTGCGCGGCGCGCTGCCGGGCAGCCTGCTGTTCCCCGGCACGGCGCTGGCCGGCGCGGCCATCGCCCTGCTCAACGTGCTGCTGCCCAGCCTGATCAAGCGGCGCCGGCCGCACCAGGCCGGGCTGCTGATCGGCCTCTACCTGCTCAGCCTGTCGGCCGGCTCGATCCTGGCCTCGCTGATCGCGGTCCCGGTGTACCAGGCGTCCGGTGGCTCGGTGCCGCTGTCCCTCGGGCTGTGGGCCATCCCGGCGGCCGCTGCCGGGCTGCTGTGGCTGCCGCAGCGCCGGTACCGGACCCGGCCCGCTGGCGTGACCCCGGCCGCGGGCCCGCTCAAGGTGTACCGGTACGCCCTGACCTGGCAGGTCACCGCGTTCATGGGGCTGCAGAGCCTGACCTTCTACGCCGCGCTGTCCTGGCTGCCCACGATGCTGCGCGCCCGGGGCGAGAGCCCGGGCGCGGCCGGCGCCCTGCTCGCGCTGATGGGCCTGGGCGGCGCGATCAGCTCGATGATCATCCCGGTGCTGGCGCACCGGGCCCGCAACCAGCAGGCGCTGGTCGCCGGCACGATCGTGGTCAGCGCGGCCGGGCTGGCCGCGTGCTGGTTCGCCCCGCTGGGCGGGGCCGCGTTCTGGACGGTGGTGCTGGGCATGGGCCAGGGTGCCGCGCTCGGCCTGGCCATCTTCTTCACCATGGCCCGGGCACCCGACCCAGCGGCCGCCGCCTCGCTGTCCGCGTTCGCGCAGAGCGTGGGATACCTGGTGGCCACGGCCGGCCCGCTGGCCACCGGGTTCCTGCACGCGGTGACCGGCGGCTGGGCGGTGCCGGTCGTCTGCCTGCTGGCCGTCATCGGCCTGGAGCTGGTGGCGGGCTGGCCGGCCGCCCGGGACGTCACGCTGCCGGCCGCCGGCTGACCAGGCGTGCGGTAAGCCCGGCCTGACCTGGCCCGTGTAGGTTCGTGTCCGTCGCTGCTGGAGGTGCGCATGCTTGTGGCCGGAGTGGATTCCTCCACACAGTCCACCAAGGTGCTGCTCTGCCAGGCGGAAGACGGCACGGTCGTGGCCCGGGGCAGCGCCCCGCACCCGCCGGGCACCGAGTGCGACCCGGCGGCCTGGTGGGCGGCGCTGCAGCAGGCGGGCGAGGGACTGCTCGGCCGGGCCAGCGCGATCGCGGTCGCGGCGCAGCAGCACGGCATGGTGGTGGTGGACGACGCCGGGGAGGTGATCCGTCCCGCGCTGCTGTGGAACGACCTGCGGTCAGCCGGGGCGGCCGAGGAGCTGATCGCCGAGCGGGGCGGCCCGGCCTGGTGGGCCGGGCACACCGGCAGCGTGCCCAGCGCCTCGTTCACCGTGACCAAGCTGCGCTGGCTGGCCGAGCATGAGCCGGCCAACGCGGCCCGGGTAGCCCGGGTGATGCTGCCGCACGACTGGCTCACCTGGCGGCTCGGGGCCAGTGAGCCGGTCACCGACCGTGGCGACGCGTCCGGCACCGGCTACTTCTCCCCGGCGGAGGGCCGCTGGCTGCCCGAGGTGGCCGCTGCCGCGCTCGGCCACCAGCCGGGCCTGCCCCGGCTGGCCAAGCCCGCCGAGATCGTGGGGGAGCCGGGCGGGGCCGCGCTGGCCCCGGGCACCGGGGACAACATGGGCGCGGCGCTCGGGCTGGGGCTGCAGCCGGGCGAGCTGGTCACCTCGATCGGCACGTCCGGGACCGCGTACGCGGTCACCACCACGGCCGCCGCCGACCCGACCGGCCTGGTGGCCGGGTTCGCCGACGCCACTGGCCGGTTCCTGCCCCTGGTGGCCACGGTCAACGCCGGGCTGGTGCTGGCCGCGGCGGCCGCGCTGATCGGCACCGACCTGGACGGGCTGTCCGCCGCGGCGCTGACCGCCGAGCCGGGCGCGGGCGGCATCACCCTGCTGCCCTACCTGGACGGGGAGCGCACCCCGAACCGGCCGCACGCCACCGGCGTGCTGCGCGGCCTGACCACGCGCAACGCGACCCCGGCCAACTTCGCCCGGGCCGCGGTCGAGGCGGTGCTGGCCACGCTGGCCGAGGCGGCCGACCTGATCGCCGCGCAGGGGGCGCAGCGGGAACGGGTGCTGCTGATCGGCGGCGGGTCGCGGTCCGAGGCCGTCCGCCGCCTGGCCCCGGGCATCTTCGGCGTCCCGGTCCTGGTGCCCGCGGCCGAGGAGTACGTCGCGCTCGGCGCGGCCCGCCAGGCGGCGTGGGCGGTGGCTGGTACCCCGGAGCCACCCCCGTGGCCGCGCCGGCTGCCCGCCGAGTTCACCGCGCCACCGCAGCCAGCCGTCCGGGAGCGGCTGGCCTGGCTGCGCGAGGCCACCGCCGCCTGGGACACCCCCGCCGGGGACGCCGCGCTCAACGTGGCCCCGCCCGGCACCGGCCTGGACACCTAACCCGGAAAGGACTGCCTGATGAGCACGGACGCGTATGTGCCGGTCCCGGAGGACCGCTTCTCGTTCGGCATCTGGACCGTCGGCTGGCAGGGGGTGGAGGTGTTCGGCGGGGCGATCCGGCCGCCGATGCCCGCCGACCGGGCCGTGCGCAAGCTGGCTGAGCTGGGCGCCTACGGGGTCAACTTCCACGACAACGACGTCTTCCCGTTCGAGGCCGGCGACGTGGAGCGGGACCGGAAGATCGGCGATTTCCGCCGGGCGCTGGCCGACACCGGGCTGGTGGTGACGACCGCGACCACCAACCTGTTCAGCCACGCGATGTTCAAGGAGGGGGCGTTCACCGCCAACGACCGGGACGTGCGCCGGTTCGCGCTGGCCAAGGTCATGCGCAACCTGGACCTGGCCGCCGAGCTGGGCGCGCGGGTCTACGTGTTCTGGGGCGGCCGGGAGGGCGCCGAGTCGGGCGCGGCCAAGGACGTGCGGGCCGCGCTGGACCGGTACAAGGAGGCCATGGACATCCTGTCCGGCTACGTGCTGGACCAGGGGTACCCGCTGCGGTTCGCGATCGAGCCCAAGCCCAATGAGCCGCGCGGCGACATCCTGCTGCCCACCGCCGGGCACGCGCTGGCGTTCATCAACGAGCTGGAGCACCCGGAAATCGTCGGGATCAACCCGGAGATCGGGCACGAGGAGATGGCCAGCCTGAACTACGCGCACGGCATCGCGCAGGCGCTGTGGCACGGCAAGCTGTTCCACATCGACCTGAACGGGCAGAACGGCCCGCGCTACGACCAGGACCTGCGGTTCGGCGCGGGGAACGCCCGGGGCGCGTTCTGGGTGGTGGACGCGCTGGAAGCGGGCGGCTACGACGGCCCGGTGCACTTCGACTACAAGCCGCCGCGCACCGAGGACGACGACGGGGTATGGGTGTCCGCCGCCGCCTGCATGCGCAACTACCTGATCCTGCGGGAGAAGGTGCGCGCGTTCCGGGCCGATCCCGAGGTCAAGGCGGCGCTGGCCGCGTCCGGGGTGCCGGACCTGGCCACGCCCACGCTGGCCGCCGGGGAGACGTGGCGGGACGTGCGGGACTTCACCCCGGACATCGACGCGCTGGCCACCCGCGGGCTGGCCTTCGAGCACCTCGACCAGCTGGCCCTGGATTACCTGTACGGGGTCCGCTAGCCGGGGATGAGCGCGGCAGGGCGGGGGTCGGCCGCGGCTCCCGCCCTGCCGCCTGTCCGGCCAGCGGGTACCCCTGGAGGTTGGGTCAAGGCTGGGCCATGCTGGCCGGCGATCATGACCTGGCGGCCAACCGTGGGCGAACGGCAGGACACGGTTCCCGGGCCGCGATGCCGGGGCTTGCGTGCCACCCGCCAGCCCGGCCAAATAGACTCGCCACAGATTCCCCCGCATCCGCGACAAGGGAGCAGCTCACGTGACCCTGCTGGAATCCATCGCTGGCCCGCGGGACCTCAAGGAACTGGATGCCGACCAGTTGCCCACCCTGGCCAGCGAAATTCGGGACCTGCTGATCGAGACGGTGTCGCGGACCAGCGGCCACCTGGGACCCAACCTGGGTGTGGTCGAGCTGACCATCGCCCTGCACCGGGTGTTCGACTCGCCGGTGGACAAGATCGTGTTCGACACCGGTCACCAGGCCTACGTGCACAAACTGCTCACCGGGCGGGTGGCCGAGTTCGGCACGCTGCGCCAGCGGGGCGGGCTGTCCGGCTACCCCAGCCGGGCCGAGTCCGAGCATGACCTGGTGGAGAACTCGCACGCGTCCACCAGCCTGTGCTACGCGGACGGGCTGGCCAAGGCGTACCGGCTGCGCGGCGAGGCGGACCGCACCGTGGTCGCGGTCATCGGGGACGGCGCGCTGACCGGCGGGATGGCCTGGGAGGCGCTGAACAACATCGCGGTGGCCCGGGACAGCCGCCTGGTCATCGTGGTCAACGACAACGGCCGGTCCTACCAGCCGACGATCGGCGGGCTGGCCAACCACCTGTCCACCGTCCGGATCAACCAGCGCTATGAGAACGTGCTGGACTACATCAAGACGACCCTGTCGCGCACCCCGGTGGTCGGGCCGCCGATCTACGGGACGCTGCACGGCATGAAGAAGGGCCTCAAGGACGTCCTCCAGCCGCAGGTGCTGTTCGAGGATCTCGGCCTGAAGTACCTGGGCCCGATCGACGGCCACGACGAGCAGATGGTGGAGCACGCGCTGCGCCGGGCCCGGGACTTCGGCGGCCCGGTGCTGGTCCACGTGATCACCCGCAAGGGGTTCGGCTACCAGCTGGCCGAGGACAACGAGGAGGACCGGCTGCACCAGGTGCCGGCCCGGCCGTCCGTGAGCGCGGGACTGCCCAAGCGCACCTGGTCCGAGGTGTTCGGCGAATCGCTGGTCGCGCTGGGCGGGCGGCGGCCAGACGTGGTGGCGATCACCGCGGCCATGCTGCACCCGACCCAGCTGGCGCCGTTCGCCAAGGTCTACCCGGACCGGGTGTTCGACGTCGGCATCGCCGAGCAGCACGCGGTGACCAGCGCGGCCGGGCTGGCCATGGGCGGCCTGCACCCGGTGGTGGCGATCTACGCGACGTTCCTGAACCGGGCGTTCGACCAGGTGCTGATGGACGTGGCGCTGCACCGGCTGCCGGTCACCTTCGTGCTGGACCGGGCCGGGGTCACCGGCCCGGACGGGGCCAGCCACAACGGCATGTGGGACGGCTCGATCCTGCAGGTGGTGCCCGGGCTGCGGATCGCCGCACCGCGCGACGCGACCCGGCTGGACGAGCTGCTGAACGAGGCGGCCGACATCAGCGACGGCCCCACCGTGCTGCGCTTCCCCAAGGCCAGCGTGGGCGCCGAGGCCGAGGCGGTGGCCCGGCTCGGCACCGTGGACGTGCTGCGCGCCCCGGCGCCCGGCACCGCCCCGGACGTGCTGCTGATCGGGGCCGGCCCGATGGCCATCACCGGCCTGGCCACCGCCGGCCGGCTGGCCGACCAGGGGATCGAGGTCACCGTGCTGGACCCGCGCTGGGTCAAGCCGCTGGACGGCGCGATCGCCGAGGCGGCCCGGCAGGCCCGGCTGGTGGTCACGGTCGAGGACAACGGGGTGGTCGGCGGGTTCGGCGACGCGGTGTGCCGGCTGCTGCGCGAGACCGGCGTGCCCACCCCGGTCAAGACGTTCGGCCTGCCGCAGCGCTTCCTGGACCACGCCTCCCGTGATCAGATCCTGGACGAGGTCGGCCTGGCCCCGCAGCACCTGGCCCGGCAGATCACCGAGGCCGTGGCCCAGCTGGACCCCGAGCTGGCCGACAACCCGCAGGGCTAGGCGCGCCCGGCCCTGCCATGAAGGCGGTGGAGTTCCTCCCGTGACCACACTTCAGGTGGCCGTCGTCGGTTCCGGCCCGGCCGGGATCTACACGGCCGAGGCGCTGATCAAGCAGGCCGCCAAGCTCGACCCGCCCGCCGCGGTGCAGGTTGACGTGCTGGACCGGCTGCCGACGCCGTATGGCCTGGTCCGCTACGGGGTGGCCCCGGACCATCCATCGATCCGGTCGATCGCCGACTACCTGCGCGGCGTGCTCGAGCACCCCGAGGTGCGCTTCCTCGGCGGCGTGCACCTGGGCGACGACGTGACCCGCGAGGACCTGCTGGCCAGCTACGACGCCGTGGTCTACGCCACCGGGGCGATGCGCGACCGGCGGATGGGCATCCCCGGCGAGGACCTGCCGGGCAGCTACGCGGCCACCGACTTCGTGAACTGGTACTGCGGCCACCCGGACTCCGACGCCGGGGCGTTCACCCTGGACGCCGAGTCAGTGGCGGTGGTCGGAGTCGGCAACGTGGCCGTGGACGTGGCCCGGATCCTGGTCCGGGACCCGGCCGAGCTGCGCCGCACCGACGTCCCGCAGGCGGTGCTGGAGGCCCTGGAGGCCAGCAAGGTCCGCGAGGTGCACGTGATCGGGCGGCGCGGGCCCGCGCAGGCCAAGTTCACCACCAAGGAACTGCGTGAGCTGGGCGAGCTCGCCGGGGTGGACATCGAGGTACGGCCGGGCGAGGTCGACTCCGCTGAGGCTGACCCGATCGGGCAGAGCGCCCAGCTGGCGGACAGCTGACCGCCGGGTACGCGGCAACCTGGCCGTGATCCGGGACTGGGCCGGGCGCCCACCGGCGGGCGCCGAGCGCCGGCTGGCGCTGCGTTTCTGGCTGCGCCCGGAGAAAATCGAAGGCACCGAACGGCTCTCCGGGCTGACTGTGGAGCGCACCCGGCTCGACGAGCAGGGCAAGCTGACCGGGACCGGCGACTACGAGACGATCCCGGCCCAGATGGTGTTCCGCAGTGTGGGCTACCAGAGTGTGCCGCTGGCCGGGGTGCCGTTCGATGAGCGCAGCTACACCGTGCCCAACGCCGACGGCCGGGTGCTCGGCCCCGACGGGGCGCCGCTGCCCGGGGAGTACGTCGCCGGCTGGCTCAAGCGCGGCCCGACCGGGGTGGTCGGCACCAACAAGTCCGATGCGGCCGCCACGGTGCGCTCGCTCCTGGCCGACCTGGCCGGCGGCGGCCGGGTTCCGGCGCGCGGGCAGTCCCGGGACCAGTTCGTTAAGACGCTGGCCGGGCGGGGGGTACGGCCGGTCAGCTATGCCGACTGGCTGCGCGTGGAACAGGCCGAAGCGGAGCTGGGCGGTGCGCTGGGCCGCGGCGAGCGGGTGAAGATTGGCGGGCGGGCCGCCATCGAGGCGCTGTGCCGGCCGCCGGTGGAATAGCCGGGGCGGCGCTGCGCGGTCTGCTGGCCGGTACCCTATGCCGGGTTGGTGCAGGACTGCTTAACTGGGCAAACTCCCTTGTAATGGACACTGAAAACAGCACCCCCAGAAGTCTTGACGCACGGGGCACTGGGGACAATGACCACATGAGTTTGGGTGAGGTGGGCGTTTCCCAGGGCGGGATCAAGGAGGGCGCGGTGGTGGCGCCGGACCGGGTGGCGGTGGACGGCACCGCCGGTGAACTGCCGCCGGACCGGTACATCGAGCGCGAGGGCAGCTGGCTCCGGTTCAACCAGCGGGTGCTCGAACTGGCCCAGGACGACGGCATCCCGCTGCTCGAACGCGTGCGGTTCATGGCCATCTTCGCCAGCAACCTGGACGAGTTCTTCATGGTCCGGGTGGCCGGCCGGATGCGCCGGATGGCCACCGGGCTGCCGGTGGAGGGCGTGACCACCGAGATGCCCGCCGACCAGGTGCTGCAGAACACGCTGGACACCTCGCACGAGCTGAGCCTGCAGCACGCCGAGTACTTCGTGAACACGATCATGCCGCTGCTGGCCAGCAACGGCATCGAGATCCTGCGCTGGAAAGAGCTGTCCGTCGAGGAGCAGGACGACCTGCACCAGCTGTTCAGGGACCGCATCTACCCGGTGCTCACCCCGCTGGTGGTGGACCCGGCCCACCCGTTCCCGTACATCTCCGGGCTGTCGCTCAGCCTGGCCGTGATGATCGCCGACCCGGAGTCCGGGGTGACCTCGTTCGCCCGGGTCAAGGTGCCGCCGCTGCTGCCGCGCTTCCTGACCGTGGGCAAGTACCGGTTCGTGCCGATCGAGGACGTGATCGCCGCCCACCTGGACGACCTGTTCACCGGGCTGGACATCCTGGAGCACCACGTGTTCCGGGTGACCAGGACCCGGGAGCTGGAAGTGGACGAGGACGTCACCGAGGACCTGATGCAGTCGCTGGAGCGTGAGCTGCTGCGCCGGCGCTTCGAGCCCGCGGTCCGCCTCGAGGTCGAGGAGTCCATGTCCGCCGAGGTGCTGGAGAAGCTGGTCACCGAGCTGGAAGTGGACCGCCGCGCGGTCTACCACCTGCCCGGGCCGCTCGACCTGACCGGGCTGAACGCCATCGCCGACCTGGATCTGCGGGCGCTGAAGTACCCGGCGTTCGTCCCGTCGGAGTCGGCCTTCCCGCACGAGGGCAGCGTGTTCACCACACTGGACCGGCGGGACGTGCTGGTGCACCACCCGTACGACTCGTTCACCGCCACGGTGGAGCGGCTGATCGTGGAGGCGGCCGCCGACCCCCGGGTGCTGGCCATCAAGCAGACCGTGTACCGGACCAGCGACTCCTCGCCGATCGTGGACGCGCTGATCGACGCGGCCGAGGCGGGCAAGCAGGTCGTGGTGGTGGTCGAGCTGAAAGCGCGCTTCGACGAGCGGGCCAACATCGTCTGGGCCCGCAAGCTGGAAGAAGCGGGCTGCCACGTGGTGTACGGGTTCGTGGACCTGAAGACGCACTGCAAGGTGGCGCTGGTGGTGCGGGAGGAGCCGGACGGGTCGCTGCGCCGGTACTGCCACGTCGGCACCGGCAACTACAACTCCTCCACCGCGCGGCTGTACGAGGACTACGGGCTGCTCACCTCCGACCCGCAGGTCGGCGGGGACGCCACCGACCTGTTCAACGTGCTCACCGGGTACAGCCGCAAGCGCGACTACCAGCGGTTCCTGGTCGCCCCGCACTCGCTGCGGGCCGGGCTGCTGGAGCGGATCGAGCACCAGGTCGCCCGGCAGCATGAGGGGCGGACGGCGCGGATCCAGCTGAAGTGCAACGCGATCGTGGACGAGGCGATCATCGACTCGCTGTACCGGGCGTCCAACGCGGGTGTGCCGGTGGACCTGTGGGTGCGCGGCATCTGCTCGCTGCGGCCCGGGCTGCCCGGCCTGTCAGAGAACATCCGGGTGCGCAGCGTGCTGGGCCGGTTCCTGGAGCACTCGCGGATCTACGCGTTCGGCCTGCCCGAGGACGACGATGCGGAAGTCTGGATCGGCAGCGCCGACCTCATGCACCGCAACCTGGACCGCCGGGTGGAGTGCCTGTGCCGGGTGAAAAACCCCGACCAGCAGCAGGAACTGCGGGCGCTGATCGCCATGGCCATGGACGAGGGCACCAGTTCCTGGTGGCTGGCCGGGGATGGCACCTGGACCCGGCATCATCGCGACGCGGACGGGAAGCCGCTCCGGGATCTGCAGCAGTACCTGCTGCAGCGCCGCGGGCATCCGTCCGCCGAGACCTGATGCGGCCGGACGGGGATACCGGTCCGCGGGAGATCCGGGCCGCGGGGGCGGTGCTGTGGCGCCCGGCTGCGCACGGCCTGGAAGTGGCGCTGGTCCACCGGCCGCGCTACGACGACTGGAGCCTGCCCAAGGGCAAGACCCAGGCTGGTGAGCACATCCTGTGCACCGCGGTCCGCGAGGTGGCCGAGGAGACCGGCGTCCGGGTGGTGCTCGGCCGGCGCCTGCCGTCCACCTCCTACCAGACCAGCGGCGGCTGGGCCAAGGTGGTGGACTACTGGGCGGCCCGGGCCGCGGCCGGGCCGCAGCCCGCCTTCACGCCCAACGACGAGGTGGACCAGCTGGACTGGCTGCCGGTCCCGGTGGCCCGGGAGCGGCTCAGCTACCCCCGCGACGAGCGGGTGCTCGACGACTTCGCCGCCGGGCCGCCGGACACCGTCCCGGTCGTGCTGCTGCGGCACGCGTCGGCCGTGCACAAGACGGACTGGCAGGTCACCGGGCACGACGACGACCTGAAGCGGCCGCTGGACCCGGCCGGCGGGCAGCAGGCCCAGGCCCTGGCCCCGCTGCTGGCCTGTTTCGCGCCCGGCTGGGTGGTCAGCTCGGTGGCCGAGCGGTGCCAGGCCACCGTCCGGCCCTACGCGGCCCTGGCCGGGGCGGCGGTGCAGGCCGACCCGGCGCTGACCGTGGGCCTGTCCGCCGAGGCCAGCACCCGGCGGCGGGTCGCCGGGATCGTCACCGGCCAGCGGCCGGTGGTGGTCTGCGGGCACCGGGAGAACCTCCCGCTGATCCTGGAGGAAGCCTGCGCGGTGCTCGGCGCGAAACTCCCGGATGACCGGGCGCTGCCGCTGGCCGGCTTCTGGGTGCTGCACACGGCCGGGACCACACTGGTCTCGGCCGAGCGGCACCAGCCGGAACCCGGCTGACCAGGGGCGCCCGGATCAGATCCCGGCCGGGGTCCAGTCCAGGGTGGCCGGCAGCGCGCCCTCGAAGATCAGCAGCCAGCGCTTGACCTCGATGCCGGTGCCACCGCTGTAGCCGCCCAGCCCGTTGCCCGCGACCACCCGGTGGCACGGCACGATCACCGGGATCGGGTTGGAGCCCATGATCCCGCCGATGGCGCGCGCGGGCAGCGAGATGCCGTCCGGGCCAGCCACCGCGCGCTGCGCCAGCTGCCCGTAGGTCACCGTCTCGCCGAAGCCGACCGAGCCCAGCAGCACGCCCAGCACCTGGCGCTGCGCCGCGGACGTGCCCGACCAGTCGACGGGCAGGTCGAAGACCTGGCGCTGCCCGGCGAAGTACTCGGCCAGCTGGTCCCGCGCGGTAGCCAGCAGCCGGTCCCGGCCCGGGTCCGCCCGGCCGGGCCGGGCCGCCGGGCGGCGGGTGGCCCGGAAGCTGACCCGGGCCAGGCCGGCCGGGCTGCACGCCACGGCCAGCGGCCCGACCGGTGAGCTGAGCGTCGCCCAGGCCAGATCCGTCATGGCCAGCAGATTACGCGCCGCTGCCGACATTTTGCGCCCCGGGCCAGGGTGCTATTCGTCGCCCTTTTCGTCCAGGCGGAGCAGGGCGCCGGTGATCGGCACCGAGGTGAGGCCGACCTGCCAGGGGCGGGCGCCGTAGCTGGCCATGTCGGCGGCTACCGCCTCGGCGTTCAGCGGATCCGGGGGCTGCCAGGCCAGCCTGCGCACCGCGTCCGGCTGGACCAGGTTCTCCGCGGGCAGCGAATGCTCGTCGGCCAGGGCCGCGATCGCGGTGCGCACCGCGGCCAGCCGCCGCGCCGCCACCGGGTCACGCTCGTGCCAGCGGTGCGTGGGCGGCGGGCCGTCAGACACCTGGCTCGCGGGCCGGGGCAGGGCCTGGTCAGCCTCGGTGTGGGCCCGGCGGATCGCGCCGAACCACTCGTCGATGTGCCGCCGGGCGCCCCGGCCCTTGAAGCCCGGCACCGTGATCAGCTCGGCCGCGCTGGCCGGGGCCGCCCGGGCCGCCTCCACGATGGCCGAGTCGGGCAGCACCCGGCCGGGTGACAGGTCGCGCCGCCGGGCGATCTTGTCCCGCTCCAGCCACAGCTCCCGGACGATGGCCAGGCCGCGCCGGTTGCGCACCCGGTGGATGCCGGAGGTGCGCCGCCACGGATCGGGCCGCGGCGGCGGCGGGCCCGCGCTGAGCACGGCCGCGAACTCCTGCCGGGCCCACTCGTCCTTGCCCTGCGCCACCAGCTCGGCGGCCAGCGCGTCGCGCAGCTCGACCAGGACCTCCACGTCGAGCGCGGCGTACCGGAGCCAGTCCTCGGGCAGCGGGCGGGTGGACCAGTCGGCGGCCGCGTGCCCCTTCTCCAGGCTCAGCCCGAGCACCGTTTCGACCAGCGGGCCGAGGCCCACCCGCGGATAGCCGAGCAGCCGCCCGGCCAGCTCGGTGTCGAACAGCTGCCGCGGCCGGTAACCCAGGTCGGCCAGGCAGGGCAGGTCCTGGGACGCGGCGTGCAGCACGGCCTCGGTACCGGCCAGCGCCGCGTCCAGGGCCGACAGGTCAGGGCAGGCTACCGGGTCGATCAGCACCGTCCCGGCGCCCTGGCGGCGCAACTGCACCAGGAAGGCCCGGTGCCCGTAGCGGAACCCGGAGGCCCGCTCGGCGTCCACCGCCACCGGCCCGTGCCCGCTGGCCAGGGCCGCGATGGCGGCGCTGAGCGCGTCGCCCGTGGTCACCAGCGGCGGCATGCCGTCCCGGGGCTCGAGCAGCGGGACCGGGGGCTCACCTTCTGGCTGCGCGGCGGGGGCCATCCCGCGCGCAGCGCCGTCCGCGGTCACTGGCGCCGCCGGGCCGCCGCCGGGCGCAGCGCGGTCACCCCGAGCGGGGGCAGCCCGGCCGCCGCGCACAGCGCGTCACACCAGGCCACCAGGTGCCCGTCCAGCGCCCCCGGGCCTGCGCCCGGGCCCGTGCCCGCCGGGGACCAGGAGGCCCGCAGCTCGAACCCGGTGACCGCGGGTTCGGTCTCCTTCGCGCCGAATCCCTCGGTGACCTCGGTGGTGACCGTGCCGCTCGGCTCGGCGTAGCCGTCCGTGTGGCTGTCCAGCGCCTCGGTCAGCCAGGTCCAGCCGACCTGGCCGATCAGCGGGTCCTGGGCGATCTCCGGCTCCAGGTCGGCGTGGATGTAGGCGATGACCCGCAGCGGGCCCGCCCAGCCGTCCTGCCCGGCGGGGTCGTAGAGCAGCACCAGCCGGCCGCTGGCCACGTCGCTGCCGTCCACCTGCACGGTGGCGGCCAGCGCGCTGGCGTACGGGGCCAGGGTGCGCGGGGCCGGGACATCCTCGAAACTCAGTTCCGGGCGCAGCCCGCAGAGCTGGTCCCGCTCCGCGCGGAGCTCAGCCTCGAGGACGCGGAACCCAGCCGCCGGGTCACCCGGCGCCGTGGCTTCAGCATGCGTCATGATCTGAGCGTACGTCGTCTTCACCGGCCGTCACGCGGCCTGTCCCGGCTCACGGCTGCTGACCTCCTTTACCAGGCCAGGGCCGCAGCCCGCACGGCCGACAGGCCGCTGCGGCGCCAGGCAGGTCCCGATGTTGGCACGCGGACTGCGCACAGCGGTGGATGTCGGGCGGCGTGTCCCGATGTCGGCTGGGCAGATGACCTAGCGCCGGCCGCGTCCTGTGAGAGCATCGCTGGTGTGAATGCGCAGCACTTGCCTCTAGAGGAAGCCCCGTTCCTGCGCGCCTGCCGCCGTCAGCCGGTGCCGTACACACCGGTCTGGTATATGCGCCAGGCTGGCCGCTCGCTGCCCGAATACCGCCGGGCCCGGGGCGGCATGCCCATGCTCAAGGCGTGCACCCAGCCCGACGTGATCACCGAGATCACCCTGCAGCCACTGCGCCGGTACCCGGTGGACGCGGCCATCCTGTTCAGCGACATCGTGGTCCCGCTGCGGGCAGCCGGGCTGGACATCGACATCAAGCCCGGCGTCGGGCCGGTCATCGGGGAGCCGATCCGCGACGAGCGGGACCTGGCCCGGCTCCGCGCGCTGGAGCCGCCGGACGTCGGGTTCATCACCGAGGCGGTCACCGCGCTCGTGGCCGAGCTGGGCGGCACGCCGCTGATCGGTTTCGCGGGCGGCCCGTTCACCCTCGCCTCCTATCTGGTCGAGGGGGGACCGTCGAAGAGCCACGACCTGACCAAGTCGCTGATGTACGGCAACCCGCGGCTGTGGCACGACCTGCTGGAGCGGCTGACCGACATCACGATCACGTTCCTGCGGGTGCAGATCACCGCGGGTGCGTCCGCGGTGCAGCTGTTCGACTCGTGGGCGGGCGCGGTCAGCCCGGAGGACTACCGGGCCGGGGTGCTGCCGCACAGCACGCGGGTGTTCGACGCGCTGGACGGCCTCGGCGTGCCGCGGATCCACTTCGGCGTGGCCACCGGCGAGCTGCTCGGCATGATGGGCGAGGCCGGCGCCGATGTGGTCGGGGTGGACTGGCGGGTGCCGCTGGACGAGGCGGTGCGCCGGGTTGACCCGGGCAAGGCGCTGCAGGGCAACCTGGACCCGGCCATCCTGCTCGCCCCGTGGGAGGTGATCGAGCGCCGGGCCAAGGACGTCATCGGCCGGGGCCGCACCGCCGAGGGACACGTGTTCAACCTGGGCCACGGCGTGCTCCCGGGCACCGACCCGGACGTGCTGGCCAGGCTGACCGACCTGGTGCACGAGGTCTCCACCCGAGAGCCTGCCGACCCGTAGCCAGCCTTACTCGGTGGCCGCCGGGCCGGGACCGCCCGGGCCGGCCGTGGCGGGCCGGGGCCGGCGGCGCAGCAGCCAGCGCCGGCCGCGCCAGGCCAGGTAGCCGGCCAGGGCCAGGATCACCGCGAACGGCAGCGCCGCGCCGGCCCCGGTGAGCAGCACGGAGACGACCCGGACCAGCCCGTGCCAGCCGGCCACCAGGCCGGCCACGAATCCGCCAGTGGTCTTTTTATGCTTAACGGCTGGTACCGGCTTGCTGACCAGCAGCAGGCTGACGGTGCCGAACGCGGTCTGGTGGGCGAGCGCCCGCTGCCGGGCCAGCAGTGATTCCAGGCCCGTTTCCTCGGCGTTGATCTGGTTCTGCACGTCGAGCAGGCTGCCGACCGACCCGGCCCGGGCGAGCAGCTTGCGCAGCTGGCTGATCGCGTCCCGGGCCGAGGCGGCCCGGCTGCTCACGTCGGCCACGGTCTCGGTGACGTCCTGGGCGTGCTGGGCCAGCGAGAGCCGGGAGCCGAGCCGGGTGGACAGCGTGCTCAGCGTGCCGGCGTAGGCCGCCACCGGGATCTTCAGCTGCATGCTGATCGTGGACCGGTCGGGGTGGGCCCGGTTGACCGACGCGTTCTCCCCGGACACGTACCCGCCCGCGGCGCGGGCGAGCTGGCTGGCCCGCGCCGCGGCCTGGCTCAGGTGCGCGGCCCGCACGGTCAGGCTGGCGGTGTAGACGATGGACTCGGCGCTGGTCACCGGCAGGGAGTCCAGCGCGGCGCCCCCGTGGCCCGCGCTGGCGCCGGCCGCGGCCCGGGCGGGTACCCCGGCCGGGCCGGGCACGGACCCGGCGGACCCGGAGGACGCGGTCGAGGAACCGCCTGCGGAACAGCCGGCGCCGAGCAGGCAGGCCATGGCCGCCAGCACCGCGCCGGTGGTCCGGACGTACTTGGGCGATGTCATGCCGGTCGGACGGGCCAGCAGGCGGCCCGGTTCCCCACGCCCAGGTCACAGATTGTTAACAAGCGTGTCACACGGCGGCCGGCAGGTCCGGGTCTTCGGTGGCCCGGCTGGCCGGCGCCGGCCCGGGAGCCTGCGGGCCGGGGGTGGCGGGGACGGGGCGGGTCCAGGGCCGGAAGGCCAGGGCCACGGCCGGGAAGACCAGCACGGACAGCAGGGAGGCGCCGATCAGGGCGGCGGCACTGGCCGGGGTGAGCAGGTGGAGGGCCAGCCCGAGATCGGCCACCACGACCGGGAAGGTGAGCGTGGTGGCCTGCAGCAGCCCGGCGGCCAGCGCCGGGCGGGTGCCGAGCCGGCGCCGGTACAGCAGCGCCGGGCCGCCCCGGACCACCACGATGGCCAGCACCAGCAGTGGGACCAGGGCCAGCGCCGACGGGTGACTGAACAAGGCCCGGACGTCGAACTGCACCCCGGTCATCACGAAGAACACCGGGACCAGGAAGCCGTACCCGATCGCCCGCAGCTTGGCCCAGTACCGCTCCTGGTTGGGCCGCTCGTCCCCGTCCGAGATGCCCACCACCATGCCGCCGATGAACGCGCCGAGCAGGGCGTCCACGCCGAACTGGTGGGCCAGCGCGGTGAACACCAGCAGCGTGACGAACGCGCCGCGGACCCGCAGCTGCGAGGTGTCCTCGTCGGAGTCGGCGAACGTCCGGGCCATCCACCTGGTCCGCCACAGCTTCCGCAGCAGCACCGCGATGACCAGGGCGGACACTCCCATGGCCAGGACGTAGAGCACCTGCACCGTGGTCGACTCGGGCTGCGCGGAGAACAGGATCGTGAGCAGCAGCAGCGAACCGAATTCACCCACCGAGCCGGCCACCATCATCAGCTGGCCGAAGTCAGTGCTGATCTCCCCGGCGTCGCGCAGCACCGGGACCAGCACCCCGAGCGTGCTGGCCACCAGGCACAGGGCCAGCAGCCGGACGTCGGCCCCGGCCGCGAGCGTGTGCAGCCCGAACGCCACCGGCACGGCCAGCACGGCCGAGACGGCGAACGCCGACCCGGCCAGCCGGAACGTCGGCCCCCTGAACCGCTCCGGCCGCACGTCCAGGCCGGCCAGGAACAGCAGGAAGCCCAGGCCCAGCAGGTACAGGACCTCAGCCGCGCCGCGCGGCTTGACCAGGTCCAGCGCCTGCGGGCCGACGAGGATGCCGGCGATCACCTCGAGCACCACCGGCGGGACCAGCCGCCGCGGTATCTGCCGGGCCAGCAGCGGGGCCACGAACGCGGCCACCGCCACCACGAGCAGGCCTCTGTAATCGATCACCCTGGTTCCGCCCCTCAACCCCAACCCGGGAATGACGTACCCCGTTGCGGCTCCCGGCACCCTTTAGGGTGAACGGGTGACCGACCCCGCCGCCCGTCCCGTCGTCGCGATCATCGGCGCGGGCATCGCCGGGCTCGCCGCCGCGTACTTCCTCCGCGACGAGCCGGTGCAGGTCACGGTACTGGACGGGGCGCCGCGGGTGGGCGGCAAACTGGCCGTGGCCGAGGTCGCCGGGGCCCGCCTCGACGTGGGCGCGGAGGCCCTGCTGGCCCGCCGCCCGGAGGGCACCGGGCTGATCCGCGCGGCCGGCCTGGCTGGCCGCCTGGTTGACCCGGGCACCACCGCCGCGCGGATCTGGAGCCGCGGCCAGCTGCACCCGCTGCCCGCCCGGCAGTTCATGGGCGTGCCCGCGGACCTCGGCGAGCTGGCCCGCACCGGGCTGCTGTCCGCGGCCGGGATGGCCCGGGCCGCCCGCGAGCCCGGCCTGCCCGCCACGGCCCGGGACGGGGACGTGCCGGTGGCCCGGTACGTCGGGGCCAGGTTCGGCCCGGAACTGGTGGACCGGCTGGTCGACCCGCTGCTCGGCGGGGTGTACGCGGGCCGGTCGGCGGAGCTGTCGTTCGAGGCGACACTGCCCGCGCTGGCCGCGGCGGCGGGCCAGCATGCCTCGCTGACCGGGGCGGCCGCCGCCCTGCTGCCCGCGCCACCGGCCCGCGGGCCAGAAGACCCGGGCGGGGCCCGCCGCCCGCCGGTGTTCACCACGCTGCGCGGCGGGCTCGGCACGCTGCCCCCGGTCCTCGCCACCGCGTCCGGCGCGCAGGTGCGGACCGGCGCCATGGTCCGCGAACTGGTGCCCACCGCGCGTGGCTGGCGGCTGACGATCGGCTCGGCGCACGCCCCGCAGTGGCTGGACGCGGACGCCGTCATCCTGGCCCTGCCCGCCCGGCCCGCCAGCAGGCTGCTCGGCGGGGTGCCCGGCGCCGCGGCGGCCGCCGCGGCGCTGCGCGAAATCAGCTACGCGAGCATGGCCATTGTCACGCTGGCCTACCCGGCCACCGCGTTCCCCCGGCGGCTGGACAGCAGCGGGTACCTGGTCCCCGCCGTGGACGGGCACCCGGTCAAAGCGGTCACGTTCTCCTCGGTCAAATGGCCGCACCTGCAGGCCGGCGCGGACGGGCTGGTCTTCGTCCGGTGCTCGGTCGGCCGGATCGGCGAGGAAGCCGTCCTGCACCGCGACGACGCGGACCTGACCGCGCTGGCCGCCGCCGACCTGGCCGCCGCCACCGGGGTCCGCGGGGCCCCGGCGGCCGGCCTGGTCACCCGGTGGGGCGGGGCGCTGCCCCAGTACACCGTCGGGCACGCGGGGCGGGTGGCCCGGATCCAGGCCGGCCTGGCCAGCCAGCCCCGGCTGGCCGCCTGCGGCGCGGTGTTTGCCGGGGTGGGCATCCCGGCCTGCATCGCGACCGCCCGGGACGCCGTGGACCAGATCGTGGCCAGCCTGGGCGCGGCCGGGAACGGTTCCGTTCCAGCACCGGCCCGGGTGGCGGACAATAGGAGCCATGGGAGCAACTGACGGCACGGCGGCGGGCGGCGCGCCCCCGGAGGATGCCATCCCCGACGACGTGGTCGCAGCGCGCGTTCCGGGCCAGGACAGCAACACCAGGCTGCTGCCCGCTGACCCGGAGCCGGAGCCAGCGCCGCAGCGGCCGCGGGCCCGGGACCTGAACGAGCTGATCCGCTACACGATGTGGTCGGTGTTCCGGGTGACCGGCCCCGGCGCGCTCGAAGCGGCCGGCGCGGTCACCGGGGTGGACCGGTCCGGCCTGGCCGACGAGGTGGCCGAGCTGGCCCAGCAGGCGGCCGGGAAAGACGTGCTGACCCGCGGCTGCTACGACGTGCAGGGCCTGCGGGCGGACGCCGACTACATGTTCTGGTGGACCGCGCCGTCCCCGGACGACCTGCAGGAGATGTACACCCGGTTCCGCCGCACCGCGCTGGGCCGGGCCAGCGAGCCGGTCTGGTCGGTGATGGCCCTGCACCGGCCCGCCGAGTTCAACAAGGGGCACATCCCGGCGTTCCTGGCCGGGGAGGAGCCACGGGCCTATCTGTCGGTGTACCCGTTCGTCCGGTCCTACGAGTGGTACCTGATGGACCCGCCGCAGCGCCGCGAGCTGCTGGCCGAGCACGGCATGATGGCCCGCGAGTACCCGGACGTGCGGGCCAACACGGTGGCCTGCTTCGCGCTCAACGACTACGAGTGGATCCTCGCCTTCGAAGCCGATGAGCTGCACCGGATCGTGGACCTGATGCGGCACCTGCGCGGCGCGCGGGCCCGGCTGCACACCACGGGCGGAGATCCCGTTCTACACCGGCCGCCGTAAGCCGGTACACGAACTGGTAGCCGCGCTGCCTTAGCTCTGCGCGAGCCCGATAACGCCTTGACCCCGGCACCGGCCCGGACCGCCGGGATCTGCGCTTCGCGCCGGGACAGCTTCGACGGCCACCAGTTCCAGCGGCGGCACAGCACCACGATGGCTGGCACCATCAGCGTGCGGACCAGGAACGTGTCGATCAGCACGCCGAGCGCGATCGCCGTGCCGAGCTGCTTGATCTGGCTGGTCGCGCCGGTAACGCCGGCCACGCCGAAGGTGGCGGCCAGGATCAGCCCGGCCGAGGTCACCGTGGTGCCGGTATGGTGCGCCGCGGTCCGCACCGCCTCGCGCAGCGGCGCCTGGTGCGCCTCCTCCCGGATCCGGGTCATGACGAGGATGTTGTAGTCCTCGCCGAGCGCCATCAAGAACACGAACAGCAGGAACGGCAGCACGAAGTTCAGCCCGGAGTCTCCCGCGCCAACCTGGAATACGAGCACCGCGAGCCCCAGCGCGGCGAAGTAGCTGAGCAGCACGGTGGCCACCAGGTACAGCGGGGCGACGATGCTGCGCAGCAGCAGGCCGAGCAGCAGCGCGAGCAGCACGATCACCACCGGCACGATGTCCTTCAGGTCACTCTGCGACACCGTGCTCACGTCGTAGGAAGCGGGTGCCAGCCCAGCGGCACCGCTGTCGGTCGCCCCGATCGAGTGCTGCACGCTGGTGACCGCGCTGCGCACCGCCGGAGTCGCGTTCAGCGCCGCGGTGCTGGCTCGGCGCCCCAGCCGACAGCGACGTGTAGAACTGGACGGTCTTGCCGTCCGGGCTGACGAACTGCGACTCGGCCCGGTAGAGGGCATAGGTCTCGGCGGGCACCGGGGTGTCCGCGGGCTCGGTGGCGGGCAGCTTCCCGGGCGGGCCGAGCTGCGTGTACAGGCTGCTCAGCTGGCTGGTGGACAGCTTGGTGCCGTTCGGGTCGAACGGGCCGCTGACCGAGGAGAAGACCGGCTTCTTGGCCAGCTGGCTCTCGGCGTTGCTGGCCGGGGTGAGGTTCTTCCACACCGACGTCCTGTAGACCATCAGCACCTGGGTGGGGTTGGCCACGGCCTGCGGGTAGTGCTTGTTGATCACATTGGTGCCATGAGCGGACTGACTGCCGGACGGGCCAGTGGTCTGGCCGCCGAAACCGGCCGAGGTGTACCCGAAGGTGAACACGCCGAGCACGGCCAGGAACACGACCCCACCGACCAGCGTGATCACGGGGTGCGCGATCACCACGTCGGCGAGCCGGGCATACGCCCCTTCCCGCTTGGCGGGCCGCACCGAGCGCGGCCAGAACAGGGCCCGGCCCAGCACCGCCAGCAGCGCGGGAAGCAAGGTCAGCGCGGCCAGCAGCATCAGGAAGACGCCGAGCGCCAGCGCCGGGCCGAGCCCCGAGTACAGCCCGAACGTGGCCAGCAGCAGGGTGAGCAGCGCGACGATGACCGTGCCCGCGGAGAACGTGATCGACTCGCCGATGTACCGGCCGGCCCGCTCGATCGCGGTGTGCGGTGACGCGCCATCCCGCCATCTCCTCGCGCACCCGCATGATGAAGAACACGCCGTAGTCGGTGCCCGCGCCGAGCAGCAGCACGGTCAGCATGGTCTGGGTGATGGTGGACACCTGCAGGCCCGCCTTGGACGCCTCGGCGATGATGCTCCCCGACATCAGCAGCACCCAGATGGCAGGCAGCAGGGTGACCAGCGGCGCGGCCACCGCCCGGAACACGATGATCAGCATGACCAGGATGATCAGGACGGACAGGTTCGCGGTCAGCTTCTGCGCGCTGGCCTGCGAGTTCTGGTTGTCCACCGCGCTGGGCAGCTGCCCGGTCAGGTAGCTGGACAGCCCGGACGGCAGGTTGAAGCTGCTCATCGTGCCGCGGATGGCCGCGACCGTGGGGGAAGCGTCGGTGCTGGACGTCTGCACGTCGAGGACCAGCTGGGCCTTGGACACCTGGCCGTCCTTGGACAGGCCCTGGTCGGACACGGAGACCACGTGGTCGTCCTTGGCGATCTTGTTCTGCAGCTTGGTGATCGCCTGCTGGTCGCTGCTGGACAGCTTGGACCTGCCCAGCACCACCAGGGTGCCGGTGGTGTCGTTGACCGGCTGGAACGGGGCAGCCAGGTGCAGCGCGTGCACGCTCGGCGAGCTGCCGGGGAGAAACGAGCTGTTGTCGGTGTTGACCGCGCTGGACAGCGACGGGAAGAACGCGATGCACAGCGCCCCCGCGATCACCCAGAAGGCGATGATGACGTACCGGAACCGGATGTCGAATCTGGCCAGCCCAGCCATGAAGTTTTCCACAGCGCGCCCCCTAGCTGCGCCCCCAGCTGCACCCCCACAGCTAACGCTGACCATACCCATCGGCTCGGCGGCTCAAGGTAAAGGAAATCCCAAGGAAACGGGAGACTCAGGGGAAAGGGATCTTCTGGGGCGTTTGATATCGGTTCGGCGCACGTGCCCGGGCCCATGAGACCAGCCGGCCTCGCTACCGCTACCCTCTGTCGGGGAGATCACGGAGGGCGCAGGTACACATGGAGTGGCTGAACGAGCCGGCCAGCTGGCAGCGGATCGATGATGTGCTCAAGGTCAATGTCGATCCAGGTACCGACTTCTGGCGGGTCACCGGCTACGGCTACATCCGGGACAGCGGCCACGTGTACGGGGAGGTGCTGGCCGGCGATCTCGACGTGGCGGTGCGGGTCCGCGGGAACTGGGCGACCCAGTACGACCAGGCCGGGGTGATGCTCCGGGCCGACGAGCGGACCTGGCTCAAGACCGGGGTGGAGGTCTTCGAGGGCCGTCCCCGGCTGAGCACGGTGCTGACCCTCGGCATGTCCAGCTGGACAGTGGCCAACCTGCCCGGCGACACCGACGACATCGCGCTGCGGGTGTCCCGGCGGGGGGACGCGGTCGAGATCCGGTACAGCACCGGCGACGACGGCTCCCCGGACCTGGCCGCGCTGGTCTACCTGCCGCCGGACACCGAACTGCTGGCCGGGGTGATGTGCGCGGCGCCGGAAGGGTCCGGGTTCAGCGTGTCATTCCGTGAGCTGCGCATCGCCGCGCGGGAGCAGCAGCCCGCCAGCTGACCGGGCCGGCGCACCCCCGCTCACAGCGTGACGTGGTGCACCGGCTCGGCGGCCGCGGACGGGCAGGCCACCACCTGCTCGACCTTGCCGGCCGCCTGCACGTCACCGAGCACCGGCCGGATCAGCGCCAGGTCCGCTTCGCCCGCCGACACGACCAGCTTGCGCACGGGCGCGCGCATGGACAGCCGGGCGGCGGACTTGGCCCCGCGCACCGCCGCGATCGCCGCCGAGGCCGCGTCGAGCAGCCGCTCGTCGGCCGCGCCCGCGGCGGCCCGCAGTTCACTCGCCGCGGGCCAGGGCGCCTGGTGGATGGACCCGTCCTGCCACCAGGACCACACCTCCTCGGTGACGAACGGCAGCACCGGCGCGAACAGCCGCAGCAGCACCGACAGCGCGGTGCGCAGCGCGCCCACCGCCGAGGCGGCGGCCCGCGGGCCGTGCTCCCCGTAGGCCCGGGACTTGACCAGCTCCAGGTAGTCGTCGCAGAAGAACCAGAAGAACGACTCGGCCGCCTGCAGCGCCCGGGTGTGCTCATAGTCCTCGAACGCGGCCGTGCCGCCGGCCACCACCCCGGCCAGCCGGTGCAGCATCGCGCGGTCCAGCGGCTCGGTCAGGTGACCGGCGGCCGGGGCTGGCCCGTCACCGGCCGCGCCGCCGGCCGGCGTGGTGAGGGTCAGCACGAAGCGAGCTGCGTTAAGTATCTTGATGGCCAGCCTGCGGCCGACCCGCAGCTGGGCCGGGTCAAACGTCATATCGGTGCCCAGCCGGCCGCTGGCCGCCCAGTACCGGACCGCGTCAGACCCGTGCTCGCGGAGCAGGTCCATCGGCGTCACCACGTTGCCCCGGGACTTCGACATCTTCTTGCGGTCCGGGTCCAGGATCCAGCCGGAGATGGCCGCGTGCCGCCACGGCGTCACGCCCTGCTCGAGGTGCGCGCGGAGCACTGTGTAGAACAGCCAGGTACGGATGATCTCGTGGGCCTGTGGCCGCATGTCCATCGGGAAGACCTGCTCCAGCGCGGTGCCCGGGGACGCGGCGGCCGCGATCTGCGGGGTGAGCGAGGAGGTCGCCCAGGTGTCCATCACGTCCGGGTCGGCGGCGAAGCCGCCCGGCTGGCCGCGCTGCGCCTCGGTGTAGCCGGGCGGCGGCTCGGCCGCCGGGTCCACTGGGAGGGCGGCCTCAGCGGCCGGGATGGGCTCGTCGTAGCGGAGCTGGCCGTCGGCGTCCAGCGGATACCAGACCGGGATCGGCACGCCGAAGAACCGCTGCCGGCTGACCAGCCAGTCCCCGGTCAGCCCGGCCACCCAGTTCTCGTACCGGGCCCGCATATGCTCCGGGTGCCAGCTGATCTCCCGGCCCCGCTCGATCAGGTCCCGCCGCAGCTCCGGGTCGCGGCCGCCGTTGCGCAGGTACCACTGCCGGGTGGTGATGATCTCCAGCGGGCGGTCGCCCTTCTCGTAGAACTTCACCGGGTGCGTCACCGGCTCCGGCTCGCCGAGCAGGTCACCGGACGCCCGGGCCAGCGCGGTCACCCGCTGCCGGGCCCCGGCCAGCGTGGCCCCGGCCAGCTGCTGGTAGGCGGCCCGGCCGTCCCGGCTGGTGATCCCGGGCGGCGCAGTGGCCAGCAGCCGGCCGTCCGGGCCGAGCACCGGCCGGGTGGGCAGGCCCAGATCACGCCACCAGGTCACGTCGGCCGTGTCGCCGAACGTGCAGATCATCGCGATGCCGGTGCCCTTGGCCGGATCGGCCAGCGGATGGGTGCGGACCGGCACCTGGGCGCCGAACAGCGGCGTGGTCACCGTGGCGCCGTCCAGCGCGGCGTAGCGCTCGTCGCCGGGGTGCGCGACCAGCGCCACGCAGGCGGGCAGCAGTTCGGGACGGGTAGTGGCCACCGGCAGCGGCGTGCCGTCCGGCAGGCGGAACGCGAGCCGGCAGTAGTGCCCGGGGATCTCCCGGTCCTCCAGCTCGGCCTGGGCCACCGCGGTGCGGAACGTCACGTCCCACAGCGTCGGCCCCTCGGCCAGGTAGGCCTCGCCGCGGGCCAGATTGCGCAGGAAGCCGCGCTGGGAGATGGCCCGGGCCCGGTCGTCGATGGTCCGGTACTGAGTGGACCAGTCCACCGACAGCCCCAGCCGCCGCCAGGCCTGCTCGAACGCCTGCTCGTCCAGTTCGGTGAGCTGCTGGCAGAGGGCCACGAAGTTGCGCCGGGACACCCGCGCCGGCGGGCCGTCGGCCGGCCCGGCGGCACGAACGACGGGTCGTAGGGCAGCGTGGGGTCACACCGGACGTGGAAGTAGTTCTGCACCCGGCGCTCGGTCGGCAGGCCGTTGTCATCCCAGCCGATCGGGTAGAACACGGTCTTGCCGCGCATCCGCTGGAAGCGCGCGATCGTGTCGGTGTGCGTGAACGAGCAGACGTGCCCGATGTGCAGTGCCCCGCTGACCGTCAGCGGGGGAGTGTCGATGGCGAAGACGGCGGCCCGGGGGGTGCGGCGGCCGGGCGTGCCGGGATCAAACTTGTACTACCCCCGCGTCTTCCCACCGGCGCGACCACTTCTCCTCGATGCCGTCAAGCGTGGGCTTGGCCGGCATCAGGCGGGCAGGGCGGGAATCGGTGCTCATGGCGGTCAGGGTACCGCACGCCCTACCGCTCGCGCGTCCAGTGCGGCCGGCGGAACATCCGGCCCAGGCGCTCGTGCAGTGAGTCGCCGATCTCCTCCAGCGTGTTCACCCGGTAGACCGGCGGGCCGTCCGGTGGGGGCAGCCGGCTGGCCGACGCGTCGTCGAGGTTGGTCCGCACGTACCGGATCGTGATCAGGTCCACCTGGTCGGCGTCGACGAAGCGCAGGCCCCATTCGGTGGCCACCACCAGCCCGTCGAAAAGATCGAGGCTTGGCACCTCGAGGACGTGCTCCAGCGTGCCGATCTCCTGGCCGCCGCGGGTGAGCACCGGGGTGCCCGGCACGGCTGCCTGGTAGGAAACAGCCAGGTCCTCCTCCATGCGGGTCTCCCTGTCATTTCTTGGCTCCACGGCCCGCTCCGTCTAGCAGTATCCCACCCGGGAGCAGGCAGCCAAGGAATCTGTCGTGCGGCGGTGTCCTCCGGATACTGGCCGGGCTGTGATACTTGATCCTGTGCTGCGCGCGTCGGATGCACGGATGGTGGGCCGGGACAGTGAGCTGACCCGGCTGCTCGGCCTGCTCGACGACGCCGCCGCGGGCCGCCCGGCGCACGCACTGATCGGCGGCGATGCCGGGGTGGGCAAGACCCGGCTGGTCAGCGAACTGGCCGCGCGCGCCGCCGACCGGGGCTTCGTGGTGCTCTCCGGCCGGTGCGCCGAACTGGGCGACAGCATCCCCTACCTGCCGCTGGCGGACGCGCTGCGCGAGGGCAGCACCGGCCCCGCGGCCGGCCCGCTGGGTGACGCGCTGGCCGCCCGCCCGGTGCTCACCCGCCTGCTGCCGGACCGGGAGGCGGTCCCGGCCGCGGCCAGCGAGATCTCCGGGCTGGCCCAGCAGCAGCTGTTCGGCGCGGTGCTCGGCCTGCTGGCCGAGCTGGCCGCGGCCAGCCCGGTCCTGCTCATCCTGGAGGACCTGCACTGGGCCGACCGGTCCACCCGTGACCTGGTCACCTTCCTGAGCCGGGTGCTGCACCGGGAACGGGTGGCGGTGGTCGCCACCTACCGCACCGACGACCTGCACCGCCGGCATCCGCTCCGCCCGGTCGTAGCTGAGCTGCTCCGGCTGCCCAGCGTGACCGCCATCGAGCTGGGCCCGCTGGGTTACGCCGAGATGGAGGATCACCTGACCGCGCTGGCGGCCGGCCCGCTGGACGCGGCCAACCTGCACCGGATGGTCGCCCGGGCCGAGGGAAACCCGTACTACGCCGAGGAACTGCTGGCCGCGGTGGGCGAGGCGGGCAGCCCTGTCCCGGCGGGCACGGTGTCCGTGTCCGCCGACCGGGAATCGGTCAGCATCGGCGGCGACGTGCTGCCCAGCGGGCTGGCCGCGCTGCTGCTCGGCCGGGTGGAGCGGCTGTCCGGGCCGGCCCAGCAGGTGCTGCGGGCCGCGGCGGTGGCGGGCCGCCAGGCCGAGGACGACATCGTGCAGGCTGCGGCCGGGCTGGCCGCGGCCGAGTACGACGACGCGCTGCGCGAGTGCGTGGCGCAGCAGCTGCTGGTGACCGACCGGGAGGGCCGCTACGCGTTCCGGCACGCGCTGCTCCGCGAGGCCGTGTACGCCGACCTGCTGCCGGGAGAACGGACCCGGCTGCACGCCCGGTTCGCGGAGCTGCTCGCCGACGAGGCCAGGCTGGCCGCCGTGCCCGGCTCCGCGGCCGAGCTCGCCTACCACTGCCTGGCCAGCCACGACATCACCGGGGCGTTCGCGGCGTCGGTCCGGGCCGGCCAGGAAGCCGACCGGCTGGCCGCGCCCGCCGAGGCCCACCGGCACTACGACGTGGCCCTGTCGCTGTGGGAGCGGGTCAGCGAGCCGGAGAAGCTGGCCGGCCAGGACCGGTACACGCTGGCGTTCTTCTCCGCGAACCGCGCCGCTTCCAGCGGTGATGTGGCCCGGGCGGTACAGCAGCTGCGCCGCATCCTGGACTTCCTCGACGCTGCCGCCGACCCGGCGCTGGCCTGCCGGGCCCACGAACGGCTCGCCTACTACCTGCTCGAAGTGGAGGCACCGGCCGAGGCCGAGGCGGCCGCCCGGGCGGCCGTGGAAGTGCTCCCGGCGGACCCGCCGAGCTGGCAGTACGCCCGGGCCCTGGGCACCCACGCGCAGACCCTGATGTACGTGGGTGACGAGGACGGCGCGGCCCGCCGGGCCGAGCAGGCCCGGGCCGCGGCCCGGGCCGCGAACGCGCCCTGGGTGGAGGCGGACGCACTGGTCACCATGGGCTTGCTGGCCGAGCGCCGGGGCGAGCCGGAAGAGGCCATCGACCTGTTCACCGAGGCCTACCGGCAGGCCCGGGCCAACTCCATGCTCGGCGTCGAACTTCGTGCCGCGTTTCAGCTGTCCCGGTCCCAGCTGGAACGCGGCGACCTGGCCGAAGCGGCTGCCACCGCACACGAGGGGTTCAGCCAGGCCGAAGCGGCCGGCCTCGCCCTCGCCCCGTACGGGCTCGACCTGCAGTACACGCACTACCTGGCGCACTACCAGGACGGCTGCTGGGACCACGCGCAGGAGCTCGCGGACGGTTTCGGGGTCCGGGTCGGCACCGCCGCCGAGGCCCGGCTGTCCGCGATGGCGCTGTTCCTGGACGTGGCCCGGGGCAGCCCGGCGGTCGCCGAGCGCCGGGCCTGGCTGGAGCCGTTCTGGCCGGCCGACGGCTTCGGCGCGTACATCGCCCGCGGGCTGCTCGCCGAGCACGCGCTGTGGCGCGGGGACACCGCGTCCGCGCTGGCCGAAGTGGCCGCGATCCTGGCCGAGCAGAACGCTGACCAGGAGGGCTACGCACCGCCGGTGATCCGGATCGCGGCCGTGGGGCTGGCCGCCCGGGGCGACCGGGCCCAGCAGGCCCGCGCGGCCGGGGACGAGGCGGCGGCGCAGGCCGAGGTGACCGCGGCCGGGGTGCTGATCGAGGCGGCCCGGGAGGGCGCGGCCTACCCGCAGCGGCCCAAGTTCGTGCTGGGCGTGGACGGCCGCGGCTGGCTGGCCCGGGCCGAGGCGGAATGGGGCCGGGTGCAGGGCCACAACGACCCGCAGGCCTGGCAGCTGGTGGTGGACACGTTCAGCCCCGCGTTCGTGTACGAGACGGCGCGTTCCCGGTGGCGGCTGGCCGAGGCCCTGACCGAGGCCGGGCAGCGGGCCGAAGCCGAGCAGGAATGGTCCCAGGCGGTCCAGGTCGCCGACGAGCTGGCCGCCACTCCGCTGCGCTCCGCGCTGGCTGATCTCGGCCGCCGGGCCCGGCTCGGCCGGCAGGCCAGCGGTGGTGCCCCCGGCGTGCTGTCCGGGCTGACCAGCCGGGAACGCGAGGTGCTGCGGCTGCTGGTGGCGGGGCGGAGCAACCGGGAGATCGCCGCGGCACTGTTCATCGCGCCCAAGACGGCCAGCGTGCACGTGTCCAACATCCTCGGCAAACTGGGCGCGGCCAGCCGGACCGAAGCCGCGGCCATCGCCCTGCAGGCCGGCCTGCGGGCCAAGGACTGACCGCCGGAAGGCCGGCCCGTGGAGCGGCTCGGTTAGGACCCGCCCCCGGGGGCCAGCTCGGTCAGGATCTCCTCGGCCCGGGCTGCCGCGCCGACCGGGTCCGCGTCCGGCGCCCCGATCAGCGGGTCCCAGTTCAGGTCGTAGAAGATCTCGGTGACCCCGTGCTCGGCCAGCCAGGCCACGTCCCCCCGGATGTCGGCGTAGCTGCCGGACAGCAGCCGCCGGCCGCCACCCTCAGGCACGGTCTCCGGGGCGCCCGCGCGGACCACGCCACGGCAGATGATCCGGATCGACGCGGGATCGCGGCCCGCCGCGGCCGCGGCCCCGCGGACCACGTTGACGCCCTCGCTGATCCGGGACAGGTCGGCCCGGCTGGATGTCACCCAGCCGTCCGCGAGCCGCCCGGCCCGCTCCAGGGCGGCCCGGACCGTGCCCCCGAGCAGCACCGGCGGCCCGGGCCGCTGCACCGGGTTGGGCGCGATCCGGCCCGGCGGGACCGTGTAGAACTCGCCGCTGAACTCGGTGATGCCCTCGGCCCAGGCCCGGCGGAGCACCTCGAGGTACTCCCCGGTGCGCACGCCGCGCCTGGCCATGGTCGCGCCGGCCGCGGTGAACTCCTCCGGCATCCAGCCGATGCCGAGCCCCAGGTCCAGCCGCCCGCCGGCCAGCACGTCGACCGACGCGGCCTGTTTGGCCAGGTAGACGGGAGCC
This sequence comes from uncultured Actinomycetes bacterium, assembly GCA_963711705.1. Taxonomy (GTDB): domain Bacteria; phylum Actinomycetota; class Actinomycetes; order Streptosporangiales; family Streptosporangiaceae; genus RYN-230. Next base: position 297,363 of record CAVQFM010000013.1, read on the forward strand.
AGGTAGGGCATGTTCAGCACGGCCACGCCGAGCCGGATCCGCTGGGTAACGGCAGCCAGGTAGCCGAGCGCCACCATCGGGTCGAGCACGCTGTGGTAGACCGGCTCCATCGCTGAGCCCTCGGGGACGATCAGCCGCTGGAAGGTCCACAGCGAGGCGTACCCAGCACCTTCGGCGCTGACGGCGAAAGCGGCTAGATTTTCCGGGGTGGCCCAGACCCCTGACACGGGCGCGCCGAAACCGATCTTCATTCCCCTCACCCTAGGGTCTGCCATGGCGGGCACGCAGCAGACCGAACGGAGACAGCCGTGAGCTCAGACCCCCGAACCCTGATCAGCGTCCTGCGCAACTCCCACGACCGGCTCGAAGCGCTGGTCCGGCCGCTCAGCCCGGAGCAGCTGCGGGCGCAGTCCTACGACACCGACTGGACCATCGCCCAGGTGCTGTCGCATCTCGGCAGCGGCGCCGAGATCGCCACGCTGGGCCTGGCCGCCGCGCTGGGCGGCCGGGGCCAGGTGGACCGGGACGCGTTCCCGGCCATCTGGGACGCGTGGAACAACCGGAGCCCGGAAGCTCAGGCGGCGGACAGCCTGACCTGGGATGAGGAGTACGTCCGCCGGCTGGAGCAGCTGACCGACGAGGACCTGGACTCGATCAGCCTGGAGTTCTTCGGCCGGCGGCTGGATGCGGCCGGGCTGGTGCGGATGCGCCTGGGCGAGCACGCCGTGCACGTCTGGGACGTGGCGGTGAGCATCGACCCCCGGGCCACTGTGGCCAGCGACGCGGTGCCGCTGATCTTCGGCCACATCACCGGGCTGTTGCAGTTCGTGGCCAAGCCGGCCGGTGACTCGTTCCGGGTGCGGGTGCGCACCACCGAGCCGGACGGCGACTACCTGCTGACCGTGGCCGACCCGGTGACGTTGTCCGAGTGGGTGCCGGGGACCGAGGTGGACGGGGAGCTGCGGCTGCCGGCCGAGGCGCTGCTGCGGCTGCTCTACGGGCGGCTGGACCCGGACCACACCCCGCCGCACTCGGCCGAGGGCATCGACCTGGACCGGCTGCGCCGGGTGTTTCCTGGCTTCTGAGCCGGTCAGCGCGTGGCTGAGCCGGTCAGTGCGGGGGCGCGGACTGCTGGACGAGGCGGGTGACCTCGCGGGCACAGCCCCAGGACAGGGTGATCCCGGCCCCGCCGTGCCCGTAGTTGTGCACGAGCAGGCGCGGGCCGGGGGAGCGGCCCGGCGGGCCGTCGCCCGCCGGGAGCGGCGCCGCTTCCAGCCGGACCTGCGGGCGTACCGGGCGCAGCCCGACCCGGTGCCCGAGCACCCGGGCCCCGGCCAGCCGGGGCTCGATCGCGGCGCAGTCGCGCAGGATGCGAGCGGCCACGGCGGGCTCGGGTTCCAGCGACCAGTCACCGGCCACCTCGGCGCCGCCCAGGACCACCCGGCCGTCGTGCGGGAAGATGTAGGCCAGCTCGGTGACCTCGGCGGCGGCATGATCGAAGCCGATGAAGAACTCGGTCAGGCCCGGGTTCTCCACGATCACCACCTGGCCGCGCACCGGGGTCAGCGCCGGGTCGGGCACCAGGCCGTGCGCCCCGATCCCGGTGCAGTTCACGATCACCGGCGCGGCGGTGTCCCGGGCCGCCGCGGCCAGTGACGCCACCGGCCCGACGTCCAGCCGGCCACCAGCCCGGCCGAACCGGGCCAGCAGGTACTCCAGGTAGACCGGCATCGAGCAGGCCGGCGCGGTGTACCGCCAGCCCGCGGTGAACCCGGCCGGCAGCTCGGCCGGGCGGCACGGGCTGATCTCGCCGAGCTCGCGCAGCGGCCCGGCCGCGGCCGGGAACGGGTACCAGGCCGGCCCGGCTTCGCGCCCGCTGACCAGGTGGACGCCGGTGCCCGGCTGGCTGGCCAGGCGGGCGAAGGTGGCCAGTGTGTCCGCGCACCACCGGGCGACCCGGTCGCTGTCCTCGACCAGATGCGGGCCCCAGATGGCCCCGGCCACCGCCGAGGTCGTCTGCTGCGGCGGCTGCGCGGCCCGGATGGCCACCGCCAGCCCGGCTTCGGCCAGGCTCACCGCGGTCGTCAGGCCGATCACGCCGGCCCCGAGCACGAGGACGTCTGCCGCGGGATCTGCCACCCCCTGACGGTAGCCTCCCGGCCGGATGTGAACTCGGCCACACCACCCCCATAACCCGCCGCGACCGGACCCCGCCACCCCGGCTGAGCACCGCCTTGGTGCTAACGGGACAAAAACCAATCACTGGGGCCGGCGTGCTGGCCGAGTATTCAGAGGCCACTGAGCTGCGCCGATCCTGGCAGAAGGCCACGCCGCCCTGGCCGCCTTGCATAAGCTCATGTTTCGGACAGCAGTCGCCGTCATCCCCCGAAAGGCCGCGGCCTCCGTTCCGGCAGCGGGGGAGTTACCTGGCAGAGGGGGATAGTCAATGAGTGGGCCGCGCGGACTGCATCTGAGCGGCACCCAGGTCATCGCCAGCGTGCTGGCCACGCTGACCGGCGCAGTCGCGGCTTCCTATCTCGGCGTGGCGGGCACTCTCATCGGGGCCGCCCTCGGCAGCATCGCCAGCACCATGGGCACCGAGATCTACCGGCACTACCTGCTGCGCTCCCAGGAAGGGCTGAAGTCAGCGGGAGAGATTCTGGTCCACCGCACCACGGGCGAGCACACCGCGACCCAGCACCCCGCGACCGAGCAGACCGCCACCCAGCCCAACGGGGCCACCACGCGCAGCGCGGCCACCCAGGGCAACGGCGCGCAGACCGCGGCGGGCGGCCGCCACGCGGCCCAGCCGGACCTGCCCGGCCAGGAGACCGTCACCTGGCGCCGCGGGTACCCGGCCGGTGCGCCCGACCCGGCCGAGACCCAGCTCATCCCGGAGCTGGCGGCGTTGCGCCGCGACAGGCAGACCACCCGCTGGGCGGGCGGTGGTGACCGGGACGGCCGGGCTGGCCCCGGCGATACGGCTGGCACCCGGGCCAGCGGCCAGGTCGGCGACCGGGAGACCGGCAGCGGCCGCCCGGCGGCCAGCGGCGGCCCGGGCGGCGGTCACTGGTGGGACGGGATCAGCAGGCGGCAGTGGCTGGCCTACGGCGGGGTCACGGCCGGGGTGTTCCTCGTGGTCATCGCCGCGATCACCATCTTCGAGCTGTCGGCCGGCAAGCCGGTGAACGCGGTCGTCTGGGGCAAGCACAGCACGGGCACGAGCGTGGGCAACCTGGTCGGCGGGCAGAGCTCGGCACACAAGGCGCGGCACCCCGCGCCGACGGGCAGTCCGTCAGCCCAGCCGAGCAGCTCCGCGTCGCAGAGCCCGGCCGGGTCGGTGGCACCGTCCTCGCCGGCCCCGACCACCTCGGCGCCGGTGACCCCGACCCCGACGCCGACCACGACCGGCACGTCGAGCCCGGCGGCCGGGAATCATTCGGCCCCGCCCGCGGGCTCGTCGCCGTAGCGGTCGCCCGCCCGGCGGCACCGCCCCGGTGAGCACGTCCCGGCGAACGCCGCCGCCGGGACGCCCGCACCGGCTCCGTAAGATGCTGGAATGCCCAGCGACCGGCCAGCCACCCGGACCATCCCCGAGGTGCTCCAGGATGCCGCGCGCCGCGATCCGGACGGCATCTGGGTGCGCACCGACGACGGCGAGCTGAGCTTCAGCGGCGCGCTGGCCCGGGTGGCCGCGGCCGCGCAGGACCTGCGGGCAGCCGGCGTGAACCACGGTGATCTGGTCATGGTCACCGCGCGGACCACGCCGCAGTACCTGATCTGCTGGCTGGCGCTGGCCGCGCTGGGCGCGGTCACCGTGTCGGTCAACCCGCGCAGCGCCCCGGCCGAGCTGGCCGGGCTGGCCCGGCAGACCCAGCCGCGGGCGCTGATCACCGACCAGGGCCTGGCCGCGCTGGTCAGCCAGGCGGAGATCGGCGGCCTGCCCCCGCTGGGCACGCTGGACTCCGGCGAGCTGGCCGGCGACTGGGCGGGCAGCACCGCACCGCCCGAGCCGCTGCCCGCCAGCGGGGTCAGCCCCGATGACCTGGCCGTGCTGATCCCGACCTCGGGCACCACCGGCCGGTCCAAGCTGGTCATGCAGACCCACCGGGCCTACGTGATGGCGGGCGAGGGCTTCCCGTACTGGATGCAGCTGACCGCCCACGACCGGCTGATGACGTCGCTGCCGCTGTTCCACATCAACGCGCCCGCGTACTCGATGATGGGCTCGCTCACCTGTGGCGCCGGGCTGATCCTGCTGCCGCGCTTCTCGGCCAGCGGCTTCCTGGACGCCGCGCGCCAGCACGGGGCCACCGAGTTCAACGCGATCGGCGCGATGCTGGAGATCCTGATGCGCCAGCCGGTGCGGCCCGATGATGCGGACACCCCGCTGCGGCTGTGCTACACCGGCCCGGCGCCCGCCCAGGACCGGCAGGAGGAGATGGAGCGCCGGTTCGGGCTGCGGATCGTGGTCGGCTACGCGATGTCGGAGAGCCCGTACGGGCTGATCTGGCCGCACGGCACCCGGCCGTTCGGCACGCTGGGCGCGCCGCGCCAGCACCCGCGGCTCGGTGTGGTCAACCACGCCCGGGTGATCGACGAGGCGGGCCAGGAGGTCGGCCCGGGCGGCACCGGCGAGCTGCTGCTGCGCAACCCGGTGCTGACCCGGGGCTACTGGGGGATGCCGGAGGAGACGGCCCGGGCGTTCACCGACGGCTGGCTGCACACCGGCGACCTGGTCACCGTGGACCCGGGCGGGACCTACACGTTCGTGGCCCGGAAGAAAGAAGTGCTGCGCCGCCGCGGCGAGAACCTGTCCCCGGCCGAAGTCGAGGAGGTCCTCGAGGAGCACCCGGACGTGCTGGAGACGGCCGTGGTCGGGGTGCCCTCCGAGCTGTCCGAGGAAGAGGTCAAGGCGTTCGTGGTCCCGGTACCCGGGCACCAGCCCGACTTCGCCGAGCTGCGCGCGTTCACCGCCGGGCGGCTGGCCGGGTTCAAGGTGCCCCGTTACTGGCAGCTGATCGACGAGCTGCCGCGCACCCCGACCGCGCGGGTGGCCAAGCACCGGCTGCCCGCCGGTCACCCGGCTGGGGAGTACGACGCCGAGGCCGCCCCGGGCGGAAACGCCAAACCTCCGGCTTAACGCAACCGCCGCGCCGCCCGCCCGCGCACATGGTGACTGACCAGCGCGCCGCACCAGCCGCCACCCGGCCGCCGGGACAGCGGCTGACTCCGCCTGGACGGTCCAGCCGCCGTCCCGGACTGACCGGGTCCTAGATGCGGAAGAAGAGGTTGAGGTAGCGGTCGGCGATCTCCTGGTCGCCGCGCACCGTGCCGGAGTTGCTCCGGCCGAACGTGGTCAGCACCAGGCTGCCCGCGTCGAAGTCGATGACCGTGGGCATGTCGCTGACGTCGCCCGGCTCGTAGCTCATGCCCTGGTCGGACACGTCGATCCGGTACTCCCCGGCGTTCCGGCCGGTCACCGTCACGCCGAGGCGGAACGGGGTCAGGTCGGCGTCCTGCCGGATGGTGGACTGCCAGAGCACGAACATGAACGGCACCAGCAGGTCGGCCGCGTCGCCGGACAGGCCGTGCGCACGGCCGGTGCCCTGGCGGATGTCCCAGGAGTGCACCGCGTAGTCCATCAGCTGGCCGGCCGCGTAGAAGAACGCGGGGACCGGGCCCATGTAGAAGTGCGGGACGATGAAGCCGGTCCACTCCTCGGCGCTCATCGGCTCCAGCATGCCCATCAGCTTGTCCAGGTCGGCGCGCAGCCGGCCCAGCATCGCCTCCTGGGACAGGTCGCGGAACCGGGTGGCCTGCTCCCCGGCCCGCTCGTGCATGCCGGCCAGGCCGTACGGGCTGGCCTCGCCGCTCGCCTTGGCGATCTCGAACGCGTCGAAGTAGCCCTCGGTCGTGTCCACCAGGTGGCCAGCCACGTCGCGGACGGCCCAGCTCTCACAGGCCGTGGGCGCGTCCCACACCCCGGGCCGCCCGGCCAGCCCGATGAACCGGTCCGCCTCCTCCTGGACGACCCGCAGGATGGTGTCTTTCCCCTCATAGGACGTCGCGTCCCAGGCATTCATCTGCTCCACCTCTTCGTCGAGTTCGTAGCGTCAGCCCGCGGCTGGATGACTTCACTGCCCTGAATCACGCCACATTGCGAACCGCGGTTCACAGTACGAACCCCAGCGCACCGCCCGGCCGCGTGTCAATATGGCCCGCCGGGTGTGAGGCGCGCGCTGGCGGGAAGACTGCTGCGGTGCGCTCCCCGCGCAACGGGGCCGGGGGGCGCCTGGCCAGGTGACCGGGATCACGTCCGGTGACGGGGCGCAGCCTGGCCACAGCCGTTGACCCAGCCTGCCATGTCTAATAACCTACAAATTTGATCGGGATAATTCTCCCCTCGAACCCCCGTGGTGCCGCTTCGTGCCCAGGCGCACCTTGACCGAAGGAGGCTGCGCGTGCCTCTGCCCGACTTCCTGGTCATCGGTGCCCCCAAGGCGGGGACGACCGCCCTGCACGCCGCGCTCGACCGGCACCCGGCGCTGTACCTGTCCCCGGTCAAGGAGCCGAAGTTCTTCCTGACCGACGGGCCGCCGCCCACCCGGGGCGGTGGGCCGGGCGACGTCACCACGTGGCGCGAGCACGTCTGGCGCCGCGAGGACTACGAGGCGCTGTTCGCGCCGGCCGCGGCCGGCCTGCTGCGCGGCGAGTCGACCCCGTTCTACCTCTATGACCGGCAGGCGCAGCGCCGGATCCGGGAGCTGATCCCGTCGGCCAAGCTGATCGCGATCCTGCGCGACCCGGTGGAGCGGGCCCACTCCAACTGGGCCCATCTGTGGTCCGCGGGCCTGGACCCGGAGGGTGACTTCGTGCGGGCCTGCGCCGACGAGGACCGGCGGATCGCGGCGGGCTGGGCCCAGTTCTGGCACTACACGCGGCTGGGCCGGTATGGCGAGCAGCTGGAGCACCTGTACCTGTCGTTCCCCCGGGAGCAGGTGCTGGTGCTGCGCTACCGCGACCTGGTCGACGCGCCCACCCGGACGCTGGACCGGATCTGCACGTTCCTCGGCGTGCCGCCGGGCGTGGTCACCGAGGTGCCCAAGGAGAACGTGACCGCGCATCCCGCCGAGACCGGCCGTCACCGCGTGGTGTCGCAGCTGATCCGGGGGGCGGCCACGGTCAGCCGGCATCTGCCCGGCACCACCGGGGCCCGCGCTGACCGCCCCGCTGGAGCGGATGCTGCAGCGCGGCGCCCGGCCCCGCCAGCCGCTCACCTGGCAGCAGCGGCAGGCCGTGCTGCCCTACTTCGAAACGGACATCCGGCTGCTGGAGAAGATCACCGAGTCCGATTTCAGCCACTGGCTGCAGCCCCGGGAGCGGTCCGGGGGGCTGGTCGGGGACCGGCCGGAGGGCCAGTGGCAGGCGCGCAACGGCCAGCCCCGGGTGTGATCGGGCCCGCCGGTCAGTTCAGCCCGGTGCGCAGTTCGGTGCGCAGCTCGTGCGAGCCGTCCGGCCTGCTCATCTCGTAGTACAGCCGGTAGCTGCCGTCGGGCAGCGGCAGGATGTCCAGGTAGCGCAGGCCGCCGCCACCGTAGGGCGACTCGGCGAACGGCGCGTTCCCGGACTGGACCAGCGCGGTCGGCTCGGTGCCGGTGGCGATCCCGGTGCGCTCCTCGTAGTTCTCGGCCGCGCTGGCCCGGCCGTCGTAGTAGGCGACCAGCCCGGACGGGGTGTGCAGCACCGCGGTGACCCGGGTGCCACGCGAGTCCCAGTAGCCCGGCCGGCCGTTCAGCGCGGTGCCGTGCCAGGTCCATTCCCTGCCGTCATGGCTGGTGGCGAAGTCGGTGACCATCTGGTCGGCCTCGGCCGGGTCAGCCAGCGGGTGGCAGGAGGCCCACAGCTGCCACAGCCCGTCGCGGCGGGTGATCACTGGGTCCTTGACCCCGGTCTTGGCGTCGCCGGGCAGCACCACCTGGCTGGTCAGCGCGTCGAACTCGGCCGGGTGGGCGGCCTCGACCAGTTCCACCCGCCAGTGCTTGGTGCCCGGCGTGGCGCAGCTCAGGTAGAGCCGCCAGCTGCCGGTGTCGGTGCGGACCAGCGACGGCCGCTCCAGCGACTCGGTGTCGACCAGCTCACGGCCGATGGTCAGCAGCGGCTCGAAGCGGACGCCGTCCGTGGAGCGGGCCACGGTCACCCCGTAGCCGCGGCCCCGGCCGACCGGCCGGCGCAGCCGGTAGGCGAGGTAGATGCCGTCCTCGCCGAGCTCGGCGCTGGGGGCGCCGGCCCAGTAGCCAGGACCGGTACTGGGTGGCGCGATGGCGAGTTCCGACAGTTCCGGGCGTGGCAGCAGCGTGGGCAAGCGCGATTCCCCTGCAATCATATAGGAATTATAGACATGCTCAGTTCCCGGCACTCGCCAACCGGCAAGGTGCAGGTAACTTCTTGGTCACACGGACGGCCGCGCGGGCACGGCCAGGCGGGTTGCTGCGTGCCGCAGCCGGAACCGCGGTACAGCACCCTATTCGGAGCGAAGCATACTCCGGTACACGCTGATCAGCGCGTTCTTCTGCTCATCGGTGAGGCGCTGATCAGCGCGGATGGCGCTCTCCGCGTCCGCGGCCGCCTGGCGGGCGCTGGCCGCGGGGCCGTCCTGGGCGGCCCGGTCCGGATCCAGCAGCCCGGCCTGGGCCAGCAGGGTTTCCGCCGACACGTCGAGCGCCTCAGACAGGGCCCTGAGCACCCGGACCGAGGGCTGGTGCAGGCCCCGCTCGATCTGGCTCAGGTACGGGTTGGACAGGCTGGTCATCTCGGCCAGCTGGCGCAGTGACAGGTTGGCCAGCTTGCGCTGGGTCCGGATGAATGCGCCGAGCGCCTCCAGTTGCTTGTCCCATGGCTCGGGCATGGCACCTCCGGAAGCAGTGCGGCGATCGTGCTAACTATAGTACGCATTTGGGCAGACGGCAGCGCGGCGGTCCCGGATATCCGGGACCGCCGCGCTTGCGCGTGGGGCTCAGCTCACTTGGCCGCGGTGCCCGCCTTCGGCGCCGTGCTGCCGTTCCTGCCACTGGTCAGCGGCTTCGTCGCCTGGAGCACGCTCTCGGCGAAGCTGCGCTGGGCGGCCAGCAGCTGCTCGGCGAAGTCGTAGGCGTTGGCCACGAGCTCCTCGGGCTTGGGCAGCTTGTCCGCGTAGGGCAGGTTGGGCATGGGGATGGACGGGGTGATCGACTGAACCGTGTCGGCCCAGCGCTTGACCGCGTCCACCACGGCCTCCTGGCTCTTGCGGACGGCGTCCAGGACCTCGCCCTGGATTTCCTGGCTGGTGGTGCGGGTATCGGCCATTGTTGTCATCTCCTAGCAGCGTCTATCTGTCTGCTAGCTATACTACGCACCTTGCATGATTTGTCAAGCAAGAGTCAGCCGTGCACGTACTCGCCGGGCGCGTCGCCCAGCGCGGGGTAGCGCTTGCTGCCCATCCGGGGCGGGGGCACCAGCTCGCCCGACCGGTCCTGCGCCCAGCTGGTCCAGTCCTCCCACCAGGAGCCGTCCCGGCGCTCGGCGGCCGCCCGCCACTGCTCGGCCGTGGCCGGGTTGCCCGGGCCCACCATGTGCCAGGCCTTGGGCCCCGGTGGGTTGACGATGCCGGCCACGTGCCCGCCGCTGGACAGCACGTAGCGCACGCTGCCGCCCAGCAGGCGGGTCGCCTGGTACGAGGCCGGCCACGGCACGATGTGGTCATTGACTGCCCCTACCACGTAGCAGTCACTCTGTAACGTCGCCGAGCGACAGCTGCTGGCCGGCCAGTTCCAGATCGCCGGTGGCCAGCTCGTTGTGGATGTACAGCGAGCGCAGGTAGAAGGAGTGCATGGCGGCGGGCATCCGGGTGCTGTCCGCGTTCCAGGCCAGGATGTCGAACGCGGGCGGCTGCTTGCCCATCAGCCAGTTCGTCACCACGTAGCCGAAGATCAGGTCGTTGGCCCGGAGCAGGTCGAAGGTGCCCGCCATCTGCGAGCCCTCCAGCACGCCCGTTTCCTGCATCTGCCGTTCCAGCCGGGCGACGGTCGGCTCGTCGGTGAACACGCCCAGCACCCCTGGCTCGCTGTAGTCGAGCATCGTGTTCAGCAGGGCCAGGGCATTGATCCGGTGGTCGCCGGTGCGGGCCAGGTACGCGGCGAGCATGCCGGTCAGCGCGCCGCCCAGGCAGAGCCCGGTGATGTTGACCTTGGGCGCCCCGGTGATGTCGGTGATCACGTCCAGCGCCGCCTTGGGCCCGCCGATGAGGTAGTCATCCAGGGTGACCCCGCGCATCTGCGCGTCGGGGTTGCGGTAGGAGATGGCGAACACGGTGTGCCCGTGCTGCACGGCCCACTCGATGAAGCTGCGGCCCGGGGCCAGGTCCATGATGTAGTACTTGTTGATCCACGGCGGGCTGGCCAGCATCGGGACGGCGTGGGTCTGCGCGGTCTGCGGGGCGTACTGGATGAGCTCCATCAGCTCGCTGCGGTAGACCACCTGGCCCGGGGTGGCCGCCAGGTTGCGGCCCAGCTGGAACGGGCTGGTGTCCACCTGGCGGGGCCGCCCGTTGTTGTGCAGCATGTCGTCGAGGAAGTTCCGGCTGCCCGCGACCAGGCTGCCGCCCCCGGTCTCGAACGCCCGCTTGAGCGCGGCCGGGTTGGTCAGCAGGAAGTTGGTCGGGCTGACCGCGTCCAGGACGAACCCGGCGGCCAGCCCGGCCTTGCCGTCGGTGACCGGGTCCCCCCGGCCGGCCGCGAGCACCTCGTCGGAGAACTGCCGGGCCGCCAGGTAGGCCTGCAGCAGCCCGGCGTACGCCGGGTTGTCCTCCCAGGTGGCGTCCGCGAACCGGCGGTCGCGGCCCGGCGCGATGGGCGGCTCGGCGGCCAGGCCCATGGCCCGGGCCGCGGTGAACTGGCTGGCCCGGACCAGGTTGGTGGTCAGCCGGAAGCCGGCCCCGGCCAGCGTGACCGGGTGCTCCATGGCCCGGTTCAGCACCGCGAGCAGGGAGCCGCCGAAGCCCGCCATGTCCAGGTCGGCGACGAGATCGGCCTCGGGCGCCAGGGCGGTGACCGCGTCCTGCGCTGCCTGCCACGCGATGTTGCCGTCGGACACTGGGCACCTCCTGGGCGAAGACGGAACGGGATACCTCGTGTACCCATATTCGCCGAATATCGCGGCGATGCCCATCAGCGGGCCCGACGCGGGCCTGGTGCAGGCGACCAGCCCTCACATGTCCAGGCCGCCGTTGACCGCCCAGATCTGGCCGGTCACGTACGCGGACTCGTCGGCGGCCAGGAAGCGGACCACCCGCGCGATCTCTTCGGGCCGCCCGAGCCGGCCGACCGGAATCTGCCCGCGGATCCGCTCCAGCGCCCGCTCCGGGATCGTGGACAGCATGTCGGTGGCGATGAACCCGGGGGTCACCGCGTTGACCGTGAGCCCGATGCCGTCACCCACCGGCCGGCTGGCCCGGTTCAGCGCGAAAATGGCCTCCCGGGCCAGGGATTTGGTCAGCCCGAACAGCCCGGACTTGGACGCCGCGTAGTTGGCCTGGCCGATGTTCCCGGTCTCGCCGATCACCGAGGACACATTGATGATCCGCCCGGTACCCCGCTCGATCATGTGCTCCAGCGCGGCCTGGGCCATGAAAAAGGCGCCGGACAGGTTGACCGAGACCACCCGGAGCCAATCCTCGTCGGTCATCTTGGCCACGGTCCGGTCGATGGTGACGCCGGCGTTGTTGACCAGGATGTCGAGGCGGCCATGCTGCTCGATGACCTCGCGCACCACCCGGCGGCAGTCCCCGGCGACCCCGATGTTGCCCTGGTGCAGGGTGATCCGCTGGCCGGGAAACCCGGCCGCCGTCGTGGCCTGGAATTTCTGCGCCCGATCGGCGCTGCGCGAATAGCCCGCCGCGATTTCGGCGCCGGCCTCGGCCAGGCTCTGCGCGGTGGCGGCGCCGATCCCGGCAGTCCCGCCGGTGACCAGGGCCACGCGCCCGGTCAGCCCGCCCGTTTGGTTCTCGTTTTGCTGGCTGCTGGTGACTGTCATGATCTCATTCCTCAGCTGACGTGCGGGCGGGCGGCCGGTGGTAGGTGTCCAGAATTGAGACACCGCCATACCTGCGCGGACTCCCAGGCAAAAAGCGCAGCCAGTGGGTGTGCTCCGGACCTGCGGTACGCATGATCATTCCTGCCGCATTTCCTCTCACGTTTCTTCGTACCAGCCCGGAATGCCGGGGAAACTGCGTGAAAGCGGATACTGAGGCGTGCCCCGGGCGGGGTGATCACCGGAGGGAGCCACATGCTGGACGGGCGGCTGCTGATCGACGCGCACGTGCACGCGCCGCGGCTGAGCACGCTGAAGCCGGCCTGGCGCGGCTGGGCCGAGCGGTTCGGCCAGCCGGGCTGGGCCGAGGTGTTCGCCGAGGACGGCACGGTCATCCCGGCGGCGCTCGATGACCTGATGACCGCCGAGGGGGTGGACCGCGCGATCCTGCTGTGCGAGTACAGCCCGAAGGTCACCGGCATCCAGCCGGTCGAGGACCTGCTGCCGGTCATCAAGCACAACCCGGACCGCTTCACGTTCCTGGCCAGCATCAACCCGCACCTGCACTACCCGGTGGCCGCGGAACTCGGCCGGCAGCTGGGCATGGGCGCGGCCGGCCTCAAGATCCATCCGGTGCACGGCGGGTTCAGCCCGGCGGACCCGGCGCTGTACCCCGCCTACGCGCTGTGCGAGCAGGAGGGGGTGCCGGTAGTGGTGCACTGCGGCACCAGTTCCTTTCCCGGCTCGGACAACTCGATGGCCGATCCCGGCCGGCTCAGCCCGGTGCTGCGCGACTTCCCCGGGCTGGCCGTGGTGCTCGCGCACGGCGGGCGCGGCTGGTGGTACGAGGCGGCCGCCTCGCTGGCGCTGCTGCACGGCAATGTGTGGATCGAGCTGTCCGGGCTGCCCCCGGGCCGGCTGCCCGACTACTACGCGCGTTTCAGCCTGGGCCGGCTGGCGGCGAAGTTCATCTTCGGTACCGACTGGCCGGGCGTGCCCGGCATCGAGCGCAACGCCCGGGCGGTGGCCGGGCTGGGCCTGCCGGCCAGCACCCTCGAGGCGGTCCTGGGCGGTAACGCGCAGCGTGTCTACCGCGGCCTGGCGCGCTGACCTGCGGGCCGGGGAACGGCGTCGCCCGCACAGCCCGGTAACTGTGCGCTGCTTACCGGACCGCGCGGGCGACCATTCACCATGCGCCCCAGGTGGGAAGAGGCATTGAGTTAGACGTGCCGGCCCACCCGGTGGTTCCGGGTTGCCGGAAATTTTCTTTGCGCCGCTATCGGCCGCCGAGCCGGGCCGGGATGTGCTCGTCCGGATGGCCCCACGACGGGGACGGCGGAGGTGCCGGGAGCAGCGCGGTGCCGGCCGGGTTGAGCTGCCGGTGGATGACCTCCGCGGCCCGCTGGATGGTGCTGATCCCGTAGCTCATGGTCGGGTTGTCCTGGGTGAGCACCACGATGCTGTAGCCGCGGTGATGGCCGGTGAAGCAGCCGATGCTGTGAATCCGCCAGCCGTGCGTGGCCAGTGGCAGCCAGCCGTTCTTCACGTGCACGGTCAGGCCCGCGGGCGCCCCGGCCGGCACGCCCCAGCGCTGGGCCGGGATGACCCGGGCCATCAGGCGGAGCGCGAAGTCCCGCGACGCGGTGTCCAGCACCCGGTTCGGGTACATGAGCAGGTCCAGCAGCAGCCGTTCGTCGTGCGCGGTGATCTGGGTGAGGCCCCAGTACCCGCCGGGACCGAGCCGGGTCTGGCTCATCCGGGCCCGGCCCAGGAAGTAGCGCAGCCGGCCGCGGCCCACGTGGGCCCACAGGTCGGAGGCGGCGCCGTTGTCCGACTCGGTGATCATCCTGGTGGCCAGCCGCACCTCGGCCGCGGTCAGCTTCCGGTGCTGGGTCATGGCCTCGCGCAGCAGCGTGCCGAGGATGGTCACCTTCACCACGCTGGCCGAATCGAAGTGCATGGTCGTGTTCAGGTAGCAGTTCAGTCCCTTGCTCCGGTCCTCGACCCGGAGCGCGACGGTGGACGAGCGCCCGCGCAGCGCGGCGCGGATGCCGCTGGCCAGCCGGGCCGCGAGCTTCCGGTGCGCGGGTGAGCGGCAGGTCACCGCGATCGATCCGGCCGCGCTGAGCCGCCGCGCGGCGGGCCGGGCCAGCGCCGGGGAGGCGGTGGCCAGCCCGGCGCACAGCAGTAAGGCCAGCACGGCCCGGCTGGCCAGCACGGTCACCCGGGGCAGCCGGGTCCGGCCTGGCCCGCTGCTGTCCGTGCCCCGCTGGCTGCTGCCCATGGCCCACCATCCGCTTTCCGGTTCTGCAGCAGAAGACGCCTGGGGGCGGCAGTAGGTTGCCCGGGCCGCTGGGCCGGGTTACAGGCGGTTCCGGGTGCGGTCCCGCCAGGGCCGGCCATCCGGGTCGAAGACCGTCCGGTACAGCGGGGTGGCCCACAGCCGCTGCACGGCCGACGGGCTGACCACCTGATGCGGCCGCACCCGGCCAGGCGGCCGGTCCCCGGTGCCGCCGCCCGCGTGCCAGGCCGCCAGCTGGTCCGCCTGCCGCCGGAACGCGGCGCAGGCGCCCGCGGGGTCCAGCAGGTCGGCGACGTCGTCCGGGGCCCGGTCCAGATGCTCGCGGCACAGCTGCAAGCGCAGGTCGCGGGCGAAGGTCCGGGCGCCGTCGCCCAGGCCGGCCGGGTCCCGCGGCTCCCGCGTGTCCCGGGTGGCGTCCAGTACGCCGATCGACAGCTCGCTGTCATGGGTCCAGGACCGCCGGTTGAGATTGTCCGAGCCGACCATGGCCCACACGTCGTCGACCACCACCACCTTGGCGTGCACGTATACCGGCGTGCCCGCGTGGTTCTCCAGGTCGTACACGGCGAACCGGCTGCCGCCCGCCGCCCGCAGCAGGCGCACCATGTCGTGCCGGGCCATCAGGCCCGGCATCCGGGTGACCGGGCCGTCGTTGTCCGGGTACCGCGGCACCACCGCGATGATGTGCAGGTCCGGGTGGGCGTGCAGCGCCGCGGCGAACATCCGGGCCACCGGCCGGGACCACAGGTACTGGTCCTCCAGGTAGATCAGGCGCCGGGCCCGGGCCAGCGCCTTCCGGTAGGCGTGCGCGATGCTGCGCTCGCCATGCGGGGCGAACGGGTACCGGCGCAGCCGGGCCGGGTAGGTGCGCAGCACCTGGACCGCGTGCGGGCCGCGTACCGTGCCATCGTCGGGCACCGGCTCGGGGAGCGGGCGGCTGGTCACCGCGCCCATGTGGTAAGCCCGGTCGTACAGCTGGCGGACCGGGCTGGGCAGGTCCAGCACGCTGCTGCCGTACCACCGCTCACGGAACGTGTGCTCCAGGTCGTGCACGGCCGGGCCGCGCACCTCCGCCTGGATGTCATGCCACGGCGGCCGCGGGCCGTAGCTGTCCGGGAACTCCATCACCTGCGGGTCGCCGCGGTGCCCGGCGTCGTCGTTGCGGCTGTGCCCGAGGTCGATGCCGCCGACGAAGGCGCAGTCCCGCCCGGGGGCGCCCGGGTGCCGGAGCACCACGAGCTTCTGGTGGTGGCTGCCGCCCCGCCGGGTCCGGGCGTCCAGCAGGACCTGGCCGCCGTCCTCGTCGATCTGCCGGACGAAATCCGCGTTGGCTTCCTCGGACTGGTGCAGCGTCCTGGGCTGTGAGCGCCACAGCAGGCCGAACACGCTCACCCCGCGCCGGGCGGCCCGCCCCAGCACCTCGCCGGCCTCGGTGCCCGGCCCGTCCAGCTGCTCATCGAAGTCGCCCCGGAAGTCCACGAAGAACACCTGGTCCCCGCGCCCGGTCGCGTTGATCTCGGCGCACAGCCGGGCGAAGTAGCCCCGGCCGTCCACCAGCGGCTGGACCAGGTTCCCGGTGGTGAAACCGCGCAGGTCGGTGGCCCGGTTGGCGCGGTCGCTCTCGGCCAGGAACCAGTGGGGGATGGCCGGGTCGTCCACCGGGTAGTCCGGCGCATCCTGGTCCAGTGGATCATCAGCGGGGTCCGCGCCTGGGAGCATGTCCGGATTGTGCACCCTGCGCCGGGCTGGGCATGGCCAATTCGCGCGGACTGCCCGCACCGGGCAATGGCAAGGTCAAGAAACCGGCAAGCGGCACCCGGGCATCGGCCGCGCGGCCGGCCGCCGCAGGCCACCAGGTTCATGATGGTGACATGGGTGGGCCTTCTCAGCTCCCGCGGCGGGCGTTCCTCGGCATCGTCGCGGCGGCCGTGGCCGTGGGCACGGCCGCGTGCAGCGCCGCGGCCCGCGCGGCCGGCCGGGGGAGCAGGGCCTCGCCGTCGGCCCGGCCGCCGGTGGCGGGCCGGCCGGTCCGGGAGAACGACCGGCCCGGCGACCCGCACTGGAACATCCGGCACCTGGGCGCGCCGGACGCGATCATGGGTTACGCCGGGCAGGCCAGCGTGCGGCCGGGTGAACCGGTCACGCTGTACGTGTTGACCACCGCCCGCTCGTTCACGGTGAGCGCGTTCCGGATGGGCTGGTACCACGGGGACGAGGCCCGGCTGCTGTGGCGCTCGGCGGCCGTGCGCGGGCACCGGCAGCGCGCGGCCCGGGTGATCAAGCCGGCCAACACGGTGCAGGCGGACTGGGGGCCGTCGCTCACCGTGCCGACCCATGACTGGCCGGAAGGCTCCTACCTGCTCCGGCTGGACGCGGACAGCGGCGCCCAGCGGTTCGTGCCGGTCACTGTCCGGTCGGCCAGCACGGCCGGCAAGATCGTGATCAAGAACGGTGTCGAGACCTGGCAGGCCTACAACACCTGGGGCGGCTACGACCTGTACAACGGGCCGGGCGGGGTCGGCGACTACGCCAACCGCTCGCTGGCGGTCAGCCTGGACCGGCCCTACGACGCCAACGGCGCCTACATGTTCCTCTACCACGAGCGCAAGACGATCGAGCTGGCCGAGCGCTCTGGCCGGCCGCTGGCCTACGTCACCAGCATGGACATCGACGGTGACGCGCACCTGCTGGACGGGGCGCACGCGCTGTTCACCGCGGGCCACGACGAGTACTGGACCCCGCAGGAGCGGGCGCACGTCACGGCGGCCCGCAACGCGGGCACGAACATCGCGTTCATGGGCGCCAACACGATGTTCCGGCGGACCCGGATGGCCAGCACCCGGCTCGGCGCGCGGCGGCTGGTCATCTGCTACAAGACCAGCTACCTGCAGGACCCGATGTACGGGAAGGACAATGCGCTGGTCACCAGCGACTGGCGGGAGCCGCCCAGCCCGGACCCGGAGTCCTCGCTGACCGGCACGCTGTACGAGTCGAACCCGGTGACCGCGGACTTCGTCATCGTGTCCCCGGACACCTGGATCTTCGCTGGCACCGGGGTGCGGAAGGGCACCCGGCTCACCGGCCTGGTCGGCATCGAGTACGACCGGGTGAACCCGGTCTACCCGGTGCAGCGGCCGATGCAGGTGCTCTCCCACTCGCCGCTGACCTGCCGCGGCGTGCGCAGCTACGCCGACTCGGCCTACTACACCCACCACGGCGGCGCCGGGGTGTTCAACACCGGCACGATGCGCTGGGTGGCGTGCAGCAACGGGCTGCGGCTGTTCGGCCTGAACCGCCGGGCCGCTGAGTTCACCCGGCGGGTGACCACCAACCTGCTGCACGGGTTCGCCGACGGCCCGGCCGCGGCCAGGTACCCGGCCCACGACAACCTGGCGGCCATGCACGAGTGGCCCGGCGACCCGATCGCCGCCCAGCACGACCTGTGGCCCCCCGTGGTGCACTGACCATGGTGCGCTGACGGCTGGTCGTCACTAGCTGCCTGATCCGGCAGGCGCAGTCAGCCAGCGCCCAGCGTGGTCAGGGACAATGCGGCCGCGCGCTGGATGGCGTCCGTGCCGGAGTCGAGCCGCACACGGCGCATCGCCTCGGCGAGGGTGTGACCTTTTCGCAGGTAGCCGTGCAGGTCGACCATGAGCGGCACCGCGGCATAGTCATTCAGCGGGACAACGCTGGCGACGATCCCGGCGGTGCCCAGCGGCAGCAGGCTGCTGGCCAGGCCGAGCAGCTCGTTCGCCCCGGCCGGGGCGAGGACGCCGGAGTCGCAGCTGGGCAGCACCAGCCGGTAGGGCGCGCGGTCCAGCTGCTCGAAGTCATAGACGGTCAGCGGCCCGTCGTGCATGCGCAACGAGGAGAACAGCGGGCTGTCCGCGCGGAAGCTGCCATGCGCGGCGATATGCGCCAGCCACGCCCCGTCCAGCGCGGACATGACCCGCGAGGCGGTGGCGTCACGGCCCGACAGCACCGTGACGTCGTCATACAGCTGCGCTACCTCGGGCACCTCGGCGCCGCCCGTGACCAGGCCGGGCCCGCAGGCCAGCGTGACGTGCTGGCGGGCAGGTGGCCGGGCGGCGCGCGCCCGCAACCAGGAGCCTGCCGACGGCGCGACGCTGAACGCGCGCTCGCTCAGCGCAGGCAGCAGCGCCCACGGGATCGAGTGCAGTTTGCCGGGCGGCACGAGAACGACGGGCGCGTCGCCCAGGTGACCGGCCGCCGGGCCGAGCAGCGCGTCCTGCAGGTCAGGCCCGATCGCTTTCAGAATGGCCAGCGGGCCACTCAGATCGGCATCAGGGCGGCTGCGGGCCAGCCGGCGCAAGGCAAACCGGGCGAGGTCGACCACCCGGATCGCATCCTCGGTGCGGCCTGCCGTGACCTGCCGCACTCGTCCCGTGCCGCAGGTCAGTACGTGCAGAATGCCGTCGATATCGACGATCTCGATGAGGACGGCCGGGCCGAGCTCGTCGAGCAGACGGGCGATGCTCACGCCAGCTGGGGCCTGATCGGTGCTGCCCCGGGTATGCAGCGAGCTGGCCCGCACCGCGTTCTCCAGCCGCCGTTGTTCCCGGGCCAGCGCAGCCAACGGCCTGCCATCCTGCCGGGCCCGGTCCAGGTCGGAGGTTACCTGGCGCAATGCGGCGAGGCTGGCACTCAGCCCGGCATCGGCCGGGGGCCGTACCGGCGGGACCGCCAGGGCGGTAGCCCGCCAGCGTTCACTCCAGGTGAGCAGCAGGCGCGGCCGCCGCGCCTGTGCGGCATGGCGCTGGGCGAGCACGGCCAGCTCGGCACCGTGTGCGCTGGCCTGGGCGCGCAGTTCTGACGCGCCCAGGGTGAACCGGTGACTGTCCAGGACCGCCAGCCCGCGATGGCAGGCGGCGAACATCCCGCGCGGATCGCCGGCCGCCTCGGCGCGTAGCGCCTGGCTGAGCCAGCCGCTGGCGCGGATCATTGCCGAGCCGTGCCAGCGGCGCTGCGCGGCGATGCTGAGGTGACGATCGGCGTCACCGCGGCGTCCCAGGCGCAGGGCGGCCCGCCCGGCCAGCAGGTGCGCCTGCGTGGCCTCCCCCGAACCGAGCGCGGTCAGCTGGACCGCGGCCCGGTTCGCGGCCCGCAGCAGCTCGGCCGACACGGGCCCGGCCGCATAGCGGGCTTGGACCAGCACGAACCCAGCATGCGCTTGCCACCAGGCACTCTGCTGGGACCGGAAGAGGCGGTAGGAGGCCTGGGCCCGGTCCAGGGCGGCCTGCGGCTGGGCCGCGGCCAGCGCACACTTCGCCGCCACCAGCAGCAGTTCGGCCTGCCAGTCAGCCTGGCCCTCGGCCTGCCCGAGCCGCCGCACCGCGGCGTCCGCCTCGGCCAGCGCGTCACCGACCAGCCCGGCCGCCAGCAAGACGGCACAGCGGTCGATGCTGAGAGATGATGTCGGCACATTCAGCGGCCGGTAGCGCGAAGCAGCCTCATCAATAAAGGCGAGCGCCGCGGGGAGATCTCCTCTGGAGAAAGCACTAAGCGCGCGGTTCTCGATGGTATAGATTGATTCGAGCTCCTGGCCGGTTTCAGCGTTAAGCCGGCCGGCCGCCGCAAAATCGGCATCTGCGCGACCGGGCAGCCCGAGGGCCAGGTAAACCAGCCCGCGACCGTTTAAAGTACGGGACATCCAAACTGGATCGTTCGCCCCCTGCAGCACGTCGGCCGCACGGCGCAGGTCCTCGAGAGCCGCGGCATACCGGCCGAGCCGCCACAGTGCCACGGCGCGCCGGTACCGCACCCGTCCGGCCGCAGCGCCGCTGGACAGGTCCAATGCCCGGTCGAACGCCGCCAGCCCGGCTGCGGTCCGGCGGGCGTAGGTCAGCGTCAGCCCCAGCGTCGCCAGCACGTCAGCTTCGCGCTCGGTAGAGCCGGTCCGCCGGGCCAGGCGCAGCGCAGCGCGCAGCTCGCGGATCCCCGCACTGACATCACCGGTATCGCGCAAAACAATTCCCGCAGCCTGATGAGCCACTGATGCCGGATACGGGCCGGGCTGCTCGGCGAGAACTGCGTGCGCCTCGGTTAGGGCCTCCTGAGGGCGGGACAAGGCCAGCGGCAGCAAGTCGTCTGCATTCTGCTGGCCAGATCCACCGGCACAGGCTCCCCCCATAAACCGATAATAGATCGCCGTATCTTTACGGTCTATTGAGTATGCCGGTGGGGCGTGCCATGCTGCGCGGTGGGTGCTCCTGCTCGCTCTTCTTAGACAGCATGTGAAGGGCGTTGTACAGATAGTAATCGCGCGGTATGAGCCTCCAGGCGCGGCCAACGCTGCCTGCCGAGACGTATCACACGGCCAGCCGATCGCTCCGAGACGAGTAGCGGGCTGGGACGCCTTCTGTCCGGGTCGGCGGCCTGCCTTAGATCCGGGCATTGGCACACAGCGAGCACGTTCAGGACTTGCGGAGGGCACTGTGACCGAGACGGAAAGCTGGAGAACCGAACTTGAGGAAAGCGTCGCCGATGAGGTGCGGCTCATCGTCGACGCCTTTGCGGCCAGGGAGAAGGGCGAGGGCAGGACCGGCAGCGGCAAGAGGGGCGGGGGCAGGAGAGGCGGCAAGGGGGGCGGCGGCAAGGACGACGAAAGCCCCATCGTGCCTGTCATGGACGAAGAGGACCACCGGCTCGACTACATGTACTACGAGGGCCGGCTCCTGGTCCGCGAGGAGTACCTGGGCCGCGTGCTGGACATCCTGGAGCACCCGGATGAGGCCACGCTGCGGCGGCGGGAGCCGGCCCAGATCCGGCCCGTCATCGCGGGTGTGGTCCTGCTCACCCTCGATAGAACGGCGGAACTCACCGCGCCGCTCGCGGCGCAGCGGGTCGATGACGCACTCGGCCGCGGAATCGCGACGCCGGATCACGTCCTGACGGTCGCGGGCAACACCGGTGGCTGCCCGGCCACTGAGCCCGAGGAGGTGTACTCCGGAATCGAGCCCTACCCCTCGGTGTGCCGGGACAACGGTGGCGAGGGGGTGCTGATCTACATGGCCGACACCGGGCTGCTGACCCACCCCGAGCACGGCCACCCGTGGCTGGCCGGGGTCCGGCCCGGCGATCCCGCTGATGTGGACACGGGAGACGGCCAGGATCCGATCCCGCCCTACACGGCTCATGGCACGTTCGTCGCTGGGGTGACGCGATGCCTGGCCCCCGCAGCCGACATCATCGTGACTAACGCCTTCGCGATCGCGGGCAGCACGCTGGAATCAGATCTGGTGCCCCGGCTGGTGCACGCGCTCCGCCGGGGCGTGGACATTTTCCACCTGACGATCGCTGCACCGACCAGGCATGATCTTCCCCTGGTCGCCTTCGAGGCGTGGCTCAGGCTGCTCCGCCAGTACAAGGGCGTGGTCTGCGTCGTGGCCGCGGGCAACAGCGGTACCCGGCGGCCGAGCTGGCCTGCCGCCTTCTCGGAGGTGGTCTCGGTCGGAGCGCTGGGCAATGACTGGCGCGGCCGCGCCTCGTTCAGCAACCATGGCGGATGGGTCAACGTGTATGCACCGGGCCGGGACATCATCAACGCCTATGCCAGGGGCCGCTACCAATGCCAAGTCTGGCCCTACAAGGATGACATCCGGCACTTCTACGGCATGGCGAAGTGGAGCGGCACATCCTTCTCGACGCCGATCGTGACCGGGCTCATCGCCTCGCGGATGTCCCGCACCGGTGAGAACGGCCAGCAGGCAGCCGCTGCGCTGCTCGCCGAGGCGCGGTGCCATGCCATCCCCGGCGTCGGTGCCGTCCTGCTGCCCGAATGCCGCGGCGATCACCACGCTTGTGCGAAGGAGTGCGCCTGCGACCGGCGCTGCCATCACCACCCGGGCTGTGGCTAAACACCAGTCTGGCCCTGCCCGGTCCGGCGCCGCTGACCGCTACAGAGTGATCCAGGTGGTCAGCACGCTGATCCCGTTGTCCGAGTGGAAGTGCAGCCGGAACGGGGACGGTGGCAGGGGCCGGATGATGAAGCAGCCGATCTCATCGGTGGGCGCGGTGACCGCGGCGCCGCGGGCCGGGCACGCGTCGGCGTGCCCGGCCCGCGGCGGGACGATCTGGCCGATGATGGCGTCGGCGCCGATTTCCAGCTCGATGGTGAGGTCGGCCGAGGTAAAGGTGAGAAAACGCGGGCTCGCCTCCTCCGCCCGCACGGCGGCGACCGCGGCTGGCACGGCCGAGTCGAAGGTCAGCGCGGCCAGCTCGGCGTCGATGCTGTGCCAGGTGAAAGCGGCCTTGCCCGCCTCGACGAAGTCGCGGGGGACCTCGTACTCGGCCTCCACGGCCTCACTCAGCGCGGCGAGCAGAGCATCGTCATCCGCCCAGTCCTGGCTGGCCACTCAGCCCACCTCCGGGGGTACCGGTTCCGGCATGATCAGCGCGGCCACCGCCGGGTGACGGCGGAGCCGGTCGAGGCACCGGGAACGGGTCGGCCCGATGCTGCCCATGGGAATGCCAAGCTTGCCGCTGATCTCAGCGTAGGGGACCGGCGGGTCCGCGAGGAGCAGGCCGATCAGCTCCTGGCAGCGCGGTGGCAGCTGGTAGAACGCCTCCCGCAGCGCCGCGTTGCGCTCGGCCATGAGCACCTCCAGCTCGGCCTCACCGGGGTGCGCGTCCGGGATCTCGGCTACGTCCTGCCCGTAGCCGAGCACCTCCCGCTTGCGCGCGGCGCTGAGCACCCGGCCGCACTCCCGCCGGGTGGTGGTGGCCAGCCAGCCGGGCAGTGCGGCCGGATCACGGATGACCGCCAGCTGGTCCACCAGCCGCAGCCACACGCTCTGCCCGACATCGTCGGCGTCCGGCCGGTCCAGCCGGTACCGGCGGCAGATAGCCCAGATCAGCGGTGAGTACCGGTCAACGATGGCATCCCAGGCCGCCTTGTCGCCGTCCCGGGCCCGGCCCACCAGCGAGGCCACGGATGGGTCATCGCTCATCGCGGTCCCGCCCCCTCGCGCCGCGGGGCGCAGCCGCGCGGCCGGCCCAGCTATGCCCTGCATTCTACGGGGCGTACCCAGGCTGGGCACTGTTTCCATGGGCTGCCTTCCCGTGGGGCACCTGGACGGCCAGGACGGTCATCTGCACAGTCCATTCCAGACAGAGGCGGGCCGGGCGCGGTTGATACACCGGCGGGCAGATTTGTGTATCAGCTCCCGGGGCGCTGGCCAGCAGGCGCCCGGGCATGATGAGCGGAAGCCGGCGCGGACTTGCGGGTCCGCGCGCATAATCGGCACCGTCGGGGGCACTCGCAGTCGGAACTATCGGACATACCGGAACAGCGAGGGCAGCTGATGCTTGCGGCGTTGCTGCTGGCCGGGATCGTGGCGGCCCCGCTGGGCACGGCGGCGCTGTTCGCCGGGCCCAGGCCAAGGGCCGGGGCCACGGGAGCCTGGGCTGCCACCTGGCGGGTGCTGCTGGACCTGCTCGGGACCGTGCTGGTGGCGGCGGCCGCAGCGGGTGTGCTCCGGCTGCTGCACGCCACCGAGCGCAACCTGGTGGCGGGTGTGGCCGGGCTGGTGGTCGCCAGCCTCATCTGGCTGCCGGCCACCCGGCGGTGGACCGCGCGGGCCCACCTGTGCTGGTCGTCCAGTGTCTTCCTGTTCGTCGTCTACCTGGTGTTCGCGCTGCGCTGGACGTTCGAGAGCGATCTCGGCCCGGCCAGCACGGCGGGCGGCGTGCTGCTGTGGCTGTTCGAGGTGTTCGCCGCCCTGCTGTCCTGCGCCTACCTGTGGGAGATCTGCGACGCGCTGGGCACCGAGCACTGGCGGCGGCGGATCACCCGGTCCGCACCGCTGCACCCGGTACCCGAGGCCGAGCTGCCGTTCGTGAGCCTGCACGTGCCCGGCGCACAACGAGCCGCCGGGCATGGTCATCGACACGCTGCGCAGCCTGCTCCGGCTGGACTACCCGCGGTATGAGGTCATCCTGATCGACGACAACACCGACGACGAGACGCTGTGGCGCCCGGTCGAGGAGTGGTGCGCCCGGCACGGCGTCAAGTTCGCCCACCTGATGGACTGGCCCGGCTACAAGTCCGGGGCGCTGAACTACGCGCTGCGGGAACTGACCGACGAGGCGGCCGAGGTGATCGGCGTCGTCGATTCCGACTACCAGATCGAGCCGGGGTTCCTGCGCGGCTGCGCGCCCGCCTTCAGCCAGCCGTGGGTCGGGTTCATCCAGTGCCCGCAGGACTACCGGGACTGGGAGAGCGCCCCGTACTACCGGCGGCTGTACTACTCCTACAAGTACTTCTTCGCCATTTCCCAGCCGTCGCGCAACGAGCACGACGGCGCCATCTTCGCGGGCACGATGGGGCTCATCCGCCGGGTCGCGCTGGAGCAGCTCGGCGGCTGGGACGAATGGTGCATCACCGAGGACGCCGAGCTGTCGCTGCGGCTGCTGCGGGCGGGCTGGCACGGGCTGCACATGGACCAGACCTGGGGCCGCGGCATCATGCCGCTGACCTTCGAGGGGCTCAAGGGCCAGCGGTACCGGTGGTGCTTCGGCGGGATCCAGATCCTGCGGATGCACTGGCGGTCCCTCATCCCCGGCCGGAAGACCAGGGAGAACCATCTGACCCAGGCGCAGCGCTGGTCGTACCTGGCCGGTGGCATCCAGTGGTACGGCGACCTGCTCGGGCTGGTGTTCCTGGTCTTCCTGCTGGCCGGCGCGCTGAACCTGGCCACCGGCGGGGGTGAGCTGTTCCGCAAGCTCACCCCGTTCCTGGTGGCCACGGTGCCGGTGCTGGTCGGGCTGGGCCTGGTCCGGGCGATCGCGCTGCTGCGCCGCGGCACCGGCGCGTCGTGGCGGGACGCGATCGGCGCGTTCTTCATCTGGCAGTCCACCTCGCTGGTGGTGGCGCGCGCCTCGGTGCTGGGGCTGTTCGCCCGCAAGGCCGCGTTCCTGGTCACCCCGAAGACCAGCGAGCGGGCCCGGTGGTGGGAGGCGCTGCGCGCGAACTGGGCCGAGTCGTCGCTGGCCGCGGCGGGCTTCGCCGGCATCGGCTTGGCGCTGACCCGGCCCACCCAGCTGAGCGGGCCGCTGCTGGCCGCGCTGCTGCTGTTCCCCACGCTGGGCATGGCCGCGGCTCCGGTCAACAGCTGGGCCGCGCAGCGGGCCACGCTGCCGCCGTGGCTGCGCGAGCGGCGGCGGACCGAGTACCGGCGGGACCGGCGGGCATTCGCGACGGGTGCCGCCACCGGCGGCGCGGTCGCCGTTCTCGGCGTGCTGATCGCCGCGCTGGCGCTGATGCTGGCGCCCAGCCACCACCCGGTGCAGCCGCCCAGCCTGACCGGGCCGGTCCAGGGCCGCACGCCCGCCGCCACCCCCAGCCATCAGGCCAGCACCGCGCCGGCCACGCCGTCCAGCCCGGCGGCGAGCGCGTCACCGACCGCCGTGCCGACATCCGCGACGGCCAGCCCGTCGGCGCCGGCCACGCCGACGGCCACCCCGACCGGGTCGGCCACCGCGCCGGGCTCGCCGACCGCGTCGCCGAGCCCGACGGCGAGCACCCCGGCGTCCCCGTAATACCTAGCGGTGCGTAGCCGCAGCGCCGCATTGATTTCCCCGGGCGCCGCTGGGAGCCGGCCGAGCTGTTCTCCCCGGGACCCACGACGCGTTCCTGGTGTGACAACCCGGTGGCAGCCGCGATGATGGTGCTGACAGGCGGCCTTCGTCACCCGGGCGGGGCGGGCCGCCCGGAGGTGGCAATGAGCATCAGCACCGGGACCGGCCCGGGCAGCCGGTGGGACCTGAGCCGGGACGACGACCCACGGCTGGTGCTGGCCCGGGCCCGGACAGCCCTGTTCCTCATGGTCGGCGTCCTCGCGCTGCTGTGGATCATCCAGCTGGCCAACTGGGCCGATCGCTACCAGCTGACGTTCGACTTCGGGATCCGGCCCCGCGACCTGGCCGCCCTCCCCGACATCGTGACCGCCCCGTTCCTGCACGTCAGCTGGGCGCATATCGAGGGGAACTCCGGGCCGCTGTTCATCTTCGGCTTCCTGGCCGCCTACCGCGGGGTGGCCAAATTCCTCTGGGTGACCGCGGTGGTCGTGCTGACCAGCGGGCTGGCCGCCTGGCTCACCGGGACCGCGGGCACGGTCGGTGCCGGGGCCAGCGGAGTGGTCTTCGGGTACTTCGGCTACATCATGGTCCGCGGGTTCTTCGACCGGCACCCGATCGACATGCTGATCGGCGCGGTGATGGCGCTGTGCTTCGCCTACCAGTTCGCCGTGCTGGTGCCGCACGCCGGGATCGGCTGGCAGGCGCACATCGGCGGGCTGGCCGGCGGGATCGTGTCCGGCTGGGTGTTCCGGGACCGGCGGCAGGCCCGGCCGGCATGACCGGCGGCCGCGTACTGGGTTACCGCCGGCCGGCCATGCTGGGCGGCCCGGACAACCCGGATCCCGGCGCGCTTACCGTCCGCTGGTACGGGACGTCCAACTTCGAGCTGAACTTCGCCGGCCGGGTGGTCCTGCTGGACACGTTCTACGACCGGGGGCCGCGGATGCGCGGCCTCGGCTTCCGGCCCGGGGAGGTCGTCCGCGCGGACGCCGTGCTGATCGGGCACCCGCACTACGACCACATCTCCGACGCGGCGCAGGTGGCCGCGGCCACCGGGGCGCCGGTCGTGGTCCACCCGCTCGGCGCCGACGTGCTGACCGGGGCGGCCTGGACGCGGCGCAGATCCTCCCGGTGACCGGGCTCGGCGGCGGGGACGTGCTGGAACTCCCCGGCTTCACGCTGCACGTCATCCGCGGGATCCACGCCGAGCTGGCCCATCCCGCGCAGCAGCTGAGCCTGGACGCGCTGCGCGCCGCCCGCGACGTGTGGGAACGCGACCGGCCGCCGCTGAGCAGCGCGGAGGAAGCGCACGCCGCGGCCGTGCAGCAGCGCGGCACCTGGGCCCCGGAGGTGTTCACCGAGGGGACCATGTGCCTGGTCCTCGACGTCGCCGGGTACCGGATCGTGTACCGGGACAGCGGCGGCCCGGTCAGTGCCGAGGAACGCGCGTACTTCACCGCCAGCCCCGGATGCGACCTGGCCATCGTCGGGTTCACCGGCCGTCCGCTGGTCCGCCGCCAGCTCAGCGAGGCGACCATGCCGCTCATCGAGCTCTACCAGCCGCGGACGGTCATCCCGTGCCACCACGACGACCTGTACCCGGTGTTCCTCGACATGCCCACCGAGCCGCTCAGGATGCGGGTTCACGAGCAGCTGCCCGCGGCCAGCACCATCCAGCCGGTCTACGTGGAGCCGGTGACGATCGGGCTCAAGAGTGGCGCTATCACCGTCGGTGACGGTTAAATTCAGCGCGTGAACTAACCTGATCCGGGCGAGTTAACTCAACGGCAAGATTCAGCAAATGGGGCCTGAGGCACTCAGGTCACTCCTTACGCTATGTTCGTACGTGCATGCCGGGCTAGCTCGCGGGTAGTGCGGGCATCCGGGGTCCAGCACGGGGGTGACCGGCGACAGCTGCGCTGGACAGTGGCCGCGCAGGCCCCGCCAATGGAGGTACGGCCTAGGTGACGCAAGTGCCTACCCAGTCGGCCGACCCGCCTGGCGCAGTCAGGTCGGCCGGCCGTCCCGGCACGAATAGTCCCCTCGACGGGCCCGGCCCAAACGGCCCGATCGAGCGGTTCATGAGCTCGCTGATCCGCAAGCTCGCCTGGAGCCGCCTGTCCCACCCCCGGGTCGCCGTCACGCTGTCCGGGCTCGGCCTGCTGCTCGGCATGCTGCTGGGATCGACCGCGCCGAACGCCGAGACCGTGCCGATCCGGCTGCCGCTGTCGTCCCTGCTGCCGGCGCTCGGCGATCACACGGTCATCGCCAGCCTGATGCTGTACACCTCGATCATCCTGGCCTGCCTGGGGCTGGCCGGGATGCTGTGGGCGCACAGCCAGGGCTGGCGGCCCAACCCGCGGTACCTGCTGCTGGCCAGCGTGGGCATTGTCGCGGTGATGGTCAGCCTCAGCCCGGTCGGCTCGTCGGACACCGGCAGCTACGCGGCCTACGGCCGGATCGCGGCGCAGGGCGGCAACCCGTACCTCACCAACCCGCTGGCCTGGGGCGACCCGGCGTACACCCATGTCGTCGGCACGATGTGGAAGGCGCAGCCATCGGTCTACGGCCCGTTCGCCACGATGATCCAGTCGCTGGCGGCGTGGGTTGGCGGCCCGAATCCCGCCATCACCATCTGGGTGCTGATGGCGCTCAACGGGCTCGTCTTCATCGGCGTCGGCGTCCTGCTCCTGCTGACCTCGGACGACCCGGTGCGGGCCACGCTGTTCTGGACCGCGAACCCGGTTCTCATCCTGGCCCTGGTGGCCGGCGGCCACCTCGACACGTTCGTGGCCGCGGCGGCGATCGGCGCGATCCAGGTGGCACGGCGGGTCACCAGCCTGTGGGGTGACGTGGCGGTCGGCGTGCTGATCGGCCTGGCCTGCGGGGTGAAGATATACGCGGTGCTGATCGGGATCGGGCTGGCCTACCCGCTGCTGCGGCGCCGGGAGTGGCTGCGGGTCACGCTGATGACGGCGGTGGCCGTGGCCACGCTGGGAATCGGCTACAGCTTCTACGGGCTCGACGCGCTGAAACCGGTCTTCGGCGGGCTTCAGCTGGTCACCCTGCCGTCACCATGGCGGATCGTCGAGCTGATCGGGCAGGCACTGGGCGTTCAGCAGGCCACCATGGCCACGATCATCAGCTGCCTGTGGCCGGCCGCGCTGCTCGTGGTCGCCTGGCTGGTCCTGAAGCGGATCTCCGCGGATCAGCCGCGTGAGGTGGTGGCGCCGTTCGCGCTCACCTACGCCTGGATCCTCGTCGCCCCGTGGGCGTTCGCCTGGTACACCGCGGTGGCGTGGGCCGCGCTGACCCAGGTCCCGCGCAACCGGATGACCCGCTGGCTGACGATCGTGACCGTCCTGCTCGCGCTGTGCCTGTCCAGCGGCGGGCAGGCGATGGTGGGCGGCCAGTGATGACCGCCGCGCCATCCGCCGGCTGGCCGCCACGCCCGCTGGCCGCCCCGGCCGCGGGCCGGTCATGAGCCAGCTCAAGCCCGGCCTGGACAGCCCGGCCCCGGAGGCCCTGGACCGCGCGGCGGCGGAGACCGGCACCGAGCGCAGGGCACCCGCCGCGCTAGCCGGCCACGTGACGCGCTGGCCCGCGGTCCTGGCGGCTGCCGTGCGGCGGCACTGGCTGGTAACCGTGCTGCTGGCGGCCGGCCTGGTGCTCCGGGTGCTGGCCGCGGCCGCGTACCGGCCCGCGCTGTTCTACATCGATACGACGCGCTACCTGTACAACGCCGGGGGCATGGACCCGGTCGGCTACAAGGGGCCGCTGCGGGCCATCTTGTGGCTGGCCAACTTCGACGCGGTCGCCGCCATCCAGCACCTGCTCGGGCTGGGCATGGCGGTGCTGATCTATGTGCTGCTGCTGCGCCGCGGCGCGCCCCGGTGGCTGGCCGCGCTGGCCACCGCGCCGGTACTGCTCGACGCCTACCAGGTGCAGGCCGAGCAGGCGATCATGCCGACCGCCTGGTTCGAGGCGCTGATCGTGGCCGGGCTGGCCATCCTGCTGTGGCGGCCGGTCGTCAGCTGGCGGCGGGTCCTCGCGGGCGGGCTGCTCCTCGGTACCTCGGCCACGTTCGCCCAGGTGGGCGAGGCCCTGCTGGTCCCCGCCGTGATCTACCTGCTGGCCGTGGGCGGCGGCTGGCGGCAGGCCATCGGCAAGGCCGGCGCGCTGTGCGGCGCGTTCGCCCTGCCCATCCTGGCCTACTGCACCGGCTCCTACCTGCTGGCCGGGGACTTCTTCCTGTCGCACACCGGCGTGACCTCGTTCTACGGCCGGGCGGCCGCGGCCGCGGACTGCGGCACGATCCGGCTGCCCGCCGCCGAGCGGGGCATGTGCCCCACCCCGGCCCAGCAGGCCGCCGGGCCCGACTGGCTCGAATACGGCGACACCTCACCCATCCGGCCCTACTACGCGCACCTGCCGCGGGCCGAGACCGACAGCCTGATCTCCGACTTCAACCACCGGGTGCTGACCCAGCAGCCCGGGCGGCTGGCCGCCGCCTACGGCCGCGACGTGGTCAAGCTGTTCGCGCTGACCCGCAACGGCAGCCCGGGGGACACGCCGATCTCGCGCTGGCAGTTCCAGACCACGTTCCCGTACTTCTCGCCGCACGCCACGCCGCGGATCGTCGCGACCGCGATCGGCCAGTACGGCGGTGGGGCGCCCGCGGTCTGGCGGCCGGCCGCCAGTTTCCTGCGCGGCTACCAGCTGGGCGGCGGGTACACCCCGGGCCCGCTGCTCGCGCTGTGCGCGCTGGCCGGGCTGGCGGGCTCGGCCGCCGTGGCGCTGCGCCGGCGGATGGCGGCCGATCCGGTGACCCGGCAGCTGGCCCTGGCCTGCCTGCTGTGCTTCCTGTCGGCCGGGTCCGTGCTGCTGGTCTCCGACCTGTTCGAGTTCTCCTGGCGGTACCAGCTGCCCGCGCTGGTCACCCTGGTGCCCGCCGGGGCGCTGGGGATCGGGGTCATCCTGCGCCTGGCCCGCGGCCGGCCCGCCTAGGCCGCACTGGCCGGCAAAGCGGCACTGGCCGGCAGACATGCAACCATTGGTTGCGCTTTGGCGGCGGCGGCTGATAGCCTGCCGGCATACGCAACCAGGGGTTGCCCGGCGAGGACAAGGCCAGTTACGTGGACATGCACTCCAAGGGGTGGGACGCCACCTGGCCAGCCTGGCCGGCCATGCCGCCGGGCAGTCCTGACGCTGAGCGCCGCGAGCAGGAGCCCGGCGCGGACGGCGAACTGTGGGAGGCGGTCGCCGAACCGTCCCGCCGCCGCGTGCTCGACCTGCTGCTGACGGATGGCGAGGCGACCCCGACCATGCTGGCCGCCAGGCTGCCTGTTACCCGCCAGGCGGTGGCCAAGCACCTGGCCGTGCTGACCCGCGCCGGGCTGGTGGAGGGCCACCGGCACGGCCGGGAGATCCGGTACTCGGCCCGGCCCGAGCAGGTCAGCGCGGCCGCCCGGGCCATGGCCGGCGCGGCCGCCCAGATGGCCCGCGCCGCGGCCCAGTGGGACCGCCGGCTGGCGGCGATCAAGCGGCGAGCCGAAGCGCAGCACCGCGCCCGCCCGGCCGGCCCGCCGGACGGGGAGTGAAATCAGGCCGCCCTGCGGATGTGCCGGCGCGGCGGATGTATCCAGACGGCTCCTCGCGCGTCTAATGAGATGAGTACTTCAGGGGGCCGCAATGACTACATCTGCGCTTGACATCCGGGCCGCGGCAGCTCTTCCTTCCATGGCCTGCCGCCATCATCCCCGGTGCCCGGCGGCGACCGCGCCCGACCG
The DNA here is from genome assembly GCA_963711705.1 of uncultured Actinomycetes bacterium. Lineage (GTDB taxonomy): Bacteria > Actinomycetota > Actinomycetes > Streptosporangiales > Streptosporangiaceae > RYN-230. The sequence continues at coordinate 329,118 of CAVQFM010000013.1, forward strand.
GGACGCCGCGCACATCGTGGCCACGCACCCGGAACAGGGCTGGAGCCTGCTGTGCAACGGGGTCGTGGTCTTCGACGACAGCGGCGAGCTGCTGCCCGGCGGCTACGCGCTGCCGCCCCGGCGGGTGCGCGGCCAGTACTGACCTGTCTAGACCACGGCGGGGCGGCCGGAAAAGGCTGGTCACAGCGGCAATCCAGGGCCGCGGGCAGAAATTTTCTTGACGCGATCATTGCAATCGGTTGTCGACAGCGGGAATATCTGCGTGTAGCACCCCACTAGCGGCCGGTTATGTCTGTCACCGAATGTCCAGTTTGTCCGATGGGCCGATGGGCTCAGTTCGTCGTGGTACACGCTCCGTGACGCTTAGCCAGGGAAGGGGTTTGCGGCGGGGGTGGCCCGGCTCCGGGCTGAGCCTGGGTTGAGGGCAGGCCAGACGGCTGGCCGCAGCGCGGGCACATCCGCGCCCGCGTCCCAGGTCCCGGCTATGGAGGAAAGGACAGACGGTGAAGCGATACGTCACGGCTGCGATCAGCCTGCTTAGCTTCTTCGTCCTCGTGACCGCCGCGCTCCCGGCGGCGGCCATGAGCCGTGCTAGTGCGCACACCAGCGCTGCGGCGGCAGAGGCATATCTAAAGCCTTTGTGCCAGAGTCACAAGTCGACTTGCGTCGATGCTTACAACACAGTCAAAGGTGGATACGTCGGCCACGACGAGCCGTCGGTCCTGTTCAAGTCCGGCCGTCCCGGGTCGGGAAACGACATGACCTACACCATCACGCTGCCCAGGGACCCGAAGAAGCAGCCCAACAAGTCCGGCGTGGGCGGCTCGACGTGGAACTTCCAGTTGCGGCCCACGTTCTGGTTCGGCCTCACGCTGTGTGACACCGAGTCCGCGCCGGAGTTCACCAAGAAGTGCACACCGGACTCGGATGCCAACAACCTGGTCGGCACCAATCCCAAGGCGCCCGACTACATCGGGAAGCACCCCGGCAACGCGTTCATGGAGCTCCAGTTCTACGGGCCGGGATACGTCCCGCAGTTCGAGGGGTTCGGCTGCACCAAGACCCAGTACTGCGCGGCGATGACTATCGACAGCTTCAACGAGAACCAGAACACCGGCGTCTCGAATACCAGCGCCTGCAACAACTTCGTGCTTGGCGGGGTTGAACCCATCAACTGGGCCTACATCACCAAGAGCGGCCACTCCCAGGCGCCGGCCAACCCGCTGTTCACCGGGACCGTCACCAACCCGAATTTCGCCGCGGTGAACCCGGACGTCACCAAGGACCTGCTGATGAGCCCGGGGGACGTGGTGCGGATGCACATCCACGACACCCCGGCCGGGGTGCAGGTCAACATGTTCGACTTCACCACCCATCAGGGCGGTTCGATGACCGCCTCGAAGGCGAACGGATTCGGCCACATCCTGTTCACGCCGAAGTCCAAGACCTGCAAGGAGAAGCCGTACGCGTTCCACCCCGAGTACTCGACCGCCAACCCGCGGGGCAACACGTGGTCGGCGCACACCTACAACGTGGCCATGTCGGATGAGATCGGGCACTTCGAGAACTGCCTCGCGATCGACGAGGACGGCAACTGCACCAAGGCTGGCGGCCAGGACCCGGTGCTCGACGGGGACGACGTCGGCTGTGTGCCAGCCAAGGACTCGCTCCTGGTGAAGATCAACGGGTGCTTCGCCTCGGACGAGGATTTCGACGGGCAGTCTTACCGCAACGACTGGCCGGGCACGGACCCGAACGTGGCCCGTGACCGGGCGCTGCACCCGTCACCGGTGCTGTTCACCAGCCCGACGACGCACGGGAGGAACTTCTCGACCGTGGCCTTCGAGACCGACCTGCCCCGGATCGAGGCGTCCGACTCGCAGGCCAACCCGCCGTTCTGTGACCGGACGACCGGCGCGAACTGCGTGAACCCGCCGGCCGGGGCGCAGTTCTACCCGTTCTACTCGACCACCGTCAGGTACGGGTCGTGCACCTGGCAGGAGGGCGGCAACTTCATCCCGCACACCACTAACAACTTCGGCGGCAGTTCCACCACGGAGTACGGCCCGCTGCTGAAGACCGTGTACCCGGTGGCCGGGCACAAGACCGAAACTCTCATCAACAACTTCAACAGCGGGGACATGGCCAATCCCTGCCCGGCTCGCTAGGCGGGCCGGCTGAGGCCAGTCCAGATATCCGTCACTAGATAGCCAGGCGGCATGGGCCGCGGCGGTCAGCGGGGTGCGCCGCCGCGGCCCAGCCCACCTGGCAGCCGCTCACATGGTCGGCACGCTGCTCGGGTGGGTGCCCGGGATCAGGCGGCCCTTGCCGCCCACCGCCTTGCTCAGCAGCCATCCGGGCCGCTCCGACCAGGCCCACTGCCGGGCCGGCCCGACGCCCAGGACGCTCGGGCAGCCGGCGTCCTGGATGCGCACCGCCCGGTAGTCGCGCCCGCCCGCGGTGAACAGCAACAGGAGCGGCCCCGGCTGCGGCGGCGGGCAGTCCCGCCCCCGCGCCACCGGTGGCAGCCCGCACAGCGCGGCGGCCAGCGCCTGGACCCGGACCGGGTCGGTGACCGTGATCACGCGCGGCAGCATGGCCCGGGGCTGGGTGTGGGCCGGGCGGACGATGACCTGGTCCACCTTCCGGGCGTCCACACACAGCGGCACCCCGGCCGAGGCGATCACCGCCGCGGCCGACGCGCTGGCCTGGGCGGTGCCGCCCGCCGCGGGGGGCCCGGCACCGCCAGCTGCAGTGCTGCCACAGGCGGCCAGCCCGGCCGCGGCGGCGAGCGTGGTCACGGTCAGCGCCCCCCGGGCAGCCAGCCGCCGTGCGGTGATCTGCTGGTCCATTCCGGCCTCCCTTCCCGGGCCGGTTCAGCCCGGTGCGCCGGGCCCGGCCGCCGGTCAGGAAGTCCCGGACGCACCCAGTTGGACGGCCCCCCGCAGGCCACGGTTCCCTCGCGGTCGCGCTCCATGCCCGGCAGCGACGGGATTTCCGGGCGTGAACTGGCCCGGCGTGTACCGTGTGCGGGATGGAGGCCGGGGACCAGGGCTCGGGGGTAAGACTCGCGGAGCTGGTCGCCGCGCTGTCCCTGGCCACCGACCTGGGCCTGGGCCAGCCGCAGGAGCACGTGCTGCGGCAGACGGTGATCGCCCGGCGGCTGGCCGCCGCCGCGGGGCTGCCCGGGGACCAGCAGACCGCCGTGTTCTACGTGTCGCTGCTGGCCTGGGTCGGCTGCATCTCCGACTCCCATGAGCTGGCCACCTGGTTCGGCGACGACCAGCGGATGCGGGCCGACAGCTACCAGGTGGACAAGGCCGGGATGCCGATGATCCGGTTCGTGCTCGGGCACGTCGGCGGCGACTCCGGCCCGGTGCGGCGGCTCACGATGATCGGCCGGTTCCTGGCTGGCGGGTCCGACCGGGCGGCCGGCTTCATGCTCGGCCACTGCCAGACCACCGGGGACATCGCCGACCGGCTCGGCCTGGGCCAGGCCGTGGGCGGGGCCCTGACCCAGGCCTTCGAGCGCTGGGACGGCCAGGGCGTGCCCGGCCAGCGGGCCGGTGAGCAGATCGACCCGGCCATGCGGGTGGTGCAGATCGCCGACGACGTCGAGGTGTTCCACCGGCTCTACGGGACCGGGGCGGCGGCCGAGATGCTCAGGTCCCGGCGGGGCACCGAGTTCGACCCGGCCCTGGTTGACCTGTTCTGCGCCCGGGCGGGCGAACTGCTGGACGGCGTGGCCGAGATCGACGCGTGGGACGCGGTCATCAGCAGTGACAGCGCGCTGGGTCCCGAGCTCAGCGAGGCCGGGCTCACCGGCGTGCTGCGGGTGTTCGGTGACTACGCCGACCTGAAGTCACCGACCTGGATGGGCCACTCGGCCGGCGTGGCCTCGCTGGCCGAAGGGGCGGCCCGCCGGCTCGGCCTGCCGCCCAGCGAGGTGATCCGGGTGGAGCGGGCCGCGCTCGTGCACGACCTCGGGGCCATCGGCGTGTCCACCGGGATCTGGGACAAGCCCGCGCCGCTGCGGGCGGCCGACCGGGAGCGGGTGCGCACCCATCCCTACCTGACCGAACGGATCCTGGCCCGCCCGGCCCGGCTGGCCGAGATCGGCGCGCTGGCCGGGCTGCACCACGAACGGCTCGACGGCTCCGGCTACCCCCGCGGGGTGCGCGGCGACGCGCTGTCCCGGCCCGCCCGGGTGGTCGCGGCCGCCGACGCCTACCACGCGATGTGCGAGGACCGGCCGCACCGGCCCGCGCTGAGCGCGGCCGCCGCGGCCGCGGCGCTGCGCGGCGAGGCCGCGGCCGGCCGGCTCGACGGCGAAGTGGTCAACGCGGTGCTGGCCGCGGCCGGGCACCGGGTCCGGCACCGGCCCACGCTGCCGGGCGGCCTCACCCCGCGGGAGGCCGAGATCCTGGTCCTGCTGGCCCGCGGGCTGTCCAACAAGGAGATGGCCCAGCAGCTGTCGGTGTCGCCCCGCACGGTGAGCAGCCACGTCGAGCACGCCTACGCCAAGATCGGCGTGTCCAGCCGCGGCGCGGCCGCCATGTTCGCCATGCGGCACGGCCTGGCCGACTCCCGCCCCACCGGCTGAGCCGGGCCGAAATCTCGGGTGAATACCCGATGCCCCAATAGCCCTGCCCGGCGCAAACTTCATCCATGGATCACACGCTGACCAGGACGAACGCGGACAGGCCGGCCCTGTCGGCCGGCCTCAAGGGAGGAATGTCATGAGCGGGAAAGCAGTGATCAGCCTCGTCACCGGGCTGGAAGACCCCGAGAAGGTAACCGTCGCGTTCCTGGTCGCGCTGGGCGCGGCCGAGGGGGGCCGCCCGACGCTGATGTTCCTGGCCAAGGAGGCGGTGCGGCTGGCCGTCACCGGGATCGCCCAGGGCACCGCCTGCACTGGCTGCCCGCCCCTCCCGGACCTGCTGGACCGGTACCAGCGGGCCGGCGGCCGCTACCTGGTCTGCCCCATCTGCGCCGACGCCAAGCAGATCGACAAGGGCAACCTGCTGCCCAACGCGGAACTCGGCGGCACCGTCGTGATGTGGGACTGGATCGGCGACGAAGGCGCCACCACATTCAGCTACTGACCACCCGGCACTATCACACCAGAAAGGCAGGACATGGCCCGGTTCATGGACTTTCACCAGGATCTCAAGCTCGGCCCGGAGGTCATCGCGCACGTCGCCGAGGGCACCCGCAACGGGGCCACGGACCAGTTCGGCGTGCGCCAGCTCGAGCTGTACTACAACACCGAGGGCAACGTGTACTGCCTGCTCGACGGGCCGGACGAAGAGGCCATCCGCCAGCACCACGCCGCGCTCGGCGTGCCCTGCGGCGATGTGCATCAGGTGAGCATCCTGGCCGGCTAGCACCCCGGCGGCGGCTGGGGCCGCGTGCACAGCGTGACCCCAGCCGCCCTCCGCTCAGCTTTCGCCTAACGGCCGGTTCCTGGTGCATCAGCCCACGACCAGCCGATCCCGCGCCGGGTGGGTGCTGGCCAGGTCAGCTCAGGCCGGCCTGCCGCGCGCTGGCCGCTGCCTAGGAGACCGGGCGCGGTTGGCTAGGCTGCGCAGTTGTGACGGACGAGCTGGATCCCGTGGCGTACAACCGCGCCGCCTGGGACCGCGAGGTGGACAGCGGCAACGAGTGGACCCGGCCGGTCGGCCCGGAGGTGACCGCCCGGGCCCGGGCCGGCGACTGGTCAGTGGTGCTCATCGGCTATGAGCCGGTGCCGCGGGACTGGTTCCCGGCTGACCTGGCCGGGGTGCCCGTGCTGTGCCTGGCCTCCGGCGGCGGGCAGCAGGGCCCGGTGCTGGCCGCGGCCGGGGCGCAGGTGACCGTGTTCGACAACTCACCCAAGCAGCTGGCCCGGGACGCCGAAGTGGCCGCCCGGGATGGGCTCCAGCTGCGCACCGTGCTCGGGGACATGCGGGATCTGGGCGCGTTCGGCGACGCCAGCTTCGGCCTGGTGTTCAACCCGGTGTCCAACGTGTTCTGCCCGGACCTGGCGCCGGTGTGGCGGGAGGCGTTCCGGGTGCTGCACCCGGGTGGCCTGCTGCTGGCCGGGTTCATGAACCCGGACCTGTTCATCTTCGACGTCGCCGCGATCGAGGAGCGGGGTGAGCTGGTGGTGCGCTACGCGCTGCCGTTCAGCAGCGCCGGCCTGCCCGAGGCCGAGCGGCTGCGCGGCTTCGGGGACGGGCCCATCGAGTACAGCCACTCGCTGACCGAGCAGATCGGCGGCCAGCTGGCCGCCGGGTTCCGGCTGACTCACCTGGCCGAGGCGCCGCACCACGACGACCTGACCGCGCGGTACCTGCCCGGCTACATCGCCACCCGGGCAGTCAAGCCCCGGAAGGTCACGGGTGCGGCTTGAAGATCATGTCCGACACGTTGAGCGTGTGCTGGAGCGCGCCGTAGAACGTCATCAGGCTGGCGACCCGCTGCAAGCTGGTCACCTTGAGCGACGTCGGGTAGAGGCCCAGCGTGATCAGGGACGCGATCTCCGGGGTCATGTTGTCGTAATGGCTGAGCGCCGACTGCACCGGTGCCCGGCGGGCGGCGTCCCCCTGGGCCTCCATCAGCGCCGACTTGAAGGCGATCAGCGCGTCCGCGTGCCCGCGGGCGAACGAGGCGGACGCGAAGTACCCGTCCAGCGGCAGGTTCACCGTGGCGCCACTGCACGCGTCGAGCAGGCTCTGCGCGCCCAGCTGGCTCTCGGCCTGGTAGATGAGCGGCTCATTGACCAGGATCGCGTCCACCTGGCGGTCGTGCAGCGCGCGGATCAGGTCACCGGCCGGCATGGGCCGCCACTGCACGGTGCCGGGCTGCACGCCGTCGTTGGTCAGCACCGAGGCGGCCGACACGGTTTCCAGGCTGTAGGGCTGGCCGTTGGTGCTGGCGGGCATCAGCTGCGGGAGGGCCGTGCCGATGGTCTTGCCGACCAGCTGCTGCGGGGTAGTGATGGTGGAGCCGGGCCGGACGAGCACGTCCACTGTGTTGGGCCCGGCGTCGTAGGCGTCGGCCACGACCACCATGGGCGAGCCCGGGAAGTGCTCCTGCGCATAGAAGAAGTTGGCGTAGTCACCCACGGCCACGTCGGCCTGGCCGTTGCGGACGGCGGCCAGCTCCTCCGTCACCGAGGGGTAGGACCGCACGTGGACGGTCACGCCCTTCTGCTGGAACAGCCCGTCATGCAGGGCCACGTAGAGCGATGCGTTGCCGATCGAGGGCACGGACGCCACGGTGATCTCGGCTCCGCCGCCGCTGGCTGACGACGAGCCCGCGCTACACCCGGCCAGCAGCAGGGCCGTGGCCGCCGTGGCAGCACCGGCGACCCGGACGCGACCGCGGCTGCGGCTGCGCAGCCGGACCGGCCAGTACCTGGCAGCTGCCAACTTCATGCGCCCCCCTGGCTTTCCAAACTGGGCAGATAACGGAATATCCAAACATGCCGCAGTCGCAGAGCGTACTGTATCGGTGGCATGTGGGATGCAAAACGCCCAGATAGAGGCCGGTTTGCCTGTGACGCCGACAGTTGGATGAGCGGCGGCGGGCTGGGGAGGGGACTCAGGTGAGGCCATGATTTTCGGCGCCCGTGGCCGTAAATCCACCAGCTCGGGAGGGCCCCGCCATCAAGGTGCTCCGGCTGCTAATCCAGGCTTCCCCGCCCGGGCCAGCACACCGGCGCGGCGGGCCGCGCCCTCCCGGGCGAAGACGAGCCGGCCATCTGCTGCGGATCATGGCAGCCAGGTGACGGACAGCCCGGCGGCGCCGGGAACGGGCCGGCCGCCAGCGCCCGGCCCGGGCGGGCGGGCGGCACCCGGGACGGCGCTGCCCATGGCCGGCCAGCCAGCTGCCTCCGGGCCGGTACCGGGCCGGGCGGCGCGCTCGGCGCCGGTCACCGCGCCGGGGCCGTCCAGCGATGGTTCCGGGTCCCGGGGAACCCCGCCGGGCCGCCCGGCCCCGCGGCAGGGCCGGGAGCGGGCCCGCCGCCTGCGGGACTGGCCGCTGCGGTCCCGGCTGCTGCTGCTCATCGCGTTCCCCATGCTGGCCGCGCTCATCCTCGGCGGGATCAGGATCTATTCGTCGGCGGCGAGTGCCCAGGCGTTCCAGCGGGCCGAGGAACGGGCCGTGCTGGCCGGTGACATCACCAGCCTGGCCCAGCAGCTGGAGACCGAACGCGACCAGACCCTCTACTTCATCGCGCTCCCCGGCGGCCGCGTCTTCACGCCGTCCGGCAAGGTCGTCACGCCGTCCAACCCCACCAGCACCGCCACCCACCAGTGGCGGGCTATCCAGGCGTTCTACCAGCAGACCGACCAGGCGGCCAGCAAGTTCCGGGCCCGGCTGGCCCAGTTCCAGGGCGTCTACCCAGCTGGATCCCAGCAGGAGGTGACGCCCGCGCTGGGCCAACTGGACACCCTGCAGTACCTCCGGCACGCGGCCCTCAAGACCCAGATGCCCGAGATGGTGGTCTTCCAGAAGTACACGACCGTGCTGGACAGCCTGTTCCAGGTGGAAGACCAGACCGCGCAGGGCAGTGGCGACTCGGTGCTGGCCCAGACCGTCGACGTGCTGGGCCTCGTGTCCCGGACCCGGGAAGAAGCGTCCGAGCAGCGCGCCCTGCTGTCGGCGGCGCTGCTGCGCGGCTCGCTGCAGGCGCCGGAGGCGGCCGCGCTCAGCAAAGCGGCCGCCAACCAGGAGGCCAGCCAGCAAACCTTCGACCTGTCCGCGACCACCCCGCAGCGGGTGCTGTGGAACAACACCGTGTCCGGGTCGTTCGTGTACCTGGCCGCGGCCGACGAGCAGCAGGCGGCCAGCCTCCAGGCCCGCACCCACTCGCTGACCGGGGACTCGCTCACCGCCGACGCGTTCTACGACGCCATGTCCAACGGCATCAACACCCAGATGGGCTCGGTCGAGCGGAGTCTGGTCAACAACGTGATCAGCCGGGCTGATTCGCTGCGCGCCCGCGCGCTCACCTCGGCGCTGCTGGTCGGGGCGGCGGTGCTGGCCATCCTCACCATCGCCCTGGTGTTCACCGTGCTGGTCGCCCGGTCCATGGTGGGCCCGCTGCGGCGGCTGAGCCGGGGCGCGATCGAGATCGCCGGGATCGGACTGCCCCGCACGGTGCGCCGGATCAGCGAAGGCCACACCGCGGACGTGGAGCCGGATGTCGCGCCGTTCGACGTGGACTCGACCGACGAGATCGGCGACGTCGCCCGGGCCTTCGACCAGGTCCACCGCGAGGCGGTCCGGCTGGCCTCCACCGAGGCGGCGCTGCGCAGCAACGTCAACGCGATGTTCGTCAACCTGTCCCGGCGCAGCCAGTCGCTGGTCGAACGGCAGATCCACCTCATCGACGACATGGAGCAGGGCGAGCAGGACGCCGAGCAGCTGGGCAGCCTGTTCCAGCTCGATCACCTCGCCACCCGGATGCGGCGCAACTCGGAGAACCTGCTGGTGCTGGCCGGCCACGAGACGCCCCGGGCGTGGAAGCAGTCCGTGCCGCTGCTGGACGTGCTGCGCGCGGCCGTGTCCGAGATCGAGCGCTACGAGCGGGTGTCGCTGAACGTCCAGCCCGGTATCGCCGTGCGCGGCCAGGCCGTCAACGACCTGGTGCACCTGGTTGCCGAGCTGGTCGAGAACGCGACCTCGTTCTCGCCCACCGACACCCCGGTGGCGGTGTCGGGTCAGCTGCTGACCAGCGGCGGTGTGCTGCTGGACATCACCGACCAGGGCGTCGGCATGAGCTCGGACGACCTCGCGCACGCCAACTGGCGGCTGGACAAGCCCCCGGTGGTGGACGTCACCGTGTCGCGGCGGATGGGCCTGTTTGTGGTCGCCCGGCTGGCCGCCCGGCACGGCATCCGGGTCCGGCTGCGGTCCGCCGTCACCGGCGGGCTGACCGCCCTGGTGTGGCTGCCTGACGAGGTTGTTGCGGTGGACAGCGGGGCCGGGCGGCTCGGGCTGCGTGGCTTCGAGTCAGCCGCTCCCGCAGCGGCCCCGGCTGCGGCCGCCGCCCCGGTGGCAGGCCTGGCCGGCGGGGGCGACCTGGACCGCCCGTCCTGGCTGACCGACCACACGGCCCGGGCCGCTGGAGCGGCGTCGCTGGCCGCCGAGCCGGCGGCTGAGCCCACTGGCTGGGCCGCGGAATCCACGGGATGGGCGGCCGGGTCCACAGGGTGGGCCGGGTCCACGGGGTGGGAGGCAAGGTCCACCCCCACGGTGGCCGAGCCACCGGCCCAGGCAGGCGGGTCCGCAGCCCAGCCGGGCGGGGCGCGGCATGCGTCGCCGGCCGGGCCAGACAGCGAGCCGGTGCTTCCGGCCGCCCCGGCCCCTGACGAGCCCGAGCCGGCCAGCGCCGCCGCCAGGCCGAACGAGACGGCGGCCCCGGCGGCGCCGTCGGCGGGCAACCGCGCGGTAACCGGCAACGGTGCGGCAACCGGCAACGGTGCGGCAACCGGCAACGGGCTGCCCCGCCGGGTCAAGCGGGCGCCCGGTGAAGCGAAGCCGGCTGACAACGGTGAGACGTTCGGCCTGGGTCCGTCCTGGGACGCATTCGAGGGCTCGTCAGCCGCGGGCGGCGACCCGGACTGACCCTCAGCACAGCAACCCGGCCCGGGTCAGCCTGACCCGGGGGTGCGCGCTGGTATCAGGCGGCTGGTTCCGCGCTCTGATGCAGGTGCAGGGGGCCGGGCCGGAGGGGTGCCCGGCCCGCCTGCCGCACGAGGGGAATCCGGCATGACGAAGGCAGTGCCATCATCAGCACGTGCATCAGGACGGGCCATCCTGCGCGGCCTGCTCGATCTGCGGCTCAGCCCGCCGCCGGCCCGCACCGCGACCGGCGCCGAAGACGCCGTCGACCCAGGAGCTGGCGGCCGCGAAGGTCTACTCGTTCGCGAGCGTGGACTATCCGGGCGCGGCGGAAAGCCTGGTGCTCGACACCGACGGCACCACCGCGGTGGGCGCGTTCGTCTTCGATCCCAGCAGCGCCACCTCACCGCTCACCGCGTTTACTTTCACCGGCGGGAGTTACCAGATCCTGGCCGTTCCCGGCTCGACCGACAGCCTGGCGACCGGCATCACCGGGACTGGCCAGATCATCGGGGTGTACGCGGACCTGTCCAGCGTGAACCACGGCTTTGCCAGCACTGGCGGCACGTTCAGCAACGTGGACTTTCCCGGCGCCTCGCTCACCCAGGCCATCGGCGTCAACGACGCCGGGCAGATCGTGGGCGACTACTACGACGCCGCCAGCACCGAGCATGGCTTCGTCAGCAGCGGGGGCGCCTTCACGGCCATCAACTTCCCGGGAGCCACCGGCACGGCAGCGGCCGGGATCAACACCGCCGGCGACATCGTCGGGATCTGGTCGGATGCGGCGGGGCAGCACGGCTTCCTGCTCTCCGGCGGCGTGTACTCCCCGATCAACTTCCCGCTCGCCACCAGCACGAGCGCCTGGGGCATCAACGACAGCGGGGAGATCGCCGGGTTCTACACCGACAGCGCCGGCCTCACCCACGGCTTCGTGTACGCCGACGGGGCCTTCAGCACGGTGGACGTGGCCGGCGCGCGTGGCACCCAGCTGACCCGGATCAAGAACGGGGGAGAGATCACCGGTGTCTGCACCGATGCGCTGACCGCGGAACACGGCCTCGTCGGTCAGTAGGGCCGGCCCGTCAGGCGGCGCAGGGACGGGTGGCGGTGACCCCGGGGGTTGCGTAATGCATAGCGAAGCTGCCGGCTGGCGCATACCTGGCCGTCAGCCTACGAGTTCCTGGGTGCCCAGCACGGTGAGCAGGGCGAGGCGCTCGGCGTCCGCGGAGCCGGGCTCGGCCGTGTCGATCATGATGCGCAGGTCGCTGCCAGCTACCGTGAGCACGTCGCAGTCCAGCGTCACGCTGCCCACATACGGGTGATCGATGGTCTTGCGCGAGGGCTCGTGGCGGCCGACGGTACCGGAATCCCACAGCTCGGCGAACCGCTCACTGTGGCTGTGCAGTTCCCCGACCAGCCGCCGTAGCTGCTGGTCGGCTGGGTAGCGGGCAGCCGCCGCGCGCAGGTCGGCGACCATCGCGGCCTCACTCGCATGCAGATCCTCCGGCGTGCGCCGGGCCCGGGAGCCGGGGCTGACGAAATGCCGCCACAGCCGGTTCCGCTCGAAGCCGCGCCACCCGGACGGGTCGCCGAGCAGGGCCGCGCACGCCGGGTTGGCCACCAGCAGCGTCCAGGACGCGTCGTAGACCGCGACGGGCGTGCCGGTCAGCCGGTCCAGCAGCCGCTGCACGCTGGGGGAGATGTACGTGGGCACCGTTTCCGGCCCCGGCGGCACCAGCCCGGCCAGCCGGAACAGGTGTGCCCGTTCGGCTGGCGCCAGCCGCAGCGCCCGGGCCAGCGCCTCGACGACCTGCGCGGACGGGTTGGCCGCCCGGCCCTGTTCCAGGCGGGTGACGTAGTCCACGGAGATCCCGGCCAGCATGGCCAGTTCCTCGCGGCGCAGCCCAGCCGCGCGCCGCTGCCCGCCCGCGGGCAGCCCAGCCGCTTCCGGGGACAGCTGGTCGCGCCAGCGCCGCACTGCCTGCCCGAACTCCGACCCAGCCATACCCCTAAGTGTGCACCGCCGGGGCTGGGCCTTCCTGGTACCGCTAGTCCCAGGAAGACCGGCCGGCTGGCTCGTTGTGCCACCGCGGCCGAATCTGGGGACATGACGACAACACTGATCACCGGTGCGAACAAGGGAATCGGCTTCGAGAGCGCCCGCCAGCTCATCGCCGCGGGCCACACCGTCTACCTCGGCAGCCGGGATGCGGAGCGCGGCCGGCGGGCCAGCGAGCAGCTGGGCGCGCGGATGGTCCTCCTCGACGTCACCGACGACGAATCCGCCGCGGCCGCCGCGAAGACCATCGAGGCCAGCGGCGGCCTGGACGTGCTGGTCAACAACGCCGGCATCGAGGAGTACGCCCCCGACGGCAGCGTGATCGGCGCGGCCGAGATCACCGCCGACGTGATGCGGACGATCTTCGAGACCAACGTCTTCGGCGTGGTCCGTGTCACCCACGCGTTCCTCCCGCTGCTGCAGCGCTCCGCCGCCCCGGTCGTGGTCAACGTCAGCAGCGGACTGGCCTCCGTTTCCCGGATGGCCGGCCCGGGCGCACCGGGACACCCCTACCCCGGCGTCGCCTACCCGGCCTCGAAGGCCGCGGTCAACATGATCACCGTGCAGTACGCCCGGGCCTTCCCGGGCATGCGGATCAACGCGGTGGAGCCTGGCTACACCGCGACCGACCTGAACCGGCACGCCGGCCGGCAGACCACCGAGCAGGGCGCCGAGGTCATCGTCCGGATGGCCCAGACCGGCCCCGGCGGCCCGACCGGCGGCTACTTCGACGCCACCGGCCCCATCGCCTGGTAACCGGGGGAGGGGCGGCGGGCGTCAATGCCCGGCGGCGAGGTCGTCGGAGTGCCCGGCGGCCAGCCGGGGCCACTGGGGGATGGGGCGCCCGGCCGGCCACACTGGCACTGGCGGCCAGCCGGGCGGGCCGGCCTCAGTGCGCGTGTTCGTGCATTGCTGTGGCCAGCCGGGGGGCGAGTCCTCCCACTTCTCCTGGCGCCCGAACACGGTGAGGTCCATGAGCGCGTAGCTGCTGTCCATGGCTTCCACGCCGCGCAAGGTCGTCCAGTAGGTCTCGAAGACCCGGCCGCCGTCGCGCAGGTAGCACACGAGGTGCATCATGCCGGGCTGGCGGGGCGGGGACAGCAGGGTGGTGAGAGAGTCCTGGGCTGAGTACCACGGCATGTCCCAGCCCATGAAGTCGTGGTAGCGGATGCTTTCAGCGTAGGGACCCTGGCAGAAGACCGCATAGGTGATGTCGCGGGAATGCAGGTAGGACAGTTCCGCGACCTGGCTGGCGCACCACGTGCAGCCTTCGCACTGCTCGGCCGCCGGGTGCCCGGGCCACCACATGAAGTAGTAGGCGATCAGCTGCCGCCGCCCCTCGAACGCACCGAGCAGGCTGACCGGCCCATCCGGGCCGGTCAGCGGCGTGCTGGCGTTGACTTCCACCATCGGCAGCCGCCGGCGGGCCGCGGCGATGGCGTCGCCTTCCCGGGTGTGCGCCTTCTCCCGGACCCGCAGCGCATCGAGCTGGGCCTGAAAGGTGGCGCGGTCGGCCACTGCAGGAAGCCCCGGCGGCACGCTGCCGCCGTCGGCCGGCGGCCGGAAGCCCGTCGGCTCATCGGTCATGATCATCTCCTCTTTGCGGCTACAGCGTCTCCTTCCCGTTACAACACCGGCCCGGCCGGGAACTCATCGATGCCAGTGGCGGCCGCGGCCGGCTAGGAACGGCCGGCTAGGAACTGGGCAGCGTGCTGGGCAGGCCGAAGCGCGTGAGCAGGCTCCGGTCGGCGAACCGGGTGATCGCGCAGATCCGGTCCTGCGACACGGTGAGCACCAGGAGCCCGCCGGCGCGATGCACGCCGGAACTGGGATCGGGGAGGTAGTAGCCGACGGCTGGCTGGTGGTTGGCCCGGGTGGGGACCAGCTTGAGCCCCTGGCCCCAGAATCCCACCGTCTGGCGGACGTGATCCGCGACCGCCCGCCGTCCGCTGAACTCGTAGGGGTCGGGTGGCATCGTCACCCTGGCGTCCTGCGTGAGCAGCGCGACGAGGCCGCCGACATCGCCGCCTTCGTAGGCGTTGACGAACCGGCCGACGACCTCGGCTTCCTGGCCGGAACGCGGGAGCGTGACCCGGTCCCAGTGGCCGGCCGGGCGGAAGCCGGACCGGGCGCGCTGCAGCGCGCTGTTAACCGACGCTGGGGTCGAACCGAGGATCTCCGCCGCCTCGGCGGCCGAGAACCCGAGCACGTCGCGAAGGACCAGGGCGGCCCGCTGCCGGGCGGGGAGATGCTGCAGTCCGGCCACGAAGGAGAGCGCGATCGACTCCCGGGCGTCGTAGCGGGCCTCGGGGCCGGGGGAGATGTCCTCGATGAGCGTATCGGGGTAGGGCTCGAGCCACCACGGATCGTCCGAGCGCGCCGCGCCGTCCAGTGGGTATGTCGATTCGGGCAGGTTAGCGGGCTGTGGGCGGCGGGCGGCGGCCCGGAGGTAGTTGAGGCACCGGTTCGTGGCGATCCGGTAGAGCCACGCCCGCAGCGACTGGCCGTCGAAGCGGCCGAGCCCCTGCCACGCCGAGAGAAGAGTCTCCTGGAGTACGTCCTCGGCGTCCTGGAAGGAGCCGAGGAACCGGTAACAGTGCGCGTGAAGTTCCCGGCGGTAGGGTCCGACCAGCTCCTGGAAGGCGTCACCGTCTCCTGCCTGCGCCCGGGCGAGCGCCGGATTGGTCATGGTCTCTCCCGTCCTCCGGGTTCAGTCTTGCCGCCTGGCTCCGGCCGCGGTCACCCGGTGGGGCGGCGCGCCTGGTACGCCTCGCGGAGGACCGCCCAGGCGTCCGCCACCGGGCCCACGTGCCCGAGCTTGTCGGGGTTGATCACCGTGCGGATCGTCTGGATCTGCCCGTCGAGGATGTCCAGCGTCCAGGTGTTGATGACCCTGCCGTCGCGGTCGCGGAAGATCGCGCCCGGCTGGCCGTTCACCTGGTGGGGCTGCACGACGCCGCCGATCTGGGCGAACGGCGGGACGAGCGCGGCGAGCACCCGGGCCACGTTCTGGGCGCCGGCGATGACGCCGGTGCCCCACTGCGGGGCCTTGCCGCCGGCGTCGCCGACCAGGTGAACGTCGGCGGCCAGCAGCTCCCGGAGCCCGTCGAGGTCCCCCTCGCTGAAGGCGTCGAAGAAGCGTCCGGCGAGTTCCTCACGCTCACGCCGGTCGGCCTCGAACCGGGGCCGGCCCTCGTCCATGTGACGGCGCGCCCGCACCGCGAGCTGGCGGCACGCCGCCTCCGACCGTCCCACCGCCGAGGCGACTTCGGGGAAGCCGAACCCGAACACCTCCCGCAACACGAACACCGCCCGCTCCAGTGGGGACAGCCGTTCCAGCAGCAGCAGGGCCGCCATCGACACCGAGTCGGCCAGCTCCGCCGAGCGCTCCGGGTCCTGGTAGGGGTCAGCCAGCAGCGGCTCGGGGAACCACGGCCCGACATACTCCTCCCGCCGGGCCCGGGCCGAGCGCAGCACGTTGATCGAGATCCGGGTCACCACGGCCGACAGGAATGCCTTGGCTGAGGTGGGCTGGGTGGGGGAGGCCTCGTAGCGCAGCCAGGTGTCCTGCACCGCGTCCTCGGCCTCGCTCACGCTGCCCAGGATCCGGTAGGCGATCGAGAACAGCAGCGGCCGCAGTTCCTCGAACTCCTCGCCGCGGGTGGACATCAGCGTCATGCCAGCTCTTCTTTGAAGCCCTGGCGCCACGAGGGGTAGCGCAGCTCCCAGCCGAGCTCCCGCTTGGCCTTGGCGTTGGAGGAGCCGCGTCCCTCGGTCATCATCGTCACCGTTTGCTCGCCGGCCAGCAGCCGCCCCAGCCATCTGGGGATCCGCATCGGCCGCTTGGCCCCCGCGCACTGCGCCAGATACGGCAGCCACTCGCTGACCGGGGCCGGTTCGTCGTCGACGATGTTGAACACGCCGCTCGCCTTCTGCTCCACCGCGAGGACGGTGGCGCTGGCCGCGTCGTCCAGGTGCACCCATGACCAGTATCCGGTGCCGCCCCCGATGATCGGGAACTTCCGCTTGCGGATGAGCTCTACCTGGTCGTCGGTGGCGCCCGGCCCGTAGAACCAGCCGTACCGAAGGGCCACCCCGCCGGCGCTGAGGACCACGTCCTCGAGGTGACAGAGCGGCTCCATCGCCACCGCGTAGGCCGCCGGCATGGCGTGCAGATCCAGCGGGCCCTCCTCCGGCTTCGTCCGTCCGTCTTCGTGGATACCGTTCGCGGTGGCGTTGCTCTGCGCGACGAATTGGGAGACGCCGGCCGCCTCGGCCGCGGCCAGCAGGTGATCGGTTCCCTGGATGCGCAGCCGGTTGGTGTTCGCGAAATACCGGCCGGGATGCTTCATGTCGAGCTGGCCGGCGTGGGTGAGGCTGAGCCCGGTCATCTGGTGCACGATCACCTCCGGCTGGGCCTTGGCCACCGCTTCACCAACGGAAGCTGCGTCCAGCCCGTCCATCACGACGCCATCGGCGCCCAGATCTGCCAGCAGGCCCAGCTTGGCCGCGCTCGTCGTCGTCGCCGTCACCTGGTGGCCGCGCGCCAGGAGCTGTGGCACCAGCCGCCGTCCCAGCACCCCGGTCCCGCCTGCCACGAACACCCGCATGACCATCACCTTCCCGTAAGTGTCTGTCTTCGCTACCCGAGACAAGACAGCCCGGCCGTCTGTGACATTGGGACGGAAGACAGCGGGAAGCAGATCCTTCACCGGTGGCCGGGCCGTTCAGCCCGGCGGTGGCCCGATCATGGCCATGCAGGTGGAACTTCGCGCGGAACGGGCGCGGCGGCCGCATCTGGTTCTGGCCGGGCAGGCCATGGGCCCGGATCAGGCACCGCCTACTCCGACTGGCGTCAGCCTGACCCAGGCGGGTCTTGCTGGTTCTAGGCGGGCCTTGCTGGTTAGAGCCTCAGGGTGCGCAGGCCCGCGTGCAGGATACGGGCGCCGAGCGCGCCAGCAGCGCCTGCCACCACTCCCTTGGTGATGGTTGGGCCATGCTCCGCACCGAAATTCTTTCCTGCCCTGATGATCGGGCTCGCAGCCCCATTGAACCCTTCGATGAAAGCCCCGTTGTCCGTCGAAGCGTCATAGGTACCCTTGACCACTCCAGCAGCAATCGCAACTGGTGTAACGACAACGGCGCTGACGTCTGACCAGAATTCACTCTTGTCTTCCATGTGCCTTTTCTTTCTTGCTAAATAATGTGAAATCCATCCGTATAGTGCCGTCAATTATATGACATATCCAGTGAAGCGGCGTCAGACTGCGGGTGGACGTATGGCTCCTGGCATCATCCTGCCCGGTGATGCGCAGGTACGCCAGGGGGCTGGCATCCACATTCATAGGGGACCTAGGTCTACCCACGACGCGCCCGGCGGGAGGTCGCCGCCGGTGGGGCCCGGAACGATCCCGTCCGCGGCCAGCAGCATCGCGCGGTAGTCGGGCCGCAGCGTGAACAGGGCCGCGTCGACCCGGCCGCCGGCCAGGAACTCCTGAAGCGTGGCCACGTCAGCGGCTCACCGGGGTCTCTTGTTCAAGTCGCGATAGCTTTTCAGGGTTGCGCACGACGTAGAGCCCGGTGATCAGGCCGTTGTCAATCCGCATGGCCACGAGGTGCTCGATCTGCCCGTCGAGCCGGATGACCAGAGCTGGATGGCCGTTGATCTGCACCGGTTCGACCGACACCGCACCATCGAGCCTGGGCAGACCCACCGCCAGCAAACGGGCTACCTGGCCGGCGCCGACGATGGGCCGCACCGCGGCCCGCTTTACTCCGCCGCCGTCACTCAGGAAGACGACGTCCGCCGCGAGCAGGTCGAGCAGACCTTGCAGATCACCCGTTTCGACCGCCCGCTGGAACGCCTCGAGCGCGCCGCGGGTCTCGGTCGCGGAAACCGCCCCGCGCGGCCGGCGCGCGGCGACGTGCGCCCGTGCGCGGTGCGCGATCTGGCGGACCGTGGCCGGGTTCTTGCCGACGGCTTCGGCGATCTCGTCGTACTCCACAGCGAACACCTCGCGCAGCACGAACACCGCCCGCTCGGTCGGTGTGAGCGTCTCCAGCACCAGCAGCATCGCTATCGAGACGCTCTCGGCCAACTCGACATCCTCGGCTACGTCGGGCGCGGTCAGCAGCGGCTCGGGCAGCCAGGGGCCTACGTAGGACTCCTTGCGCCGGCCGAGCGTGCGCAGCTGGTTCAGCGCCTGCCGGGTGGTGATCTTGACCAGGTAGGCACGCTGATCGCGCACGGTGCCCAGATCAACGCCCGCCCACCGCAGCCAGGTCTCCTGCAGGACATCCTCCGCGTCGGCGGCCGAGCCGAGCATCTCGTAGGCGACAGTGAAAAGCAGGTTGCGGTGGGCGACGAACGCATCGGTGGCCGGATCCATCCGGCCACCACGAGCGAGTGGCCTGGCTGTGTCCGCTGGCTGGCTGCGACTCATAGCTGCCTCCTGCCTGTTCGCTCCCGACTGTGCCACACGCACAAGACGCCGGTCCTGGCTGGTTTGTGACATCCACCGCCGGTGGCGCACGTCACGCTGCCGCGGCAGACTCGGCCGGCGGCTGCCGGTCATGTGCTGGCGCAGCCGGGCTCTGTCCGGACGGAGGGTGTGGTCTCGGCTAGCCGGTCGGCCAGGAAGCGCTGTTCCGGCTCGGTCTGCGCGAGGTCGAGCGCCCGGCGGTAGGCGAGCTGGGCCTCGCCGTCGCGGCCGGCACGACGCAGGAACTCGGCGCGGGTGGAGTGGAAGTACCGGTAGTGGCCGAGGTCGAGGCGGTCGAGGATGGCCAGGCCGGCTTCGGGCCCGTCGATCTCGGCCACGGCGATGGCCCGGTTCATCTCGACGACCGACGAGCGGGTCTGCTGGGCGAGCGTTCCGTACAGCGCGGCGATCTGCCGCCAGTCGCGGGGTTCTTGCAGGTACAGGTCGGCGATGGCCGCCTGGACCAGGTAGGGCCCGGTGCGCCGTCGTGCCATGGCCCGCTGCAGCAGCGCTCGGCCCTCGTCGATCTGCCGCGTGTCCCACAGGGTCCGGTCCTGGTCGTCGAGGGGAACGACCTTCCCGTCGCGCAGCCGGGCCGCTTTGCGCGCGTCGTGCAGCAGCATCAGCGCCAGCAGCGCGAGCACTTCCGGCTCGTCTGGCATCAGGCCGGCCAGTGCCCGGCCGAGCTGGATGGCCTGCGCGGCGAGGTCGACGCGGCCGCCGCCCCAGCCCTGGTTGAAGATCAGGTAGACCACGGCGAGGACGGCCGCCAGCCGGTCGGGTAGCTGGTGATCGGGCGGCACGGCGAACGGGATGCCCGCGTCACGGATCTTGTGCTTGGCCCTGGTCAGCCGCTTGCTCATGGTCTCGAACGGGATGAGGAACGCCAGCGCGATCTCGTCGGTGGACAGGCCGCCGAGGGTCCGCAGGGTGAGCGCCACCTGCGCCTCGAGGGCGAGCGCCGGGTGACAGCAGGTGAAGATCAGCTCCAGCCGCTCGTCCGGGATGGTGGCGGCGTCATCCATGAGGGCCTCCGGTGGCTGTGGCCCGGTCTCGAGGTCACGGGCGAGCAGCTTCGCCTTGTCGGCCAGGACCTGCTGGCGGCGCAGCTGGTCGATGGCGCGGTTACGCGCGGTCGTGATCAACCAGCCGGTGGGGTTGGCCGGTTCCCCGTCGCGTGGCCAGCGCTCGGCGGCGATGGCGAACGCCTCGGCGGCCGCGTCCTCGGCCAGTTCGATGTCGCCCAGGATGCCGACCAGTGTGGCCAGCACGCGGCCCCACTGGTCGCGGAAGACGGCGTCAAGCGCCACCGAAGCGCCCGTCAAGGATGGGCCGCACCTCGATCGCGACACCGGGCCTGGTCTCCTGGAGCAGTCTCTCCGCGATGGCGAGTGCCCCGTCGAGGTTGTCGGCCTCGATCAGGAACAGGCCGGCGAGGTACTCCTTGCTGTCGATGAACGGTCCGTCGGTCAGCAGCATCCGTCCGTCGTCGTTGCGCAGCGTCGTCGCCGACTCCTCAGCGTGGAGCCGGGCCCAGCCGGTGACCTCCGGCCGGTCGAGCAGGGCGGCAAGGGTACCCGGAATCGGGCGCGTTGCCCGGTCCGTGTCCCCGGGCGGGACGTAGGTCAGCAACGCGTACTGCATGAGTCCTCCAGTCACGGGTCGATGCCGGTTTCGAGTATCAGACGAACAGCGTCGCCCTGGACGGACAGCAACCACCAAGGAAATTCTCCACGCCAGTGGTGTCCGTCCAGCACTTGGCCGTTCGTCACTGCTGCAGATCCGCCCGCGAGCAGGCGGCAGAGACGCTGGAGGAGCTGATGACGAACACCCGATCCCCGTCCGCCGTGACCGCGGTCCGGCCGCGCTGGGTGCTGGGCCTGACCTCGATCGCGTACTTCATGGTGGTACTCGACTCGCTGGTCGTGGTCACCGCGCTGCCCAGGATGCAGCAGGACCTGCACGCCGACCTCGCGGCCCTGCAGTGGACGGTCAACTCCTACGGCATCGCCTTCGCGGCCGGGATCATCACGGCCGCGGCGCTCGGTGACCGTTTCGGGCGACGGCGGGTCTTCACCCTTGGTCTGGTGCTGTTCACGCTGTCCTCGGCTGCGTGCGCCCTGGCCCCCGACGCGGCCGGGCTGATCGCGGCCCGCACGGTTCAGGGGCTGGGCGCGGCCGTCGTCCTGCCGCTGAGCCTGACGATCCTGACCACGGCATTCCCGCCGCAGCGGCGCGGGCTGATCATCGGCATCTACGGTGGTCTGGCCGGGCTGGCCGTCGCGGCCGGTCCGCTGGTCGGTGGCGCGGTCACCGAGGGCCTGGACTGGCACTGGATCTTCTGGCTGAACGTGCCGATCGGGCTGATCGCCGCGGCGCTCGGGACCCGGCTGCTGCCGGAGAGCCACGGCGCGGCGCACCGGCTTGATCTGTTCGGGGTCGTCCTGGTCACCGGCGGGGTCGTCGCGCTGGTCTGGGCCCTGGTGCGGGCGGGCGACGTCGGCTGGTCGAGCCGGCAGACCGTCGGCACGCTGCTTGCCGGATGCGTGCTGCTGCTGGCGTTCGTCTGGTGGCAGCGGCGAGCTCACGCGCCGCTGGTGCCGATGGCGCTGTTCCGCAGCCAGGCGTTCGCCGCCGGGACCGTGACGATGTTCCTCATGTCCGGGGCCACGTTCGCCGCGGCGTTCTGGATCACCCAGGATTTCCAGTTCGCCCGCGGGTACTCGCCGATCTCGACCGGGCTGCGGCTGCTGCCGTTCTTCGCCACACCGATGCTCATCTCGCCGTTCGCCGGCGCCGTCTCCGACCGGATCGGCCGCAGGCCGATCATGGTGACTGGCCTCGCCCTGCAAGCGCTCGGCTTCGCGTGGGTGGCCACGCGCGGCTCGCTGCACACCAGCTGGGTGGAGCTGGTCATCGCGTTGCTGGTCGCCGGGGTCGGTGTCTCGATGGCGCTGCCCACCGTGCCCACCGCCGTCCTGAACGCAGTCCCCACGGCGCAACTGGGCAAGGCCTCAGGGATCAACTACATGGCCCAGCGCCTCGGCACCGTGTTCGCCGTCGCGATCAGCACCGCCGTGTTCTCCGCCTACGGCCACCTCGGCGATCCCGCAGCCGTCACCGCCGGGTTCCGCCCGGCCGTGTGGTGCAGCGTCGTCTTCGCCGCGCTGGCCGCGGTGACGGCGCTGGCCATCTCCGCGCCCGCCACCCGGTCCGCGACCGACACCCAGCCGGCCGACGTCCTCGCCGCCGCCTGAACCGAAGGGAACCACAATGCCCGACATCCTGCACCGCATCAGCATCGACGCCCCGCCGCAGCGGGTACACGACCTCATCGCCAGCACCGACGGCATCGCCCGCTGGTGGACCGGGTGCCCGGTCGGCGGCGACCACACCGCCGGCGGCGGCTTCCAGGTGTACTTCGGCCAGGCCGAGCAGCCCGCCGCCGTCATGCAGGTCGTGGCCGACACCCCGGACCGGGTCGTATGGCTGGTCACCGACGGCCCCGACTCGTGGATCGACACCCGGATCACCTTCGCCCTGCGACCCACCGGCCGCGGCACCACGCTCCTGTTCACCCACGCCGGCTGGCGCGAGGCGAGCGAGTTCATGAGCGGGTGCAGCACCAACTGGGGTGCCTACCTGACCAGCCTCAAGACCGGCGCCGAGACCGGCGCGTTCGGTGCCTACCCGGCCGGCGAGATCAGCCGCTGGGACGCAGCACCATCAGCACCCGCGGAAACAGAGGGGCCAGCCATGTCCGGCAACACCGAGATCATCACGCGCTTCGAGCACGCGTTTCGCGCGGCCGACCAGGCGACGATCGACGAGCTCTGCGACCCGGGCCTGGTCGACCACAATCCAGCGCCCGGCGAAGAGCCGACGCTCTCCGGTTTCAAGCAGAAGGTCGCGGGCTTCAAGGCGATCTTCCCCGACCTGGAGGAGGACCTGCAGGACATCATCGCCAGCGGCGACACCGTCGCCACCCGGTGGGTCGTGGCCGGTTCTCTGCAGCAGGACTTCATGGGGATCCCCGCCTCCGGCCAGCCGATCAGGGTCGAGGGCATGAACTTCTACCGCCTCAAGGACGGTCGCGTGACCGACATCTGGACGCAGTTCGACGGCGTCGCCCTGATGCAGCAACTCGGTGCCATCCCGGCCTGACGCCCGTCATGCACCGCTGTCCGGGCTGGGGACTCGCCGCGATTGTGTCGAGTCCCCAGCCCGGCAGCATCGGAGCAGCGCCATGTGACGTGTTGCCGTGCACCGGCGGGCCCGCGGATGTTACAGGCGTCCCGTCTTCTCCGCCCTGGATTGCCCGCCGCCCCGCCCTCGAGGGCCCCACCGCCCCGGCCGGCTGACCCTGCCCGGGGACAGAGGTGGCTGGCCGCGGTCGGCAGCAGCTTCGGCGGACTGGGCTCGGGGCCCATGCTTAACCGGTGGCTCGGCGGGGCGGCGGCGGGTTACCGTCCGTCCATGGCCCAGACTCACGGCACGTGCTCCGACCGGTTCAGCGGAGTGCGGGAGACGCTAGAGGAGTCGCTGGAGACGCACGACGTCGGCGCCTCGGTGGCGGTGTACCTGGACGGCGAGCCGGTGGTCAACCTGTGGGGCGGTTACGCCGACGCGGCACGCACCACGCCCTGGCAGCGCGACTCCATCCTCAACACCTATTCCACCACCAAGACGATGACGGCGCTGTGTGCGCTGATCCTGGCCGACCGCGGCGACCTCGACCTGACCGCGCCGGTGGCCAGGTACTGGCCCGAGTTCGCCGCCGCGGGCAAGCAGGACGTCGAGGTCCGGCATCTGCTGTCGCACACGGCCGGGCTGCCGACCTGGGACGAGCCGATGACGGTCCCCGACCTGTACGACTGGCCGAAGGCGACGGCGCGGCTGGCCGCGCAGGCGCCCCGCTGGGAGCCGGGGACGCAGGCCGGCTACCACGCGGTGACCCAGGGCCACCTGGTCGGCGAGGTGGTCCGCCGGGTCACCGGGGTCAGCCTGGGCACGTTCTTCGCGCGCGAGGTGGCCGGGCCCCTGGGCGCCGATTTCCACATCGGGCTGCCCGCCGAGCACGACGGCCGCGTGATCCCCGTCATCCCGCCGCCCCCGCCGTCGGCCGCGGACCAGGAGCCGACGGTGCCCGGCGGCGGGCAGGGCGAGGCCGAGACCGCCCCGCGCGGACGCGGCAACCCGCCGATTGACCCCGCGGACGCCAACACCGTGGCCTGGCGGCGGGCCGAGATCCCGGCCGCCGGGGGGCACGGCAACGCCCGCTCGGTCGGCGCCGTGCAGTCGGTGCTGGCCTGCGGCGGGACGGCGCGTAGCGTCCGGCTGCTTTCCCCGGAGGGCTGCGAGCGCGCCCTGGCGGAGCAGTATCGCGGGCCGGACGTCATCCTCGGCATGCCTATGCGCTACGGCAACGGTTACGGCCTCAACAGCGGCTGGCTGCCCAACCCGCGGACCTGCTTCTGGGGCGGCTGGGGCGGCTCGATGGTCGTCGTCGACCTGGACGCCAGGATGACCGTGTCCTACGTGATGAACCAGATGCTCGACCAGGGCGGCACAGGCGACGGCCGGGCATTCGGCATCGTGGCGGCCGCCTACGACGGCCTGTCCAGATAGCCGCCAGGCCGCGGGGCACCGCCGCACGAACTGACCCGACGGCACCGGACTCAGCCGCCCGTCAAGCTCCCAATCCCCTGAACGGCGGCGGGCCGCAGGGCGGCCGGCCGGTCCTGAGGCGTGGGCTGAGCGCGGGCCCGGCACGCGAGGGCTGGCAGACTGTACAGCGCGCAGCAAGCGGGACACCCCGGGTCCGGGATCGGAGCGAATGTGAAGGCGGTCCGTTTCAGCCAGTTCGGGGGCCCGGAGGTCCTCGAGATCGTGGATCTGCCCGATCCGCATCCGGGTCCTGGCCAGGTCCGGATCGCGGTGCGCGCGGCCGGCGTCAACCCGAGCGACTGGAAGAAGCGCAGGGGCCTGATGGATGGGGAGCTCCCGCAGACCTTGGGCCACGAGGCGGCGGGCGTCGTCGACGAGCTCGGCGAGGGCGTTGCGGACGCGGCCGTCGGCGATCGCGTGTTCGGCTTGTCCGCCGAGGGGGCGGCCCAGGCCGAGCTGGCGGTGCTGTCCTACTATGCGCCGATCCCGCCGTCGCTCGACTTCCCCGGCGCTGCCGCGCTGCCGGCCGCCATCGAGACGGCTACGCGCGCGCTTGACCAGCTCGGCGTCAGGAGCGGCAGCACGCTGCTCGTCAACGGCGCTTCCGGAAGCGTCGGCAGCGCCGCGGTTCAGCTCGCCGTGGCGCGCGGCGCCCGCGTGATCGGCACCGCCAGTCCCGCCAACCACGACTACCTGCGCTCGCTGGGCGCCGAGCCCGTCGCCTACGGCGAGGGCCTCGCCGGGCGGGTTCGCGCGCTCGCGCCCGACGGCGTCGACGTCGCGCTCGACGTCGCCGGGAGCGGCGTCCTGCCCGAGCTCATCGAGCTCGCGGGCGGCCCGGAGCACGTCGTGACGATCGCCGACTTCGGTGGCGCGCAGGAGCACGGGGTGAGGTTCAGCAGCGGGGACGCCGGCCGCGCGGTCCACGCGATCGCCGGGATCGGCGAGCTGATCGAGTCCGGGCGCTTCTCGCTCCCGGTCGCGCAGACCTTCCCGCTCGCCGAGATCGCGCAGGCGCACCGCGTCAGCGAGGACGGTCACGTGCGCGGGAAGCTCGTACTGCTGGTCGGCTGATGCGGCCGCCGCGACCGTGCGTGACCCGGCTCGCCCGGGCCCAGTGCCTGCGTGAACGCCGTTAAACCTGCCGGGCGTAGGCCTCCTGGGCAACCGGGTTGCTTGGTGGCAAGATGACGGCCTTGTGCTGGCGCTGGGCCCGGGCGAGTGCATCGCCTTCGGGTGTGCCGTGCCGTGCGTAGATGAGCCGCACCCGCCCGTCGCCCGAGCCGCGCGGGGACACTGGAGTGACGGCGCCGTGGGTGCCATCGGGAAGCGTTACCCACAGCTGGAAATCTTCGTAGCGGATAAAGTCGCCTGCTTTGGCAGGCCACGGGTAATGATGCTCACCCGCAGCTTTGGGCAAGATGCCCTGATGGTCCAGGCGGGTGAGCGGTACGCAGCTGTTGAACAGCGAATCGGTGTAGCGTGCCACCGTCTGTGCGTCTGTGACCGGGGTGGTGAGTATCTCTTCGGCCTCGCTGTAGCCGAGCTTGGCCAAGGCGGGGAGCGTGTCGGGGAAGGCTTGGACCAGTGCGAGGGCGTCCTGGCGCAGGCGGTCTACCTTGGCTGGGTCGGCACAGAACTGCATGCTCCATTCGATCCCGGCGCGCGCCAGGTACATCCGCCAGCGATCACCAGTGGAGACCCACAGGCTCCCGCCGTGGTGCATTTCCCAGGGCCCGGGGCCGTAGGGCAGGCCGTCAGGCCCCGGGCTGGCAAGAATCTTTCGGACAGTGCGCTTGGCCTTGGCAAACCACGGTGAGTCCGCCCGCTTTGGATGATCCACGACGAAGACACTCCATGGGTGGGTTTCCTCTGGTGTCTGATGCGTGGCTGCTGTGCTCATTGTGACCGTCTCCTTCGAGAGGTAGGCATAATAAGTTGTGGGAGCATGTGTCGCCGTATGGTCAAAGGCCCTGTATCGGCAATTGTCTGGCCTGGGCAGAAATCACAATGAGATCTCAGGTGCCGGACCGGTATCCACAGCGGCCTGCGGTAGGGCGCTTATCACCGGCGGGGTCCACTGCAGCGGCGGCTTGCCCTCGGTGACTGCGGCTGCCGCGGTGGCCTGGCCGAGCTTGTGATAGGCCTCGAACTCGGCCGCACCGTACAGCTGCTCCATCGTCGGGTCGCACGGGTAGGTGGAATGGCCCCGTGCGTAGGCCTGGACGTCCCAGGGCGCGCCGGTCCACCAGCCGAGCTTGCACACCCAGATCTCGCCGTCGCTGGGCATGGGGGTGTCCTTCCGCCCGCCGGGCATGCGCTCCGGGGGGACGAGACGGCTGAATGTGCCGTGGGTCCACGGCTGGCTCACCTCGCCCGCAGCCAGCCGGCTGCCGGGCCGGATCATGTTGTCCGGAGTCAGCTTTATCTCCACGCCCTCGTCGGTCCGGGCCAGGGCGATGGCACCGCCGAGGGTGAACCACGAGTTGGCCTTGTCGCCGGAGGCGTCGAGCACGACGATGTGCTTCGCCCCGCGGCGCAGCGCCTCGACCAGGCCGAGGTTGTCGTAGTGACCGCCATCGGTCACGTACATCCAGGTGCTGCGGTAGCTCAGGTGGCTGACGGCTTCCGCCCACAGCAGGCCGAGGGTGGGCTGCATCGCCCGGTACCAGAACTCGCCCGCCAGCCCGCCGGCCTCCCGGCGGGACAGCACGTGTGCCCACAGCCTGGCTTCCCGGTCGAAGTTCCGGTCTCCGCTGCGGTCCCAGAGCAGATGTGGCGACAGGTACCACAGCAGCAGGAGCAGCGGACGGCGGGCCCACCGCATGTCTTTCGCCTCAGCCTGTGCTTGCCTGGCCGGATCGTCGAGCATTTCGCGGGCTTTTCGGACCAGGGCCGGGTGGGGCAGCCATACGCCGAGCCGGACGTTGGTGGCGGTGAGCAGTATCCGGTAGGCGTGCCGGGTCGCCGACCCCATCAGCGGTGAGATGGCCGCCCCGCTGATGGCCGACACGTCGAACAGAGTGAACCAGCGCCGGCCGACCAGGGTCTCGTAGTCAGCCATGCGGGCCTGGGCCCGCTCCGGCGCTGCCAGGCCGCTCTCCCGGTGCAGGGTCACGTGATCGGGATCGAAGGTGACGCGGAAGCCGCCCCGGCCCGGCGGCACCTCTCTGGCCGCGTTGATGTTGGCCGTGCCGCAGATCACCAGCTCCGGCTCGGGGTCACCGGCGCGCGGCTGCAGGTGCGACAGCCGGGTCGCGGCCGCCTCCGTGAACAGCTTGCGCGCCCGCAGCGGGTTCTGCGCCTCAGCCGCCCGGCGGGTGACGGCGTAGGCGTCGGCCAGCCGCCACCGGTAGAAGTCATGCATCGACAGCCGGTTGACGTTCGCCAGCGCCCGGGTGAGCAGCACGACCGCCAGCGCCACCAGCACCGGTACCAGCTGGCCGGCGCTGTCGCCGGCCCGGCCCCGTCGCCGGTCCACAGCAGTGCCAGCACCACGCCGATGAGTACCACGACCGCACTGGCCAGCCAGGGCAGCAGCTTCTGCCGCAGCCAGCCTGCCAGCTGGGCGAACAGGCCCGGCTTGGCCGCTGGCCCGCTGGGCGTGGTTCCCTTGGCCTGGCCAGGAGCCGATGTGGTGGCCTGGGTCATCGTGTTCCACTTGGCCAGCCCGGTCTGGGCGAACCGGGCCACCGCAGTCACCGCGGCCAGCACGGCGGCCAGCGTCGCCCACGACCAGGAGGGGCGGGCGCCGAACCCGACGAAGTGCGCGATCGTGCCCAGTGGCCCGGTGGCCTTGGTCAGCCACGCGACCAGCGGTGGCGCCGCGAGCATGGCCAGCGCGAGGGCAGCGGTCAGTGCGGCCGCCCAGCTGACCAGCCGGGCCCGGTTGGCCGCGGGGTCGCGGTCGTCCGGTTTCAGCGACGAGTACCAGCGCGGGCCGCCGCGGTAACCGGCGGGGGCCAGGGTCAGCCACCACAGCGCGAACAGCACCAGCGTGATCCCGGCCGCGATGACCGGGGCCAGCCACCACGAGGTCGCGGTCACCGCGGCGGTCAGCTCATGCGTCCCGGACGGGACCAGAGCGTCCTGCCATCGCAGCAGCCAGCCCCACGCGTGCGCCACCGCGTACAGCGGGGCGCTGACCATGATGAAGGTCACGACCACGCCGAGGAGCAGCGAGAGCACACCGACCAGGATGACGCTGCTGTCCGGCGCGATGTAGCGGGTGTTGTCCCGCAGATTGCGTTCTTCGGGCGTGCCCGGGGCGTAGGCGCGGGGCGTGGTGCCCGGTGGCAGGTCGTGCGCGACCAGGGCCCGGGACGAGGCGATGTAACTCCCCCCGGAAACTCCCAGGATCCATTTGACCTTGGCCAGGAGCTGATGCTCATCGAGTGCCTGCAGCGCCCCGAGACAGTAGGCGGCAGAACGGATCCCGCCTCCCGAGCAGCAGATGGCCCAATCGCCGTCCGCCGTTGCCCCGCCCGGCGCATCCGGTACCGGCCCGGCCGGGACCCCGTCGGTGCCTGGCTGCTTATCCCCGGCAAAAGATGACGTCATGCCGCTCGCCCCCCAGCAGGCTCATGCGGCCATCCAGCCCCGTCACTGAATGGATGAAAGCCTGACCGAATCGTCCGCGCACCCGGTGCCACTGTCAAGAGAGTGCCGAAAAGGCCTATCGACGGACCGCCTTTGCCGCGCTTATCAACAGGTTGATAAACCCGGCCCCCGCGTGACTGGCATTGGAGGGGCAGCCTATCGTTCGGAGAATAGCCGGGGAACTGGATCACGAGGTGCATGTCGACTCCAGCGGCGCGCCGCAGGTAACGGAGTTCACTCGTCACGGCCGGCCGGGTGCCACCTCCGGTCATGCATTTGGTGCTCCCCGGTCAGCCCGTTACGGAAGAACTGCTGGTAGTAGCCTTCCTCCACGTGATGGGCTTGGAGCCACACCCCCGGCACATGGATCGTGTCGCAGTGCGCGGGGAACCGCCCGTGGGTCTGGAAGATGTAGGTGCAGATGTCGCGCGCGCAGGCGATCACGTCCGCGGAGTAGTTGCTGGCCTCCCGGAGGTACTCGGCGCCGAATTCGCCACGGTAGATGCGCGCAAACATGCTTTTGTCGGCGTAGATGCCCCGCGGCCCGAACTTCTCGGCCATCACGGTGTCCACGGCGTCGCCCATCGTGGGGTAGTTCGGCGGGCACATCGCCTTGATCAGGTACTCACCCTGGTGCCTGAGGCCGACCGTGGTCGCCCGCACGTTGCTGGTCCACGGCAGGATCACCTGCCAGCGCAGGATGTCCACCGGCTTCCACCGGGGCACGCTCCAGTCGAACCCGAGCATCTGGCCGTACTGGCGGCGGAACTTCGGGTCCCCGAGCAGGACCGGCGGCGCGAGGGAGGCGTGGATCCACGCGCCCAGCCCCATGGCGTCGGCGGTGAGCATGAGGTTCTGCAGCAGCAGGTCGGCCTCGATCTGCGTGCGCATCGACCAGAGGGTGCCGAGCGGCAGCTTGATGTCCTTGTTCAGGAATCCCGATTTGATCCACTTCTTCACCCCCGCCGGGCGGTAGAACCTCCGGTCGTCGAGGATGGCAGGCCGGAACCCGTCCGGCTGCGTGAGCAGGTACATCAGCCCGTTGATGTACTGCCGGGACAGGTCCACCACTGGGAAGAAGATCGTGGTGCCGGGCAGGTTCGAGAGGAAACGGTTGGAGTCGAGGTAGGCGGGGAAGTTGCGGTTCCCCGACCCGCCCGGCACGTCGATGCGGTGGTCGAGCAGGCGGACCTTCGCCTGTGCGGCCCGGGCCAGCAGGGTCTCCGGGCCGAACACCGACGCCGCGGCGTCCTCGGGAGGAGGCAACTTGCGCAGGAAGTAGGTCCCGCTGTCGTTGATCATGAAGAAGTGGGTGCCCTGGGCGTTGTCGGGGCTGCCCGCGGCCCGGCCGGCCATATTCAGGTTCGGCTTGGCCATGATCGGTTTGTGGTTCCGCGGATCGGCGAATGGGCGGTCCGGCATGGTCAGGCCGGTGCATCCCGTCAGCGAGATGAGCACCGCCTCCTCCAATTCCGTCAGCGGGGTGCGTGGCTCGGACGATGTCCAGCTCATCGACCCCGCCTCGATCGAGCTGCCCCGGCTCATCCGGTGCGTGCGGCGGTGCCAGATCGATGTGAGCAGCGGACGTTCGGCGAGGGCGTCGAGCCCGGCGTGGCCCAGCTTTGTCATGGGATCGGTCATGTTTGTGCCCTTCTCGCTGCGCCCTGGGCGGCCGCGTTACCTTGCCGGTCGGCCGGTGCGATGACCGGCCGCCACGGGGCGAACGCGCTCGCCGTCCGGGGCAGGACGGCCGCGAGATCCGGGCAGTGACGCAGGATGATGCTGGTCATGCCGTTGTTAGCGATCCAGTCCATGCCGAATGGCGAGTAGATCTCCGGGCGGAAGTCGACGGTGAGGAAGCGGTCGCTTTGCAGCCGCCGCGATGCCATCAGGATGAAGATGCGGAAGGCGGTGTCGGAGAACCCGAAACCCTCCGGGGGCGTCTCCGCGAACAGGCCCACCATCGTGTCGACCTCGTTGACGCTGCGGTAGATGTCCTTCATCCGCCGCACCGACTCCGGGTTGTCGCACAGCTGTTCCCAGTGCCTGATCCGTGGCTTGTGCAGCCCGGCCCGGAAATCGTTGTAGCGGGGCACGCCGCGGCGGCGGGTGCGCACCAGGTCCACCACCGACAGGTCGATCACCTCGCCGTTGCGCTCGAACTTCTGCAGCGAGCGCGGGTAGTTGTGCAGGGTGATTGCGCCCGGGTGGGACAGGCCGAAGGAGTAGAGCGTGTTCTCCAGGCCGAAGCCGTGCAGCTCCCCATCGGCCTTCGCGCCCTGGATGTCGGCGAAGCTGCGGCTACCGAGTGCCTCGCCTGTCCGGTGGTCGGCGAACCGGTAGTCGTCGGGCAGCAGCGGATGCATCCGGTAGACAGTGACGAAGTCTTCCGTCAGCGAGTACGGCACCCCGTTGTGGTCCGGCATGGTCTTCGGGATGCCGACCCGGGCATGGCTGTCGACCAGCCACAGGCCGAGCTGGTAGAGCCAGTCGTGGGCCGGGGGCCCGTACCAGTTGCTCTTCAGGCCCGTGTCGATGATCTCGGTGCCCAGGATGGCCGGCGTCC
The DNA here is from genome assembly GCA_963711705.1 of uncultured Actinomycetes bacterium. Lineage (GTDB taxonomy): Bacteria > Actinomycetota > Actinomycetes > Streptosporangiales > Streptosporangiaceae > RYN-230. The sequence goes on from CAVQFM010000013.1 coordinate 361,111, forward strand.
ACTCCACCGTATGGATCTTGGCGATCAGCGCGGAGACGATCAGGCGCGCCGTCTGATAGACCTGCTCGTCGCCCCAGTCCCGGTAGTGGGCCCGCAGCTCGTCACACAGCAGGTTGTGCTCTCGGGCGAAGAGCGTGTGCAGACCGCCGAGCCCCAGCCACCAGCTTTCGTTGAAACCGGTGATCTCGAACCCATTGACGTCGGTGGGCAGGTACCCGTCTGGGGTGAGCCGCAGCTTCGGGCCGTCCCGCAGCTGCCCGCTCTTGGCGGCGTCGGCGCCGTACACTTCGGACCCGTCCCACCACGGCGTTGTGTTGTTCGGGAACACCGGGCCCATCGGGTTGGGCCGGTCGTCGGGGAACGGGATGTTCCCGGCGATCCGCATCTCGTGCTCGGGCGGGCCATCCGGAGTGTTCGACCAGGTCATGCCGCGCGGCAGGGCAACATGGACGTCGTCCTTGCCGAGTGGGTAGCGCGGGTGGGCCACCCAGTCGTGCACCTGGAACTGGATCCACGCCGCGGCGACCAGGTTCAGCGACAGGGCCGGCAGGAATTGCTCGCGGTGGAGCAGCTGCTGGCTGACGATGACCGGGTTGGGCTCTTCGAACAGGTCCGGCCGGTAGTCCGGCCGGAGATTGCGGCCGAACGCCGTGCCCACCGAGCCCATCGCGGGCGCGGACAGGTCGTTGGCAGTCCCGTCGAACGTCCTGGTGACCCGGGCCTGCTCGGCGGGTGGCGCGGGCGGCACTGGCCGGGCCCGGGGCGGTGCCTCCCGGGGCTGGCTGTCGAACAGGTTCCGGTCCCGCAGCACCTGCCGGAAGGCTTCGAGGTTGAGCAGTCCCAGCCGCACCGGGAGCCGGTGCCACGGCACGTACCGGTTGATGACCTCGAACGTCTTGCGCACCGCCACGCCGATCAGCACATTCCGCACCGGCAGCTGCGTCTCCCACCGGTAGCCGAGGCGGTGCGCCGAGCTGGCGTCGTAGACGGCCTTGCGGGCCCGGTTCAGGTTGCCGAGCGGCCGGAACTCGTCGGTGGTGTTCCACGGATTGAACGCCATCTGCGCGATGATCTGGGCCTGCGCCAGCGCTTCGGGCGTGCTCAGGTCCCCGCGGGCGACGCTGAGCACCGCCACCGGCTCCGGCGGCGAGACCTGCTCCGTCCACTCGACGGCGGTGTCCTCGATCGGGGTGGACTTCTTGTCGGCGTATCGCTGGATGCACAGCTCGAACCGGATGTCACCATGCGCGAGCCGGCGAGCGGCCTCGGCCGACAGGTAGTCCGGGTCGCTCTTCTGCGGCGCCGGGGCCCGCACCGTGCCTGGTGCGGGCCGGAGCAGGAAGCGCACCGCCAGGGCCGGCCCCCAGCGGTACGCGCCGCGGCTCCAGTACCTCTCGGTGGCCACGCTGCTCACCGTCTGACGGCGTGCCTTCAGCACGTTCTTGAACATCCGCAGGGTCTCCCGCAGCCCGAACAGCCAGACCAGCCGGAGTATCCCCAGCGGCCGTGACAGGCCGCTGCCGGCGGTGGCCTTGGCGAACTCGACGAACTGCAGGGCATTGCGCGCGTGGGATACCGGAAAGTTGGTCGCCAGCAGGTCGTGCGACTCCTCGGGCGACACCTGGACACGCACCGCCACCCCGCGCAGATCCTGCTTGCCGTCGGGCTGGCCAACGCCGGCCGCGTTGGAGAACCGGACCACCGCCGGGTACGCGGCGCCTGGCTGCGCGAAGCCCGCCCTGAGATCCTCGGGGAGGTCACCGAATGTCAGCTCGGCCCGGTTGGTGGCCAGGGTCGGCTTAGCGTGGAACGCACGGTTGACGGCGTGCGGGACTCCGTGCGCGCTGGCCGCCTTCGCGTTCTTCAGCTGGACCCGCATGATCTCGCTGGCCAGCTTGTCGAACTCGGCCCGCTCGGCCTCGGGGCTGCCCCCGACCATGGTCTCTGTCCACGGTCCTTGCATGCTGCCTCCTTGGCGTCGGCGCCGTGCACCTGGACGTCCACGGCGTATAGCGGAGCGCTCAGTCATGGGTTCCTGAACCTCTCCTCGACGGCCTCGACGAGCCCGGCGATGAGCCCGTCCGGCGATGGGCTGTAGTGCGGCACCGCCCACCGGGTGATCTTGGCGTCGATAACGGTCGGCCGGCCGGAGCTGAGCGCCGCGGCGAACGCGTCCTCGAACTCGCCGAGCGAGTCCACCCGGTAGCCGTCCGCGCCGCAGGCGCGCGCGTACGCCGCGTAGTCCGGGTTGGCGAACTCGACCAGGCCGGTCTCGTGGTAGGCCGAAAGCTGGTAGAGCTTGATGAGCTTGAATTCCTCGTCATCGAAGATGATCCAGATGACCGGGATCTGATACTGGACCGCGGTCATCAGTTCGAAGCCGGACATCAGATAGCAGCCGTCACCGCAGCCGACCACGACCGTCCGGCCGGGATGGGCCACCTTCAGCCCGAGTGCGCCGTTGACGTGCCCGGCCATCGGCCCGAATTCCCCCGCCTTGCGGAAGTTCTGGCCTTCCTCTAGCTCCACGTAGTAGCCGAGCCAGGCCAGGTGCGCGCCGGCGTCGGCGAGCAGGACAGCGCCCGGGGGCAGCATCTTCCCGATCGACTGGGCGAGCCGGCCGGGGTGGATCAGGCCGGTCACGTCGAGGATGCGCCGGGCCTCGTAGTCCTGCCCATCGACGTGCGCCGTCTTCACCTCCCCGACCCTGGCCTCCAGCGCATCGGCGAGCGCGGTAACCGCCGCGCGGGCGTCGGACACAAGGGCGTGATCAGCCCGGTACGACTTGTCGATCTCCGTTGATGAGATGTTGACGTGGATGAGCACCTTGCCGTCGAACAGGCCCTCGTGGTAGTTGAACGTGGCGTGCTGGTTCAGCGCGTTCCCGATGCACAGCACCACTTTTGCCTCCCGGAAGGCCTTCCAGGCGCTGGAATGACCGCTGTCGCCGAAGACGCCGACGCACAGCGGGTGCCCCTCCGGCACGATGCCCTTGCCATCCAGCGTGGTGAGCAGCGGAATCTGGAACCGCTCGATGAAGTGCCGCACCTGATCGCCCGCCCCGCTACGGATAGCGCCGAACCCGACCAGCGCGACGACGGGCTCGCCCTTGCTGATCGCGTCCGCCAGCACAGCCGCAATCTCCTCCACCCGGCCCGGATCGGGCAGGACCGGTGCCACGTCGAGCCGGATATCGCGGTAGTTCTCCACCTCCACCCCACGGTGCGTGAGGTCCTCCGGCACGTGGATGTGCACCGGCCCCGGGCGCCCTTCGAACGCGAGGTTGACCGCCTCCTCGAGCACATCGCACGTATCGGCGGCGTTGGTGAGCAGGTAGGACTTCTTGGTCGTTGCGGCGAACATCGCCCGCGAATCCGGCGTCCGGTTCTTGCCCGAGGTCTCGTTGAGCGAGCCCCGTCCCTCCCAGGCCAGGGACGCGTAACCCGAGACCGCGAGCACCGGGTAGGAGTCGGACATCGCGACGGCAAGCCCGGAGAACAGGTTGAACGCGCCCGGCCCGGCCGTCGCGAAGCAGAAGCCCAGGCGGTCGGTATACATCGCATAGCCGCAAGCCATGAACGAGGCGGCCTGCTCATTCCGGGTGATCACCGGGCGGATCCGCTCCGAGTGCTTCAGCGCGATCATCAGGCCCGCGGCATTCTCTCCCGCACCGCCGAACGCGGCCGTGACCCCGATGCCTTCCAGTCCCTTGACGATGGCCTCGTAAACCCTCATGCGTCCTCCTCAACCATGCCGTCACCGGTCCCGGGCTGAGCCCCAGCCGGGCAAGGCGCGCGCCTGCGGGTCACCCTGCGAGATCCGCGGGGATGCCGCTGGGATATCCACCTGAGAATGGGCGTGCACTGTCTTGGAGGCGGTGAGGCCGCCGTCTGATACATCCAGGATTCAGATGACCGTCGCGGGCCGCTCGCCGTCGCCGGGCTCCGCGGCGCCTGGACGCCGGAGGGGCGAGGGCGCTGGCGCTCGAATGACTGCGTAACGGCGCCCGGGAGGACGAGGGCAGCGGCGGCGTGGACGCCTGGCACTGCCCGGCTGAGATCCGGGTCCCGGTAACGTCGCCTGCGGCGAGCCCTGATCGCCCGCGCGGATGCTTATCCCGGGGCTACCCGGCCTAAGACTGGCGCTGGGGCAGGAATTAGGGCATTCGTACGATTCGGCGCAGGGGGTCTTACGGCGATGCTTGAGCTACCGGCCGGAGATGCGGCCGGTGAGATGAGAGGAGCATTGCAATGACCGCGATTACGCGGATTGTGCGGCGTGTGGCCAGCGTGGTGGACGAAATGAACTACGCGCAGCGCAGGACGGTGGAACTGTTCCTGGGCCTCGACGAAAACCGGCGTTAGGCAGAAGAGGTAACTTTCGGCAAGGTGGCGGCATGGCTGGGCAGGAAGCCTGCCGTGCCGGCACTGTTGCCTTGGCTGGATCGGGGACGGCCGGAGACTGATCGCTGCTGGTGTCTCGGGCGGGACCATGCTCAGCAGGATTGGGCGCTATTTCCGGTAGTCCTCAGGGTTGTCGATGTACTGTCCTGACGCATCCGCCAAGGCGCCCTGTGGCTGAGCAGGGGCGCCGTGCCCATCCCGGTCATCTGCTCCCGCCGGCCCGAGCAGCGCTTCGCCGGAGCCCGCCATCTCTGCCGCCTGCGTCTTCTCTAGGCGCTCGAGCTCACGGGGACTGACGAAACCGATGAACGCGTTGCTCTTGCACTTCTCCACCGCCTCCAGGCCGGCGTGATAGGCCCTATCGCTCATTACCTCGGCTGGGAGCCCGATGGCACGTGCCTCGCGATAGTCGATGGGGAAGAGGTGATGGGTGTAGCTGTAGACGAGGCGTTCGGAAATCCTTCCCGCCTCGTCTCTGGTGTGGTTGTCCTCCAGGAGTATCTGGGCATACCGTTCTCCGATCTTCAGGCTGCGTCCCCACGCCCCGAAATCGAGCGCCCTGATGCCTGTCAGCATCGGGCTGATGGCGCCGGTGGCGAAAGCGGACGCCGTGCCAAGCAGGTCCTTGAGAGGGATCTGACCGCCGGTGTCCGCGCTTAGCTGCCTGAGCGCCTTGCTCATCGCGCTGACGCCGAACATCCGGACGTAGTCCACGCTCTGGTAACAGTCGAGGGCTGAGACGTAAGCGGCGGGGTTGCGCGGATCGAAAATTTGCGTGTCCAAGGGGCCGAGTTCGCCGAACTGTGACAGGTAGATGTGCTTAGCGCCCAGCGCGAGCAGCGTGCTTGCACTCTTCGCCCGCCTGGGGACATGCACGTTCAGTTCACTGGTGTAGCAGGTCAGGTAGCGGACTATCTTGTACGCGCTGTCGAGCGAGCCACCGGGAGAGTCGAGCAGGACGTTTATCTTGGGCACCTTCCCGTTCGGATACCCGAAGACGTCCATGCAGTTCTTCATGACCTGGTTCTCGGCGAGCCGGCTGGTGCGTACGAGCGGCGTGAACTGCCCCACTATGACCAGGCAGGGATCCTTATCGCTGATTTCCTTCGCGAATTCGCGCCCCGCCGCGATGACGGTGTCCCGTTCCTCCTGTGCCAGCTCCTCCGGGATGTCGCTGAGAGCCGTAAGGCCCATCCCGTTCGCGATGCCCGTGAATCCGCCGGGCTCCGGGCCGTTCTTGTATTCTGGTGGATAACTCATCTCTTTCCCCCTAGTTTACTTGTGGTCAATGGCACCAGCGGCGTCAGGGACGGCTATTGCTTGATGACTCTGGCCAGGGCCGCGATCACCGTCGCGCCGAGCACCAGGCCCCACAGGACAAGGAGTCCTGCTATCACATGGCTTGCGGTGCCGCTCGCCTTCCATGGATCGATCTGGCCATAGCCGGTGCCGGGCAGCACCAAGCCGAGTGACATGATGACCTGACGCGCGAAGCCGGTGTGGACCTTGCCGACCCAGCCGAACAATCCCGCGGCGACCAGCGCAAATGCCACAAGCCAGGCAAACGCGAGCCCCGGGGCATATCCGTATCCGACGAAGATGTTCTGCGCGATATTCCATAGCTTGATAACGGGCTGGTGCCAGTTGTGGAGGCTGGTGGTGCGCCTGGAGTACATCCTGTGAAGGACACGGCGTGCTTGGTTGTCGTCCCCGGAATTGCGATAATAGGCCGCGAGTTGCTGATAGGGCTGAGGCGTGAACCCGACGTCCTCGTACTGGCCCTCCGCTCCGCGGGTCCACTGGGTTCCCGTCTTCAGCCACTGCAGGCGATAGGCATCGTGGTTCTTCCTGTCACCGCTGGTGGTGATATCGCGGTATTCGAAGCCTTCGAGGACGATAAGGCTTCCGTCTGGCCAATCCTGCGGGCTGTCACGGAGGAGGCTGACCGACGCCCGGGTCAGGTCCAGGAACCCGCTCGTGGGCCTGCCGATCAGGGTGAGCACGTCGGCCGTCACCGCGCTCAGGTCCGCTGCCGCCCCACTGTCATCGCCTTTCAGGCGCTTCAGGTGGAGGGTGAGATCCCCGGTGATGTCGGCACCGTTGAGATCGACCCGGCCGGCCATGTCCAGCGTGACGTCACGGGCGACGGAGAGCCCTTCTGCGGCCAGTGTGCAATGGCCACCGCCCTCGTCCTGCTTGACGGTGAGCCCGCCCCCGATCCGGGCATTCCTCAGCCTTATCCTGCCCCGGCAGGAGAAGCCCTCGAGGGACAGGTCGCTGTCCATCTGCGCGCCATCAGCGGTGAACGCCACTTGTCCTTCGGTGTCATCCACCGGCTGGAGGCTGGCACCGGGAAAGGACACACGGCCGCCGACGTGCGCGCCGGCCAGGTTACAGGCGCCACTGGTACGGAAGCCCTTGGTGCATTTCAGCTCGCCAGTGATCCTCGCCCGCCGGAGATCGACAGCATGCTCCTTGTCCTCGGCCGTTCCCTCGGCCGGGGCCTTCATCGTCCCTTGGCCCAGGTATAGGGTCGCGCCGGCCTGGATCCCGATCGCGTGCAGGCCGCCGGTCAGGTTGCTGTCCCCGTCGCAGAATGCGCTGCCACGGCAGTCGAGACGGTCAAGGATGAGGGCGGTGCGGGAGTTCTCTATCTGCACGTCCCGGAAGACCAGGCAGAGAACCTGGGTATCGACCAGGCGGACCTGTCCCGATGCCTGCAGACGGGATGCGTCCAGTGTGCCCTCGATCTTCATACCCTCGCCGTTCCACGCCACCGGGTCCCCCGTGCCGCTGGAAGGCACCTGCGCAAAGATGCGCGCTCCGCGCCATCCGCCACGGGCCGGCCACGGTGGCCGCCTTGGTGCTGACCGTGCCGCGGACGGTCAGTCCAGGCGCTTCGATCTTGCCTTTGATCTCGATGTTGTCCAGGTCGAGCAGGACGTTGTCGTTGTCGCCGCCGACCGTGTCGTCACTGCCATCCGCCGTCCCGGTGAGGGGCGGCTCAACCATGGCGTCTGCCAGGTGAAGGTCGTCCCTTAGGTGCGCCCCGCCGAGCCGCAGGCAGCCGGTAAGGTGCACACCGTCGAGGTTCAGGTCTCCGGTGACCCTGACGTGCCGGGCATCGATCCCCGGGACAGTGCACCCGCGCAGCGACACGGATCGCAGGTGGGCTTCGTACAGCGTTACCGGGCTGTCGAATACGCATTGCTCAAGACGGAGCGGGCAATCGGCCTTCGCGAACCGCAGATCGAGTTCACCCTGGACGGCCGCCCCGATGACGTTCAGCTGGCGGATCTGGCCCGGCGCCACCGGGATCTTGGACAGGAGCAGGTCGCGGATCACCCAGGCGCGGATTGCTGGTCTGGTGACATTGGTAGTGCCACCGTCAAGCCCGGGCTGTGGTCCAGTGGGGGTGAGGTCCAGTGGCGCGCCCGAGTAGAAGCTTGTGCGCAGCCTCTGCTCGGCCGGGGTGAAGGTAGGAACCGGTTCCGCCAGGGCTGTCACGACGCCCACCTACTTCCCCCCAGCGATGGCCGTCGGCTGTGAGTTACTCTACGTAACGGCACCTATCGCCAACGCAATCGAGGTGACAGGCCTTTCGGCGTCGCCTCTGCTCCATCTCCGCACATGGTCGCGCCCGATGCTGCCTATGTCAATTGCCTTTGTGACACTTCGCAGTTCCCCTGAAACCGCGTCATGTGATCAATGTGCCCACACTGAGCGAAGCTCACGCCCTATTTGCCACATGTGTGGCGCTTCGTGATGAAGGCCCGCTCACCGGCTGATCCGTGCGTCCGGCTCCGACAGCGTGCCGGCCTAGTTCGCTGGTACGTGCCGCGCTTCACCTGACGGAGATCTGTCGCGTATCAGTTGTCGGATCACAGTGGCCTGGCCTGGCAGCTGTGGCAGTTAAGGTGGCGCGGCCCGGGGGCGCGTTATGGCCGTCGGTGGAGGAATTGCAAGAGCATCATTCGCGGCGTGTGGAGGCTGTTGGGTGCCACGACGTGTAGCAGCCTGGGGTGCATGATGACCGCGTCGCCTGGCTCGCCGGTGAGTTCCTCGACCCGGACGGGTACGCCGTCGATGACCGCGCCTGCGGTCAGGTAGCGGTGGATGCGGTCGGCGTCGCTGCCGGCCTTCCACAGGTCGCGCAGCCAGGGATGCACCGTGCTCAGATGCGCCTTCACCTCGCGTGAGCGGGCCGGGGCGTTGCCCGGTTGCGGTCCGGATGGTGTGGTGAGCCGGTGTGAGCCGGTGACCACCAGCGTGCCGCCACCGCGGGGCCGCACCGGCGCGAGGTGGGCGAAGACCACCAGCATGGTCAGCTCCAGGTCCGGCGAATCGAGGTGCCAGCCGCTGGTGGGGACATCCCAGGCCGTGCCGGGGTCCGGGAAGGTGACCAGCGGCCGGCCCCAGTGCGCTGGCCGTTGCCAGCGGCCGCCGAGCAGGCCGTCGATGACCGCGCAGAGCTGGCTGGTGGCCATCGCGTCGAAGGCTCCGGTGCCGGTCAGCTTCTGGAATTGCGCCGGCATGTGCACCGTCCACGTCTCTGGCCGGTCCGGGTGGATCGCGTGCGTGCCGGCCAGGTGCTGCCACAGGCGCTGGCGCATGGCCGTGACTTCGGTGGGGGGAATCGTCGCGGGCAGGTGCAGCAGGCCACGGCGGTCGAAGTCATCACGCTGAGCAGGCGACAGCATGCCTCTCCCTGCATCGCACGCCACAACGATGGCGGTGCCGAGGTGACGCCGGGACGCTACCGACCGTGCCTAGACCGACGCAACGAGGTTTCCGGCCTGCGAGAGTGGCCTGCGAGCTGCAGCAGGGCGAGCGGCACGCCGCGGGCGGCAGATGCCGAGCGGGGCAGCCGAAGGCCATCATGCTGCGCTCAACCGATCGAGGGCAGGAGCCGCCGCATTGAGCTGGCCAGCCCAGGCTCAGCAGGCCCGGCGAGCCCAGCGGCTTGCTGATGTCGCTTATGAATAAGCCTCCCGGCCTGATGCGGTCATCCGGCGCCGCGTGCCCAGGCCTTTCTGAGGGCAAGGATCTCGGCGGCGCTGTTCTCCCGGGCGATGTAGGGGATGTCCAGTGCATAGCGCATCCGCCCGCGCGGAATCCGGCGGTGTACCTCGGCGACGTCTTCGAGGATCGCGTCGTATAGCTCCGTCCCAGCCATGCAGAAGACGTCAAGCAGCACCGGCCGGTCCGCGGCCCTGAAGATGTGGGCGTCGTCCAGGTCGCACCTACCCCACCAGGGCGTCGACTTCCGGTATTCCGCATCGATCCGCTGCGCTGTCCGGCGTACCTCCTGGAACTCCGCATCGCCGTCCCTGGCCCGCCACTGCTCGGCGAACTGCTTGTCGAACCGGATGGCCCACGGGAGCGAGGAATTCCAGGAAGACGACCGAACCGCCGCCTTCGAGGGCGGCCGCCAGTTCGATTCTCGGCAGCCATCGATTGCCGGCGCACTCGCGGCACAGGTCCACGAATGCCCAGTAGGCCGGGTCAAACGGGCACACCCGCGCGACGAGGGTTCCCTCGGGGGACCGGAGCCCCACCGCCCAGTCGCCCACCCCGCATGGCACCCACCCCGCTCCTGCCAGCTCGGCCAGGACCTGGCGATGAGACAGCGACTGCCAGGGCAGGTCGGGAATGGGCGGAAGGCCTGCACTCGGTTCAGGCACCGCAGCATCGTATTTGCATGCCACCGGGCGACGCACCGGATTATTCGGCTGCCATCGACCATCGATGTCCGCTTGCCGGCACAGCCGGCTGTCGGTGCCGCTATTCCGTCAAATGATCCACGGCACAGGCTCTGGTCGGCAGCGCGTCCGGATTGGATCGCAAGGACCTGGCTGGCTAGCTGAGGTACGTCGATGACCGCTTCGAGGATGTCGGCCAGCCGCTCGTCATCACGCCTCACAGGGCGACGGCCTCCCGCAGCACGCGGTCGCGGATCCAGAGCTTCAGCCCACCCGGGGTGGCTACTTGAGTCATCACGCCGAGCTCGTCCTCGACGCCCAGGGCGAACCCGGCCAGGTCAAAGTAGCCGTGGCCCCGCTCAACGTCGACTGGCAGGTCAGGTCGCTGTCGGGGGTTGCCTCGCTGCGGGCTACGGATCCGAAGACCCGGATGTACGTACGCCGAAGCGCTCACCGAGCCGCTTGATCACCTCGTGGTGCGCGCGGGAACCAGTGCGAGACAGCCAGAACCAAGCGACGTGACGGCTATTCAAGCCGACGCTGCTCCAGCACTGCCAGTACCGACCTGCCGTCGCGGCAGACATCACGCCCCCGCCCCGGCGCATGCCGTACCGGCCACAGCACCCGACCCCGGGATACTGTGCTCGGCGACGACGGCCGAGGCCATCCTGCGGGCCGCCCTGGACCGCATCGCCGGGTTCACCATGGCGGGCCGTACCTGGCCGAGGGAGCACACCGCTGACCTGATGCGACTCCTGCTGGAGATCGACAACGAGGTCGGCTTCCTCGCCACGTAACACCGCAAGCCCACTATGCCCGGCCGGTTGGGGGGACTGGCCGGCGTAGTGCTGTCTGAGGTAGCCCGTCGCCAGCTCGGAGTACGCCTCGATGTACCCGAGGGCGATATTGCAGGTGAGGCACAGCAGGCCGCGCACGCACTTGCCGCAGCACCTGCTTGGCAGCGTGGGCGGGCAGCAGGCGTGGTCATGGTCGATGCAGATGCGCTGGTCTTCCTCGAACGCCGTCCGGCACATGGCGCAGGCGTTGCCCTGGGCCTCCAGCATCTGGCTGAACCGCTCCGGGGTCAGGCCCATGAGCTTGAGCTTGTACGTCCGGTTCCAGCGGGACCTGGTCTCCGGGGTGACGAGTGTCTGTCCACGCCGACGCTCCGTCAGCCGCGCCCTGCGGTCGGCCAGGGCTGCCGCTGTACGGCACTCTGACCCGTGGCCGGGCATCCGCGCGCAGTAGTCCTTGGCCCGAGGCATCCACTTGCCACACCGATCGCCCGTAGGCTGGCCGCTAGCTGACATGGTGATTACCCACCTTCGTCAGTCAGAGCCCGTGGGGTGTGGCGACACTCTGCGGGCTCGCTACTCTCGTGGGCGATGCTGGGTTCGAACCAGCGACCTCCTCCGTGTCAGGGAGGCGCGCTCCCACTGCGCCAATCGCCCTCGAGGCGGAGACGGGAATCGAACCCGTGTACAGGGCTTTGCAGGCCCTTGCCTAAGCCACTCGGCCACTCCGCCAACGTCATGCGCCCAGGCAATGAACTCATGACCTGGATAACCGAGAACCGTGGCGGGCCAGCAGCCTGCCGGGACGGCATCCGGCGCCTCCGAGCGGACGACGGGATTCGAACCCGCGACCCTCACCTTGGCAAGGTGATGCGCTACCAGCTGCGCTACGTCCGCGTGCCGGCCGACAGGCCGGTGCACTCCCGCCAAGGCGAGCGTGCGTTCAGAACTGTAGCCGATCCTGGCTCGCGAGCAAACTCAGCACCTGAGGCGCGGCGAGCGGCCATTGACCCGGTAACCCGTCCATCTCCGGGCTTCCTCAGTGACAGATACGGCGGTCAGGCCATGGAGCCCGGGAGCTCCCCGCGCGTGTTCCCCACGCCCGTTCCCCACACGTGTTCGGCTCGCTGGAGTGGGCAGGAGGAGCGGGGGAGACACCGGCCGCCGCGGAAACCGCGGCGCCATCCGGGCCAGGTGCAGCAGGCTCTGCTGGGCCGGCCTTCGCCAGGGAGCTAGTCCTTCGCCAGGGAGCTGGGTATGAAATCCAAGGTCGTCGAGGACGCCGACGTCGTCACGTACGTGGTGGTGTGTGACCCAGGGGATGAGGCGGTCGCCACGCTGCAGCAGTTCGCCAGGGCCGAGCAGCTGGAGGCATCGCAGGTCACTGCCGTGGGCGGCTTCGAGCGGGCCACCGTCGGCTGGTTCGACCGGGCGGCCAAGCAGTTCCGGCACATCCCGGTGGACGAGCCATCCGAAGTGCTGTCGCTGATCGGTGACGTCGCCGAGGGCCAGGACGGCCCCAGCCTGAACCTGCATGTCGTGCTCGGCCTGTCGGACGGGACAACGCGCGGCGGGCACCTCATTGAGGGGCAGGTGTTCCCGACCCTGGAGGTCATCGTGACCGAGACCCCAGCCGAGCTGCGCAGGGTCATGCGGCCCGATATCGGGGTCGCGCTCATCGATCTCGACCGGTCCGAAGCGTGACCTTGCTGTCCTGCGCCGTCCCATCCCTGCCGATCGCCCCGCAGGCGCTCGGCCTAGCAGGCGCTCGGCTAGGCAGGCGCTCGGCTAACTGGCAGCCCGGTCGATGCCCTTGCGTACCCGTACCGAGCGATCGATCAGCTCGCGAAGCGCCTCCTGATCGACATCGTCGAGGTGCTTGACGTACAGGCAGCCCTTTCCAGCCTTGTGCCGGCCCAGCCGCGCCAGCACCCGCCGGTGCCGGGTCTCGAACTCGCTGATCAGGTAGATGACCAGGTGCTGGCGGCGCGGTGAGAAGCTGGCCAGCGCCGAGTCGCCCTCGCGGCCGCTGGCGTACCGGTAGTGATACGTGCCGAAACCGATGATGCTGTTCCCCCACATCGCTGGCGGCTCACCCGTGATCTCCCGCATCATGGCGCACAACCGCCGGGCGTCTTCACGTCGGGCATCATCAGGCACGCGGGCCAGGAACTCCGCCACCGATCCATCGGCTGGGCGCATCACCGGATCCTTCCTGGCCGCCATGCCGTCATGCTCACACAACCGCACGGGTCCCCGCCTCCCATGTATCGCGCTGCACCGGAATCACGCTTTAACGGATCCCCGCCTCCCATGCATCGCGCTGCACCGAGACATCACGCTTTCCCGCGCACCGAGAGATCAGGCCCGGTCTCCTCGTCGAACCTGATGTCAGCATCACGAGAGACGACAGGAGCAGGCAATGTCGAGCCCAGTGGTTCACTTCGAGATCAGGTCCCCAGACCCCGACGCGACACGGAAGTTTTTCGGGCAGCTGTTCGGCTGGACGTTCCCAGACGGCGGGATGCCCGGCTACACGTACGTGGACACCGGCGTCGAGGGCGCGGTGCCCGGCGGCATCAGCCCACTGCAGGGCGGTGGGCCGCTGGTCACCTTCTTCGTGGGGGTCCCGGATGTCGCGGCTACGCTGGAGGCCGCTGTCGCCCAGGGCGGACGGGTCATCCAGCCTGCGACATTGGTGCCCGGGGTCACCTTCGGCCTGCTGGCCGATCCGCAAGGACAAGTAGTCGGGCTGGCCCACGCCGACGCCTGAGGGCACCTGCGGCACGCCCGGGCGGGCAGGAACAGAAGGGGAGGGCTGGTCATGCCAGGTCCCACCGACGCTGGCCTGCTCGCACGGGCGGCCGCCGGAGACGACGCCGCGTTCGCGGTCCTGGTTGGGCCCCACCAGCGGACGGTTTTCCGCCATTGCTACCGCATGCTCGGCTCGGGCGCCGATGCCGAGGACGCCACCCAGGACACCCTCGAGCGGGCGTGGCGCAGGCTCGGGACCTATGACGGCTCGGGGGCATTTGCCGCCTGGCTGCAGCGGATCGCCACCAACATCTGCCTCGATGCGCTGCGGGCCAAGCGGACCCGGATCGACCCGGCTAGCTACGGGCCGCCCACAGCGCCTGGGACGATGCCCGGGCCGCCCGACCTGGAGCTGGTCTGGGTTGAGCCGGTGAGCGACGTGGACCTGCACGGGACCGGGGATCCCCAGGATGAGGTGGTCCGCAGGGAGGAGATCAGCCTGGCCTTCGTGGCCGCGCTGCAGCGGCTGGCGCCCCGCCAGCGCGCCGCCCTGCTGCTGCACGACGTGCTGGCCTTCAGCCACGCGGAGGTCGGCGAGGTGCTCGGGGTCAGTACCACCGCCGTCAACAGCCTGCTGTCGCGGGCCCGGGAATCGGTGCACGCCGCGGCTGGCCAGCCCCAGCCCAGCATCAGCGAACCCCGGGTACGGCGGCTCCTGGAGCGCTACGTGCGGGCGTGGCAGCTCGCCGATATTGACGGCTTCGTGCAGCTGGTCGCGGAAGACGTCCGCTTCTCCATGCCGCCGCTCACCGCCTGGTTCGACGGCCGGGAGGCAGTCGCGGCTTTCCTCGAGAGCGCCGTCTTTGCCCCGGCCCGCCCGCACGGAATCCGGTTGCACGCAGGCCAGTGCAATGGCCAGCCCGCATTCGCAACCTACGAGCCGCGCGGGCAAGGCCGCCTGGCCGCAACCGGCCTGCAGCTGCTCCAGCTCGCCAACGTGGACGGACAGCCGCTGATCACAGCGCTGGTGTCCTACCGGGACCCGTCCCTCGCGGTCCGTTGCGGGCTGCCAGCTGAACTGCCCCTGACACCGGGCTGAAGAGCCTGCCGCAGGCCAGGAGCACCCGCCAGGCACCGAAGACGGCAGGCTGTCAGCAGCCCGCCGCTCGGTCCGGGTCACCCCGGCCGGCCGCACCGGCCTGGCCACCTCGTTCGGCTGGCAAGATCCAGCCCCCTAAGGAAGCCCCTCACGACGGCCCGGGATCACCAGCACTGAACTCAGATGGCAGGCTGTCAGCCATGCGAACAGTGATCGTCAAAGGCGACGGCCTCACCGTCCAGGACGTCGTGGACGTGGCGCGCGGCGAGGCCCGCGCCGAGCTCGGCCCAGATGTGCCCGCCGCGATGGAGCCCAGCCGGTCCGTGGTCACCCACGCGATCGAGGGCGACGCGCCGGTCTACGGCGTCAACACCGGCTTCGGCGCGCTGGCCGACACGCGGGTCGGCGAGCAGGATCTGGCCCGGCTGCAGGGCGCCATCGTCCGCTCGCACGCGGCCGCCACCGGGGAGCCCCTGGACGACCAGACCGTGCGCGCCATCCTGCTCCTGCGGGCCAGGACGCTGGCCGCGGGCTACTCGGGTGTCCGCGACGACCTGCCCCGCCGCCTGCTGGAACTGCTCGGCCTGGGGCTGCTCCCGGTCATCCCGGGCAAGGGCTCGGTGGGCGCCTCCGGCGACCTGGCCCAGCTCGCGCACCTGGCCCAGCCGCTGATCGGCGAAGGGCGGCTGCGCGCCCAGGGTGACCCGCCGCACGGCCGGCCGAGCGCGGACGTCCTGGCCGAGCACGGCATCACCCCGCTCGAGCTGGCCCCCAAGGAGGGCCTGTCGCTGGTCAACGGGACCGAGCCGATGCAGGCGCTGCTCGCGTTCTCGGTCCACGATGCGCAGATGCTGGTCAAAGCGGCCGACCTGGCCTGCGCGCTGTCCATCGAGGCGCTGCTCGGCACCGACCGGCCCTACGACGAGCGGGTGCAGGTGATCCGGCCGCACCCGGGCCAGCTGGACAGCGCGGCCAACCTGCGCGCGCTGCTGGCCGGCTCGCCGCTGCTGGCCAGCCACCGGCACAGCCGGCACGCGGTGCAGGACGCGTACTGCCTGCGCTGCGCGCCACAGGTGCACGGCGCGGTCCGCGACGTGCTGGCGCACGCCGAGCGGGTGCTCGACATCGAGCTCAGCGCGATCGTGGACAACCCGGTGGTGGTACCGGACGGCGAGGTGATGACGACCGGCAACTTCCACGGCGAGCCGCTGGCGTTCGCCGCGGACATGCTGGCCATGGCCCTGTCCGAGCTGGCCAGCATCAGCGAGCGCCGGGTGGACCGGATGCTGGACCCGGCGTTCTCCCGCGGCCTGCCGCCGTTCCTCGCCCCGGCCGCGGGCACCAACTCGGGCTTCATGCTGGCCCAGTACACCGCGGCGTCGCTGGTCAGCGAGAACAAGGTGCTCGCCCACCCGGCCAGCGTGGACACCATCCCGACGTCGGGCAAGCAGGAAGACCACGTGTCCATGGGCTGGACCGCGGTGCGCAAGCTGCGCGAGGTGGTGGCGAACGTCCGCACCTGCCTGGCCGTCGAGGTGTGCTGCGCGGCCCAGGGCATCGACCTGCGCGCCGAGATCGCCCAGCCCAGCGAGCCGCTGCGGGCCGTGCACGCGGCGATCCGGGCGCGGATCCCGATGATGGAGGTCGACCGCGAGGTCGCCGAGCAGCTGTCCGCGGTCGACAGCTTGCTGCCCGCTCTGGTCATAACGGCCGGTTCGCATTCCGGGAACCTGCGTTAGCGTCGGTGCCATGACGGTGTGGCTGAACGGGACGATCGTCCCGCCCGGTGCGGCCCGGATATCGGTCCTGGATCACGGGCTGACCACCGGAGACGGCGTATTCGAGGCCCTGAAGATCATCAGGGGCGTGCCATTCGCGCTGACCCGGCACCTGACCCGGCTGCGGGCCTCGGCGGACGGGCTGGGCCTGCCTGAACCGGACACGGACCGGATCCGGGCCGGGGTGGCCGAGGTGCTGGCCGATGCCGGGCACCCGGGCGAAGGGCGGATCCGGATCACGGTGACCGCGGGCGAGGCCGCGCTCGGCTCGGAACGCGGCGATTCCGGGCTGACCACGGTCATCGTGCTCGGCCCGCCCCGGGACGCGTCACCCACCGCGGACGTGGTGACGTTTCCTCATCCGCGGAACGAGCGCGCCGCGCTGGCCGGGGTGAAGACGACGTCGTACGCGGAGAACGTGGTCGCGCTGGCCTACGCCCGCCAGCGGCACGCCACCGAGGCCATCTTCGGCAACCTGGCCGGGAACCTGTGCGAGGGGACCGGCACCAACGTGTTCCTGGTCAGCGGGGGGCGGCTGGTCACCCCGCCGCTGTCGGCCGGGTGCCTGGCCGGGGTGACCCGGGGGCTGGTGATCCAGTGGGCCGGCGCCGCCGAGGAAGACCTGCCGCTGATCGCGCTGGCCGGCGCGGACGAGGCGTTCCTGACCGGGACGTCGCGGGGGGTGCAGCCGATCCGCGCGGTGGATGGCTCCGAACTGCCGGCCGTACCCGGGCCGGTGACGGCCAAGGCCGCGGAGATCTACGCCGAGCGGGCCGCGCAGAACCCGGACCCCTGACCGGTCAGTTTTGAAGAAGCCCCTGGCGCCGCGGCTCCCTAGCATGAATGTCATCGCCACCAGGACTCCACGGGAGGAACCGGCCATGACGGGCACGCAGAAACCGGCCAGGCGCCGCACCGCGGCCAGTAAGACCCACGAGGGCTTCACGGCCGAGGAACGGGCCGCGATGAAGGACCGCGCCCAGGAGCTGAAGGCGGCCCGGCGCCGCGGCTCGCGCGCGGGCAAGGCGGACGGGGAAAGCGAAGTGCGGGCGAAGATCGCCGAGATGCCCGACCACGACCGGGCCATGGCCGAGCGGTTGCACGCGCTCATCACCGCGGCCGCGCCGGACCTCGAGCCGCGGACGTGGTACGGGATGCCCGCGTACGCCAGGGACGGCAAGATCGTCTGCTTCTTCCAGCCCGCGTCGAAGTTCAAGGCGAGGTACTCGACGCTCGGCTTCAACGACGCGGCCCACCTCGACGACGGCACCATGTGGCCGACCAGTTTCGCGCTGCTGGAGCTGACCGCCGCCGACGAGGCACGAATCGGCGACCTGGTGAAGAGAGCCGCGGGCTGAGGACCCAGCTGCGCGCTGCTGGCCCGCCTAGTCGCGGCGCAGCAGCTCGTCCAGCTCGTCGTCCAGGTTGATGAACTCGCCTTCCCGGCCCGCCGGGATGACCTGGAACGTGCGCAACAGGAAGCCGGCCAGCGCGGTCAGCGGGGCCTCGAAGTGCGCCTGGCCGAACGGTGAGGACAGGGAGATGTTGAGCACCCGCTGGCCACTGGCGGTGTCGGCTGGCCACACCCGGACGTCGCCGTCCCCGGCCGCGTCAGTCATCCCGGCGGCCAGCAGATCCCGGGCGAAGATCCACTCAACGGGCTCGTCCATCCCGACATGAAACGCCATCCGGATCGCGTACGGATCCTCACTCCGGTAGTGAAGACTCGCCGTGAGCGGAACGCCATCGTGCTCTGGAACCACGAGTCTGAGGCCGAGCTCGGCTGCGACGGTGTTGCTGCTGTTCATTGCCTCGCCAAACCTTTGCCTTGTCTCACCCGGAACGCCGGGCTTCATCCATCCAGCGATGCCGTCTCACGGGGTGACGGGGCACGCAGGCACGAAAACTCTTCTCCGGGAGGATTCCGCGAACGCCGCCGCTACTAACCTCGGTCACCACGCACCAAACCGGCCGTGACCTGGGCAAACGCTTCTCGTTACGCAACGCGATCACGACCCAGCTCTGTTCCTGTGACCAGGAACAGCACGCTGTGATCTCAGTCTCACTGGCGACCTGCCGGAAATTTCACTTCGCATCCCGTGCGCACCTCCGGGTTTGCGGAAGATCGCGACCAGTCGTGCTTTGTCCGTTGCGGAAGCATACAGGCATCTAGCTGGCCCGACTACCGGATGCGACTACTTTCATACAGCCCCGGCCGCAATGCCGACATTCACTGACTTATTGCCCGAGAACCCATTATCGGTATTGAACGGGACAAGCGGCCGCGACCCCGGGGGAGGGCGGTTAGCAGCGGCCGGCCCGGGCCACGCCGTGACGCCGGCCGGGCCCGGATGCGCTAGTCTGTGTCCGCCGGCTGGGCCGGCCCCGGGCGATTAGCTCAGTGGAAGAGCGCTACGTTCACACCGTAGAAGCCAGTGGTTCGAACCCACTATCGCCCACGTGGGTGAGGTGTGCGGCAAGTGGATGCCCAGGAAGCAGACGCACTGCGCGCGTGGTGCGGGGCATCCGCCGCCCTGCGCGTCACCCGAGGCGATGGAGGCCCAGCGCCAGCGCTCGGCTGACATCCGCCCGATGCGCGTCGTCCCTCCCGAGGACAAGGCCCGCTGGTACAGGGCGCACAAGTTCAACAGGTTCGGCATCACCCCGGACAGGTTCAACCAGATGCTGGAGGAGCAGGGGAACGCCTGCGCCATCTGCGGCACGCTGTTCAGGGAAGACCAGCGGATCTGTTTCGACCACGACCACACGTGCTGCCCCGTTCCGGCTAGCGGCCACACGAGATCATGCGGCAAGTGCCTGCGCGGGCTGCTGTGCGTCCGGTGCAACACCTGGCTCGGGTGGCTGGAGAAGTACGGCGGGACGGTCGCTACCTACCTGGAGCAGGGCCAGGCGCGAGGAATGTCTCAAGCAGGTGGGTACCGGAAATAGCGCTCTGACCTGCGGGCAGCCTCGGAGCCATGACGCAGCTCAGCCCCGGCACCGGCCGGGGCTTCCGCGTTCCTGGGCCAGTGGCCCGCCTGACCGGGCTCAGCTGGTGGCGCGGTGGGCGGCCGCGAGGTGGTAGGTCAGCAGCAGGGCGACCAGCACGACCATGATCACGATGCTGCCCGGCAGGGTGAGCGCGGGGGTGGCCAGCGCGGCGGCCAGGATCAGCGCGGCGGTGAGGAACGTCAGCCCGACGGCCGCGGGTTCGCCCGCCCGGGTGCTGATCAGCACCAGCACGACCAGGTACACGGCGACCGGGATGGCCACGGTGAACGCCGCGAAGGCCGGGGTGACGCTGGTGTCGTGGACGAGAGTGCCGATCGCGACCTGCAGCCCGGCCCCGAGGGCCGCGACGGCCGCGAAGATCAGGTAGTGGGCCAGCGCCCACACGAACGTCCAGGCCAGCGACTGGCGGATCTCGTCGGCGGCGGAGTGCTTGAAATACGACCACCACAGCGCGAAGACCAGCAGCAGCCCGGCGGCGGCCGTGGTGAGCAGGCCGGCCGAGGCCCGGCTGTCGTCCACCGCCTGCTGCACCGCGGTGGCGATCACCGCGACGACCTCCCCGAGCACGATGATGGTGAACCCGCCGTACCGTTCGGTGATGTGGCCCGGGTGCCACGGCGTTTGCCGGCCGCGGAACTCGGCCCAGGCCGGTACCGCCATTTCGGCTATTGCCAGCACCAGGAACCCGGCTGGCCGGGCCGCAGCGGGCAGGTAGAGCCAGCCGATCCAGCACAGCTGGACCACGCTGATGCCGGCCGCGTAGCGCAGTGTGCCGGCCCGGCCTTCTGGATGGCCGCGGGCGGCGCGCAGCCACTGGGCCACCAGGGCCAGCCGCATGATCACGTAGCCGGCCACGACCGTGCGGAAGTCGAAGTGCTCGGCCGCGGCCGGTATCCCGGCCGCGAACACCAGCACGCCTGCCATCTGCAGCAACGTCAGCAGCCGGTAGGGCACGTCGTCGGTGTCGTACGCGGAGGCGAACCAGGTGAAGTTCACCCACGCCCACCACAGCCCGAAGAACACCGCCGCGTAACCGGTCAGCGCGTGGCCGGCCTGCCCGTGGCCCAGTGCGTCATGCAGCTCGATGCCCGCCCGGGCCACCGCGACCACGAACGTCAGGTCGAACAGCAGCTCCAGCGGTGTGGAGGCCCGGTGCTCCTCGCCGGGATCGCGCCCGGACATCCGCCGCACCCACGGCCGCGGGCGCGCCGCAGGCCCGCTCACCCCGCGCCCCCGGCACAGGCCAAAGTGACCCCCATCTCCACGTTCTACCAGCCATCGCTGGCTCAGTCCCAGCGGCACAAGCCGGCCTGCACCGGCTTTGCGGGCCCGGTCTTCCCAGTCCGCTACCCGCGGACGACGCGCAGCCACACGTCCGCTGTGGCCCGGCCGCGGACCGCGCGCAGGTCCCAGCAGCCGGGGCGGGTGAAGACATAGCCGGCGCCCCACTCCTGGCCCGGCTTGTGCCAGGTGCTGCTGCCATGCTCGGCCGGGCCCCAGGCCGGCCTGCCTGCGGTGCCGGCCGGGCCGAGCACGGCCAGCCGCAGCAGCCCGGTGCCGGTCATCCGCCAGACGATCTTCTCCTGGTCGCCGGCCCGGGCCAGTCCCGGGTGCGCGAACATCAGCAGCCCCCACAGCGAGGCGCCGTGGCCAGTGCCCTCGACCTCCGGGATGCCCCAGCGGGTGGTGGTCAGCGGGGAGGCCGGGCGGCAGCCGGGCGCGCCCAGCGGGCCGCCGGTCAGCCGCGGGGTGGCGGTCGCCGGCCGGGCCGTCGGGCCTGCTGGCCGGGCCGGGCCCGCGGAGCATCCGGCCAGCCCGGCGATGAGCAGCAGCGCCAGCGCAGCCAGCACAGGACGGCCCGTCACAGCCGGATTGTCCGCCGCCGGCCAGCGCTCGGCAAGCCGGGCCGCGACCGCGCTTGCCCGGGGACGCCGTGGCCGGTGGCGGCGCTAGCCAGCCGGCCGCAGGGAGCTGAGCTGCTGGCCGGCCCGGGCCCGGGCCCGGCGGGCCTTGCGCGCGCCGGCCCGGCCCGCCCGGGCCCGGACGGCGTCCGCCCGGGCCAGCACGGTGTCCGCCCGGGCCCGGGCCAGGTCGGCCGTGCCCTGGGCCTTGCCGATCCGGGCGCCGACCTTGCTGGAGGCCTTCGCGGTCCGGGTGGCCAGCGTCACGTCGTGCCGGGCGGCCGCCACCGCGTGACGGCCCCGCCAGGCCAGCGATGGGTTCCCGCTGGTGTCCGCGGCCGCGATGAGCAGGCCGCCGAGCACGGCGAGGTTCTTCAGGAAGTGGATGCGGTGCTGGGCGCGGGTCTGCTGATCCTCGTGTTCCCAGTAGCGGTGCCCGGCCAGGGTGGTGGGCACCAGGCTGCCCGCCAGCACCGTCGCGGCTAGCCGCGGCCACACGCCCAGCGCCAGCATGGAGCCCGCGACGACCTGCACGGCGCCGTTGAGCCGCACCGTGTCCTCGGTCTCCGCGGGCAGGACCGGCACGCGCTCCCTGAGCGACCGCACCACCGGCTCGGCGCGCTGTGCGACCTTTTCCGGGTGACGCACCGTGTCATATCCCTGGATGATGAAAACGGCCGCCAGCATTGGGCGGGCGATAGCTCTCAGCACAGCCATGGCCGCCTCATGCCCAGCCGTACGGGCTTCTAACACCGGCAGCCCGGCGGTGTGGTGAACTCAGACCGTGCCGACCGCGGATCCGCTCCCTCTGCTCACGCTGTCCGGCGTCAGCCGCCGCTACGGTGAGCGCCACGCGCTGCTGCCCATCGACCTCACGGTGGCCGCCGGGTGGTGCGTGGCCGTGCTCGGCGCGAACGGCTCCGGCAAGTCCACGCTGCTGCGCATCGCCGCGGGCCGGGACGCGCCGAGCACCGGCCTGGTCAGCTACGCCGGCCGCCGGCTCACCGCGGACGACCCGGTGGTGCGCACCGAGATAGCCGTGGTCGGCGACATGGTCAGCGCCTACCCGGACCTGACCGTCCGGGAGCACCTGCTGCTGGTCGCGGTGGCGCACGGGGCGGGCCGCGACGCCGGGTCACTGGCCGACCGGGCGCTCCAGGAGTGCCGCCTGGACGATCACGCCGACGCACTGCCACCGTCGCTGTCCAGCGGCCAGCAGCAGGCGCTGCACCTGGCCGCGGTGCTGGTCCGGCCGCGCCGGCTGCTGGTGCTGGACGAACCGGAGCAGCGGCTGGACCCGGCGGCCCGCCGCTGGCTGGCGGGCCTGCTGCTGGCCGAGAAGAGCGCCGGGGCCGCGCTGCTGGTGGCCACCCACCACGCGGAACTGGCTACGGTCGTGGCCGACCACGTCATCGTGCTGAGCGACGGCGCGGTCACCGCCGAGGGCCGCCCCGAGGTGGCACTGGCGGAACTCCCGTGACCGTCACCAGTGGCCCGATCACGGTCCCGGACAGCACCGGGGCGACCATCGCGCTGCTCCGCGACCTGCGCCGGGGCCGTGGCCGGAAGCAGGCGGCCAGCATCGCGTTCTGGATCTACCTGGTCGCGTTCACCGCGGCCGTGTACGGCGGCTCGCTGATCGCCGCCGCCTACCGCGCGGTGCGGCACCCGCCGCCCGCCACCCCGGCGGCCGGGCAGGTGCTGCACGCCGCGCCCGCTGGGCTGGCCGCGCTGGCGCTGCTGCTCCTGCTGGTGCTGGTGCGTGACGCGCTGTGGCGCGGCCCGGTCACCGTGCCGCAGGCCACGGTGGACTGGCTGCTGGACACGCCGGTGGACCGCGGCCGGCTGCTGCGGCCCCGGTTCCGGCTGTCGGCAGCGGGCACCACGGTGGCGGGTGCGGCGGTCGGCATCGTGCCCGCCGCGGCCCTGGTGGCCGCCGGGCTGGGCGGCCACGGCAGCGGGGACGTGCTCCGGCTGACCGGCGCGGCGGTCGCGTCGGTGGCCCTGCTGTTCGCGCTCGGCACCGCCGCGGCCGCCCTGATCGAGCGGTACCCGCAGGCCGGGCGGTGGGTGCGCGCGGCCACCCCGGCCGTGCTGGCCGTGGCCGGGCTGCTCGGCGGGCTGGCCGCCTGGGCGGCGCTGGGCCGGCCGCCCGCCGTGCTCAGCGCGGTCGCGCTGTGGTCCGGCCCGTGGGGCTGGTCGGCCCAGCCGGTGGCCGCCGCCGCGGGCCACGCGGTCAGCGGCGGGGCCGGGCTGGGCAGCATCGGGGTGAGCACGTGGTGGCCGCTGGCCACGGCGCTGCTCGCGGTGGCGGCGCTGGCCGCACTGGCCGCCGCGGACCGGGCGGCCGCCGGGGTCAGCGGCAGTGTGCTGCGGGCCCGGGCGGCGGCCATCGGCGCGATGTCGGCGGCCGCGCTGAGCATGAACACCCGGGGGGTGGCCGCGGCGTACCGGGGTGCCACCGGGACCCGGCGGACCGTCTTCCGGCTCCGCCCGCCACGGCGGCGCTGGCTGGTACTGCTGTGGCGCGACCTGCTCGCGATAGCCCGGGCCCCGGCCCGGCTGGCCGCCGCGGTGACGGTGGCCGTGGCCGCGGCCGGCCTGATGGTGCTGGCCACCCGGGCCCGGCACGTGTCCCTGGTGCCGGTGGCCTGCGCGCTCACCCTCGGCTACCTGGCCGCGGCCTGGCTGTGCGAGGGGGCCAGGCTGGACGCCGACGACCCGCGCCGCTCGGTGCCGCTGCCCTTCCGGTTCGCGTCCCTGGCCTGGTGGCACGCGGCCGCGCCGGTGGCGATCCTGCTGGCCGCCGCGGGCGTGCCGGTGCTGGTGGCGTGCGTGCTGGCGGGCGACCCCCGGCCGCTGGCCCTGCTGGTGGTGACCGTCCCGGTGCTGGTGGCGGGCGCGCTGCTGAACGTGTTCCGCGCCCCGCTCACCCCGGACCTGTTCATGGGCTTCGACACCCCGGTCGGCAACACCGCGGCCATCAGCATCGTGATCTGGGTGGCCCTGGGCCCGCTGCTCTCGGTCGGGCCGATGACCGTGCTGCTGTCCCGGGCGGTCAGCTCACCCGGCAGCGGCCCGCTGACCACCGCCGTCGTCATCGGCGCCGGGCTGGCCGTGGGCCTGGGCGGCTACGCGGCCCACCGGGCCTGGCTGCGGCCGGCTGACGGCGTGGCGGGTAGGGTCGGCACGGGCGGGCCAACAGGAGAGCAGATGAGCGAGACAGCAAGCTCCGGCCCGGGCCGGATCGTGGTCGGCGTGGACGGGTCGGTCGGCTCGGAGCACGCGCTGCGCTGGGCGGCCCGGCAGGCCGAGCTGACCGGGGCGGCCCTGGAGATCATCATCGGCTGGCAGTACCCGGCGTTCTTCGGCTGGGCGCCCGCCGGGCCCGACGAGGTCGACTTCGCCAAGATCGCCGGGGAGACGCTCAGCGCCGCGGTCAGCGACGTGTTCGGCCCGCAGCCGCCGGGCTGGGTGTCCACCCGGGTCATCGAGGGCTACCCGGCCCAGGTCCTGGTGGACGCGTCCGCCGGGGCCGACCTGCTGGTGGTGGGCAACCGCGGCCACGGCGGGTTCGCGGACGTGCTGCTCGGGTCGGTCAGCACGTTCTGCGTGCACCACGCGCGCTGCCCGGTCACGGTGATCCGGCCGGCCGGCTGACCGGCGGGCCACCGTGTGCCCGTCCGGGCGGGCCGGCTGAGGTATCGGCCGGAACGACCACCTCGTAGTGCGCGGACTCGTGGTCGAAGCGGCTGAGCAGCTGGCGCGCGGCGGGCGGTACCACGGCCGTGTGCCCGCCCGGCCCGGCGAACGCTTCCACCGCGGCCCAGTCGGGGAAGCTCATGATGGTGACGAACTCCACCTCATCCTCGCCGCTGGGGCGGCGCAGCAGCCGCGGCCCGCGGACGCCCGCGATCCCGCGGCCGGCGATCCCCGGGGCGATCTCACGTTCCAGCAGCTGCTGGTATGCGTCGGCGTTTGCGCTGCTCGTCCAGCCGCGCCAGATCCGGTTGATCATGTCCGCCTCCTCGGCAGCGCCTCGAACCATATGACAGCTCACTGCTACTTTGACAGTATACTGTCATTATGGCGAACGGTGTGGCAGCAGCCGCAGCAGCGGCTTCCGGTGAGGCAGCGGCCAGGTCGTACCGGCTGCTGATGGCTGAGGTCTATGAGCTGGCCGGGCGGTCCCGGGCCACCAGCGAGGCGATCGCCCAGCGGCACGGCCAGAGCACGGCCCGCTGGCATGTGCTGAGCGTGCTGGCCGACCGTCCGGCCACGGTGCCCGGGGTCGCCCGCCGGCTGGGCCTGGCCCGCCAGAGCGTGCAGCGGGTCGCCGGCGACCTGATCGCGGCCGGCTGCGTGCAGGCCGTGCCCAACCCGGATCACCGGCGCTCGCCGCTGCTCCAGCTCACCGCGCTGGGCCGCGCCCAGCTGCAGGCGCTCACCGACGACTCCGCCGCCGACCGGGCCGCCCAGCTGGCCGCGGCCGGCCTGACCACGAAGCAGCTGGACGGGGCCCGGCAGGTGCTGCACGCCCTCATCGGCATGCTGGACGGCTGAGGGGCCCGGCCAGCCGGTCAGCTGCTGCGCCAGGTTTGGCCGGGATATCCAGACATGAGATCTTGTGCGCCCGGCGGCCTGGGGCGCATTATCTGCTCACGAGTTCATGCGCGTGCCGCACTCGCGGGCACGAGGCGTCAGCCAGGCCGCAGCGCGGCCGTCGGCAGGAGGTGCTGGGCAGATGACGGCCAACAGCAACGAGACCGGTAGCGGGACCGGTCAGCGCAAGCTGCACCGCAACCTGAGTGTCTGGGAGGCCATCGGCATCTCGCTGGCCCTGATGGCACCCTCGATGGCGGCCAGCATCAACCCGCAGGGCACGGCCACCACGGTCGGCCGGGCGGTGCCGATCGCGTTCGCCCTGGCCTTCGTCGGGGTGCTGCTGGTGGCCTACACGTTCGTCCGGCTGACCCAGCGCTTCCACCACTCCGGGTCGGTGTACGGGTTCGTCGGCGCCACCCTCGGCCCGCGCGCCGGGGTGATCTCAGGCTGGGCGCTGACCGGCACCTACACCTTCTACGCCGTGGTCACCTCGATGGCGGGCGGCCGGTTCGCCGCCAACTTCCTGGACCACCTGGGCGTCTGGCACAACCCGCCGACCTGGTCCGGGTTCCTGCTCGGCGCGCTCGGGATGGTCGTGGTCTGGTGGCTGGCGATCACCCCGGCCCGCGGCGGCACCCGGCTGCTGCTGGCCGCCGAGGCGGTCACCGTGGCGCTGATCGTCATCGTCATCGTGATCGTGTTCGCCAAGCTGGCCGGGCACAGTGCCCCGCACGGGCTCGGCGTGGACTGGTCGGTGTTCAGCCTGCCGTCGGGCATCCCGCTGTCCACGATCTTCCTCGGCGTGGTGTTCGGGTTCCTGTCCTTCGCCGGGTTCGAGGCCGCGGCCACCCTGGGCGAGGAGACCCGGCGGCCGCGGCGGGACATCCCGCGGGCCATCCTGGGTGTGGCCATCTTCGGCGGCGTGTACTTCTTCGTGGTCACCGCGGTCGAGGTGATGGGCTTCGGCACCTCGGCCCGGGGAGTCACCGCGTTCATCAACTCGACCTCGCTGGTCGGCGACCTGGGCACCAGCTACGTGTCAGCCTGGCTGGGCACGCTGATCACGCTGGGCGCGATGGTGTCCGCGTTCAGCTGCGCGCTGGCCAGCACGGTCGGCGCGTCCCGGCTCGCGTTCGCGATGGGCCGCGACGGGATCCTGCCCGCCCGGCTCAGCGCTGTCTCGGAGCGGCGCCGCACCCCGACCGTGTCCACGCTGGCCGTGGTGCTGGCCGTGTACGTGATCATCGCGTTCACCTGGTTCGTGCTGGGCGGCGACCCGTTCACGCTGTTCCTGGAGAGCGGCACGATCGGCACGCTGATCCTGCTGGTGGTGTACGTCCTGGCCACGATCGGCATGGTCCGGCTGGTGTTCTTCACCGGGCAGTCCACCGTCCGGCGCTGGGAGCTGATCATCCCGGTGCTCGGCATCATCGTGCTCGGCTACACGCTGTTCCGTAACGTCTGGCCGCTGCCCACCGGGGTGGCCTGGTGGGGGCCGTCGGTGACCATCGCCTGGCTGGTGAGTCGGCATCGTCCTGGTGCTGGCCCGGCCCGCCGCCACCCAGCGGGCTGGTGAGGCGCTGACCCGCTCCGAGGGCCTGGCCAGCACCGAGACCGATACGGCCCGGCTGCCGGCGGAGGGCACGGTCGCCTCCTGACCGGCGGGCCCGGCCCGCAGTACTCTCGTCACGCCATCTTTCGCGCGGAGGGAAACCAACCATGCCACGGCCATTCAGCCGACAGCGCAGCGTCCAGGAGCGGGCCGCTGACGAGCGCCGCGGCCAGGCCTTGCAGCGGCAGCTCGCCGGCGAGGTCAGCGCGGTCGCGACCACGTTCATCGATCACAGCGGCGCGGCGCGGGTGAAGACCGTGCCGCTGTCCGGGCTGGCCCGGGCGGCCCGCTCCGGGCTGGGCTTCTCGCCGGTGATCGACGCGTTCGACAGCGCGGGCGGCATCAACCCGGCCTCGCCGCTGGACACGCCCGACGGTGACCTGCGGATGGTCCCGGACCTGGACAACCTGGCCGTGCTCCCCGAGCCGGACGGCTGGGCGTGGGCGCCCGGCGACCGGTTCCTCCAGGACGGCACGGTCTACGCCGGGTGCCAGCGCTCGTTCGCCCGGGCGCAGGTGGCCGCGGGCCTGGGCCAGGGCATCAGCGCGCTGATGGCGTTCGAGGTGGAATGGATGGTCGGCCTGGACACCGACGGCTTCCAGCCCGCGGCCCGCGGCACCGGGTACGGGCTGTCCCGGCTGCTGGACGCGCCGGACTACGCACGGGACGTGCTGGACGCGCTGGAAGCGGCCGGGGTGCGGGTGGAGCAGCTGCACCCCGAGTACGGCCCCGGGCAGTTCGAGGTCTCGGTGGCCGCCCAGGACCCGGTGTCCGCGGCCGATACCAGCCTGCTCGTCCGGCTGATCATCTCGGCCGTCTCGGCCCGGCACGGCATGCGGGCCACGTTCGCCCCGGCGGTGCTGACCGACAACGTCGGCAACGGCGGGCACCTGCACGCCAGCTTCTGGAGCGGCGGGCAGAACCTGCTGGCCGGCGGCAGCGGGCCCAGCGGGCTGACCGAACGGGGCGAATCGGTCATGGCCAGCCTGCTGGACAGCCTGCCCGCGCTGTGCGCGATCGGCGCCCCCACCCCCGGCAGCTACCTGCGCCTCCAGCCGTCCCGGTGGGCCGGCGTCTACCAGATCTGGGGCACCGAGAACCGTGAGGCGGCGCTGCGCTTCGTCGAGGCCAGCCCGGGCGACCCGGGCACGGCCAACCTGGAACTCAAGTGCTTCGACCTGAGCGCCAACCCGTACCTGCTGGCCGGCGCGGTCATGGCGGTGGCCCTGGCCGGCCTGGACCGGAAGACCAGCCTGCCGCCCGGGGTCAGCGGCGACCCGGCCGGGCCGGGCCACGCCCAGGCCGGCCAGCTGGCCCGGCTGCCGACCTCACTGGCCGACGCGGTCAAGGCGCTGGAGGCCAGCGACGAGCTGCGGTCCGCGCTGGGCGGGGAACTGATGGCCGGGTTCCTGGCCGCCCGGCGGGCCGAGATCGACCTGGCCGACGGCAAGTCGGACGAGGAGATCGTGGCCGCCGCCCGCTGGGTGATCTAGGGACACCCACCCCTGGCTACGTGTTGCGGCCGCGGGCGTCTACCGGCCAGCGGTCCACCAGCTTGCCGTCCCGGGACACGTTCAGGTAGTCGACCAGGTTGACGACCGTGCACACGTGGTTGGGGATCACCGTGACCACGTCGCCCACCTGCGGCCTCGTGCCATCCGGGCCGGGCACCACCACGGCATGGTGCTCCCACAGGCCGGTGATGGCCGCGCCGGGGAAGCCCGGCAGCAGGCCGTGCCCCGGGGCCCAGGCCGGCCGGTCCTGGCCGAGCACCTTGGCCCCGGCATCGAGGATGAACCGGTCCGGGGTGGGCGTGCTGACCACGGTGGCCAGCACGGTCAGCGCCACCCGGTCCACCGGGTAGCTGCCCAGCACGACCTGCTGCGCGTCGTTGAAGCAGTACACCCCGGGGCGCACCTCGGTCACCGGCCCGCCGTCGGCCGGGCCCGCCGACCAGGCCGCGCTGGGCGTGGAGCCGCCGCTGCGCACCGGGCAGGGCAGGCCCGCGCCGGCCAGGCTGGCCGCCGCGGCGGCCAGCGCCGCGGCCTCGTCGGCGGCGGCGGATTCGAGCCCGCCCGGCGTGTAGCTGTGCCCGGGGAAGGTGAACACACCGCCCACCCGGAGCCCTTCGGCCGCGGCCGCCGCGGCGACCGGGCCCGCGTCGTCCGGGGCCACGCCGCTGCGCCGCAGGCCGCAGTCCACCTCGACCAGCACGTGCACCGGGACCAGGGTGCCCACCGGCGCGCCGCCGCGCAGCGCGGCGGCCAGTTCGCGCACCGCGGCCACCGAGTCCACGCCCACCGACAGCCGGATCCGCCCGGCCAGGTCGCGCAGCCGCCCGGCGCGGTCCCGGTCGGCCCACACCGGGTAGGCGATGAAGATGTCCCCGACCCCGGCCGCGGCGAACGCCTCGGCCTCGCCCACCGTGGCCACCGTGATGCCGGCCGCGCCCAGGGCCAGCTGGCGGCGGGCGATCTCCATCGACTTATGCGTCTTGACATGCGGCCGGACCACCAGCCCGCGGCGCGCGGCGGTGTCCGCCATCGCGCTCAGGTTGGCGTCCAGCACATCGGTGTCCACCACCACGGCCGGGGTGACCACCGCGCCCGGCAGCTGCGAGTCGCTCACTGGCTGCGCCTCAGCCGGCCGTGCCCGCGGAGCCCCCCGCGGTCTCGTAGGACCACAGCTCACTGGACACGCCGACCGGCGGCGGGGCTGCCCCGCCCGCGCGCTCGGCCTGCGAGCGGTGCCCCTGGCCGAAGGCCGGCGACGTCATCCAGGCGCGGAACGACTCCTCGTCCTGCCACCGGGTCACCACCAGCCAGGTGGTCCGCTCATCGGTCGGCTTGAGCAGCTCGAACCCCTCGAACCCGGGCTGGCTGTCCACGGCCCCCGCCCGGGCGGCGAACCGGCGGGCCAGCTCATCTCCGCGGTCAGCGGGCACCGTGATCGCGTTGATCTTGATAACGGTCATAGCCACGATGATGCCAGCCGGTGCTGGCCGCAGGCCCAGCCGGGAGTCACCAGCGGGCCGGCCAGGGCCACCAGCGGCAGATAATTCCCGGTGCGCTTATCTTGGCCGCATGCAGCGAACCCGCCTGTACCGCGACGGCACCGTGGCGGACGAGGGCTTCCCGGTCAGCAAGGTGTCCGACTACCTCGAAGACCCGTCCAACGTCATCTGGTTCGATATGTGCCAGCCCACGGCCAGCGACCTGTCCGCGATCAGCGAGGAACTGGGCCTGCACCCGCTGGCGGTCGAGGACGCGGTGGCCGAGCACCAGCGGGCCAAGGTCGACCGGTACCAGACCCACCTGTTCGTGACCTCGTACGCGGTATCCCTGAACACCGCCACCGGCGAGCTGGAAGCGGACGAGATCGACGCGTTCGTCACCAGCCAGGCGCTGGTCACCGTCCGGCGCACCCAGAAGTTCGACATCGACGCGGTGGTCCGCCGCTGGGACGCCTCGCCCGACCTGGCCCGGTACGGGGTGGGCTTCCTGCTCTACGGGCTGCTCGACTACGTGGTGGACACCCACTTCGAGGCCGTCCAGTCGCTGGACACCGAGATCGAGGCGCTGGAGGACCAGCTCTTCGACGCCAACCCGCGGGACATGGACCTGCAGCGGCGCACCTTCGCCCTGCGCAAGTCGCTGGTCAAGCTGCGCCGGGTGGTGCTGCCCATGCGGGAGGTGCTGAACACCCTGCTGCGGCGCGACCTGCACGTGGCGAGCGGCGAGATGGTGCCCTACTTCCAGGACGTGTACGACCACGTGCTGCGCGCGACCGAGTGGACGGAATCACTCCGCGACCTGGTCAGCACCATCCTGGAGACGAACCTCGCGGTGCGCGGCAACCGGCTGAACGTGATCACGAAGCAGGTGACCAGCTGGGCCGCGATCATCGCCGTGCCGACCGCGGTGACCGGCTTCTACGGGCAGAACGTGCCCTACCCCGGATTCGGCCGGATCGCGGGGTTCTGGACGTCCTCGTTCATCATCGCCGCGCTGTCGGTGGGGCTGTATGCCATCTTCCGCCGTAAAGAGTGGCTCTGAGCGCAGCCGCCAGCTTTTCCGGGCAGAATGTCCGGTACCCGCGAGGAGTGGCATTGATCCCGTCCGTGCGGAACCGGGCAGCGGGAAGATCCGTTCGTTATGACGGCAGGACCAGCCGGGCCGAGGCTAACTGGGAGAGGGACGTTGCAGACTCCAGCGTGGGTACGGGGCGCACTGGCAGCAGCTGGCCTGGGCGGCAAGGGCCGCCCGGACGGCACTGGCGGCCCACCCAGAGCCAAGATCGTGCTGCTGGCCACGGCCGTGGTCGCGGTGCTGGTCGTGGGGGGCGTAGCCGCTGGCACGCTGGGCACGGCGCGGGCCGGCCAGACCGCCACCGGGGCCGGGGCCAGCCACCGCCCGCCGGCCGCCCCGGCGGTCCCGCTGCGTGTCCTGGCGGTCGCCCAGGGCGGCGCGGTGCACGGCACGGACGGCGCCGCCCCGATCCGGGTCGAACTGTCCGCCCCGCTCTCGGCCGGCTCGCCGCGGCCGGTGCTGCACCCGGCCGTGCCCGGGTCGTGGCGCAGCGCCGGGAGCACGCTGACGTTCACCCCGGCCATCCCGTTCCAGCCGGGCACCCGGATCCGGGTCCGGTTCCCGGCCGGCCCGGACAGCCTGCGCTCGGCGGCCGGCGGGGTGCTGGACCAGGCGCAGACCTACCGGCTGCACACCCGGGACTGGTCCACGCTGCGGCTCAAGCAGGTGCTCGCCCAGCTCGGCTACCTGCCGCTGAAGTGGAAGCCGCGCAGTCCCACCGCACCGCAGGCCGACAGCATGGCGACCGAGCTGGCCGCGGTGTACCAGCCGCCAGCCGGCCATTTCGCCTGGCGCAAGGGCTACCCGTCGATCCTGGCCACGTTCTGGGGCGGCCAGTCCAGCCTGATCATGAACGGGGCGATCCGCGCGTTCCAGTCCGACCACGGGCTGCTGATGACCGGCGTGATGACCACCCCGCTGTGGCACGACCTGCTGCGGGCCGCGGCCAGGGGCGAGGACAACCCGGACGGCTACACCTACGCCCTGGCCAGCAAGGCCAGCCCGGAGACGCTGACCGTCTGGCACGACGGGCACGTGGTCATGCACACGCTGGCCAACACCGGCATCCCGGCCGCGCCCACCGCGGACGGCACCAGCCCGGTGTACCTGCGCTACCGCAACCAGATCATGCGCGGCACCAACCCGGACGGGACCAAGTACGCCGACCCGGTGTCCTGGGTGGCCTACTTCAGCGCGGGTGAGGCGGTGCACTACTTCCCGCGCGGCTCCTACGGGTTCCCGCAGAGCCTCGGCTGCGTGGAGCTGCCCTACACCCAGGCCGAGCAGGTGTGGCCGTACCTGACCTACGGGACACTGGTCACCGTCCGCTGACCTGGCCGATATGCGCGCGCGGCGGCTGCTGCGCCTCGATAGCATCGGAGGGCGGGGCAGCAGCCCCGCGACGACCATCACCGGGAGTTACCGTGCCTGCCCAGCCGCTTCACATCACCCTCGCCGGACGCGAGCATGCGGTGGACGCGGGCACGACGGCCGGGCAGGCCCTGCACACACTTAACGGAACCGCCGGGCCCACCGCCGCCAGCCAGCCCGCGGTGATCGCGGCGCGGGTCAACGGCGAGCTGCGCGACCTGGCCGCCCCGCTCGCCGACGGGGACCGGGTCGAGCCGGTCGACGTGGCCAGCGACGACGGCCGGGCTATCTTGCGGCATTCCACCGCGCACGTGCTGGCCCAGGCGGTGCAGGACCTGTTTCCCGAGGCCAAGCTGGGTATCGGGCCGCCGGTGGAAAACGGCTTCTACTACGACTTCGACGTGCCCGAGCCGTTCAGCCCGGGCGACCTCAAGGCCATCGAGCAGCAGATGCGCCAGATCGTGAAGCAGGGCCAGCGGTTCGCCCGGCGCGCGGTCAGCGACGAGCAGGCCCGCCGGGAACTCGCCGACGAGCCGTACAAGCTGGAGCTGATCGACCTCAAGGGCGGCACCTCGGATTCGGCACCGGGTGCCCCGGTGGCGCCGTCCGAGGTCAGCGTCGAGGAGGCGGTGGAGGTCGGCGCCGGCCAGCTGACCATCTACGACAACCTCGACCCGGCCAGCGGCGAGGTGTGCTGGAAGGACCTGTGCCGCGGCCCGCACCTGCCGACCACCCGCGACATCCCGGCGTTCAAGCTGATGCGCTCCGGCGGCGCGTACTGGCGGGGCAGCGAGCAGAACCCGCAGCTGCAGCGGATCTACGGCACCGCGTGGGAGTCCCGGCCGGCCCAGGACGAGTTCCTGGCCATGCTGGCCGAGGCGGAGAAGCGGGATCACCGCAAGCTCGGCGCCGAGCTGGACCTGTTCTCGTTCCCCACCGAGATCGGCAGCGGGCTGCCGGTGTTCCATCCCAAGGGCGCGATCATCCGCCAGGTGATGGAGGACTACTCCCGCCGCCGCCATGAGGAGGCCGGCTACCAGTACGTGAACACGCCGCACCTGACCAAGGCGCAGCTGTTCGAGACCTCCGGGCACCTCGGGTTCTACGCCGACAGCATGTTCCCGCCGATGGAACTGGACGGCGCGGCGTACTACATGAAGCCGATGAACTGCCCGATGCACGTGCTGATCTACCAGTCACGCGGGCGGTCCTACCGGGAGCTGCCGCTGCGGCTGTTCGAGTTCGGCACCGTGTACCGGTACGAGAAATCCGGCGTGGTGCACGGGCTGACCCGGGCCCGCGGCTTCACCCAGGACGACTCGCACATCTTCTGCACCGACGAGCAGCTGGCCCCGGAGCTGGCCTCGCTGCTGGACTTCGTGGTCGGCCTGCTGCGCGACTTCGGGCTGACCGAGTTCGAGGCCGAGCTGTCCACCCGGCCGGAGAAGTTCGTCGGCGAGCCGGCCGAGTGGGAGGCGGCCGAAGCGGCGCTCAAGCACGCCCTGGACGCCTCCGGCCTGCCGTACACGGTGGCTGAGGGCGAGGGCGCGTTCTACGCGCCCAAGATCGACGTGCACGTGAAGGACGCGATCGGGCGCCGCTGGCAGCTGTCCACCCTCCAGGTGGACTTCCAGGAGCCGGGCCGGTTCGGCATCGAGTACCAGGCGCCCGACGGGTCACGGCAGCGCCCGTACATGATCCACCGGGCGCTGTTCGGGTCGATCGAGCGGTTCTTCGGCATCCTGCTCGAGCACTACGCGGGGGCGTTCCCGCCCTGGCTGGCCCCGGTGCAGGTGACCGGCATCCCGATCACCGACGGGCACGTGCCCTACCTGGAGAAGGTCGCCGCGGACCTGCGCGAGCAGGGCATCCGGGTCGAGGTGGACACCAGCGACGACCGGATGCAGAAGAAGATCCGCAACGCGCAGCGGCAGAAGGTGCCCTTCATGCTGCTGGCCGGGGACGACGACGTGGCCAAGGGCGCGGTGTCGTTCCGGTTCCGGGACGGCACGCAGCGCAACGGGGTGCCGGTCGGCGACGCCATCGACGAGATCGTGTCCGCGGTCGCCCGCCGCATCCAGGTCTGAGCCGGCGGCGGTCATGGCTGACCGGGCGGCCGGCGGGGTATCCGGGCAGGACGGCGCGGGCGTGCCGGACGGGTTCGCCCGGCTGTGGATGCCGCACCGGATGGCCTACATCAAGGGCGAGAACAAGCCAGCTGGCACCGGCGCGGGCGACGGCTGCCCGTTCGACCGGATCCCGGCGCTGAGCGACGAGGACGGCCTGATCGTGGCGCGCGGGAAGCTGGTGTACACGGTGCTCAACCTGTACCCGTACAACGCGGGCCACCTGATGGTCGTCCCGTACCGGCACGTGGCCGACTACACCGAGCTGACCGGGCCGGAAACCGCCGAGCTGGCCGAGCAGACCAAGCAGGCGATGGCCACGCTGCGGGCCGCGTCGGCCGCGCAGGGCTTCAACATCGGCATGAACATGGGATCGGTGGCGGGCGCGGGCATCGCCGCGCACCTGCACCAGCACGTGGTGCCCAGGTGGGGCGGGGACACCAACTTCATGCCCGTGGTCGGGCACACCCGGGTACTCCCGCAGCTGCTGCGGGACACCAGGGACATGCTGGCTAAGGCCTGGCCGGGGACTTCGGCGGCCCCGGCCAGGCCAGGCAGCTAACCCGCTTCGGCGGCGGCGGCCACCTTGTCGGCCAGGTGGTTGGGCAGCGGCTCGTAGCGCAGGTAGCGGCGGCTGAACGACCCGGTGCCGTGCGACATCGAGCGCAGGTCGATCGCGTACCGGGGGATCTCCAGCTGCGGCACCTCCGCCTTGACCAGGGTGCGCCCGCCCGCGCCGACCGGCTCGGTGCCCAGCACCCGGCCGCGCCGGGAGGACAGGTCGGACATGACCGCGCCCACGTAGTCGTCGGCGACCAGCACGGACAGCTCGTCCACCGGCTCCAGCAGCAGCACCTTCGCCTTTTCCGCAGCGTCCCGGAGGGCGAGCTTGCCGGCCTTCTGGAAGGCCATGTCGGAGGAGTCCACCGAGTGCGCCTTGCCGTCGAACAGGGTGACCCGGACGTCCACCATCGGGTAGCCGGCCAGCACACCCTGCTCCAGCTGGGCCCGCACGCCCTTTTCCACCGACGGGATGAACTGGCGCGGCACCACGCCGCCGACCACCTTGTCCACGAACTCGAAGCCGTTGCCGGACGGTACCGGCTCCACCTCGATGCGGCACACCCCGTACTCCCCGTGCCCGCCGGTCTGCTTCACGTTCCGGCCCAGGCCCTCGGCCTTCCCGGCCACGGTCTCGCGCAGCGGCACCCGCAGGCCCTTGGTCTCCACGCCGACCCCGTAGCGGCTGGACAGCCGGTCCAGCAGCAGGTCGGAGTGGGCCTCACCCATGCACCACAGCACGAGCTGGCGGGTCTCGGAGTTGTTCTCCATCCGGAGCGTTGGGTCCTCGGCCACCAGGCGGCCGATGGCCTGGGACATCTTGTCCTCGTCGGCCTTGGACTTGGCCGAGATCGCGACCGGGAGCAGCGGCTCGGGCATCGACCACGACTCCATCAGCAGCGGGCGTTCCTTGTCGGACAGCGTGTCCCCGGTCTCCGCGCTGGACAGCTTGGCCACCGCGCAGATGTCACCGGCGGCGCACTGCGGCACCGGGCGCTGCTGCTTGCCCAGCGGCGAGGTGAGCGCGCCGATCCGCTCGTCGGTGTCGTGGTCGGCGTGGCCGCGCTCGGCCAGGCCGTGCCCGGACACGTGCACGGTGGCGTCCGGCCGCAGCGTGCCGGAGAACACCCGGACCAGGCTGATCCGGCCCACGTAGGGGTCGGAGGTGGTCTTGACCACCTCGGCCAGCAGCGGGCCCTTGGGGTCGGCGGCCAGCCCGGTGACGCTCTTCCCGTCGAGCGTGGTCACGCCGGGCAGCGGGTGCTCGCCCGGCGCCGGGAACGCCTGCGTCATGACCTCGAGCAGCTCGGCCAGGCCCACGCCCTGCGGGCTGGAGGTGGTCAGCACCGGGAAGAAGCTGCCCCGGGCCACCGCCTTCTCCAGGTCCTCGATCAGCACCTTGGGGTCGATGTCGTCGCCGCCGCCCTCCAGGTACCGGTCCATCAGGGACTCATCCTCGCTCTCCTGGATGATCCCCTCGATCAGCGCGCTGCGCAGCTCGGACGTGCGGCCGGCCTGCTCGGCGTCCGGGTCGCGCTCGGTGCGGGTGCCGCTGGAATAGTCGAAGTACCGGCCGGACAGCAGCCCGATCAGCCCGCGCACCTGGCCCGGGCCGTCCAGGACCGGCAGGTAGAGCGGGGCGACGGCGTCGCCGAACGCGTCCTGGCAGGCTTGCAGGGCCTCATCGAAGTCGGCCCGCTGGTGGTCCAGCTTGGTGATCACCACGGCCCGCGGCATGCCGACCGAGGCACATTCCTCCCACAGCATCTGGGTCAGCCCGTCCACCCCGTCGGTGGCGGGCACGCAGAACAGCGCGGCGTCCGCGGCCCGCAGGCCGGCCCGCAGGTCCCCGGTGAAGTCCGCGTAGCCGGGGGTGTCGAGCAGGTTGACCTTCGTCCCGGCGTGCATCACCGGGGCCAGGGTCAGGTTCACCGAGCGCTGCTGCCGGACTTCGACCTCGTCGAAGTCGCTGACCGTGCTCCCGTCCTCCACCCGGCCGGGCCGGGGGATCGTCCCGGTGTCCACCAGGAGTGCTTCTACCAGAGTTGTCTTGCCTGCCCCGGAATGGCCGACCAGCGCGACGTTCCGCACGCTGCCGGGCTGGCCGGCCACTGCTGTCCCGCCGGCGGGTGGGGTTCCTTTCCTGTCCGTCATGAGTCTCGCCTCCTGCTGCGCTGCTCGTTCGGCTGCCTCACGACCAGCCTTTACCTCCCGGCCACCGGATAACAAGCCCCCGGACCGATTCGGCAGGGCCGTCCCTTCCGCCAGTAGGATCGGACGGCCATGCTGAACGCGCTGCGACCCATGTTCACCCGCCTGCTGACCCCACTCGGCGGGGCGCTGGCGCGCACCCCCATCACCCCGAACATGATCACGGCCGCGGGCACGGTGGGCGTGATGATCGGCGCGCTGTGGCTGTTCCCCCTCGGCCACCTGTTCGCCGGCACCCTGGTGTGCTGGGGCTTCGCCATGTTCGACATGCTGGACGGGCTGCTGGCCCGGCTCAAGGGGACGACCGGGTCGTGGGGCGCGTTCCTGGACTCCACCCTGGACCGGATCGGCGACGCGGCCGTCTTCGCCGGCCTGGCCATCTGGCTGGCCCGCGACCACCAGCCGGTGCTGGCCGGGGTGGCGCTGTACTGCCTGGTGGCGGGCGGGATGGTGTCCTATGCCCGGGCCCGCGCCGAAGGCATCGGGGTACGCGCCGACGTGGGCGTGGCCGAGCGCTCGGAGCGGCTGCTGGTCGCGCTGGTGGCGGCCGGGCTGACCGGGCTCGGCGTGCCCTTCGTGCTGGCCATCGGGCTGTGGGCGGTGGCGGCGGCCAGCACGGTCACCTTCGCCCAGCGGGTTCTGGTGGTACGCAAGGCAGTAGGCCCCAGCGCAGGAAAGGCAGCGCGGGAAAGGATAACGGGTGACCTCGCTACAGGACCGGCTGATCGACGCCGGTTACGCCCTCGGCTGGAACCTGGTCTGCCGCCTGCCCGAGTCCTGGGCGCGCGCGGGCTTCCAGCTGGGCGCGGACATCGCCTGGCGGCGGCAGGGTCCCGCGGTTGCGGTACTGGAGGGCAACCTGCGCCGGGTGCTCGGCCCGGAGGCCACCGGCAAGCAGCTGCGGGCGCTGTCCCGGCAGACCATGCAGTCCTACTCGCGGTACTGGCTGGAGGCGTTCCGGCTGCCGGTGCTGCCCACCGAGCGGATCATGGCCGGCATGCACTGCCTGGGTGAGGAGCGGATACAGGACAACATCAAGGCCGGCCGCGGGGTCATCGTCGCGCTGCCGCACATGGGCAACTACGAGCAGGCCGGCTTCTGGATCATCAACCGCGGGGTGGGATCGTTCACCACGGTGGCCGAGCGGCTCAGGCCCGAGTCGCTGTTCCGCCGGTTCCTGGCCTTCCGCGAGGGCCTCGGCATGGAGGTGCTGCCGGCCACCGGCGGGGCCAGCCGGTTCGGCGTGCTGGCCCAGCGGCTGCGGGCGGGCCGCCTGGTCTGCCTGGTCTCGGACCGGGATGTGACCGGCGGCGGGATCGACGTGGATTTCTTCGGGGAGAAGGCCCGGATGATGGGCGGGCCGGCGGCGCTGGCGGTGCAGACTGGGGCTGCGCTGCTGCCGGTCACGCTGTGGTTCGACGGGCCGGGCTGGGGAGCGCAGATCCATGAGGAGATCCCGGTGCCAGCCGAGGGGACCAGGCGGGAGAAGATCGCGGTCATGACCCAGCAGGTGGCCGGGGTCTACGAGGCCGGCATCCGGGCCCACCCGCAGGACTGGCACATGCTGCAGCGCGTGTTCACCGCCGACCTCGACCGGGACCGGCTGCCCCGGCCGGAGGGGCAGGCTGACGCGCCGGGCGGGAACGGCAGCGGGCCGTGAGAGTCGGCATCGTCTGCCCCTACACCTGGGACGTTCCCGGCGGCGTGCAGCAGCACATCCGGGACCTGGCCGAGGCGCTGCTCGGGCTGGGGCACGAGGTCTCGGTGATCTCCCCGGCCGACGACGACACCCCGCTGCCCGACTACGTGGTCCCGGCCGGCCGCGCGGTCCCGGTGCCCTACAACGGCTCGGTGGCCCGGCTGGCGTTCGGCTTCCTGTCGGCCAGCCGGGTGCGCCGCTGGGTCCGGGATGGCGGGTTCGACGTGCTGCACGTGCACGAGCCCGCGGCCCCCAGCCTGTCCCTGCTCGCCTGCTGGGTGGCGGACGGGCCGATCGTCGCGACCGTGCACACCGCCACCCCCCGGTCCCGGGTGATGCACGCCGCCTACCCGGCCCTGCAGACCGCGCTGGAGAAGATCACCGGGCGGATCGCGGTGTCCGAGGCGGCCCGGACCACACTGGTCGAGCACCTGGGCGGCGACGCGGTGCTGATCCCGAACGGGGTCACCGTGCGCCGGTATGAGAAGGCCAGCCCGCTGCCCGGCTGGCCGGGCGAAGGCGGCGCGCTGGGCTTCCTGGGCCGGATGGACGAGCCGCGCAAGGGCCTGGACGTGCTGCTGCGCGCGTTCACCGAGCTGGCCGGGCAGCGGCCCGGGCTGCGCCTGCTGATCGCCGGCCCAGGGGACGTGGCCGACGTGCTGGGCAAGGTACCGGTGGACCTGCGCCCGCGGGTGATCCTGCTCGGCCAGGTCACCGAGGAGGACAAGGCCCGGGTGTATCACTCGGTGGACGTGTTCTGCGCGCCGAACACCGGCGGCGAGAGCTTCGGCATCGTGCTGGCCGAGGCGATGGCGGCTGGCGCGCCGATCGCCGCCAGCGACCTGGACGCGTTCCGCCAGGTGCTGCGGGGCGGGGCGGCCGGTGAGCTGTTCGAGACCGGGGACCCGGCGGCGCTGGCCCAGGCGGCCGCGCGGCTGCTGGACGACCCGGCCCGGCGGGCCAGCCTGTCCGCGGCCGCGTCCGAGGCGGTGCGGGTCTACGACTGGCCGGTGGTGGCCCGGAACGTGGTCGCCGTGTACAAGGCGGCCGTGGCCGCGCACGGCCGGGTCGGGGTGGTGCGGTGAGGACCTCATGCTGATCGACGTCATCCTGGTCGCGGTGGCCGCGGTCCTCGTCGGCGTGTACGTGTCGTGGCGCGCGGGCCGCCTGGACCGGCTGCATGCCCGGGTGGACACGGCCCGGGCCGCGCTGGACGCGGCGCTGGTCCGGCGCAGCTCGGTCGCGCTGGAGCTGGCCGCGTGCGGGATACTCGACCCGGCCACCAGCCTGCTGCTGGCCGGGGCGGCGCACGACGCCCGGGCCGCCGGGGGGCCCAGCGAGCTGGCCGAGAGCGACCTCACCCGGGCGCTGCGCGCGGTGCTCAGCCAGCCCGGGTTCCGCGCCTCGCTGGACGGCCGGGGCAGCGCCGACGAGCTGCTCGCCGAGCTGGAAGCCGCCGCGAACCAGGTGTTCCTGGCCCGCAAGTTCTACAACGACGTGGTGGCGGCCACCCAGGCGGCCCGCCGCCGCTGGCTGGCCCGGCTGCTCGGGCTGGCCGGGGGCGCGCCGTTCCCGGAGTTCTTCGAGATTGACGATTCGCTGGTGATCACCGGCGGCAGCGGGCAGGCGTCGGATATGCCCCATTTGACGGGCTGATCAAGCGCCTACCATAGAGGCGGGCCAGGTCATGCCCCCCTGGCCGGAGACCCTTTACCGAGCAAGTGAGGTTTGCCGTGTCAACCAGTCCAGTGTCCCGCCCCGCGTCCGCCAGCCCCGCGGATCCTGCCCCGCAGACGGGCACCGCGCGGGTCAAGCGCGGCATGGCCGACATGCTCAAGGGCGGCGTGATCATGGATGTGGTGACGCCGGAGCAGGCGAAGATTGCCGAGGACGCCGGCGCCGTCGCGGTGATGGCCCTGGAGCGGGTGCCGGCCGACATCCGCGCCCAGGGCGGCGTGGCCCGGATGAGCGACCCGGACATGATCGATGGGATCATCGCGGCGGTGTCCATCCCGGTCATGGCCAAGTGCCGGATCGGCCACTTCGCCGAGGCGCAGGTGCTGCAGGCGATCGGGGTGGACTACATCGACGAGTCCGAGGTGCTCACCCCGGCCGACGAGGCGCATCACGTGGACAAGTGGGCGTTCACCGTCCCGTTCGTGTGCGGTGCCACCAACCTGGGCGAGGCGCTGCGGCGGCTGGCCGAGGGCGCCGCGATGATCAGGTCGAAGGGTGAGGCCGGCACCGGCAACGTGGTCGAGGCGACCCGGCACATGCGGCAGATCTCGGCCGACATCCGGAGGCTGACCACGCTGCGCGATGAGGAACTGTACGCCGCGGCCAAGGACCTGCAGGCCCCCTACGAGCTGGTGGCCGAGGTGGCCCAGGCCGGGAAGCTGCCGGTGGTGCTGTTCACCGCGGGCGGTATCGCCACCCCGGCCGACGCCGCGCTGATGATGCAGCTCGGCGCGGAAGGCGTGTTCGTCGGGTCGGGCATCTTCAAGTCAGGCGACCCGGCGGCCCGCGCGGCGGCCATCGTCAAGGCGACCACGTTCCACGACGACCCCGATGTGGTGGCCAAGGTGTCCCGCGGGCTCGGCGAGCCCATGGTCGGCATCAGCACGGACACGCTGCCCGCCGCCGAGCGGTACGCCGGCCGCGGCTGGTGACCCAGGGCGGCGGCGCCCAGGCCGGCCGCCCACCCGGCCCGGGCGGGCGCGGACCCGGCTGACCGGGCGGTTTTCCGTTCGGCGTAAAAAGGGCCTTCCCGGCCGGCTGCGATGAACTCGCAGGCTGGCCGGGACGTGCAACGAGTATGGGAACTGCCGGGGAATGCACGCAGACCCGGCATCTGCTCGGGGTCTACCTGCTGGGAGCCATCGACCCGGCCGGGCGGGCGGCGATGGACCGTCACCTGGCCCAGTGCGCGGAATGCCGGCACGAGCTGGCCGGGCTGGCCGGGCTGCCGGCCATGCTCGGCCGGGTGCCCGCGGCCGAGGTCTGCCTGCCCGGCGAGCCCGGGCCGCCCGCCGCGGCCGCGACGGGCGGCCTGTCCCGGCTGCTCGGCCCGGTGGCCATGGCCCGCCGGGCCCGCCGGTGGTGCGGGCTGGTGCTCGCCACCGTCGCCGTCGTGCTGGCCGCGGTGCTCGGCGCGGGCGTCCAGCACATGCTGAACCCGCCGCCCCGCCCGGTGGCCTGGCTCGCCGTGTCGGCCCGCGACGGGCAGACGCTGGCCAGCGCGACCGTGGCCTACTCGGCGCGGGGGTGGGGGACCGCGCTGGATGTGCGGGTGCGGCAGATCCCGCCGGGCACCACCTGCCAGCTGTGGGTCACCAATGCCAGCGGCGAGCACGCCCAGGCGGGTGGCTGGACCATCGTCCGCGGCGTGCAGCAGGCCTGGTACCCGGCGTCCACCGCGTTCGCCGCGTCCACCCTGCGCAGCTTCGCCATCACCACCGGCCACCGGACCCTGGTGAGCATCCCGGTCAGCCGGTAAGCACAGGCCAGGCCGCGCATTTTACTAGGCGAATACCAGTTCCCGTCTGGGTTTCTGCCTGGCCTTTCCC
The DNA here is from genome assembly GCA_963711705.1 of uncultured Actinomycetes bacterium. GTDB lineage: Bacteria > Actinomycetota > Actinomycetes > Streptosporangiales > Streptosporangiaceae > RYN-230. The sequence continues at coordinate 404,393 of CAVQFM010000013.1, forward strand.
GGACCGGGCTGAACGTTCCGGGCGCGCGCTACGTAGTCAGGAATGTATGTAAATCCAGCTGTGAGCGGAGATGAGTGATGGGTACGCGATGGTGGGCACCGGCCGGACTGGCTGCTGTTGCCCTGGTCGCCGCGGCGTGCGGCAGTTCCGGGTCGTCGGGCACGTCCGGCTCGGGCAGTTCCGGGGGCGGTTCCTCGCCCAGTGCCGTAGCCGCGGGCTCGTCCAGTTCAATGGTGAAGTCCACGACGATCAGCGGGGTGAAGGTGCTGACCAACGCCAAGGGCTTCACGCTGTACTGGTTCGTCCCGGACACCTCGACCAAGTCCAACTGCAACGGAGCTTGCGCCCAGTACTGGCCGCCGGTGAAGGGCCCGGTCACGGCCGGCACCGGTGTGACCGGCAAGATCGGCGTGATCACCCGGCAGGACGGGTCCAAGCAGGCCACGTACGACGGGCACCCGCTGTACACCTACGTCAGCGACACCGCCCCGGGCCAGGCCAAGGGCAACGGGGTCAACCTGTCCGGCGGCGTGTGGCATGAGATGACGGTGACTGGCGCGGCCGCGGCCACGGCGGCGACCAATTCGCCCTCGGGGAGCGGCAGTGGTGGTGGTGGCGGCTACGGTTACTGACCGGCCGTTATCAGGACCGGCCGGCGGGCGGGTGCCCCGTCCCCCCGGGGGCCCCGCCCGCCGTGTCTGCCCGACTGTGCTGCCCGCTGGTCCAGGCGCTTGCCTGGACCAGCGACACTGGAGAGTGGCGGCGCACAACCGCCACGGCTTCAGCACGGCGGGAGCACGAGATGTTCGAAAGGTTCACCGACCGGGCCCGCAGGGTGGTGGTGCTGGCCCAGGACGAGGCCCGGCGGCTCGACCACGACTACATCGGCACCGAGCACCTCCTGCTCGGCCTGCTGCACGAGGGCCAGGGGGTGGCGGCGCAGGCCCTGGACGGGCTCGGGGTGGACCTGGCCGAGGTGCGCCGCCGCGTCGAGGAGATAATCGGCCGCGGCCAGCACGCGCCGTCCGGGCACATCCCGTTCACCCCGCGGGCCAAGAAGGTGCTCGAGCTGTCCCTCCGCGAGGCGCTGGACCTGGGTCACGACTACATCGGCACCGAGCACATCCTGCTCGGCATCGTCCGGGAGGGCCAGGGAGTGGCCGCCCAGGTGCTCGCCGCGATGGGCGCGGGTGAAGACGAGATCCGGGCCAAGGTGTCCGAGCTGCTCGGGCCGGCCGCGGGCCGGGCGAGCGGCCCGGGGAGCGGGCCGGGGAGCCGCGGTTCATTGGGGCATCACCCCAGCTGCTTGAGGTGATCACCCGGCTGCGGGCGATCGAGAACCGGCTGGCCGCCATCGAGCGGCAGCTGGGCGTCGCGCCCGGGCCGCGCGGTGCCCGGGCGCCGGGGGAACCGGGTGAGCCACCGGAGCCGGACGAACCGGGGGAGCCTGGGGCGGCCGCGGCGGAGTGAGCCAGCCGGCTGGCGGCCGCCGGGGCCGGGAAGATCAGGCTGGGTCCCCGTGTTTTCCTGTAGTTCCCCGGTAATCCCGATAATCGTTACGCTCGGCTGAGCCCAGCCGCCCAGGAGGACGATCGCCATGCCCGACCCCGTCCAGCGCCCCGCGGCGGGACCGGTCATTGGCGTGCTCGCGCTGCAGGGCGACGTGGCCGAGCATTCCCGCGCGGTGACCGCGGCCGGGGCCCGCCCGGCCCGGGTCCGCCGGCCTGACGAGCTCGACTCGGTGGATGGCCTGATCATCCCGGGCGGGGAATCCACCACGATGTGGAAGCTCGCGGTGGTGTTCGAGCTGATGGAGCCGCTGCGCAAGCGGATCGGCATGGGACTGCCGGTGTTCGGCTCCTGCGCGGGCATGATCATGCTGGCCGACCGGCTGCTGGACGGTATCGGCGGCCAGGAGACGTTCGGGGGCATCGACATGACGGTGCGGCGCAATGCGTTCGGCCGTCAGGTTGACTCGTTCGAGGCGGACATCCCGGTCACCGGGATGCCCGGCGCGGCGCTGCGCGCGGTGTTCATCCGGGCACCGTGGGTGGAGGAGACCGGCCCGGATGTCGAGATACTCGGCGCCGACCCGGGCACCGGTAGGATCGTCGCGGTCCGCCAGGGGCCCGCGCTGGCCACCGCCTTCCATCCCGAGCTGACCGGCGACCCGCGGATGCACAAGCTTTTCGTAGACATGGTGAGGGATCGGATATGAGCGGCCACTCCAAGTGGGCCACGACCAAGCACAAGAAGGCGGTCATCGACGCCCGGCGGGGCAAGCTGTTCGCCAAGCTGATCAAGAACGTCGAGGTGGCGGCGCGGACCGGCGGGGCCGACCCGGCCGGCAACCCCACGCTGTACGACGCGGTGCAGAAGGCCAAGAAGAACTCGGTGCCCAGCGACAACATCGACCGGGCCATCCGCCGCGGCGCCGGGCTGGAGGCGGGCGGCGCCGCCTACGAGACGGTCAGTTACGAGGGTTACGCCCCGGGCGGGGTCGCGGTGCTGGTGGAATGCCTGACCGACAACCGGAACCGGGCCGCGGCCGACGTGCGGACCGCACTGACCCGCAACGGCGGGTCGATGGCCGACCCCGGCTCGGTGTCTTACCTGTTCCACCGCAAGGGCGTGGTGATCGTGCCCAAGGCGGGCGGGGTCAGCGAGGACGACCTGCTGGTGGCGGTGCTGGACGCGGGCGCCGAGGAGGTCAGCGACCTCGGCGAGTCGTTCGAGGTGATCAGCGAGCCCGGTGACCTGGTCGCGGTGCGCAACTCGGTGACGCAGGCCGGGATCGACTACGACTCGGCCGAGGCCGCGTTCCTGCCCACGGTCGAGGTGGAACTGGACGAGGACCAGGCCAAGCGGGTGTTCCGGCTGATCGAGGCGCTGGAAGACTCCGACGACGTGCAGGACGTGTACGCCAACTACTCGGTGCCCGACGACGTGCTGGAGAAGCTCGACTGAGCTAGCTGGGCCCCCTGGAAGCGCACCGCGACACGCCGGGCATCCTCGCCCGGTGACACGGCCGGGACCGGTAATGTCGGTCCTGGCCGAACATGTGTTCGTCAGCGGGATGGAGCGTGCATGCGGGTGCTCGGCGTCGATCCCGGGCTGACCCGGTGCGGCCTCGGCGTGGTCGATGGCGCCCCGGGCCGGCCACCCGGCCTGGTCGCGGCCGGGCTGGTGCGCACCCCGGCCGCCGATGACATCGCGGCGCGGCTGCTCGCCCTGGAGGCGGAGATCGACTCCTGGCTGGCCGAGCACCGCCCGGACGCGGTCGCCGTGGAGCGGGTGTTCAGCCAGCACAACGTGCGGACGGTGATGGGCACGGCCCAGGCGGGCGCGGTCGCCGTGCTGTGCGCGGCGCGGCGCGGGCTGCCGGTGGCGCTGCACACGCCGAGTGAGGTCAAGGCGGCGGTGACCGGCAACGGCCGGGCCGACAAGGCCCAGGTGACCACGATGGTGACCCGGCTGCTGCGGCTGGCCGACCCGCCGCGGCCCGCGGACACCGCCGACGCCCTGGCACTGGCCATCTGCCAGCTGTGGCGCGGCGGGACCCAGGCCCGGCTGGCGGCGGCCGCGCGGGCGGCCGGCCCTGGAGCGGCCCGCACAGCAGCCCTCGGCGCAGGAGGCGCGCGGTGATATCGCATCTGGACGGCACGGTGTGCGCGATCGCCCCGGAAGGCGCGGTGATCGAGGTCGGCGGGGTCGGGCTGCTGGTCCAGTGCACCCCGGGCACGCTGGCCACGCTGCGCACCGGGACCCGGGCCCGGGTGGCCACCTCCCTGGTCGTCCGGGAGGATGCGCTGACCCTGTACGGCTTCGCCAGCGACGACGAGCGCGACGTGTTCGAGCTGGCCCAGACGGCCAGCGGGGTGGGCCCCCGGCTGGCCCTGGCCATGCTGGCCTCGTTCAGCCCGGACCAGCTGCGCCGGGCCATCGCGGCCGAGGACATCACCGCGCTGACCCGGGTGCCGGGGATCGGCCGCAAGGGCGCGCAGCGGATCGTGCTGGAGCTCGCGGGCCGGCTCGGCTCGCCGGGCATGACCGCCAGCGCCGGGGCGGCGGGCACCGCGGTGCCCGGCCCGCGGGCCGCGCCATGGCGGGACCAGGTCCGCGCGGGCCTGGTCAACCTGGGCTGGCCGAGCCGCGACGCCGAGCAGGCCATCGCCGCGGTCGAGGCCGATCTGGCCGGTGCGGCCAGCAACGGCGCCGCCCAGAACGGTGCGGCCGGGGACGGTGCGGCCCAGGACGGTGCAGCCCAGGACGGCGCGGCCGGGGACGGTGCGGCCCAGGACGGTGCGGCCCAGGACGGCGCGGCCAGGGACGGTGCCGCGGGCGACGGGCAGGCCACCGGGGAGGTGGACGTCGCCCAGGCTCTGCGGGCCGCGCTGCGTAAGCTGAGCCGGGCGTGACCGGCCAGGACCCGCGGCCAGCGGCTGGCCCGCACGCCGCGGCGGAGGCCGCCGAGCAGACCTCGCCCGGGCTGTCCGGCCTGGAAGCCCGCGCGCTCGCCGAGCACGGCCGGGTGGTTTCCCCGCTGGCCGGGGTGGACGAGCGGGTCATCGAAGGAGCGCTGCGGCCCAAACGGCTGGACGAGATCATCGGCCAGCACCGGGTGCGGGACCAGCTGTCGCTCATCATCGAGGGCGCGCTGGGCCGCGGCCGGGCCCCCGATCACGTCCTGATGTCCGGCCCGCCGGGCCTGGGCAAGACCACCTTCGCGATGATCATCGCGGCCGAGCTGGGCGCGCCGCTGCGGATCACCAGCGGCCCGGCCATCGAGCGGGCGGGCGACCTGGCCGCGATCCTGTCCACGCTGGGCGAGCGCGACGTGGTGTTCATCGACGAGATCCACCGGCTGGCCCGGCCCGCCGAGGAAATGCTCTACCTGGCCATGGAGGACTTCCGGGTCGACGTGGTCGTCGGCAAGGGGCCGGGCGCGACCGCCATCCCGCTGGAGATCGCGCCGTTCACCCTGGTCGGCGCCACGACCCGGGCCGGGCTGCTGCCCGCGCCGCTGCGCGACCGGTTCGGCTTCACCGCGCACCTCGACTTCTACGAGCCCGCCGAGCTGGAGGTGATCGTGCGCCGGTCGGCAGACCTGCTCGGGGTCGTGCTGCGCGGCGACGGCGCCGAGGAGATCGCCGGGCGGTCCCGGGGCACCCCGCGGATCGCCAACCGGCTGCTGCGCCGGGTCCGGGACTACGCCGAGGTGCGCGCGGACGGCGTGGTCACCCGGGCGCTGGCCCGCGCCGCCCTGGAACTGTACGAGGTGGACGAGGAAGGGCTGGACCGGCTGGACCGGGCCGTGCTCGCCGCCCTGGTCACCAGGTTCGGCGGCGGCCCGGTCGGGCTGTCCACGCTGGCCGTGGCGGTGGGGGAGGAGGCGGAGACCGTCGAGGTGGTCGCCGAGCCGTTCCTGGTGCGCGCCGGGCTGATGGCCCGGACGCCGCGGGGCCGGGTGGCCACCCCGGCCGCCTGGGAGCATCTGGGCCTGGACCCGCCGGGACCACCCGGGCTCGCGGTGCCTGGGAGCCTGTTCGACTGACCGCGGGTGGCCAATGAGCGCAGCTGGCAAAATAGTTGGTCGCGGGGATGTCACGATCAGTCGCGAGACCCCGTAGCCTGTTGGTGCGCCGCCTGCGCGCCGCTACACTTCGGCAGTTGGTCGGCTGCCCGCTGGCCAGGGATCCCGGCACAGCCGGCTTCACGGCCCGGCGCGCGGCTGGGCGGTGCACATCAAGTGGAAGGATGCCCCCGCGATGGGGAATTTTGAACTCGCAGCCAGCAGCTCGGGCGGGTCAGGCAGCTACACGTTCCTGATCGTCATCGTGGTCCTGTTCGGCCTGCTCTACTTCGTCATGATCAGGCCGCAGCGCAACAAGCAGCGCAGGGTGCAGCAGATGCAGCAGCAGGTGCAGCCGGGTTCGCGGGTTCGCACCACCGCGGGCATGTACGCGACGGTCATCGACGCGGACGATCAGGACGTGCTGCTCGAGGTGGCCCCCGGGGTGCAGATCCGGTTCCTGCGCCGGGCCATCATGGACACCGTCCCGGACGACGACGGCACCGTGAGCAGCCCGGACGGTGAGCACGCCGCGGCCGACAGCGCCACGGACGGGCCCGAGCCGGCCAGCACCGAGCCGGCCAGCAGCGAGCCGGCCGCGACCGCGGAGGCCAGTGCCGACGGCCAGCTGGGCGCCGAGCACCAGAACGGTGCCGCCCCGGCCAATGGCACGCCGGGCAGCACGGCCGCCGGGCGCCCGGCTCAGGACGAGCGCACCGCGGACTGACCGGCAGCCCCGCGCCGGACCTCGGGGCGGGGGACAGGCAACCTAGAGGACGGGCGAGAAGTGGCTCCCCCAAGCAGTAACGTCTCCCGGCCGGGACGTGCGCTGGCCGTGCTGGCCGCGCTCATCGTGCTGCTGTTCCTGGCCATCGTGGGCGGCAACATCGCCTCACCCGGGGACTGGGGCAAGGACTTCAAGGTGCACCTGGGGCTGGATCTGACCAGCGGGACCACGGTGGCGCTGAAGGCGCAGGCCCCCAAGGGCGTGTCCGACGCGCAGTTCGCGGCGGACATGACCACGGCCAAGGACATCATGACCAGCCGGGTGGACGGCGCCGGGTTCACCGAGGCCCAGGTGCAGCAGCAGGGCAGCGACATCATCAACGTGGCCGTGCCGGGCGCGGGCAGCCAGAAGGTGGTGGACCTGGTCGGCACCACCGCCCAGCTGCTGTTCCGCCAGGTGCTGCTGATGGCGCCGAATACCGGTGCCACCACGGCCACGCCGGTCCCGACCCCATCGGCGAGCGGGTCACCCGCGGCTACCCCGTCGGCCAGCGGGTCACCGTCCGCGTCGGCCAGCTCCACGGCCAAGAAGAAGAACGGCGCCCTGGGCGCGACGGCGGGCGGCGGGGCGGCCGGGCAGGAGATGGTGAGCCACTCCCGCTCCCTGACCGCCGCGCACCCCAAGGCAGCCGCCAGCCCGTCGGGCTCGGCCAGCGCCAGCCCAGCGGCCAGCGCGGCCGCCACCCCATCGCCGGGCAGCAGCTCGGCGGTGTCCACCGTGGCCGGCGCGTCGGGTGACGCGAGCCTGGTCAACCCGCAGGTGAAGACCCTGTTCAACAAGCTGAACTGTGCTGACAAGAACTGGAAAGCGCAGGTCGGCTACGCCCAGCAGCAGTACAACGACCCGAACATCCAGACGGTCTCGTGCGGCTCCGAGGGCGGGGTGGTGTACAAGTTCGTGCTGGACAAGTCCAAGGTCGTCGGCAAGGACATCAAGTCGGCCAGCGCCAGCCCGCAGACCTCCAGCGTGTACTGGCAGACCAACCTCAGCTTCCACCCGGACGGCGCCAACGCGTTTGGCCAGCTGACCGAGCAGATGTACAGCAAGTACGGCACCTCGGGCACCCCGTCCTCGCCGCTGGACTACCTGGCCGTGATCCTCGACGGGAACGTGGTCTCGTTCCCGGCCATCGACCAGGGCGCGATCACCGGCGGCTCCGCGCAGATCACCGGCAACTTCAGCCAGACCCAGGCGACGAACCTGGCCACCCAGCTCAGCTACGGCGCGCTGCCGCTCACCTTCACCAAGGAGTCGGTCCAGTCGGTATCCCCGCAGCTGGGCAGCGACCAGCTGCACGCCGGGCTGCTGGCCGGGGCCCTCGGCCTGCTGCTCGTCGTGCTCTACTGCCTGCTCTACTACCGGGGCCTGGCCGTGGTCGCGGTGTCCAGCCTGATCATCGCGTCGATCCTGGTGTTCGAGGCGGTGATCCTGCTCGGCAAGTACCAGAATTTCGCGCTGGAACTGTCCGGGGTGGCCGGCCTCATCGTGGCCATCGGCATCACCGCGGACTCGTTCGTGGTGTTCTTCGAACGGCTCCGTGACGAGGTCCGGGACGGCCGGACGCTGCGCACCGCGGTGGAACGCGGCTGGAAACGGGCCCGGCGGACCATCCTGGTCGCGGACGCGGTCTCGTTCCTGGCCGCGGCGCTGCTGTGGTACTTCTCCATCGGCGAGGTCAAGGGCTTCGCGTTCACCCTCGGGCTGACCACGGTCATCGACGTGATCGTCGTCTTCCTGTTCACCAAGCCCATGATCACCCTGCTCGCCCGGACCAAGTTCTACGGTCAGGGACACCGGCTGTCCGGCCTGGACCCGGCCCGGCTGGGGGCCCGGGCGCCCTGGCGATCTTCCCGGACGGCCCGCGTGCGCACCGGCGCCCCGGCGAAGGAGGCGTGATGTCGCGGCTTGGCTCCATCGGCGGCCGGCTCTACCGCGGCGAGGTCTCCTTCGACTTCGTGGGCCGGCAGAAGCTCTGGTACTCGATCTCCGGGCTGATCCTGGTGCTCAGCCTGGTGGGCCTGTTCGGCCGCGGGCTGAACTTCAGCGTCAACTTCAAGGGCGGCTCGGTCTTCCAGTTCCCGGCATCGTCCGCATCGATCAGCCAGGTGCGCAGCGCGGCGGCCAGCGGTGGGGCCGGCCAGGACGTCATCGTCGAGAAAGTGGGCTCCGGCAGCAGCGCCCAGTGGCAGGTGCAGACCGGGAAGCTGCCCTACGCCCAGCAGACCCACGTGCAGGACGTGCTGAGCCGGGACCTCGGGGTCCCAACTGACAAGATCAGCATCAGCTTCATCGGGGCCAGCTGGGGATCGCAGATCACGCAGAAGGCCATCCAGGCGCTGATCGCGTTCCTCATCGTCATTGTCATCTACCTGACGATCGCGTTCGAGTGGCGGATGGCCCTGGCCGCGCTGATCGCGCTGGCCCATGACATCGTGATCACCACCGGGGTGTACGCGCTGGCCGGCTTCGAGGTCAGCCCGGCCACCGTGATCGGCCTGCTGACCATCCTGGGTTACTCGCTCTACGACACCGTGGTCGTCTTCGACAAGGTCCGGGAGAATACCGCGGGCCTGCTCGGCTCGGCCCGCAGCACGTACAGCCAGGCCGCCAACCTGGCGCTCAACCAGACCCTGGTGCGCTCGATCAACACCTCGGTGATCGCCCTGCTGCCGGTGGCGTCCATCCTGTTCGTGGGGGCCGGGCTGCTCGGCGCCGGGGAACTGAAGGACCTGGCGCTGGTGCTGTTCGTCGGCATGCTGTCCGGCACCTACTCCTCGATCTGCATCGCCACCCCGGTGCTGGCCGACCTGAAGGAACGCGACCCGCAGTACAAGGCGCTGGCCAAGCGGGTCGCGGCCAAGGCGGCCGGCGGCCGGGCGGCCAAGCGGGCCGCGGCCAAGACGGGCCGCCCGGTGGCCGGCGGCGCGGTCACGGCCGCGGGCACGGTCACCGCGGATGGCGACGGGGATCAGGTGGACACCCCGCCGCCCGCGGTGGCCGGGGACGACGAGGCCGCGGCGACCGGGGACAAGGTGCCGGCCGGCCGGGCCGCACCGCGGCCGCCCGGCCCCGCCGCCCCCAGCGGCCCCCGGCAGCAGCCCCGGCGCACCAGTGCGGCCAAGCGCCGCCCGGGCGGCAAGAAGAAGCGCCGCTAGATGGAGCCGGACAAGGCCCCGGCCCCGGCGGTCGCGCCGGACGCCGACCCGGCCCTGGCCGGGCTGATCAAGGCCCGGGTGCGCGATATCGCCGACTACCCGCAGCCCGGGGTGATGTTCAAGGACATCACCCCGCTGCTCGCCGACGGCGACGCGCTGGCCGCGGTGGTCAGCGGGCTGGCCGCCGGGCACGCGCGCCGCGGCGCGCCGGGCGGCGTGGACAAGGTGGCCGGGATCGAAGCCCGTGGTTTCATCCTGGCCGCGTCGGTGGCCATCCAGCTGGGTGCGGGCTTTGTGCCCGTGCGCAAGCAGGGCAAACTGCCCGGGCCGACGTTCGCCCGCAGCTACGACCTGGAGTACGGCAGCGCCACCATCGAAGTGCACCAGGATGCGTTCGCGCCCGGTGAGCGGGTGCTCATCGTGGACGATGTGCTGGCCACCGGGGGCACCGCCGCCGCCACCGCCGGCCTGGTCCGGACGGCCGGCGCCGAGGTCACCGGGATCTCGGTGATCCTGGAGCTCAGCTTCCTCGGCGGCCGGGCCCGGCTGCCCGGCGACCTGGTCCGCTCGCTGCTGGTCGTCTAGGCATCTCCCGCCGGGGCCGCCCTGACCCGGCACTTCAGCGATCTTCCGCCGATAGACTGGGGTCTTGGCGGACGTGAGGAGTGCCTGTGGCCGGTGATGTGGCAACGACCGGCGATGCCGGCGCCGGGGCCACTCCTGTCCCCCCGGGCCAGACCGCCGCGGCGGGGGAGGGCGTGGCCGCCCCGGGCCAGGGCAGCCCTGGCCAGGTAGCCGCTGCCCAGCCCGGCCCGGTTCCGGCCGCCCCCACCCGCGACGACGGCACCCGCGAGGACGGCACCCGCAGCGACACCGGCCAGCCGAACGGCCCGCGGCCCGGTGCCGGCCGGCGTAACGGCCAGGCCGCGGGCGGCACCCGGGTGCCGGGCAGCGGCCGGGCCGCCCGCCGGCTGGCCCGGCTCGGCGCGGCCCGCGGCGGCGGGATCAACCCGGTGCTGGAGCCGATGATCAAGACGGTCCGCGCCACCCACCCCAAGGCCGACGTCCGGCTCATCGAGCACGCCTACGACGTGGCCGCGCACTGGCACGCCGGGCAGAAGCGCAAGAGCGGCGACCCCTACATCACCCACCCGCTGGCCGTGGCCACCATCCTGGCCGAGCTGGGGATGAACCACGAGACACTGTGCGCCGCGCTGCTGCACGACACGGTCGAGGACACCCCGTACGCCCTGGACCAGCTCCGCCGCGACTTCGGCGACGAGATCGCGGCCCTGGTCGACGGGGTGACCAAGCTGGACAAGGTCAAGTACGGCGACGTTGCCGAGGCCGAGACCGTCCGCAAGATGGTGGTCGCGATGTCCCGCGACATCCGGGTGCTGGTGATCAAGCTGGCCGACCGGCTGCACAACATGCGCACGCTGCGCTACCTGCCCCGGGAGAAGCAGGAGCGCAAGTCCCGTGAGGTCCTGGAGATCTACGCGCCGCTCGCGCACCGGCTCGGCATGAACACGATCAAGTGGGAGCTGGAGGACCTGGCGTTCGCCACGCTCTACCCCAAGCGCTACGACGAGATCGCCCGGCTGGTGTCCGAGCGCGCCCCGCGCCGCGACGTGTTCCTGTCGGAGGTCATCGAGGACGTCTCGGCCGACCTGCGCGACGCCAAGGTCAAGGCGCGGGTCATGGGCCGGCCCAAGCACTACTACTCCGTCTACCAGAAGATGATCGCCAGGAACGTCGGCTTCGACGACATCTATGACCTGGTCGGCATCCGGGTGCTGGTGGACTCGGTCCGCGACTGCTACGCCGCGCTCGGCACGGTGCACGCCCGGTGGAACCCGGTGCCCGGCCGGTTCAAGGACTACATCGCGATGCCGAAGTTCAACATGTACCAGTCGCTGCACACGACGGTCATCGGCCCCGGGGGCAAGCCCGTCGAGCTGCAGATCAGGACCTGGAGCATGCACCAGCGGGCCGAGTACGGGGTGGCCGCGCACTGGAAGTACAAGGAAGAGACGGTGCTCGGCGGCGAGCGCGGCAGCCCGGCCGGCGCCGGGGACCTGGCCTGGCTGCGCCAGCTGGTGGACTGGCAGCGGGAGACCGCCGACCCGGCCGAATTCCTCGAATCACTGCGCTTCGACCTCGGCGCGGCCGAGGTGTACGTGTTCACCCCGCGCGGTGAGGTGATCGCGCTGCCGCAGGGCGCCACCCCGGTGGACTTCGCGTACTCGATCCACACCGAAGTCGGCCACCGCACGATCGGCGCGCGGGTCAACGGCCGCCTGGTGGCGCTGGAGAGCACGCTCGACAACGGCGACACGGTGGAGATCTTCACCTCCAAGGCGCCGGACGCCGGGCCGAGCCACGACTGGCTGGGCTTCGTGAAGAGCGCCCGGGCCCGCAACAAGATCCGGCACTGGTTCTCCAAGGAGCGCCGTGAGGCGGCTACCGAGGGCGGCAAGACCGCGATCGCCCGGGCCATGCGCAAGCACGGCCTGCCGCTGCAGCGGCTGGCCACCGGGGACGCGCTGCTCGCGTTGGCCACCGAGCTGCACTACCCCGACCTGTCCGCGCTGTACGCCGCGGTCGGCGAGGGGCACGTCAGCGCGCAGTCGGTGGCGGCCAAACTGGTCCAGTCGGCCGGCGGGATGGCCGGCGCGCAGGAGGACCTGGCCGAGGCCACCCTGCCCACCCGGCCGCCGCCGCAGCGGCCGACCGGTGACTCCGGTGTGGTGGTGGAAGGCACCGCCGACGTGTACGCGCGGCTGTCCAAGTGCTGCACCCCGGTGCCCGGGGACGAGATCACCGGCTTCGTCACCCGCGGGCACGGCGTGTCGGTGCACCGGGCCGACTGCCTCAACCTGCGCCACCTGCTCGACTCACAGCCCGAGCGGCTGGTCGCGGTGCGCTGGTCGCCCACCGAAGACTCGCTGTTCCTGGTGGCCATCCAGGTGGAAGCGCTGGACCGGACCGGCCTGCTGTCCGACGTCACCCGGAGCATCTCCGACCAGCACGTGAACATCCTGTCCGCGTCGGTCACCACGACCCGGGACCGGGTGGCCGTCAGCCGGTTCACGTTCGAGATGGGCGACCCCAAGCACCTCGGTCACGTGCTCCGCGCGGTGCGCGCCATCGACGGCGTCTACGACGTGTACCGGATCACGAGTTAGGGCGGGTCCCTAGCTCGACAGCTCGGCCAGGGTGCGCTCGGCTTCCTCCAGCCAGGACTGCCGGGCGGCGATCGCCTCGGCCGCCTCGTCCGCGGCCTTCGAGTCGCCCCGCTGCTGGGCCTTGGCCAGCTGCCCTTCCAGGCTGGTGATGGCGGCCCGGATCTGGTCCACCGTGCCCTTGGCCCGGGCCAGCGCCTCCGGGTTGGACCGGCGCCACTGGGCGTCCTCGGCCTTGCGCACCGCGTCCTCGACCCGGCGCAGGCCCTGCTCCAGGCGGTCGTGCGCCTCCCGGGGCACCGGGCCGGCCTGCTCCCAGCGCTCCTGGATGGACCGCAGCGCCGAGCGGGCCGCCCGCACATCGGTCACCGGCACCAGCGGGCTGGCCTCCTCCAGCAGCGCCGACTTGACCGCCGCGTGCTCGCGCAGCTCGTTCTCCTTGGCCGAGAACACCTCCGACCGGGCCGCGAAGAACGTGTCCTGGGCCCCCTTGAACCGGCCCCACAGCTCTTCCTCGTCGGCCCGCCCGGCCCGGCCCGCCGCCTTCCAGGACCGCATCAGCTCCCGGTAGGCCGCCGCGGTCGGGCCCCAGTCGGTGGAGGTGGCCAGCGCCTCCGCCTCGGCCACCAGCTTCTCCTTGCGGGACTTGGCCTCCCCGCGCTCCTCCTCCAGCCCGGCGAAGTACGCCTTGCGGCGCTTGGCGAAACTGTTGCGCGCCGTGGACAGCCGCTTCCACAGCGCGGTCTCCACCGCCCGGTCGGCCCGGGGCGCAACCTTCCACTCCTCCAGCAGCTGGCGCATCCGCTCGCCGCTGATCTTCCAGTGCGTGGCCTCGGCGGCGATCTGCTCGGCCTCAGCGACGATGCGCTCCTTGATGCCCTTGGCCTCGACCCGGGCCTGCTCACGGGCCGCCCGGACCTCCTCGCGCCTGCCTTCCACCTGGCCGGTCAGCGCCTCCAGCCGGGTGCGCAGCGATTCCAGGTCGCCGACCGCGTGGGCGTCCGCCACCGCCTCCAGCAGCCGGTCGATGGATGCCCGGGCACTGCCGGGGGACAGGTCAGTGGCGGTGAGCCGCTGTTCAAGCAGGGCGACCTCGGTCTCCAGCGCGTCGAACTTGCGCCGGTAGAAGGCCAGCGCCTCATCGGGGCTGCCTGCCTGCCATGAGCCAACCACCCGCTCGCTCCCGGCGATACGCACGTAGACCGTACCGTCGTCGGCTACCCTGCCCCACGGATCGTTGGCGGTGCTCACCGCTAACCTCCTGCTCAGCCCTGGTCCTGGCAGCATCGCCCGGCTCAGGTCTTCTTAATAGTGACGCTCTCGATGACGACTTTCTCCTTCGGGTGCCCATCCCCGTGGCCATTAGCGTTGTCACTGCCTGCCCTGGCCACATTCTGGATGATCCCGAGCCCTTTGACGACCCTGCCGAACGGCGTGTAGCTGGGGGCCAGCTTCGAGTTCCGGTAGACAAGGAAAAACTGGCTGCCGTTGGTATTGGGCCCGGAGTTCGCCATCGCCACAGTTCCCCCGGTGTACTTCGCGCCCGCCAGATTCTCGTCGCTGAACTTGTAACCGGGCCCGCCGGAGCCAGTGCCAGTAGGGTCCCCGCACTGCAGCACGAACAGCGGGCTGGTAGTGGTCAGCCGGTGGCATTTGGTGTTGTTGAAATACTTCTTGGCCGCCAGGTAGACGAACGAGTTGACCGTGCAGGTGGCCTTGCTGTTGAGCAGGTGGATAACGACGTCCCCGCGGTTGGTGTGGATCGTCGCCTGGTAGCTGGCCTGGCCGTCGGGTTTCGCCGGGGGCGTGCCGACGTTGCGCGCGGCCGGCGTGCCACTGGCCGGGTACGTGCACGTGCGGGCGGGCTCGGCCTGCGCGCTGGGCGACGCCGAGGCGGACGCGGATGCCGAGGCCGAGGCCGAGGCGGTCGCCGCCGCGGCCGTATTGCTGGTCTTAGCCGGTGAGGAGAAGGCGAAAAACCCGCCCACGCCCAGGCCCACGACCACCAGGCAGACCACGGCTATCATGGTCACCTGCCGGCTCCGGTGAGCCCGCGCCGCGCGCTTCGCCTGCTGGCGCTGGAGACGCTCCCGCGCCAGCTTGCGCTGCCGGTCCTTCTTACCTGCCACCGATCTGTTCCTCCTGGCTGCCTGTTGCTTGCTTACCAGCGAAACTTCGCGAATGGTACCGGCACCCGTGAGGTCGTGACGTCGCTGTTACCGGTTCGCGGCTGGGCCGAGCAGATCGGTAGCCTGGGGGAGGCGCGTGCTGCCGTGCACCGTGCTAAGTGTCCCGAACTATCCAGGAGGTCGGCCCGTGCTGGTTGCCGGGTTTCCGGCTGGCTCTTTTGCCGCCAATTGCTACCTGGTGGCGGCCGAGCCGGGCGCGGAGTGCCTGATCGTCGACCCGGGTGAGGACGCCGGGCCGGGGATCGACGAACTCGCCGCGCGGCACCGGCTCAAGCCGGTCGCGGTGCTGCTCACCCATGGGCACATCGACCACATGTGGTCGGTGGCGCCGGTGTGCGGGGCCCGGGACATCCCGGCCTACATCCACCCGGGAGACCGCGCGCTGCTCGCCGACCCGGCCCGCGGCCTGCCGCTCGGCCCCGGCCAGCAGCTGTTTGGCGGCCTGGAGTTCACCGAGCCGGACGACGTACGGGAACTCACCGACGGGGCGGTGCTCAGCCTGGCCGGGCTGGAGATTACCGTGGACCACGCGCCCGGGCACACCCCGGGCTCGGTGGCCTTCCGGTCCGGGACCACGGTGATGTTCTCCGGGGACCTGCTGTTCGCCGGGTCGATCGGCCGGACTGACCTGCCCGGCGGCGATCCGGCGGCCATGATGGGCAGCCTGGCCCGGGTCTGCCTGCCGCTGCCGGACGAGACCCAGGTGCTGCCGGGCCACGGGCCGGCCACCACCATCGGCGCGGAGCGGGCCAGCAACCAGTTCCTGGCCGGCCTGCAGCCGGGCGCGGGCCGCGCGACCGGGCTGTAGGACGGCGGCGAGAGAGGCTGAGCGGGACATGATCCGAACCCACGAGGCGGGCACGCTGCGCGCCGAGCAGGACGGCCAGCAGGTGACGCTGGCCGGCTGGGTAGCCCGGCGCCGGGACCACGGCGGCGTCACCTTCATCGACCTGCGCGACGCCAGCGGGATCGTCCAGGTCGTGTTCCGTGAAGAGGGCGAGAACGGGCCCGCGCACGCGCTGCGCTCGGAGTTCTGCGTCCGGGTCACCGGCCAGGTGCGCAGCAGGCCGGCCGGCAACGAGAACCCCGAGCTGCCCACCGGTGCGGTGGAAGTGGCCGCGGACGGCCTGGAGGTGCTGTCCGAGGCGGCCCCGCTGCCGTTCCCCATCGAGGCCAGCACCGGCGAGCTCAGCGAGGACCTGCGGCTGAAGTACCGGTACCTGGACACCAGGCGGGCCGAGACCGCCGCCGCGCTGCGGATCCGGTCCGAGGCCACCTACCTGGTCACCGAGGTGCTGCGCGGGCACCGCTTCGTGTACCTGGAAACCCCGGACCTGACCCGGTCCACCCCGGAAGGCGCCCGCGACTTCCTGGTGCCGGTCCGGCTGCGCCCCGGGCACTGGTACGCGCTGCCCCAGTCGCCGCAGCTGTTCAAGCAGCTGCTGATGGTCGGCGGTTTCGAGCGGTACTGGCAGCTGGCCCGCTGCTTCCGCGACGAGGACTTCCGCAAGGACCGGCAGCCGGAGTTCACCCAGGTGGACATCGAGATGAGCTTCGTCACCCGGGAAGACGTCATCGAGGTGGCCGAGGACCTGGTGGCCCGGCTGTGGGCCGAGGTGGCCGGCTACCAGCTGCCCCGGCCGGTGCCGCAGCTCAGCTACGCCGAGGCCATGGCCCGGTTCGGCTCGGACAAGCCGGACCTGCGGTTCGGCTGTGAGCTGGCCGACCTGACCGACTACTTCGCGCAGACCACGTTCCGGGTGTTCCAGGCGCCCTACATCGGCGCGGTGGTGATGCCCGGCGGCGCCGGGCAGGCCCGCCGCGAGCTGGACGCCTGGCAGGAGTGGGCCCGGGCGCGCGGCGCCCGCGGGCTCGCTTACGTGCTGATCGGTGCCGACGGCACGGTGTCCGGCTCCGGGCCGGTGGCCAAGCACCTGTCCGCCGAGGAGAGCGCCGGGCTGGCCGCCGCGGCCGGCGCACAGCCCGGCGACTGCGTGTTCTTCGCGGCCGGCCCCCCGCAGCAGGCCCGGCCGCTGCTCGGCGCGGCGCGGCTGGAGATCGGCGAGCGGCTGGGCCTCATCGACCTGGACGCCTGGGCGTTCACCTGGGTGGTGGACGCGCCGATGTTCGAGGAGGACGGCGCGGCCGGCTGGACCGCGGTGCATCACCCGTTCACCGCGCCACTGCCCGAATGGGCCAGCAAGTTCACCGACCAGCCGGGCGAGGCCCTGGCCGACGCCTACGACCTGGTCTGCAACGGCAATGAGATCGGCGGCGGCTCGATCCGTATCCACCGGCCCGACATGCAGCAGCAGGTCTTCGACGTCATCGGGCTGTCCCGGGCCGAGGCCGAGGCACAGTTCGGCTTCCTGCTCGACGCGCTGCGCTTCGGCCCGCCCCCGCACGGCGGGATCGCGTTCGGCTGGGACCGGCTGACCATGCTGCTGGCGGGCGCGGACACGATCCGCGAGGTCATCGCGTTCCCCAAGGCGGCATCCGGCAGCGACCCGCTGACCGGGGCGCCCACCCCGATCACCGAGCAGCAGCGCCGCGAGGCCGGCATCGACGCCCGCCCCCGGCCGGACGGTGGCCCGGCCGGGGCGTGATTAGCGGACCGGCCGCGGGAATGGCCGGATAGTGTCAGGGATGTGGTTCCACCAGGCAGTACCGGCAGCAGCGGGCAGGCGGGCAGCCTGTTCGACGCGGCCGAGGAAGAGGCGGCCCAGGCCGCGGCCCCGCTCGCGGTCCGGATGCGCCCGCGCACCCTGGACGAGGTGGTCGGCCAGCCGCACCTGACCGGGCCCGGCACCCCGCTGCGCAAGCTGGCCGAGCACGACGCGGGCCTGGCCGTGGTGCTGTGGGGCCCGCCCGGCACCGGCAAGACCACCCTGGCCCAGGTGATCAGCCGGGTGACCAGCCGCCGGTTCACCGAGCTGTCCGCGGTCACCGCGGGCGTGAAGGACGTGCGCGCCGCGATCGAGGCGGCCCGCCGGGAACTCGGCCTGACCGGCCGCCAGACCGTGCTGTTCATCGACGAGGTGCACCGGTTCAACAAGGCCCAGCAGGACGCGCTGCTGCCCGCGGTGGAGAACCGCTGGGTGTCGTTCATCGGCGCGACCACCGAGAACCCGTCGTTCTCGGTGGTCGGCCCGCTGCTGTCCCGGTCCCTGCTGCTTACCCTGCAGCCGCTCGGCGACGACGACATGCGCGAGGTCATCACCCGGGCGCTGGCCGACGAGCGGGGGCTGGGCGGCGCGGTCAGCCTGGACGGCGACGCCCTGGCTGAGCTGATCCGGCTGGCCAGCGGCGACGCCCGGCGCGCGCTCACCTACCTGGAGTCGGCCGCGCTCGGGCTGCCCGCCGGCGCCACCATCGGCACCACCGTCCTGGAGCGCGCGGTGGACCGGGCCGTGGTGCGCTACGACCGGGCCGGTGACCAGCACTACGACGTGATCAGCGCGTTCATCAAGAGCATCCGGGGCAGCGACGCCGACGCCGCCGTGCACTACCTGGCCCGGATGATCGAGGCTGGCGAGGACGCCCGGTACATCGCCCGGCGGCTGATCGTGCACGCCAGCGAGGACGTCGGGATGGCCGATCCCACCGCGCTCGGCGTGGCCGTGGCCGCGGCCCAGGCGGTCGAGTTCGTCGGCCTGCCCGAGGCCCGGATCAACCTGACCCAGGCCACCATCCACCTGGCCCTGGCGCCCAAGTCCAACGCGGTCATCATGGCCATCGGCGCCGCCACCGCCGACGTGCGCGCCGGGCTGGCCGGCCCGGTGCCGCCGCACCTGCGCGACGCGCACTACCCCGGCGCCGCGCGGCTCGGCCACGGCCAGGAGTACCAGTACCCGCATGACTTCGCCGAGGGCGTGGTGGCCCAGCAGTACGCGCCGGACGCGCTGGTCGGCCGCCGTTACTACCAGCCGTCGCAGCACGGGGCGGAAGCCCGTTTTGCCGAACGCTCTGAGCGCATCCGGGCGATCCTGGACCAGGCCGGTGAGCCGGGAGGTTCCTGACGGCGGCGGCCGCCCCGGTGTGCGCGGTGGCGGGCTCGCGTGGGCCGTCGCGAGATAGGGTCGGGCAGATGAGGGAGCAGGCATGCTGAACGCGGTCTGGGTAGCGGTGATCGCCGCCGTGGGCTGTTTCATGATCCTGGCGGCGGTGTCGGTGTTCGTGCTGCTGAAGCTGGCCGGGCTGATCGGCCAGACCTCGGCGGCGGTCAGCGGGCTGCGCGAGCGCTCGGACGAGGCCATCGACCGGGCCCACTCGGCCATCGACGCGGCCACCGGGCAGCTGGCCCGCACCGAGCAGCTCACCGCCAGCATGGACGAGGTAACCGCGAACATGGCCGACCTGACCGGCCGGGTGACCGCGCTCGCGCCGCTGGCCCGGCTGGCCGCGGCCAGCGGCAGCAGCCGGCTGGCGCGCGTCCCCGCGCTGCTGTACGGGGTACGGCACGCCGCTGAGCTGAGGGCGGCCACCAGCTCGGCCCGGGCGGCCGGCGCCGACGCCCGGCGCGCGCTGCAGAGCAGCCGGCCGCAGACGGGAGAGCGCCGGTGATCCGCAGGCTGTTCTGGCTCACCCTGGGCGCGGCCCTGGGCATTTCCGCCTACCGGCGGGGCGCCGCGGCCGCCCGCGCGATCAGCCCGGGGGCCCGGGAGCTCACCCGCTTCGCCGGCGACGTGCGGGAGGGCATGGAAATCTACCGCCAGCGCCAGCTCCAGCACGCCCGCCCAGCGCTGGAGGGGCACACCGACCACGTAGAGGATGGCCACTGATGGAGTCGGCAGAGATCGCCCGCCGTTTCCTTACCTACTTCGCCGAGCGCGGGCACACGGTTGTCCCGTCGGCGTCGCTGATCGCCGACGACCCCACGCTGCTGCTGGTGAACGCGGGCATGCAGCCGTTCAAGCCGTACTTCCTGGGCCAGGCCGCGCCGCCGTTCAACCGGGCCACCAGCGCGCAGAAGTGCGTGCGCACGCCGGACATCGAGGAAGTCGGCAAGACCACCCGGCACGGCACGTTCTTCCAGATGCTGGGGAACTTCTCGTTCGGCGACTACTTCAAGGACCAGGCCATCCCGTTCGCCTGGGAACTGCTCACCACGCCGGAGCGGGATGGCGGGTTCGGCTTCCCCGAGGACCGGCTGTGGGCCACCGTGTACCTCGACGACGACGAGGCGGCCGGCATCTGGCGGGACCAGGTGGGCCTGCCGGACAGCCGCATCCAGCGCCGGGGGATGGCGGACAACTTCTGGTCGATGGGTGTGCCCGGGCCGTGCGGGCCGTGTTCAGAGATCTACTACGACCGTGGCCCGGACTACGGCCTGGACGGCGGGCCGGTCGTGGACGAGGACCGCTACCTGGAGGTCTGGAACCTCGTTTTCATGCAGTACCTGCGGGGCGAGGGAGCGGGCAAGGAAGGCTGGCCCATCCTGGGTGACCTGCCCGCGCGCAACATCGACACGGGCATGGGCCTGGAGCGGATGGCCGCCATCCTGCAGGGCGTGGACAACATCTACGAGATCGACACGCTGTGGAAGGTGCTGGACCGGGCGGCCGAGCTGACCGAGCAGAAGTACGGCCGCGACCACCGGTCTGACGTGGCCCTGCGGGTGGTCTCCGACCACGTGCGCACGGCGGTGATGCTGGTCGCCGACGGCGTGCTGCCCTCCAACGAGGGGCGCGGCTACGTGCTGCGCCGCATCCTGCGCCGCAGCATTTACAACCTGCGGCTGCTGGCCGGCGGCCAGCGCGGCGGCGGCAGCGACGGCGGCTTCCTGCACGAGCTGGCCGGGACGGCGATCGGCGCGATGGCCGACCAGTTCCCCGACCTGCGCACCGACACGCCGCGGATCCTCGGGGTGATCGACGCCGAGGAGGGCACGTTCCTGTCCACGCTGCGCACCGGCTCCGCCATCTTCGACGCCGCGGTCGGCGAGACCCGGCGCCGGGGCACCGCGACGCTGTCCGGCGATCAGGCGTTCCAGCTGCACGACACGTACGGCTTCCCGATCGACCTCACCCTGGAGATGGCCAACGAGCAGGGCCTGGCCGTGGACGAGGACGGCTTCCGCCGGCTCATGGCCGAGCAGCGGCAGCGGGCCAAGCAGGACTCGCTGGACAAGAAGACCGGCAACGCGGACATCTCGGTGCTGGCCAGCCTGCTGTCCAAGTCCGGCCCGGTCACCTTCACCGGGTACGACCAGACGTCAGGGGAAGCCACGGTCACCGGGCTGCTGGCCGGCGGGGTCAGCGTGCCCGCGGCCGGCGCGGGCACCGAGGTCGAGGTGATCCTGGACCGTACCCCCTGCTACGCGGAGGGCGGCGGTCAGCTCGCCGACACCGCCACCATCCGGGTCGCCGACGCGCCCGGCGCGGCCGGCGGCCTGATCGAGGTCCGGGACGTGCAGGCCCCGGTGCCCGGGCTCATCGTGCACCGGGGCGTGGTCCGCAGCGGGGAAGTGGTGGTCGGCGCGGCGGCCCAGGTGGAGATCGACATCGAGCGCCGCCGGGCCATCTCCCGCTCGCACACGGCCACGCACATGGTGCACCGGGCGTTCCGCGGCGCGCTCGGCGAGTCCGCCGCCCAGGCCGGCTCGGAGAACTCACCCGGGCGGCTGCGCTTCGACTTCACCGCCGCCGGGGCGGTGCCCCCCAGTGTGCTCCGGGACGCCGAGGACGAGGTCAACCAGGTGCTCATCGACGACCTCGCGGTACGGGCGTTCGTCACGCCCATCGAGGAGGCCCGCGCGATCGGCGCGATCGCCCTGTTCGGCGAGAAATACGGGGACGAGGTCCGGGTCGTCGAGGTCGGCGACTACTCCCGGGAGCTGTGCGGCGGCACGCACGTGGCCCACTCCGGCCAGCTCGGGCTGGTCAAGATCCTCGGCGAGTCCTCCATCGGGTCCGGCGTGCGCCGGGTGGAAGCCCTCGTCGGCACGGACGCGTTCCGCTTCCTGGCCCGGGAGAGCGTGCTGGTCAGCCAGCTCACCGAGCAGCTCAAGACCCGCCGGGAAGACCTGCCGGACCGGATCGCGGCCCTGGTCAGCCGGGTCCGCGACGCCGAGCGCGACCTGGACCGGCTGCGCAGTGCGCAGATCCTCGGCGCCGCCGCCGAGCTCGCCGCGGGCGCGGCCGAGGCCGGCCCGGTGGCCCTGGTCACCCACCAGGTCCCGGACGGGACCAGCGCCGACAGCATCCGCAAGCTGGCACTGGACGTGCGCGGGCGGCTGCCCGAGCCGCGGCCCGCGGTCGTGGTCATCGCGGGCGTGCCCACCGACCGACCGTCAGTAGTGGTGGCCGTGAACGAGGCCGCCCGCGGGCTGGGCCTGGCCGCCGGCCAGCTGGTACGCGCGGCCGCCGGGGCGCTCGGCGGGGGCGGCGGCGGCCGCGACGACGTCGCGCAGGGCGGCGGCGCACCGCAGGGGGACCGGGCCGGCCAGGCCATCGCCGGCGCATTTGATGCGGTTCGCGCGGTTGTCGCAGACATCGCGTGACGGGTTGGACTACGGTTGTCCCGTGTTGCCATCCCGTTACGCCGTTGAGATGTGCGCGGGGGACACATCCGCGCCGCAGGCCCCGGCGTTGAGAGCCGGCGTACGGCTTGGCGTGGACTTCGGGTCGGCCCGGATCGGTGTCGCCCGGAGCGATCCGGGTGCGCTGCTGGCCAGCCCGCTGGCCACCGTCCCGCGCGGCCCGGGCGACCTGGACCGCCTGGCCGAGCTGGCCCTGGACCACGGGGCCATGGAGATCATCGTGGGCCTGCCGACCAGCCTGTCCGGGCGGGAAGGCCGCGCGGCGGCGGCCGCCCGGGCATTCGCGGCCGCGCTGGCGGGCCGGCTGGCCCCGCTGCCGGTGCGGCTGGCCGATGAGCGGTTCACCACCACGGTGGCGCATGACGCACTGCGCCGGGGTGGCAAGGGCGCACGGGCCCGGCGGCCCGTGGTCGACCAGGCGGCCGCAGCGCTGATCCTGCAAGGTGCGCTGGACGCGGAGCGCAGCACCGGCCGGCCACCCGGCGAACTCGTGCCTCCCGGCCCCGGGGCGGACGGGTGAGCCGTCACGCGCGGCGGGGGACACAGGGCGAGCAGGACTGGGGATCAGGGGAATACCCCGAAGACAGCGAGACTGACCTCGGCCCCGGCGGCGATTACCCGTCGCAGCCGGGCTGGGGCCAGCGAGCCACCGCCGCGGGCTGACCCGCGCGCGTTCCCGGTGCCCGGTGAGCCCTACCCACCGCGGCCGGATCCGGGCGGCGGTCACAGTGACGCGTACCGCTGGGCGCCTGACCCGCTGGCCGGCGCCCCGCGCGGGCCATGGTCCGGTGACCGGGCCGCAGCCGCCCGACCGCTGGGCGCCGTCCGGCCCGGAGCAGCCATGGCCGCCGCAGCCGTGGGAAGAACCGCCGTCGTCGTGGACGGCACCGCCGGGCCCGGCGCCATCCTGGGACCCGCAGCCCTGGGCGGCCGAGCCCTGGGAAGCAGAGCCCTGGGACGCGCCGCACCAGGACGGCCCGGCCCGGGAAACCTGGGCCGGCTCCACCGATGCGTACCACACCGGACCAGGCGGCAGGCCCGGCGCGTACCCTGGGGAACTTCCCCCGCTGCCGCCCGGGGCGCTGCCCGGCCCGGAGCATCCGTCCGGGCCGCTGTCCCCGCTGCCCCCCCAGCAGGACTTCGGCTGGCACCAGCCCGATGCGGGCACCCTGCCCCCGGGTTACCTGGCTGACCGCACCGGGCCCGCGCCCTACCCGGCGGAGCCGGCCGCCTTTGAGGCCGCGCCGCCGCGGCCGCGCACCCGGCGCCGCCACGCCGCCGGGAACAGCCCGCCCGAACCTGGGTATGAGCAGTACGTGGACGACCCGCGCGAGCTGGACAGCAGCCCGCACCAGGACTCCGGGGAGTACCCTGCCGCCGGGGGCTGGTACGGGGACGTGGACGAATCATCGGCCGGGACGGAGGAGGGCCAGCCCAGCGGCCTTCTCCCCGGGCTCGACCAGGGCAGCGGCGGCGGCCAGCCGGGCGAGCCCCCAGCCGGCACATCCGCGCGCAAGAAGCGGCGCCGCCGGGGCCGGGTCGCCATCCTGATCTCGCTGCTGGTCTTCGTGCTGATCCTGGCGGCGGGCGGCGCGGTCGGCTACCACTACTACCGGCAGTACATCGACCCGCCCGATTTCTCCGGCCCGGGCACCGGGACGGTGCAGGTGCAGATCAAGCCGGGCGACACGGCGGCCGCGGTGGGCCAGCGGCTGGCTACCCTCGGCGTGGTGGCCAGCGCCCGGGCCTTCTTCAACGCGGCCAAGGACAGCTCGCGGGGCAACACGCTCGAACCGGGCACCTACCAGGTGCACAAGCACATGAAGGCCTCGCTCGCCCTGGCCCTGCTGCTCCAGCCGTCCAGCCGCATCCAGGTCAGGGTCCTGATCCCGGAGGGATTCACCCTGGCCCAGATCATCGCGCGGCTCGGCCAGGACACCGGCAATCTCAAGGGTTACCAGCAGGCCATCGCGCACCCGGCCCGCCTCGGCCTGCCCGCGTATGCGCACGGCAACCCGGAGGGCTACCTGTTCCCGGCCACCTACTTCGTCCAGCCGAAAACATCCCCGGTGGACGTGCTGCGGGCGATGGTGCAGAAGTTCAAGGACGAAGCCGTCAGCATCAACCTCAGCGGGGCCGCGGCCCACGGCCACGAGGGCGAGGGCGCCGTGATCACGGTGGCCAGCCTCATCGAGGCCGAGGGCAAGCTGCCGCAGGACTACCCGCGGATCGCCGAGGTCATCTACAACCGGCTCAACCATGTCCCCCCGATCAACCTGCAGCTGGACACGACCGTGCTGTACGCGATGGCCCGCGCGGGCCAGAGCAATGCCCGGTTCAGCACCACCTTCCCTTCGCCGTACAACACGTACCTGCACGCGAACCTGCCGCCCGGGCCGATCGACAGCCCCGGGGCGGCCGCGATCCACGCGGCGCTGCATCCGGATCACGGCAACTTCTTCTACTTCCTGACCATCAACTCTTCCACCGGGAAGACGCTGTTCTTCAGCGACCACCAGAAGTTCGACGCGGCGGTGGCCAGGTACGGCAGCACCGGCACGGGTACCGGCACCCACACCGGGTCAGGCTGACCGGACCATCATGAAAGCCGCGGTTCTCGGCTCGCCGGTCGCCCACTCGCTGTCGCCTGCCCTGCACCTGGCCGCCTACCGGGCCCTGGGCCTGGACGGCTGGTCGTACCAGGCCATCGAGTGCGACGAGACCGGGCTGCCCGGGCGGCTGGCCGGCTGCGGCCCGGACTGGGCCGGGCTGTCCCTGACCATGCCGCTCAAGCGCGCCGTGCTCGGCCTGCTGGATGGCGCGGAGCCGCTGGTGGAGGAGGTCGGCGCGGCCAACACGGTGGTGTTCGACGCGGGCCTGCGCCGCGGGCACAACACCGACGTGCCCGGCATGATCGCCGCCCTGGCCGAGGCGGGCCTGGCCAGCCCATCCCCGGTGCTCATCCTCGGCGCCGGGGCCACCGCCTGCTCGGCGCTGGCCGCGGCGCGCGGGCTCGGCGCCACCGCGGTCACCGTGGCCGCCCGCGACGAGCGGCGGGCCGCGGGCCTGCGGGCCGCGGCCGCACGGCTGGGCGTGACCGTGCGGCTGGTGCCGTTCGGCGAGCCGGGTGAGCCCGCCCCGGGACTGCTCATCTCGACCGCCCCGGCCGGCGCGGCCGATCACTACGCGGATCGCATCAGGCAGGGCACGCTGGTCCCCGGCTGCCTCCTCGACGTCGTGTACCACCCGTGGCCGACGGCGCTGGCCGCCGCCGCGCAGTCGGCCGGAGTGCCGGTGGCCAGCGGTTTCGCGCTGCTGCTGCACCAGGCCGCCCGGCAGGTTGAGCTGATGACCGGCAAGCCGGCCCCGGTCGGCGCGATGCGGGCCGCCGGGCTCGCCGCGCTCGCCGCCAAAAGGTAAAAGAAATGCCGGCCCATTCTGGTGGACTTGACCTGGTCGGGCACATACCGTGTGCACATGCGCGATGGGGGGATGGTCGCCGGAATAGTCGCGGGTGATCCGGCAGCGCTGGCCGCTGCCTACGATCACTACGCCCCGGCGTTGTATGTGTATAGCCGGTCGCTGCTGAGCGAGCCGGCCGACGCGGCCGAAGCGGTGCTCGACACGTTCGTCATCGCAGCGCTCCGGCTGCCCGGGCTGCGGGACCCGAGCCGGCTCCGGCCGTGGCTGTACGCGGTGGCCAGGAATGAGTGCCACCGCCGCCAGCACGAGGGAGTACCGGCGCCCAGTGCGGCCCAGCCGCCCGAGCCAGTGCCCGACCCGGAAACCGGTGACTCCACCGCTGACCTGAGCGCCGCGCTGGAGCAGGCCGAACTGCGCGAGCTGGCGTGGTCGGCGCTGGCCGGGCTGGAGCCTGGTGACCGGGAGATCGTCGAGCTGAGCATGCGCCACGAGTTCTACGGCGCCGACCTGGCCGACGCGCTGGGCGTGCCGCGCAACCAGGCGCATGGGCTCGGCTCGCGGGCCCGGCAGCGGTTCGACACCGCCGTCAGCACCCTGGTCGCGGCGCGGACCGGCTACGGCTCGTGCCCGGCGCTGGCGGAGATCCTGGGCAGCTGGGAGGGTGAGCTCACCCCCTCGATGCGCCGGGAAGTCCGCCAGCACATCGCGGAATGCGGCGCCTGCGGCGCGGAACGCCGCCGCGCGGTGAGCCCGTCGGCCATGCTCGCCCTGCTCCCGGTGCCCGCGCTGCCCGAGGATCTGCGTTACCAGGTGCTCGGCGTGATCACCGACGGTTCCGCCGACGCCGTGCGGTACTGCGGCGCGGTGGCCGAGCGGGCCGAGCCGTTCCTGCGCAGCGGGTTCCCGGCGGCGCTGGACCCGCTGGCCTCGGTCCGCGGGCCGACCGCGTTCATCCCGGCGGCCGGGGTGCTGGTCGCGGTGTTCGCCGTGTTCGGCGGGGGCGCCATGCTCGCCGCGAACTACATGCACCATTCCTCGTCCACCGGAGGCTCGGCGCTGACCCCGGTCACCTTGCCGTCGGCGTCGCAGCCCGCCCCGCTGCCCTCCTCGCCAGTGGCCGCCCAGGGCGGATCGGGGAGCAAGACCGCGCCGGTCACCCCGGTGGGGGTGCTGCCCACCTCGGGCGTGCTGCCCACCCTGCCGGCCAGCAGCACATCGACGTCGCCGGGATCCGGCGGGGCGGGCTCGCCGACCCAGACGGCACCGAACCCAGGCCGGGATCCCTCGCCCAAGCCGACCCAGTCGTCGTCGACCCCCAAGCCGACCAAGTCGTCGGCCCCGCCGACCACGGCCCCGCCGACGACGGCCCCGCCGACCACGGCACCGCCGACGACGGCACCGCCGACCACGGCACCGCCGACGACGGCCCCGCCGACGACGACGCCGCCGACCACGACGCCGCCGACCACCACGCCGCCGTCCTCGACGGCTGGGACGCCGGCCGGGAGCAGCCCGGGCTGACCGGCCCGGAGCAGCCAGCTGCGGGGGCGGGCCGCACCAGGCCCGTCTCACCAGGCGGAATATACTGTGGCGGCAGATTGCTGTTACTCTTACCAGACGACCAGTTCGGCATGCCCGTGCTGGACGTGCAAGTGGAGGGCCACCTCCCACCTGGCCGGCCGCTGGCTGGCGGGTCCGCCTTCCCGGCCTTCGGGCGGGCAGGCAGCTGGGCGAGCATCCCGGGCCGCGAGCTGGCGGGCCGGGGTAGCTGACCGCCCGGCGGTCGCGCCATTGGGCGCGGGTCTCACGGCCCGTCCCAGCCGGTGCGGCCATGGTGGGCTCCGCATGCACTCGTGCGGGGCCTTTTCTCGTGCGTGGCGGCGATACGCCGCGCGCCGGAAGCTCCGCGGGATGGTCGCAGCGCAACCGCCCGGGCACTGGGCCCGGGCGGTGACTAGACCCAGGAGGTCACATCAGCGCCGAACCTCGTATCAACGATCGCATCCGCGTCCCCGAAGTGCGGCTCGTCGGCCCGAACGGCGAGCAGGTCGGGATCGTCGCCCTGAATGACGCACTCCGGCTGGCCCAGGAAGCGGACCTCGACTTGGTGGAGGTCGCGCCGACGGCGCGCCCGCCCGTTGCCAAGCTCATGGACTATGGCAAGTTCAAGTACGAGTCCGCGCTCAAGGCCAGGGAATCGCGCAAGAACCAGGCGCAGACGGTCATCAAGGAGATCAAGCTCCGGCCTAAGATCGACCCGCACGACTACGGGACCAAGAAGGGTCACGTTGAGCGGTTCCTCAAGCAGGGGGACAAGGTCAAGGTGACCATCATGTTCCGCGGGCGCGAGCAGTCCCGGCCAGAACTCGGTTTCCGGCTGCTGCAGCGCCTGGCCGGCGATGTGGAAGAGCTCGGCTTCGTGGAAGCCCAGCCCAAGCAGGACGGCCGGAACATGATCATGGTGATCGGCCCGCACCGGAAGAAGAGCGAGTCCAAGGCCGAGCGGACCGCTTCCCGCGAGGCTGCTGCTGACGAGGCGCCGGTGCCACGGCCCCGCCGCCCGAGCGCGCCGCCGCACCAGGCTCGCCAGCCCAGTACCAGCCAGCAGCCAGCCGGCCAGCCGGGTGGTAGCCAGCCCGGGGCTGGCGCGCGCAGCGCGGAGCCCGGAGACCGGGCAGGCGCCTGAGCCCGGGCATCACCGCCCGCCCCAGAGCTGCGGGGGATCAGGCGTGCCATGAGCACGCCGCACGAAAGGTGCCGTACGGCACGCAGGCAAACGTGCCGCGAGGCACGCAAACGAACAACGGAGACGACGGCCACCATGCCGAAGATGAAGACGCACAGCGGGGCCGCGAAGCGGTTCCGGTTGACCGCCACCGGCAAAGTGATGCGCCGCCGCGCCAACATGAACCATCTGCTCGAGCACAAGTCGAGCCGGCGGACCCGGCGGCTGAGCAAAGACCTGACGCTCGCCCCCGCGGACGCCAGGAAGACCAAAAAGCTGCTGGGAAAGTAGCCCAGCCCGCCTTCAAGGGAGTAATGAAGTGGCACGCGTGAAGCGGGCGGTCAACGCCCACAAGAAGCGCCGGGTCGTCCTTGAGCGGGCGAGCGGTTACCGGGGGCAGCGCTCCCGGCTGTACCGCAAGGCCAAGGAGCAGGTGCTCCACTCGATGACGTACGCCTACCGGGACCGCAAGGACCGGAAGGGCACGTTCCGCCGGCTGTGGATCCAGCGCATCAACGCCGCCGCCCGCGCGGACGGCATCACCTACAACCGGTTCGTCCAGGGCCTCCGGCTCGCGGACGTCGAGGTGGACCGCCGGATGCTGGCCGAGCTCGCGGTCAGCGACCCGGCCGCGTTCTCCGCGCTGGTCGAGGTGGCCAAGGCCGCGCTGGCCGAAGCTGGCCCCCAGGCCCCCAGCACCGAAGCGGCCTGACCGGACCGCGCCCGCGCCGGCCCCGGGACCCCGGGGCCGGCGCCGCCGAGCACACGATGACACTGCCCGCTGGTGAGCTGACCAGTATCCGGTCCCCACGGGTGAAAGCCGCCCGGCAGCTGGGCAAACGGGCGCTGCGCCAGCGGGCCAGGCGGTTCCTGGCCGAAGGGCCGCAGGCGGCCGGCGAGGCGCTGGCCGCGGGCGTGGTCAGCCAGCTGTTCGTCACCGCGGCCGCCCTGGCCCGCTACCAGGAGCTGGCCAGCCGGGCGGCGGCCCAGGGCGTGGACGTGCACGCGGTCAGCGGCGAGGTCATGGCCGAGCTGGCCCAGACGGTCACCCCGCAGGGCATCCTCGCCGTCTGCCGGTTCATCGACGTGGACCTGGCCCAGGTGTTCGGCACGGCCGCGCCGCCCGCTCTCGTCGTGGTGCTGGCCAGTGTCCGCGACCCGGGCAACGCCGGCACCGTGCTGCGCACCGCCGACGCGGCCGGCGCGGCCGCGGTGCTGTTCGCCGGGTCGTCGGTGGACCCCTACAACAGCAAGTGCGTGCGCGCCTCGGCGGGCAGCCTGTTCCATCTCCCGATCGTGGTGGGCACGCCGGTGCCGGACGCCATCCAGGCCGTGCGCCAGGCGGGCCTGCGGGTCCTCGCCGCGGACGGCGGGGCCCGGCGCACCCTGGATGATCTGCACGCCGACGGCCTGCTGGGCCACGGCACCGGGTGGCTGTTCGGCAATGAGGCCTGGGGGCTGCCCGCCGACATCCGCTCGCTGGCCGACGAGGCGGTGGCCGTGCCCATCTACGGCCGGGCGGAGAGCCTGAACCTGGCGGCTGCGGCCGCCGTCTGCCTGTACGCCTCGGCTCGCGCACAGCGCCCGCACCGGCCGGGCCGGGCCGCGGCGGCCAGCCTGGACGAGCGGTGACGGAGCGCGAACGGCTGGCCCGGGGGGCTGCCGCTCCGCGTGGCCCAGGCGCTAGAGTCTGATCACATTGCGTCATTCAGCGGAACTGAACCCGCGGGGCCGGACGGGAGGCGGCGGTCTAGTGGACAGGATCCTGCCCGACCAGGCCCCGGCCACCCTGGCCAGCGGGCTGGCCGGCCAGGTGGCGGCGCCCGGGGTCGCACTCTGCGCGGACGACGTGCCCGACGGGATCGTGGTGGCCGACCAGGCCGGCCGGATCGTCGTGTTCAACCAGGCGGCCGCCCGGCTGACCGGGATCGGCGCGCTCAGCGCACTGGGCCGGGACATCCGGCAGGTCCTGCCGCTGCGGGACGCGGAAGGCCGCAGCTGGTGGTTGTGCACCGACCCGTATCACGGCCTGTCCACCCGCTCCAGGCATCCCGAACGTCCGCTGCACCTGCCGGACGGCACCGAGTTCCTGGTCACCATGGGCTACGTGCGGGTGCCGCGCAGCCGCCGGCCCGTGCCGGGCTGGGCGGCCCCCCCGGGCACGGTGCAGCGGATCACGCTATGCCTGCGCGGCACGCAGCCGCGGGTCCGCCTGGAGCGCAGCCGCGCCGACCTGGTCTCCACCGTCGCCCACGAGCTGCGCTCCCCGCTGACCAGCGTCAAGGGTTTCACCGCCACGCTGCTGGCTAAGTGGACCCGGTTCACCGACGACCAGAAACGGGTCATGCTGGAGACCGTCAACGCCGACGCCGACCGGGTCACCCGGCTGATCACCGAGCTGCTCGATGTGTCCCGGATCGAGGCGGGCCGGATCGAGGTCCACCGCCAGCTGGTGGACATCCCGCAGCGGGTGGAGAAGATCGTGGCGGGCCGGGTCGCGGCCGGTGACCCGCCGGGGCGGTTCCGGATCGAGGTCCCCCGGGACCTGCCGGAGACCTGGCTGGACGCCGACAAGGTGGACCAGATCATCGGCAACCTGGTGGAGAACGCGGTACGGCACGGTGCTGGTACCGTGACCATCGTGGTGCAGCCAGCAGACAGCCTCGCCCCGCGGGCCCCGGGCCGGCCGGCGGGCAGCGGGACGGCCGGCGCACCCGCCGTCGCGGTCTCCGTCCGCGACGAGGGCGATGGGGTGCCACCCGAGATGGTGCCCCGGATCTTCCGGCAGTTCTGGCGGGCCAAGCGCCGGGGCGGCGCAGGACTCGGCCTGTACATCGTGAAAGGCCTGGTCGAGGCGCACGGCGGGGCGATCACAGTGCAGCGTGCGCCCGGTGGCGGCGCTGAATTCCGATTTACCATGCCCGCCGGACTGCCCGACTTCGGGTAACCGGCGGGCGGTGCGCGGCGGCCAGCGTGCGGCTGGGCGGCCCGTGGGATGCCCCGGCCGCTGGCGGCGCTGGCAGCACTGCGCCGCGCTGCCTCAGCTAGCACTATCCGTCTGGCCCGCAGGAAAGCAGAGCATAATGTCCGCACCCAACAAGCAATACGACCCCGTGGCGGTGACGGCCGTGTCGTCCGGTGAAGTGTCCCGCCTGCGGGACGAGGCGCTGGCCGCGGTGGCCGCGGCCAGCACCCTGGATGAGCTCAAGGCCGCCCGGCTGGCGCACGCCGGGGACCGGTCACCGCTGCGGCTGGCCAACGCCGAGATCGGCGCGCTGCCACCGGAAGCCCGCGCCGACGCGGGCAAGCGGATCGGGACCGCGCTGCGCGCGGTCGCCGACGCGGTCACCGCCCGGCAGCAGGTCCTGGAGGACGAGCGGGACCAGCGCGTGCTGATCGAGGAGGCGGTCAACGTCACGCTGCCGTGGGACCGCCAGCCGCCGGGCGCGCGGCACCCGGTGACCACGGTGAGCGAGCGGCTGTCCGACGTGTTCGTGGCGATGGGCTACGAAGTCGCCGAAGGCCCTGAGGTCGAAGCCGAGTGGTACAACTTCGACGCGCTGAACTTCCCGCCGGATCATCCGGCCCGGGAGATGCAGGACACGCTGTTCCTGGCCGGCCCGGGCGGGTCGGACCGGTCCGGCCTGGTACTGCGCACGCACACCTCCCCGGTGCAGATCCGGGCCATGCTCACCCGGCCGCTGCCGCTGTACGTGGTCAGCCCGGGCCGCTGCTACCGCAGCGACGCGCTGGACGCCACGCACAGCCCGGTGTTCCACCAGATCGAGTGCCTGGCCGTGGACGAGGGCCTGACCATGGCCGACCTGCGCGGCGCGATCCGCACCTTCGTGGACGCGATGTTCGGCGAAGGGCTGCGCACCCGGCTGCGCCCGGACTACTTCCCGTTCACCGAGCCATCGGCCGACGTGTCCATGGAATGCCACGTCTGCCGGGGCGCCTCGACCCGGCCAGGAGGCGAACCCTGCCGGGTGTGCAAGTCCCAGGGCTGGATCGAGCTGGCCGGCTGCGGGATGGTCAACCCCCGGGTGCTGATCGCCTGCGGGATCGACCCGGACCGGTACAGCGGCTTCGCGTTCGGCCTGGGTATCGAGCGGACGCTGATGGTCCGCAACGGGCTGGCCGACATCCGGGACACCCTGGAAGGTGACGTCCGGTTCAGCCGGGCATTCGGGGTGGAGGCCTGATGCGCGCCGCACTGTCCTGGCTGCTCCAGGCGGCCGGCCTGGCGCCCGGCACCGACCCCGCCGAGGTCGCCCGGCGGCTGACCGCGGCCGGGCTCGAGGTCGAGTCCATCGACCCGGTCGGGCAGGACATTCAGGGTGTGGTGGTGGCCGAGGTCACCGCGATCGAGGAGCTGGCCGGGTTCAAGAAGCCCATCCGGTACTGCCAGGTGTCCACTGGGCAGGGCGAACCACGCGGCGTGATCTGCGGGGCGGTCAACTTCGCGGCCGGTGACCGGGTCCCGCTGGCGCTGCCCGGGGCCCGGCTGCCCGGGGGCTTCGAGATCGGCGCCAGGAAGGCGTACGGGCGGATGTCCGAAGGGATGATCTGCTCCGCCGCCGAGCTGGGCATCGGTGACGACCACGCGGGCATCCTGGTGCTGCCCCCGGACGCGCCGCTGGGCGAGGACTTCGTGGCCTACGCCGGGCTCGCCGATCACGTGCTGGACATCGCGGTGACCCCGGACCGGGGCTACGCGCTGTCGGTCCGCGGTGTGGCCCGCGAACTGGCCACCTCCTACGGGGTCCGGTTCGCTGACCCGGCCGACCGTGACCTGCCGGACGGCTATGCCACCGAGTCCGGCCAGGTCCACCCGGCCAGCATCGAGGACCCCACCGCGTGCGACCGGTTCGTGCTCCGTGAGCTGCACGGGTTCAACCCGGCCGCGGCCACCCCGCTGCCCATCCGGGTCCGGCTGGCCCGGGCCGGGATGCGCAGCGTGTCGCTGGCCGTGGACGTCACCAACTACCTGATGCTGGAGCTGGGACAGCCACTGCACGCGTTCGACGCGGACAAGCTGGACGGGCCCATCGTGGTGCGCCGGGCGCGGCCGGGCGAGCGGCTGGAAACACTCGACCATGTCGTCCGCGAGCTCGACCCGGACGACATCGTCATCGCGGACTCCTCCGGGGCGATCTCGATGGCGGGCACGATGGGCGGCCTGGCCACCGAGATCTCGGGCTCGTCCACCAACCTGGTCGTCGAGGCGGCGCACTTCGACGCCCGGGGCACGGCCCGGATGAGCCGCCGGCACAAGCTGTTCAGCGAGGCGTCCTACCGCTTCGAGCGGGGGGTGGACCGGGACCTGCCGCTGCGCGCCTCGGCCAAGGCGGTGACGCTGCTGGCCGCGCTGGGCGGCGGCTCCGTGCTGCCCGGCTGCACGCACGCCTCCGTCGAGGTGCCCGACGTGGCCATCACCATGCCGGTGGACTACCCGGACAGCGTGGCCGGGATGGTCTATGGCCGGGACGCTGTGCTGCGCCGGCTGCATGACGTCGGCTGCCGGGTGACCGAGGCCGCAGGGGAGCCGCTGGCGGTGGTCCCCCCGTCCTGGCGGCCGGACCTGACCTACCCCTGGGACCTCGCCGAAGAGGTCATCCGGCTGGAGGGATATGAGAACATCCCGGTCCGCACCTCCCGGGCGGCGGCCGGCCACGGGCTGACCGGCCGGCAGCGGCTGCGCCGCAGCATCGGCCGCGCGCTGGCCTGGACCGGCTACGTCGAGGTGATCAGCAACCCGTTCAGCTCCACCGCCGACCACGACCGGCTGCTGCTGCCCGCCGGCGACCCGCGGCGCCGGGCCCCGGCCATCGCCAACCCGCTGAGCGACGGTGAGCCGCTGCTGCGCACCACGTTGCTGCCGGGCCTGCTGCGGGTACTGCTGCGCAACCTGGGCCGCGGATTCGGCGACGTCGGGCTGTTCGAGACCGGCCCGGTGTTCCTGGAGCATCCGGGCGGCCCGCGAACCGCCCCCATCCTGCGGGTGGACCGCGGGCCCACGGTGGCTGAAGTCGCCAGCCTGGAGGCCGCCCTGCCCGATCAGCCGGTGCACATCGCGGCCGTGCTGGCCGGGGAGCGGGAGCTGAGCGGCTGGTGGGGCGAGGGCCGTCCGGCGGGCTGGCAGGACGCCATCGAGGCCGCCCGCCAGGTGCTGCGGGACAGCCGGGTACCGTTCGGCATCCGCGCCGCCGGGGAACCGCCCTGGCATCCCGGCCGGTGCGCCGCCATCTTCGTCCGGTCCGCGGAGGGCAGCGAGTGGCTGGCCGGGTACGCCGGGGAACTGCACCCGCGGGTCATCTCCGCGTTCGGCCTGCCGCCGCGGACCGCGGCGATGGAACTGGACCTGTCGGCCATCGAGACCGCGGCCGCGGCGCACGGGCCGGTCGTGGCCCCGCAGATCTCCGGGTACCCGCCCGCCACCCAGGACGTGGCGCTGCTGGTGCCGGAGGCCGTGCCGGCCGCGGACGTCGCGGCCGCGCTGGCCGCCGGGGTCCAGGCCAGCGACTACCGGGGCCTGCTGGAGGAAATCCGGCTGTTCGACGTGTACACCGGCGAGCAGGCCGGCCCGGGCCGCAAGTCGCTCGCGTACACGCTGCGGTTCCGCGCCCCGGACCGGACGCTGACCGTGGAAGAGACCACGGTGGCCCGGGATGCGGCGGTCGCCGAGGCGGCCAGCCGGGTCGGCGCGGTCCTGCGCGGGGCGTCCTGAGGAGCGGTACACAGGGCCAGCGGAACCCGGCACCGCATCGCGTGCTGGCCCAGGATCCGGCTGGGCCGCTGCCTGACCGGCTTGACTGGAGCGCCGCCCAACGACTCGGATGTCGGGTAGCGTCCACACGGGAGGTTGGCAGTTGACTACGTCTCGTAACCGAGCACATGCCCACGATCCGCTGTCAGTGACGCTGGGAGACGAGTCCTGCCGCACCCGGTGACGTCCACCCAGCGCGAAGCCGGGCCCCCGTCCACCTACCGCCAGGTCTTCGCCATAGCGGAATTCCGTGCGCTGTGGCTCGCTCAGGTCCTGTCAGTCGGCGGCGATCAGCTCGCCCGGGTGGCTATCACGCTGCTGGTGTTCAACCAGACGCGTTCCTCCTTGCTGGCCGCTATCGCCTTCGCGGCCAGCGTGGTGCCCTGGTTCGTCGGGGGCCTGGCCCTGGCAGGCCTGGCCGACCGGTGGCCGCGCCGGCGCGTGATGATCGCATCCGACCTGATCCGGGTGGTGCTGGTCGCGGTCATGGCGTTGCCGGGCCTGCCGGTCGGCGCGCTGATAGGCCTGCTGTTCCTGGTGACCATGGTGGGCGCACCGTTCATGTCGGCCCGGGCGGCGCTCTACCCGGACATACTCCGCGGCGACCACTATGTGCTGGGTACCGCGGTCACCCTCACCACGCTGCAGTTCGCCCAGGTTGTGGGCTTTGCGGCCGGCGGTGCGGTCGTCGCTTTCCTGGGCGTGCGCGTCGCCCTGCTGGCTGACGCGGTGACCTTCCTGCTGTCGGCGCTCATCTCGTGGCTGTGGGTGCGGCCCCGGCCCGCGCCGGTTCGGGCCGAACCTGGCCAGCCGCACCTGGCCAGCTCGAGCGGGGTCCGGGCCGGGCTCCGGCTGGTGTTCGGCACGCGCGCGCTGCTGGTGCCGATGCTGCTGGGCTGGTTGTCCGCGTTCTACAACGCCCCGGAAGGCATCGCCGCGCCGCTAGCTCATGATCTCGGCGGCGGGGATGTGGCGGTTGGGCTGATCCTCGCTGCGGGCGCGTTCGGCGCCTCAGTGGGTGCGGTGGCTTTTGGCCGCTTCGTGAGCCCGCCCCAGCGGCTGCGCTGGATGACCCGGCTAGCCGCGCTGAGCTGCGGGGTACTGTCTTGTTCGTGTTCCAGCCGCCCTTGCCGCTGGCCCTGCTCGTGCTGCTGGTGAGCGGCCTGTTCGACTGCTACCAGCTTGCCGCCAACGCGGAGTTCGTGAGCGCGGTCCCGGCCCGGCAGCGCAGCCAGGCGTTCGGGATCGCGCAGGGCGGGATGAGCCTGGGCCAGGGTGCCGCCATGATCATCGCTGGGGCGGCGGCTCAGCACTTCGCCCCGAGTGACGTGGTCGCGGCGACCGGGTCTCTCGGCGTCATCGCCGCGGCCCTCATCGCCCTCATCGCCGTGTCCGGGGCTCGCACCGCTAACCGGTCGGGTCAGCTGCCAGCCGCTGCCCGGGCAGCTCTGGGCCGCCCAGGGACATTCAGCCGGGGAGTTGTACGGGTCTAGGCCCAGCCGGTCAGTCGCGCATGGCGTGCTCCTTCCGTGTGGCTGGTCTCGGGTGGTCGGGGTGGCGGGTACGGGTCTAGGCCCAGCCGGTGTTGCGCATGGCGGTGGCTCCTTCCTGATCGGGCGTGGTCATGGGGTGGCGATGCGGTCTAGGCCCAGCCGGTGTTGCGCATATCGGCACTCCTCTTCGTTACCTTGTTGCCACTGCAAGCGATGCACCATGCTTCCGTTGGTCGGGTACGTACGACACCCATACCACGCATTACGGTCCCACGGGGCGATGGTGCCAGAGGTCGAACGACTTTGCAACAGATCCCAGTCCTCGTCCACCAACTTTGCAGTCGCAGGTAACCTTGAGCGACGAATGTCCGTGGTAACCCCGAAGGTGGTATCAGTGCGTAATGGGGGCTTGACAGTGGGCGCACTACATCTGTGACAATGCGGGGCAAAGATCTGTCTTCCTGCGGCGGCTTGTCCTCGCAGGCCGAGTCTTGCTGTCCGTCCGGAGGATGGCGTGCGGCGAGACGCCTGCGAACGTCTGCAGGCGAGATTGCGGGCTGTCCGGGCCTGGCCGGTGTGGGAGCTGCCCCGGAGGCTCGATCGCTCTTCATCGTGCGCGGTCGCGACCGTCTACGTGGCCGCCGTGGGGCTGGCCGCGCGCGACGACCCGCTACAGCCTCAGCGACGTGCCTGCTGTTCGGCGCGCTGCTGATGTGCATCGCGGCCACCGTCGAGCTGACCAAGCGGACCGGGGAGAACGCTGGGGTCACCAAGGACGTCTATGCGGTCTGGGAACTGCCGATCGCCATCTTGCTGCCGCCGCTCTTCGCACTGCTCGCGCCCCTCGTTCAGTTCGCGCTGACCCAGTGGCGGATCCGGCGCATACCGCTGCACCGGAGAGTCTTCACCGCCGCCGCCGTCGGCCTGTCCTACGGCGCTGGCCTCGCTGGCCTTCCACGAGGCCGGATCTCGGCCATGCGGTGACGGGAGGCAGGCTGGTCATAGCTCGTGTGGCTCGTCTGGCGTGGCGGTCGCGGCCGCCACTGGTGCAGTGGGCCGTCAACCAGGCCCTGGTACTGCCCGCGATTAAGGCGTCGGACCCGTGCCGTGCAGGTCCGGGACATGCTGTTCGCCCGGGAGACGCATGCAGAACGATGTCGTCGAGACTGTGTGTCGCGGTCCTGGTCACGCTCGGCATCGCCATCAGGCCTCTCACCATCGTCTTCGCCCTGCCGTTCGTCACCCTGCTGCAGCGCTCGGTCCGGCATGCCCAGCTGCTGAACGCCTCGCGCGATCGATTCCAAGACAGGCCTGCTCAACGCGGGCACCTGGGAGCGGGAAGCCGCTTCTGAGGTCGCGCGTGCTGTCCGTACTCGTACCCCGCTGGCGCTGGTCGTGATCGATGTCGATCACTTCAAGCAGGTCAATGATCTGCATGGGCACCTGGCGGGAGACAAGGCTCTGCGGGCTATTGCGCACACTTTGCGTATCTTCTTGCGGGAGTATGACCTGGCCGGCCGGTTTGGCGGCGAGGAGTTCGCGCTGCTGCTTCCGCAGACGAGCGCGGCCGACGCCCGCCAGATCGCCGAGCGCCTGCGGGGGCATATCGCCGCCACGCCGATCAGCGTCACGGACGACCCAGGCGCCGATCCACTTCAGGTTACTGTCTCCATCGGGGTGGCTGCGCTGGGCGTGAGCTGGGACAGGGGTACTGG
The DNA here is from genome assembly GCA_963711705.1 of uncultured Actinomycetes bacterium. Lineage (GTDB taxonomy): Bacteria > Actinomycetota > Actinomycetes > Streptosporangiales > Streptosporangiaceae > RYN-230. Next base: position 442,946 of record CAVQFM010000013.1, read on the forward strand.
CAGCCAGCTCACCGACCTGCTGGCCGGGGCGGACAATGCGTTGTATCGAGCCAAGAACGCGGGCCGCAACCAGGTGTGGATGGTTACCGACACCGGGACCGTCGGCGCCACGTCTGGGCAGCAGGGTAGCCTGACCAGCTAACCCGCCGGGCGTTCTCGGCGAATCCGGGCGTTCCCGGGGAAATAGAGCCCGGCCGGATTACGGCGAGGCGGTCGACGCCGGGTTGGGCAGCACAGCCAGGACTTCAGCCGGGCCCTTGGTGCACTTCGACACGTCGCCGGTGCGCAGTATCTCCGGCGTGTCAAACCCCGAGCAGACCCAGCCCCGCACGCTGACCGGGCCGCCGCCGCCGTTCCCGGGCGCGTGGCCCGAGGCCAGCGCGGCCGCGTAGGCCTTCTCGATCTTCAGCGCGGCGCCGCAGCTGGCCGGCCCGTGCGCGATCTCCACCAGTACCGGAACACCCGCTGCCGTCTTGCCCTGGCCGCACGCATGACCGGTCGCGGAGGGCATCGGGGACTGCGTGCCGGGCGTGCCCGCCGCGGACTGCGCCGTCCCGCTCGCGCCGCACCCAGCCAGCAGGGCCAGGGCCAGGGCAGCGGGGAAAGCCGCGCCGGCGGGCCGCACGGGGGAACGGCGCATGGGGGGTCTCCTTTCGCGGCCCCTCATCATGCCGTTACCCCAGCCGCCCTCCGACGCCGGCTCCCCGTGACGGGCACGCCCCCGAGTGCGCCCGTGCAGGCCATTGCCGACCCTTTGGGGTTGCCAACCCTGCCCGGCTTTGGCCCGCGGGAAACACAACTTGCATAACTAGTCACCACACTGCATAATTTTGCGAGTACGGCCGGGAGCCAGGCCCGGGCACGGCATATCTGCGCGGCCAGCGGCCGCAGGAGGACACGATGGGAATCCGGGTCGCCGTGGCCGGTGCCAGCGGTTACGCCGGGGGAGAGCTGCTCCGCCTCATCGCCGCCCACCCTGACCTCGAACTTGGCCCGGTGACCGCGGGCAGCAGCGCGGGTGCCCCAGTAACCGACCTTCATCCGCATCTGGCCGGGCTGGCCGGCCGGGCCTTCGAGCCCACCGAGCCCGGCCGCCTGGCCGCGGCGGACCTGATCTTCCTCGCCCTGCACCACGAGGAGTCCGCGGCCCTGGCCGCCCGCCTCCCGGCCAGCACCGCGGTCATCGACCTGAGCGCCAGCTTCCGGCTGGCCGACCCGGCTGACTGGGCCACGTTCTACCGGACCGAGCACGCCGGGCAGTGGGTGTACGGGCTGCCCGAGCTGCCCGGCGGCCGGGCGCGGATCAGGGCCGCCCGCCGGGTGGCCGCGCCCGGCTGCTACGCCACCGCCACCATCCTGGCGCTGGCCCCGCTGCTGGCCGCGGGCCTGGCCGAGCCGGCCGACCTGGTGGTGGTGGCCGCGTCCGGCACCTCCGGCGCGGGCCGCGCGCCGCGCCACTCGCTGCTGGCCAGCGAGGTGATGGGCGCAGTCAGCGGGTACCAGGTCGGCGGTGTGCACCGGCACACCCCGGAGATCGAGCAGGCCCTGGCCGGGGTGGCCGGGAGCCGTCCCACCCTGTCGTTCACCCCGCTGCTCGCCCCCATGCCGCGGGGCATCCTGGCCACCTGTACCGCCCGGCTCAGCCCGGGCCCGGCCGGGCCGGGCCCGCGGCACGCGCTGGCCACGGCTTACGCGGGCGAGCCGTTCATCCGGGTGCTGCCCGACGGCCAGTGGCCCAGCACCGCGTCCACCGCCGGGTCCAACGCCGTGCACCTCCAGGCCGCGGCCGACCAGCACGCGGGCCGGGCCGTGGTGGTGTCCGCCCTGGACAACCTGGTCAAGGGCGCGGCCGGGCAGGCCATCCAGATCGCCAACCTGATGCTCGGCCTGCCGGAGAGCGCGGGCCTGACCATGAATGGAGTCGCCCCATGACACCCGCTGCGGCGCTGGCCACCGGGACCAGGCCATGAGCGTCACCGCGCCGCTGGGCTTCCGCGCGGCCGGGGTGGCCGCAGGCCTCAAATCAACCGGTGAGCGGGACGTCGCCGTGGTGCTCAACGACGGGCCGTCCCGGGCCGCCGCCGGGGTGTTCACCGCGAACCGGGTCAAGGCCGCGCCGGTGCTGTGGACCCAGCAGGTCGTCCGCGGCGGCCGGGTCCGGGCGGTGGCGCTCAACTCGGGCGGGGCGAACGCCTGCACCGGGCCGCTCGGCTTCCAGGACACCCACGCCACCGCGGAACGGCTGGCGGCGGTGCTGGGCGCAGCGGCCCGCCCGGACGGGGAGTCCGCGGGGGAGGTCGCGGTCTGCTCCACCGGCCTGATCGGCGAGCGGCTGCCGATGGACCGGCTGCTCGGCGGGATCGACGCGGCCGTGGCCGACGCGTCCCGCAGCGGCGGCACCACCGCGGCCGACGCGATCCGCACCACCGACCGGGTCAGCAAGATCGCTTTTCACCGGGCCGCCGGTTACACGATCGGCGGGATGGCCAAGGGGCCGGCATGCTCGCCCCCGGCCTGGCCACCATGCTGTGCGTGCTCACCACCGACGCCGACCTGCCCGCCGGTGATCTGGACCGGGCGCTGCGCGCGGCCACCGCGGTGACCTTCGACCGGCTGGACACCGACGGCTGCATGTCCACGAATGACACGGTGCTGCTGCTGGCCAGCGGTGCCGCCGGGGCCAGTCCCGGCCCGGGCAGCTTCGCCGCGGCGCTCACCGAGGTGTGCGCCGATCTGGCCCGGCAACTGCAGGCGGACGCCGAGGGGGCCAGCAAGCTGATCGCGGTCGAGGTGGTGGGCGCGGCCAGCGAGCCGGACGCGGTCAGCGCTGGCCGCGCGGTGGCCCGGTCCAGCCTGCTCAAGTGCGCCATCGCCGGGGAGGACCCGAACTGGGGCCGGGTGCTGTCCGCGGTGGGCACCACCGGCGCGCAGTTCGAGCCGGACCGGCTCAGCGTGGCCATCAACGGCGTCTGGGTGTGCCGGAACGGGTGCGCCGGCGACGACCGGTCCAAGGTCGACCTGAGCCGCCGCAACGTGACGATCATCGTCGACCTGTCCGCCGGGCCGCACGCCGCCACCATCCGGACCACCGACCTGACCGCCGCGTACGTGCACGAGAACTCGGCCTACTCGACATGACCACGCCACTGCCGCCGCCCGCCGCCGGCCGGGGGGACGCGGCCACCGCCCCGGCCAAGGCGGCCACGCTCATCGAGGCACTGCCCTGGCTCAGCCGGTTCCACGGCCGGACCGTGGTGGTCAAGTACGGCGGGAACGCGATGACCGACGACGCGCTGCGTGTCGCGTTCGCGCAGGACATGGTGTTCCTCCGGCACGCCGGGCTGCGCCCGGTCGTGGTGCACGGCGGCGGCCCGCAGATCTCCGCGCACCTGGACCGGCTGGGCGTGCCGACCACGTTCCGGGCCGGCCTGCGGGTCACCTCACCGGAGGCCATGGACGTGGTCCGGATGGTGCTGACCGGCCAGGTGAACCGGGATCTGGTCGGGCTGATCAACCGGCACGGGCCGTTCGCGGTCGGCCTGTCCGGCGAGGACGCCAACATGTTCACCGCCAGCCGCCGCGGCGCCGTGGTGGACGGCGAGCCGGTGGATCTGGGCCTGGTCGGCGAGATCGACACGGTCGATCCCGGGGCGGTACTGGCCCTGCTCCGCGATGGCCGCATCCCGGTGGTGTCCAGCGTCGCCCGCGGCACCGGCGGGGAGATCTACAACGTCAACGCGGACACCGCGGCCGCCGCGCTGGCCGCCGCCCTGGGCGCGGCCAAGCTGGTGGTGCTCACCGATGTGGCGGGCCTGTACCCGGACTGGCGCGACGGCGAGCACGCCGCCCACCGCGAGGTGATCAGCCTGCTCACCGCGGCCGAACTGGCCGCGCTGCTGCCCGGCCTGGACGCCGGGATGATCCCGAAGATGGAAGCCTGCCTGCGGGCGGTGCGCGGCGGGGTACCCCAGGCGCACGTGCTGGACGGCCGGCTGCCGCACGCCGTGCTGCTGGAGATCTTCACCGATTCCGGGATCGGCACCATGGTCGTCCCCGACCCGGTGACCGCCGGGCCGGGCGTGACCGCCGGGACAGGGGTGGCCCGGTGACCGCTACCGAGCTGCTGCAGGCCCGGTTCGCGGCCGCGCTCATGCCGAACTACGGGATCCCGCCGGTGGCGCTCAGCCACGGCCAGGGCTGCCTGGTGTGGGACGTGGACGGGCGGGAGTACACCGACCTGATCGCGGGCATCGCGGTCAGCTCGCTGGGGCACGGCCACCCGGCCATCACCGGCGCGGTGAGCCGCCAGGTGGGCTCGCTCGCGCACAGCTCCAACCTGTTCCTGCACGAGGGTGAGGTGGCGCTGGCCGAGCGGCTGCTCGGGCTGCTCGGCGGGCCGGCCGGCGGCCGGGTGTTCTTCGCCAACTCAGGTACCGAGGCCAACGAGGCCGCGATCAAACTGGCCCGCCGCCAGCAGGGTCCCGGGCGGCCGGTATTCGTCGCCGCCGAGGGTGGCTTCCATGGCCGCACCATGGGGGCACTGGCGCTGACCGGGAAGAGTGCCATCCGGGAAGCGTTCGGCCCGTTCGGGGTTTCGGTGCGGTTCGTGCCCTACGGAGACGAGGCGGCGCTGCGGGCGGCCACCCGGGCGGACTGTGCCGCGGTATTCCTGGAGCCGTCGCTGGGCGAGGGCGGGGTCGTGCCGCCGCCCGATGGCTACCTGGCCGCGGCGCGCGCGGCGTGTGACGAGGCCGGCGCGCTGCTGGTACTGGATGAGATCCAGAGCGGGATCGGCCGCACCGGAACGTGGTTCGCCCACCAGGCGGAGGGCGTGCGGCCAGACGTGCTCACCCTGGCCAAGGGCCTGGGCGGCGGGCTGCCCATCGGCGCGTGCATCGGGCTCGGTGCCGCCGGGACCGCGCTGCGCAAGGGAGATCACGGCAGCACGTTCGGCGGCAACCCGGTCGCCTGCGCCGCCGCCCTGGCCGTGCTGGACACGATCGAAGCCGACGGGCTGCTGGCCCGGGCCACGGCCACCGGCCAGCAGCTGGCCAGCGGCCTGGCCGGGCTCGGCCACCCGCTGCTGGGCGGCGTGCGCGGCCGGGGCCTGTGGCTGGCCGCGGTGCTGACCGCGCCGCGGGCGGCCGAGGTGGAAGCGGCCGCCCGGGCCGCGGGCTACCTGGTGAACGCGGTGCAGCCGGACGCGGTGCGGCTGGCCCCGCCGCTGATCCTGGACGCCGGGCAGGCGGCCGCGTTCCTCGCCGCCCTGCCTGCCATCCTCGACCGGGCTGGGCTGCCCGAAGACATGGCCGCGGCTCCCGGAGGCTCACGATGACCCGCCACTTCCTGCGCGACGACGACCTCAGCCCGGCCGAGCAGGCGGCCGTGCTCGACCTGGCCGACCAGATGAAAGCCGACCGGTTCGGCCACCGGCCGCTGGCCGGGCCGCAGACCGTGGCCCTGCTGTTCGACAAGCCGTCCACCCGGACCCGGCTCTCGTTCGCGGTGGGCATCGCTGACCTGGGCGGCCAGCCGCTGATCATCGACGCGCAGACGTCCCAGCTCGGCCGGGGCGAGCCCGCCGGCGACAGCGCCCGGGTGCTGAGCCGCCAGGTGGCCGCGATCGCCTGGCGCACGTTCAGCCAGGGCCGGCTGGCCGAGCTGGCCGCGGCCAGCAGCGTGCCGGTGATCAACGCGCTGACCGACCGCTTCCACCCCTGCCAGGTGCTGGCCGACCTGCAGACGATCCGCGCCGCGCGCGGCCCGCTGGCCGGGCTGACCGTCACCTTCCTCGGCGACGGCGCGAGCAACATGGCGCATTCCTGGCTGCTCGGCGGGGCCACCGCCGGGCTGCACGTGCGGATCGCCGCGCCGCCGGCCTACCGGCCGGATGCCGCGGTGCTGGCCGACGCCACCCGGCTGGCCGCGCAGACCGGCGGCTCGGTGCAGGTCACCGGGGACGCCAAGGCGGCCTGCGCGGACGCGGACGCGCTGGCCACCGACGTATGGACGTCGATGGGGCAGGAAGGCCAGGAGGCGGGCCGGGCCGCCGCGCTCCGGCCCTACCAGCTCGATGAGGAGAAGCTGGCCCTGGCCGGGCCTGGCTGCGTGGTGCTGCACTGCCTGCCCGCGCACCGCGGTGAGGAGATCACCGCCGCGGTGCTGGACGGCCCGAATAGCGCGGTCTGGGACGAGGCGGAGAACCGGCTGCACGCGCAGAAGGCCCTGCTCACCTGGCTGCTGGCCAGCGCGCCGCTGGGCGGTGCCCGGTGACCCCGGTCAGCCCGGTGACCAAGACCGCCCGGCAGGCGCAGATCACCGGCATCCTGGGCAGCGCCGCCGTGCGCTCCCAGGAGGAACTGGCTGAGCTGCTGGCCCAGCGCGGCGTCCGGGTCACCCAGGCCACGCTGTCCCGTGACCTGGACGAGCTCGGCGCGGTGCGGCTGCGCGGGACGGACGGGGCCCTGGTGTACGCGCTGCCCGGTGAGCCGGGCGGGCCCGGTTCGCGGCCCGGCGGGCTGGCCGCCGGCGGCCCCGGCGAGGCCGCCCGGCCCGCCCGGGAGGTGCCCGCCGGGGTCCGTGGCGGGCTGGGCCCGCTGGCCCGCCGGGGGCGGGGCGGCCTGGCCCGGCCGGACCGGGATCCGCCTGGCCGGCTGGCCCGGATCGCCGCCGAATTCCTGCTCAGCGCGGAGGCCAGCGCCAACCTGGTGGTGCTGCGCACCCCGGCGGGCGCGGCGCAGTTCCTCGCCTCGGCCATCGACCACGCGGCCTGGCCGTCGATCCTCGGCACGGTGGCCGGCGACGACACGGTGCTGGTCATCGCCCGGGACCCGGCCGGCGGCGCGGAGGTGGCCCGCTCCCTGCTGCGCCTGGCGGAACGCCGGAATTTAGCTCATGACCAGGACCTGGCGGACAGCCTCGCATGACCCCGGGACCGGCCCCCGGCTCCCCGGCCTGACCTGCAGCCCGACATCGATGAAAAGAGATGAACCATGACCCAGCGCGTAGTACTCGCCTACTCCGGCGGCCTGGACACCTCGGTGGCCATCGGCTGGATCGCCGAGCAGACCGGGGCCGATGTCATCGCCCTGGCGGTGGACGTCGGGCAGGGCGGTGAGGACCTGGAGACCATCCGCCAGCGGGCGCTGGCCTGCGGCGCGGCCGCGGCCGAAGTGGCCGACGTGCGCGCCGAGTTCGCCGCGGACTACTGCGTGCCCGCGCTGCACGCCAATGCCCTGTACATGGAGCGCTACCCGCTGGTCTCGGCGCTGTCCCGGCCGCTGATCGTGAGCCATCTGGCCCGGGTCGCCCGCGAGCACGGGGCCGGCGTGGTGGCGCACGGCTGCACCGGCAAGGGCAACGATCAGGTGCGGTTCGAGGTCGGGCTGGCCGCGGTCGCCCCGGAGGTGACGGTGCTGGCGCCGGTCCGTGACTCGGGGATGACCCGGGACAAGGCGATCGCGTTCGCCGAGGAGAAGGGGCTGCCGATCGACGTGACCTCACGGTCCCCGTACTCCATCGACCAGAACCTGTGGGGCCGCGCGGTGGAGACCGGGTTCCTGGAGGACATCTGGAACGCCCCCATCGAGGACGTCTACGACTACACCGCTGACCCGGCCGTGCCCCGCGACCCCGACGAGCTGGTGCTCAGCTTCGCCGAGGGGGTGCCGGTGGCCATCGACGGCCGCGAGCTGACGCCGCTGGAGCTCATCACCGAGCTCAACCAGCGGGCCGGCGCGCAGGGCGTCGGCCGGCTCGACCTGGTCGAGGACCGGCTGGTCGGCATCAAGAGCCGCGAGGTGTACGAGGCGCCCGGGGCCATCGCGCTGATCACCGCGCACCAGGAACTGGAGAACGTGTGCGTGGAGCGGGACCTGGCCCGGTTCAAGCGCCAGGTCGAGCAGCGGTGGACCGAGCTGGTCTACGACGGGCTGTGGTTCTCCCCGCTCAAGCGCTCGCTGGACGCGTTCCTCGGCGCGGCGGCCAAGCACGTGACCGGCGATGTCCGGCTGAAGCTGCACGGCGGGCGGGCGGTCGTCACCGGCCGGCGCAGCCGGGCCTCGCTGTACGACTACAAGCTGGCCACCTACGACACGGGCGACACCTTCGACCAGACCCTGGCCAAGGGGTTCGTCGAGCTGTGGGGCCTGCCCAGCCGGATCGCGGCGATGCGCGACGCCGGTTCGGCCGGCTGACCCCCGGCTCCTGGCGTGCTGACCCGCTGGCCCCTGGCATGATGGCGCGCGTGGAGCAGAACGCAGGGCCAGGAGCGGACGGCATGCCCGAAGAGCGCACCCCAACCCGGCTGTGGGGCGGCCGGTTCGGGTCCAGCCCGGCCGAAGCGCTGGCCCGGCTGTCGGTCAGCGTCCAGTTCGACTGGCGGCTGGCCCCCTACGACCTGCTCGCCTCGCGCGCGCACGCCCGGGTGCTGCACCGGGCCGGCCTGCTGGACGACCGGGAGGCCGCCCGGCTGCTGGCCGCGCTGGACAGCCTGGCGGCGGCGTGCCAGGCCGGCACGTTCCGGCCGGACGCCGCGGACGAGGACGTGCACACCGCGCTGGAACGCGGCCTGCTGGAGCGGGTCGGCTCGCTCGGCGGCAAGCTGCGGGCCGGCCGCAGCCGCAACGACCAGGTCGCCACGGACCTGCGGCTCTACCTGCGCGACCACGTACGGCGCGTGGTGTCCCGGGTAGCCGAGCTGGAAACGGCCCTGCTGGCCCAGGCCGGGCAGCAGCTGACCACGCCCGCGCCGGGCATGACCCACCTGCAGCACGCCCAGCCGGTGGTGTTCGCGCACCAGCTGCTGGCCCACGGCCAGGCGCTGGCCCGGGACGTCAGCCGGCTGCGCGACTGGGACAAGCGGGCCGCGGTCAGCCCGCTGGGCGCGGGCGCGCTGGCCGGCTCGTCGCTGCCGCTGGACCCGGAGGCGGTCGCGGCCGAGCTCGGCTTCGACCGGGCCGCGCCGAACTCCATGGACGCGGTCAGCGACCGGGACTTCGCCGCCGAGTTCTGCTTCGCGGCCGCCCTGCTCGGTGTGCACCTGTCCCGGCTGGGCGAGGAGATCGTGCTCTGGGCCACGTCCGAGTTCGGCTGGGTGGAAATCGACGACGCCTACGCGACCGGCTCGTCGATCATGCCGCAGAAGAAGAACCCCGACGTGGCCGAGCTGGCCCGGGGCAAGGCCGGCCGGCTGATCGGCGGCCTCACCGGGCTGCTCACCACGCTCAAGGGCCTCCCGCTGACCTACAACCGGGACCTGCAGGAGGACAAGGAACCGGTCTTCGACGCGGTGGACACGCTGCTGCTCGTGCTGCCCGCGCTGGCCGGCCTGGTCAGCACGCTGCACATCAATACGCAGCGGCTGTCGCGGGGTGCGAGTACCGGGTTCGCGCTCGCGACCGACCTGGCTGAACTGCTGGTCCGGCGCGGTGTCCCGTTCCGCGAGGCGCACGAGGTGGTCGGTCACCTGGTGGTGTGGTGCCAGGTGCACGACTGCGACCTGCCTGAGGTGAGCGACGAGGACCTGGCCAAGATCTCCGAGCACCTCACCCCGGACATCCGCGAGGTGCTGACCACGGCGGGCGCACTGGCCGCCCGCAGCGCGCCCGGCGGCACCGCGCCGGACCGGGTGGCCGAGCAGCTCGCCGCGCTGCGCGCGGAAGTGGACGAGCACGCGGCCTGGGCGGCGCGCTGACCGTGGTGGCGTGACCGCTGCGGCCGGACCCGCTGCTGCCGCGCGAGTTCTTCGCCGGCCACTCGCTGCAGGTCGCGCCCAGGCCTGCTGGGCTGCGTGCTGGAGCATGAGACGGCCGATGGCCTGGTCGCGGTGCGGCTGACCGAGGTCGAGGCGTACGAGGGCGCCGCCGACCCGGCCTCGCACGCCTACCGGGGGCGCACCGCGCGCAACGCGGTCATGTTCGGGCCGCCCGGGCACGCGTACGTGTACTTCACCTACGGCATGCACTTCTGCGTGAACCTGATCTGCCTGCCGCCCGGCACCGCCTCGGCCATCCTGCTGCGGGCGGGGGAGGTCATCGGGGGTGCCGCTGGCGGCCGCGCGCCGGACGGCCCGCCGGGCGGGGCGCCCGGCCGTCGACCGCGGCCGGGAGCTGGCCCGCGGGCCAGCCCGGCTGTGCCAGGCCCTGGGCATCGACCGGGCCCAGGACGGTGCCGACGTGTGCGACCCCACCTCCGCGCTGCGGATCCGCGCTGCGCACCGGTGGCGCTGGCCGCCGGGCAGCGGTCAGCCACGGCCCGCGGGTCGGGCGTGAGCAGCGCGGCCGACCGGCCGTGGCGGTTCTGGCTGACCGGGGACCCGACCGTGTCCGTGTACCGGCCGTACGTCCCGCGGGCGCGGCCCAAAGCAGTTTCACCTTCGGCCGGCGAAGGTGGCACGATGAGCCGGTGACCGACATCATCGACGAGCTGACCTGGCGCGGGCTGATCTCGCAGTCCACCGACCTCGACGAGCTGGGCCAGGCGCTCGACGCGGGACCGGTCACCCTGTACGGCGGCTTCGACCCGACCGCGCCCGGGCTGCACATCGGCAACCTCGTCCTGCTGCTCACCATGCGCCGCCTCCAGCTGGCCGGGCACCGGCCGATCGCACTGGTCGGCGGGGCGACCGGGCTGATCGGGGACCCCAGCGGCAAGTCGGCCGAGCGGGTGCTCAACTCCCGGGAGACGGTCGCCGAGTGGGTGGAGCGGATCCGCGGCGAGGTATCCCGTTTCCTTGACTTCAGCGCCGAGGCCAACCCGGCGCTGGTCGTCAGCAACCTGGACTGGACGGCGCCGCTGTCGGCCCTGGAGTTCCTCCGCGACGTCGGCAAGCACTTCCCGGTGAGCCAGATGCTCAGCCGGGAGTCGGTCCGGGCCCGGCTGGAGTCGGGCGGGATCAGCTACACCGAGTTCAGCTACCAGATCCTGCAGGCCTACGACTTCCTGGAGCTGTTCCGCCGGCACGGCTGCATGCTGCAGATCGGCGGCAGCGACCAGTGGGGCAACCTCGTGTCGGGAGTGGACCTGATCCGGCGGGTGACCGGGGAGACCGTGCACGCCCTGGCCACACCGCTGATCACGAAGCCGGACGGCACCAAGTACGGCAAGACCGAGGGCGGGGCCATCTGGATCAGCCCGGATCTGATGAGCCCGTACGCGTTCTACCAGTTCTGGCTGAACCGGGCCGACGAGGAGGTGCCCGGCCTGCTCCGGGTCTTCACTTTCCGGTCCCAGGGCGAGATCGAGGCCCTGGAGGAGGAGATCCGGGAGCGGCCCGCGGGCCGGATGGCGCAGCGCGTGCTGGCCGCCGAGGTGACCGAGCTGGTGCACGGCGCGGAAGAGACCGAGAAAGCCATCGCTGCCAGTCACGCCCTCTTCGGCCGGGGCGACCTCACCCAGCTCGACGAAAACACCCTGGCCGCCGCCTTCGCCGAAATCCCCTGCACGGCTGTGTCCGTCGGCGCCACTCCCGGGATCACCGTCCCGATCACTGCCGGCGTGACCGTCCTGAAAGGCGACGCCACGCAGGCTCGCGTGGACGAGGGCGAGGCGGCCCAGGAGACATGTCCGGCCGGCCAAGATCTCCCGACAGTGGCGGACCTGATGGCCGCTACCGGCATCGTGCCCAGCAAGTCCGCTGGCCGTCGCGCCATCGCGGAGGGCGGCGCCTACCTGAACAACCGCCGGGTGCAGACCCAGGACGAGCGGCCCGGTCCCGGGGACCTGCTGCACGGCCGGTACCTGGTGCTCCGGCGGGGCAAGCGCGTGGTCGCGGGCGTGCGCGTCGGGCCATCCTGAGACATCAATCACAGCAGCAACATCAGCCCCTGCGGTCCCGGTGCCCACATGGCGTGGGCGGCGCGCGTGCGGCGGCCCGGGCGGCAATAAATCCTGCTTGCCCGCGGTTGTACCCCTCACCTGCCCGGGCGGGCGGCAGTGGCCGGCTGACGGCCGCGGAAGCCCGCTGCGCGGCCGGTGACCTCCTCCGCCGCAGGTCAGCGCGCAGCGGTCCGGCAGGCCGTATTCGATTTGACGGAAACGGCTCTGCTGCCTAATGTTTCACCTGCCCCAAGGGACACCGGCCGCCACTGGCGGGCGAACTCGCGGGGCCCCTTGCGGGGCGGAGCCCCGGCACGGCTGGTCCCCACCGCGGGTATGCTTGAAGAACGCGGGTTGGGCCGGTCAGGCCGGTTCCGGTCAAGTCCAAATCCTAGAGACCAGGGTTTGACAGGCTCCTAACTCGCGGGTAAGTTAGAAGGGTTGCCCCCGAGCCCCGGCGAAAGCCGAGCGACGGTGCGCGTCCGCTCCTTGAGAACTCAACAGCGTGCTAAAAGCCAGTGCACATGCACAAACCCCGTCAGTGGGGACTGTCCGGCAACGGTTCAGGACCTCACTACGGATGCCAAGATCGCCTCTAAGGCCGGTGTAAGCCGGCTGGACGGGGCACTCCAAATTGTCTGCTCCCGCTGTGCCCGGTGACACCGCCTAGCGGTGCCCGCCAGGCGAGCGGTCGCATATAGACATCAACGGAGAGTTTGATCCTGGCTCAGGACGAACGCTGGCGGCGTGCTTAACACATGCAAGTCGAGCGGAAAGGCCCTTCGGGGTACTCGAGCGGCGAACGGGTGAGTAACACGTGAGCAACCTGCCCTTAGCTCCGGGATAGCTCCGGGAAACCGGAATTAATACCGGATATGACCATTGCCGACATCGGCGATGGTGTAAAGGTTTTCCGGCTAAGGATGGACTCGCGGCCTATCAGCTAGTTGGTGGGGTAACGGCCTACCAAGGCGACGACGGGTAGCCGGCCTGAGAGGGCGACCGGCCACACTGGGACTGAGACACGGCCCAGACTCCTACGGGAGGCAGCAGTGGGGAATCTTGCGCAATGGGCGAAAGCCTGACGCAGCGACGCCGCGTGGGGGATGAAGGCCTTCGGGTTGTAAACCCCTTTCAGCAGGGACGAAGCGAAAGTGACGGTACCTGCAGAAGAAGCGCCGGCTAACTACGTGCCAGCAGCCGCGGTAACACGTAGGGCGCAAGCGTTGTCCGGAATTATTGGGCGTAAAGAGCTCGTAGGCGGACTGTCACGTCTGCTGTGAAAAGCTAGGGCTTAACCCTGGCCTTGCAGTGGATACGGGCAGACTAGAGGTAGGTAGGGGAGAATGGAATTCCCGGTGTAGCGGTGAAATGCGCAGATATCGGGAGGAACACCGGTGGCGAAGGCGGTTCTCTGGGCCTTACCTGACGCTGAGGAGCGAAAGCGTGGGGAGCGAACAGGATTAGATACCCTGGTAGTCCACGCTGTAAACGTTGGGCGCTAGGTGTGGGGTCCTTCCACGGATTCCGTGCCGCAGCTAACGCATTAAGCGCCCCGCCTGGGGAGTACGGCCGCAAGGCTAAAACTCAAAGGAATTGACGGGGGCCCGCACAAGCGGCGGAGCATGTTGCTTAATTCGACGCAACGCGAAGAACCTTACCAAGGTTTGACATGCAGGGAAAAGCCGTGGAGACACGGTGTCCGCAAGGGCCCTGCACAGGTGGTGCATGGCTGTCGTCAGCTCGTGTCGTGAGATGTTGGGTTAAGTCCCGCAACGAGCGCAACCCTCGTTCTATGTTGCCAGCGGATAATGCCGGGGACTCATAGGAGACTGCCGGGGTCAACTCGGAGGAAGGTGGGGATGACGTCAAGTCATCATGCCCCTTATGTCTTGGGCTGCAAACATGCTACAATGGCCGGTACAGAGGGCTGCGAAACCGCAAGGTGGAGCGAATCTCAAAAAGCCGGTCTCAGTTCGGATTGGGGTCTGCAACTCGACCCCATGAAGTCGGAGTCGCTAGTAATCGCGAATCAGCAACGTCGCGGTGAATACGTTCCCGGGCCTTGTACACACCGCCCGTCACGTCACGAAAGTCAGCAACACCCGAAGCCGGTGGCCTAACCCGTAAGGGAGGGAGCCGTCGAAGGTGGGGCCGGCGATTGGGACGAAGTCGTAACAAGGTAGCCGTACCGGAAGGTGCGGCTGGATCACCTCCTTTCTAAGGAGCACCTGGCGCGCCCGGCCTGGCCGGGACCGCGTCCAGCGCCACAACCCGGACAGGTGTTCCGGGGTGGTAGCTCATTAGTGGAGCACTGGTTATTCGGTCTGGGCAGCTGCCCGGGCCAGTTAGTACACCCGCTTCGTGCGGGAGGAAAGCTGGTATCTGGGGGACTGGCCAGGCCGAGCACGCTGTTGGGTCCTGAGGGAACGGCCGCTCGAAGGTCATCCTTCATCAGGACCGGTGAGCCTCGCCTGGCAACGGGCTGAGGCGCCGGGACCGCCCGTATCTTGAGAACTGCACAGTGGACGCGAGCATCTCATCAGTAGTTGCCAAGTTATTAAGGGCGCACGGTGGATGCCTTGGCACCAGGAGCCGAAGAAGGACGTAGGAGCCTGCGATAAGCCCCGGGGAGTCGGCAACCAGACTTCGATCCGGGGATTTCCGAATGGGGAAACCTGGCGGGTGTAATGGCCCGTCGCCCCTGCCTGAACACATAGGGCAGGTGGAGGTAACGTGGGGAAGTGAAACATCTCAGTACCCACAGGAAGAGAAAGCAACCGCGATTCCCTGAGTAGTGGTGAGCGAAAGGGGAACAGGCCAAACCGATCACGTGTCATAGCCAGCAGGCGTTGCGTGACCGGGGTAGCGGGACCGTCCAGCCGGAACTGCTGATCCGGCAGGAAGTAAGAAATCGCTTTGGTAGTCGAAGACACTGGAACGTGTCGGCACAGAGGGTGACACCCCCGTAGGTGAAACTTAAGCGACTTCCGGACGGTATCCCAAGTAGCACGGGGCCCGAGAAATCCCGTGTGAATCTGGGAGGACCACCTCCTAAGCCTAAATACTCCCTGGTGACCGATAGTGCACAAGTACCGTGAGGGAAAGGTGAAAAGTGCCCCGGTGAGGGGTCGTGAAATAGTACCTGAAACCGTGCGCCTACAAGCCGTGGGAGCGTGTCAGCCTTCGGGCTGACGTGAAGTGACCGCGTGCCTTTTGAAGAATGAGCCTGCGAGTTATGGTATGTGGCAAGGTTAACCCGTGTGGGGGAGCCGTAGCGAAAGCGAGTCTGAATAGGGCGCCACAGTCGCATGCTATAGACCCGAAGCGGAGTGATCTACCCATGGGCAGGTTGAAGCGCGGGTAAGACCGCGTGGAGGACCGAACCCACCAGGGTTGAAAACCTGGGGGATGACCTGTGGGTAGGGGTGAAAGGCCAATCAAACTCCGTGATAGCTGGTTCTCCCCGAAATGCATTTAGGTGCAGCGTTGCGTGTTTCTTGCCGGAGGTAGAGCTACTGGATGGCCTAGGGGGCCTACAAGCTTACCGAAGTCAGCCAAACTCCGAATGCCGGTAAGTGAGAGCGCGGCAGTGAGACTGCGGGCGATAAGGTTCGTAGTCGAGAGGGAAACAGCCCAGATCACCAGCTAAGGCCCCTAAGCGTGTGCTAAGTGGGAAAGGATGTAGAGTTGCCCAGACAACCAGGAGGTTGGCTTAGAAGCAGCCACCCTTGAAAGAGTGCGTAATAGCTCACTGGTCAAGTGATTCTGCGCCGACAATTTAGCGGGGCTCAAGCACACCGCCGAAGCTGTGGCACTCGCGCGTTAACCCGGCCCTTTTGTGGCGAAGGTGGATGGCGGTCTTGACCGCTGCGGTTTCGGCCGCGGCTGTCTCGACTGCGGCCGCCCCAGCCTTCTTGGGTCCAGGTGCGCGGGTGGGTAGGGGAGCGTCGGGTGGCGAGAGAAGCGGCGGAGTGATCCAGCCGTGGACGCCACTCGAGTGAGAATGCAGGCATGAGTAGCGAAAGAGGGGTGAGAAACCCCTCCGCCGAATGACCAAGGGTTCCTGGGGCAGGCTAATCCGCCCAGGGTAAGTCGGGACCTAAGGCGAGGCCGACAGGCGTAGTCGATGGACAACGGGTTGATATTCCCGTACCCGCTTAGATGCGCCCATGCCGAATCTGGCGATGCTAAGCAACCAACGCCGGCGAGTCCTTCGGGGCGAGCTGGCTGCGGATGCGACCCAGACTGGTAGTAGGCAAACCGTAGGGGCGACGCAGGAGGGTAGCTCTACCGGGCGATGGTTGTCCCGGAGTAAAGGTGTAGGGCGGTGCGTAGGCAAATCCGCGCACCATGTGCCTGAGACCTGATGCCGAGCCGATTTAGGCGAAGTGAGTAATCCCATGCTGCCAAGAAAAACCTCGCGGTGAGCATCTATGCGGCCCGTACCCTAAACCGACTCAGGTGGTCAGGTAGAGAATACCAAGGCGATCGGGAGAACTGTGGTTAAGGAACTAGGCAAATTATCCCCGTAACTTTGGGAGAAGGGGAGCCGTGTCCGGTGACGAGGCTTGCCCTCTGAGCTAGGCGCGGTCGCAGATACCAGGGGAAAGCGACTGTTTACTAAAAACACAGGTCCGTGCAAAGTCGCAAGACGACGTATACGGACTGACGCCTGCCCGGTGCCGGAACGTTAAGGGGAAGGGTTAGTGGCTTCGGCCGCGAAGCTCTGAACTTAAGCGCCGGTAAACGGCGGTGGTAACTATAACCATCCTAAGGTAGCGAAATTCCTTGTCGGGTAAGTTCCGACCTGCACGAATGGCGTAACGACTTTCCCACTGTCTCAACCACAGACCCGGCGAAATTGCACTACGAGTAAAGATGCTCGTTACGCGCAGCAGGACGGAAAGACCCCGGGACCTTCACTGCAGCTTGACATTGGTGTTTGGGACGTCTTGTGTAGGATAGGTGGGAGACTTTGAAGCAGGGACGCCAGTTCTTGTGGAGTCATTGGTGAAATACCACTCTGGTCGTTCTGGATGTCTAACCTGGGTCCGTGATCCGGATCAGGGACAGTGTCTGGTGGGTAGTTTAACTGGGGCGGTTGCCTCCTAAAAGGTAACGGAGGCGCCCAAAGGTACCCTCAGCCTGGTTGGCAATCAGGTGTCGAGTGTAAGTGCACAAGGGTGCTTGACTGTGAGACAGACATGTCGAGCAGGAGCGAAAGCTGGGACTAGTGATCCGGCGGTGGCATGTGGAAGCGCCGTCGCTTAACGGCTAAAAGGTACCCCGGGGATAACAGGCTGATCTTCCCCAAGAGTCCATATCGACGGGATGGTTTGGCACCTCAATGTCGGCTCGTCGCATCCTGGGGCTGGAGCAGGTCCCAAGGGTTGGGCTGTTCGCCCATTAAAGCGGTACGCGAGCTGGGTTTAGAACGTCGTGAGACAGTTCGGTCCCTATCCGCTGCGCGCGCAGGAGACTTGAGAGGGGCTGTCCCTAGTACGAGAGGACCGGGACGGACGAACCTCTGGTGTGCCAGTTGTTCCGCCAGGAGCACGGCTGGTTGGCTACGTTCGGAAGGGATAACCGCTGAAAGCATCTAAGCGGGAAGCTCGCCTCAAGATGAGGTCTCCCTCGGGGTTAACCCGGTAAGGCCCCCAGCTAGACGACTGGGTTGATAGGCCGGAGGTGGAAGCACGGCAACGTGTGGAGCTGACCGGTACTAATAGGCCGAGAGGCTTGGCTTCTACACTCATTGAGTTTTCGCGTCCACTGTGCGGTTCCCGAGGTGCGGTCGGTTCCATACCCCCGGGGTATGGGCCTCACATCTCCATAGTGTTTCGGTGGCCATGGCGAAGGGGAAACACCCGGCTCCATTCCGAACCCGGAAGTTAAGCTCTTCAGCGCCGATGGTACTGCGTGGGGGACCGCGTGGGAGAGTAGGACGCCGCCGGACATCTTCTGTTGAGGCCGCTCCCAGCCGGGAGCGGCCTCAACTGTCTTGTCCGGAACTTGGTGTTGCCCGGGATTCCGGGAATTGGGTCATTGGCGCGGAGGAAAGCGTGACAGGCGAACAGGGACGTGGCCGGGCCGGTGGCCGGCCGGACCGGGCCGGTGGCACCCGGCGGACTGGCCCCCGCGCGCCCGGCCAGGCGCCATCCCGGGCCGCCCGGAGCGGTACCGGCGGTAGCGGCGGGACTGACCGGGCCAGGAGCGGTGGGACCGGACGCAGTGGTACCGGCGGGACTGACCGGGCCAGGAGCGGTGGGACCGGACGCAGTGGCACCGGTGACGTCGGCCGGAAGACCGGGGCACCCCGGAACGGGACCAGCGGAACCGGCCGCAGCGCGGCCGGGGGAGCGGGCCGGAGGCCCACGGCTGACCGGAGCGGTACAGGCGGAGCTTCCCGGCGGGGTGGAGCCGGCCAGAGCGGTTCCGGCGGAACGGCCCGGAGGCCCACGGCTGGCCGGAGCGGTACGGGCGGCGCGAGCCGGCCGTCTGGGGCCGGGCAGAACCGGGACACCGGGGGATCGGGCCGTCGATACGGATCGTCTGGGGGAGAATCGCCCGGCGGGGCCCGGGGCTCCCGGTCGGCCGCACGGCCGGGCGGCCAGCCAGCGATCGCACCCGGGGCGGAACCACCGGGGCCCGGGCACCTGGCCGGGCGCCCCGGCCAGATGCCGCCAGCGGGCCCGGAGCGTCCACCAGCGGCCGTCCCCCGGCCGACCGGGGGACTGACAGCCGGGGCCGCCGTCCGGCGCGTAGCGCGGCTGAGGGCGCGCCTGCCAGCCCGCGGCGGCCGGGGCCGCGTGGCGCTGGCCCGCGGCCAGCCGCAGCGCCCCGGTCCACCAGCTGGACCGGGGGCGGGACCGGGGACCGTACTGGAGAACGGCCGTACCGGTCAGCCGGCGGCCCGAGGGCCCGGCCGGCTCGCCCGGCGGGCGCCGCGGAGCGCCGTCCACCCCGGCCGGCCGGTGGCGCCCGAGGCCGGCCCGGCCCGCGGACGCGGCCGGCGGCCGCCCGGCCCGGCCCGAGAGCGAGGCCAGTTCCCGGCTGGAGATCCCGGACAGCATCACCGCGGATCAGCTCGACCCGGCGGCCGCCGCCGAACTGCGCACGCTGCCCGCTGACCTGGCCGCCGCGGTGGCCCGCCGGCTGGTGGCAGCCAGCCTGGCCGAGGACCCGGAGGCCGGCTACCAGTACGCGCTGGACGCCCGGCGGCTGGCCGCCCGGGTCGGCATCGTCCGGGAAACCCTCGGTATCGCCGCCTACCGGGCCGGGCACTGGGCCGAGGCCCTGGCCGAGCTGCGGGCCGCCCGCCGGCTCACCGGCCGGGACAGTTACCTGCCGCTGATCGCCGACTCGGAGCGGGCCCTGGGCCGGACCGACCGGGCGCTGGCCGTCATCGCCGAGGCCGCCTCGGCCCGGCTGGACCGGGCCACCGCGATCGAGCTGCGCATCGTCGAGTCGGGTATCCGCCGCGACCAGGGGCTGGCCGACGCGGCCGTGGTCGCGCTGCAGCTGCCCGAGCTCACCGACCGCCGGCCCCGGCCGTGGTCCGCCCGGCTGTTCTACGCCTACGCGGACGCCCTGCTGGACGCCGGCCGGGAGGACGAGGCCCGGTCCTGGTTCGCCCGGTCGGCCGCGGCCGACCCGGACGGCGAGACCGACGCCGCCGAGCGCTTCGACGAACTGGACGACGTGGTCATCGACGACCTGGCCAGCGACGGCGACGGCCCAGCGGACGAGGCAGACGGCGAAATTAGCTTAGACAGGACTCTGCAGGGCTAGGAATGGACGTCAAATGGCTTCGTCACCGATTTCGGTCTACTCAACTTCCTTGAGGATCCGGTGCATCTGGTCTAGCTGATCCTTCAGTTCGTCGACCCGGACGCTCAGGTCGGTGAGCCTGAGGTCGACATGCTCGTTCGTGGTGATCGCCATGTCGCTCAGCCGCCGGTACTCGTCGGCGAGGCTGCGGTATTCCTTGCTCGCTGTCAGCGCCGACTTCGACGATCGTATTCTGGCGAAGAAGAAGTACCGGGCGGAAAGGACAAACGCCGCGGAGATGAACAAGCCCATAAACGCCCAGGCGGCCGAGTTCATGACCCTACGCCCACGTCAACGTCGCTATCGATCCCGAGGGTCCGCACCGCGGACGCGATCGCTTTCGGCGTGAGCAGCACCGTGAAGGGCGCTACTTCGTAGAACTTCATTGCCTTCCCGTCTTCTGAGACTTCGATGGTGGCCGACACCAGCCCGGCCGCCTCCAGCTTTCGCAGGTGCACCTGGAGCAGAGCGCGGCTGATGTCCAGTTCGCGGGCTAGCTGGCTGACGTAGTTGCGTTCCCGCGTCAGCGCGGCGACGACCCTGAGCCGGTGCGGGTTCGCCAGGGTGGCGAGGACACGCAGAAGGCCATCGCCGGTCATGTCCAGGTTATCCACGTCACCCTTTCTAGCATGTGCAAAAATAAGTTAGCATGTAGGGCGGCGCCGGGTCAACGGTGTGCTGCATCGTCGGCGCCGCACTCGTCCTGACCCATTTCGAGATTTCTGCACGCCGAAATTTCCCCGGGTACTGGATTCCGGGTATCGCCCGGCAGAGGCCGGCGACGGCCCGGCAGACGACGCAGCCGGCGAAGCTGGCGGCCGGGCGGCCCGGGGCGGCCCCGGCGGCTGGTCAGCCGCTGGGCGATGGGTTCGGTGTACCGGGCCGCGAGCGGGCCGAGGATGACCAGCAGCAGGACGTACGCGGTGGCCAGCGGACCCAGCTGCGGTTCTAGCTGCGCGGCGACCGCGAGCCCGGCGATGATCAGGGAGAACTCGCCGCGGGCGACCAGCGCGCCGCCCGCTCGCCACCGGCCGCGGGCGGCGATGCCGGCCCGCCGGGTGGCCCAGTAGCCAGTAGCGATCTTGGTGACCACGGTGACCGCGGCCAGCAGCACGGCGGGCAGCAGCACCGGCGGGATCTTGGCCGGGTCGGTGCTGAGGCCGAAGAACACGAAGAAGACCGCGGCGAACAGGTCACGCAGCGGGCTGAGCAGGACCTGAGCGCCCTCGGCCACCTCGCCGGACAGCGCGATGCCGACCAGGAACGCGCCCACCGCGGTGGACACCTGCAGCCGCTGGGCCAGCCCGGCGACCAGCAGGGTCAGGCCGAGCACCACGAGCAGCAGCTTCTCCGGGTCGTGGTGCGAGACGAAGCGGGAGATCACCCGGCTGTAGCGCAGCGCGATGAACAGCACGGCGGCCACGGCGGCCACCGCGGCGGCCAGCGCCAGGCCGCCCGCGATCAGCCCGGCGCCGGCCAGCAGCGCGGTAAGTATCGGCAGGTAGACGGCCATGGACAGGTCCTCGAACACGAGGATGCTGAGCACGACCGGGGTCTCCCGGTTGCCGATCCGGCCCAGATCGCCCAGCACCTTGGCGATGACCCCGGAGGATGAGATCCAGGTGATCCCGGCCAGCGCCACCGCGGCCACCGGCCCCCAGCCGAGCAGCAGGGCGGCCGCCGCCCCGGGCAGCGCGTTGAGCGTGAAGTCGACGGCGCCGGCCGGGTAGTGGGTGCGCAGGCTGGTCACCAGCTCGGCCGGGGTGTACTCCAGCCCCAGGGTGAGCAGCAGCAGGACGACACCGATCTCGGCGCCGGTGGCGACGAACTCTTCGCTGGCGGCCAGCGGCAGCAGCCCGCCGTGGCCGAAGGCCAGCCCGGCCAGCAGGTAGAGCGGTATCGGGGACTGGCCGTAGCGGCCCGCCAGGCGGCCCAGCAGGCCCAGGGCCAGGATGATCGCGCCGAGCTCGGCGAGCAGCGCCGCGTGCACCGGTCACTCCCCGGTGAGGATCGCCGCCGCGTCGTCGGCCCCCTCGCGGGTGCCGATGACGATCAGCGTGTCCCCGCCCGCGAGCCGGAAGGCCGGCCGGGGCGACGGGATGGCGTCGGGCCCGCGCAGCACGGCCACGATCGACGCCCCGGTGCGGGTCCGCAGCTGGGTGTCGCCGAGCAGGCGCCCGTTCCACCGCGAGCCGATGGGCAGCTGGACCCGCTCGGCCACCAGGCCGAGGCTGGTGCCGTCCAGCTGCCCTGGATCAGCCGGGCCAGGCCGGAGCGTGTCGGCCAGCGCACCCGCCTCCGGCCCGGTGAAATGCAGCGACAGCACGCAGGCATCCGGGTCAGCCCGCTGGTAGGCGTTGAGGCTGCGGGAGCCGTCGCGGTGCGCGATCACCGACACATGCTGGCCCGCCGCCGTGGTCAGGTCGTACTGGACACCGATCCCGGGCAGCGGCGTGCGCGCGCCCGCCCGCGGCTCAACGGCCGGCATGGTGGAACTGGTGCAGCACGGCGTGGCCCCGGCCGGCCCTGATCATGACCCGGTTGACCGGGGTGGTGAGCAGGAACGCGACCGCCAGCGACCCGGCCAGCGAGCCCCAGAACAGCGCGCTGCCCAGGCCAGCGTGGATGGCGCCGGGCACGGCCAGCATGACCGCGTTGTCGAGCAGTTCCATGACCGCGATCGACACGGTGTCGGCGGCCAGGGCCACGCCGAACGCGGCCCGCAGGCCAACTCCGGCGCGCAGCACGCCACGCATGGTCAGCGCGTAACCGAAACCGAACGCCAGCGCGATGGACAAGATCACGGTGGTGACGCTGTCCAGGCCGGCGGCGGAGCCGATGACCATGCCCAGCACCTCGCCGATCGCGCAGCCGGTCAGGCAGTGCAGGGTCGCCTGGGCCGCCGCCACCCAGGTGACAGGGGCCGGGCCAGCCGGGGCCGGGCCGGGCGGGCGCAGCACCGGGTCGCGGACGTGGCTGATCATCGCTCCCTCCCGGGATCATCGCCGTGGTCCTCTCTTGGTAGCCCGCCGGGGAGGAACCTCCATGTGCTGGCCGTGCAGCCCAGATGAAGAACCGCGGCGCCGGCTGCGGGACGGCGGGGAGCTGCTGCGGGCCTGCAGTTCGATGGCGATGGGCGAGGCGGTGAACATCGAGGACCAGGTGCCCACCGCGATCCCGATGAGCAGGGCGATGGCGAAGTCGGTCAGTGAGTCGCCGCCGAGCACGGCCAGCGCGGTCAAGATGAACACCGCGCCCAGGCCGGTGTTCACCGTGCGGGGCAGCGTCTGCACCACCGCCTGGTTGATCACCTGCGGGAACGGCATCTTCCGCGCGGCCGCGGCCCACCGTTCCCGGACCCGGTCGAAGACCACGACGGTGTCGTTGACCGAGTAGCCGATCACGGTCAGCAGCGCGGCCAGGAACACGCCGTCCACCGGCTTGCCCAGCCACGCGAACGTGCCCACCAGGATGATCACGTCGTGCGCCATGGCCAGCACGGCGGCCGCGCCGAACGTCCACCGGAACCGGACCGTCAGGTAGAGGAGCTGCGCGGCCAGCGCCACCCCCAGCGCGATCAGGGCCTTCTGCCGCAGCTCAGCCCCGAGGCTGGGGCCGATCAGCTCGTCCCTGACCTTCTCGGCCGGGCCGCCCAGCCCGGCCACCGCGCCCCGGATCTCCGTCTCCTCGGCGTTGGACAGGTTCCCGGTCCGGACGGTCAGGTCGCCGTCCCCGGAGGACTGCACGACGGCCCGGGGGAAGCCGAGGCCGGCGATGGCCGCCCGGGCCTGCTCCGGCGCCACCGGGCGGCTGGTCGAGTACTCCATCAGCCGCCCGCCGGTGAACTCCACGCCGAAGTTGAGCCCGCGAACGGCGATGCCCGCGACCGCGACCGTGACCGCCAGCGCGGACAGCGCCAGCCAGCGCCGACCGTGCCGCATCAGGTCCGGGTTCCGCCTGGTCAGCCACGTGCGGACCGGGCCCAGGCGGGCCATCCCGCTAACCTGCGGGTGGCGCCGCACCACCGGCCGGTGCACCGCCCACTCGGCCAGGACGCGGGTGACGAGCAGGGCACTGATCAACGAGGCGAGGACGCCGATGGACAGCGTGACACCGAACCCGCGGACCGGCCCGGAGGCCAGGAAGAACAGCAGCCCGGCCGCGAGCAGGGTGGTGATGTTCGAGTCGGCGATGGCACTGAGCGCGTTGCGGAAGCCGGCCGCCAGCGCGACGCGAAGGCTCTTGCGGCCGGCCGCCGCGTACTCCTCCCGGGCCCGCTCGAACACCAGGACGTTGGCGTCTACCGCCATGCCGATCGCGAGCACGAAACCGGCCAGGCCGGGCAGGGTCAGCGTGGCGCCGAGGGCGAGCAGCAGCGCGTAGGAGATGAGCCCGTACCCGGCCAGCGCCACCGCGGCGATCCCGCCCAGCAGCCGGTACACGAGCATGATGAACAGCGCGGTCAGGATCACCCCGATGACCGCGGCCCAGGCGCTGGCCGCGATCGCGGCCTGCCCGAGCGTCGGGCCGACCGAGCGCTGCTCGATGATCTCCACCGGCACCGGCAGCGCGCCGCCGCGGATGAGCAGCGCCAGATTACGGGCCTCCGCCGGGGTGAACCGGCCGGTGATCTGGGTGGACCCACCATCGATGCCCACCCCGCAGGCGACCTGCGGGTCGACCTGCGGGGAGGAGATGATCTCGTCGTCCAGCACGATGGCCACCCGGCGGCCCGGATCTCCCGGCGGGACGCACGCGGCCCGGCCGGTCAGCTGGGCCCAGGCCCGCTGGCCTGAGCCGCGGAAGTCGATCGTGACGAACCAGCCGCCGCCGGTCTGCGGGTCGATCTGCGCCTCCGCGCTGGCCACCCCGGCCCCGGTCAGCCCGGCCGGGCCGAGGCGCAGCGGCTGCCCCGCCTCGTCCGCCAGCACCAGCTGGCCGCGCTGGCTGGCCGGGCCGTCCTGGCGGTCCGGGCTGGCCGCCGGGGGCGGGACCCCGCGCACCGGGTGGAAGGTGAGCTGCGCGGTGCGGCCCAGCACCGCGGCCGCCTGCTTCGGGTCGTGCACCCCGGGCAGTTCGACGATGATCCGGCGGTCACCGGACTGGGTGATGGACGGCTCGGCCACGCCCAGCGCGTCGACCCGGCGGCGCAGCACCTCGCTGGCCTGCTCGGTGGATTCCCGGCCGGCCCGCACCGCCGCGGTGTCGCGGGTTTCCAGCGTGATCTGCGTGCCGCCGCGCAGGTCGAGGCCGAGGCGGGGCGGTTTGGCCAGGACGAAGACCGCGGACAGGGCGAGGATGGCGAGCGCCAGCCCGGCCCGGAGCAGCTTGGCGTGGCTCACGGGCCGCCTCCAGCGGGCCCACCCCGCCCGGCGTGACCTGGCATGTCCCGCCATTCCACCGGACCTGGGTGGGCACCGGGCGCAGGCCCGGTGCAGACGGCATGGATTGCACCACCACCGGGCCGGGGCGGGTCAGCCGGGGGAACCGGCCGTTAAGAAGCCTGGTTCTCGCGGTCCAGCCAGTGCATGATCCCGGCCACGCTGCCCGCCGTCCCGCTGATCGTCTGGATCCTGGCCACCAGCTCCGGGTCCGCGTCCGGGGCCAGACCCGCGTACCGGTGCCGGGTCTTCTCGTGCACCATGGCCACGGCGTGGTCGAGATCCAGCCCGGCCCGGCGGGCCCGCCGGGTCTCCTCGACCCACAGCTGAATTTCCTCCGCGGACCGTTCCAGCGTCTCGCTGACCTCCCGCACCGGCCCGAAGTGGCTGAACAGCAGCTGCTGCGGGCGCAGCGTGGCGAACATGCGCAGCGACCCGAGCGCGGTGTCCAGGTCGAAATCTGGCGGTGGGGTGGCGGGCCGCAGGTCCCCGGTGTCCGGGATGTACACCCCGGCCGCGTCGCCCACGTACAGGTCGCCGCTCACCGAGTCGATGAGCCCGACGTGGTGCTTGGCGTGCCCGGGCGAGTAGTGGCTGTCCAGCCGCCGGCCGCCGCCCAGGTCCACCGAGCCGCGTTCCCCGACCGGCCTGATCCGCTCGGCCGGGGTCGGGCGCATCGCGCCGAACAGCCGGTCCAGCGCGCGGCCGTACACCTGCCGGGCGCCGCTCATCAGCCGGGACGGGTCGGCCAGGTGCCGGGCACCCCGCTCGTGCACCACGATCTCGGCCGCCGGGTACAGCGCGGCGATGTCCCCGGCGCCGCCCGCGTGGTCCAGGTGGATGTGGGTGACCACCACCGTGGCCAGGTCGCCCGGGCCGATGCCCAGCTCGGTCAGCGCGTCCCGGACCACCGGGGCCGACGGCGCGGTGCCCGTCTCCACCAGGCACGGCCGGTCACTGCGGATCAGGTAGCCCGCGGTGATGCCTGAGTAGCCGGCCATCCGGGTATCGATCTCGTATACGTCGTGCCCGAGCTCGGTAATGCCCGGGCGCTGGGGGGTCCGCGCAGTGCTGTGCATGCCACCATGGTTCCAGACACTGTCCTGCCTCCGTGGTGGGCTGGCCCCGGGTAATATCGGAGCGCGGCCGGGACATGCCTGCGGGGGCTGGGCGGGGCACCGGCCGGGGGGACGATTCCGGGTGTGCGCGAGCTGCCGTGGGCTGGGCACCGGGCGACGGGGTCCGCGCGGGAAGCGTGCCGAGCAACCGACTGTGAGCGGATTAATCAGTGAGAATGCCTGCCGCGAAGCCGCAGACACCGCCCGCCGGCAGCAGCCGGGGGAGCCGGTGGGCGCGCCCGGCCAGCGTGAACGCTGTCATCATCACGGTCACCGTGGTCGCCGTCGCGCTGCGGCTGTACCAGCTGACCCGGCCCGACTACCTGCTCGGCGTCACCGAATACGACGACGGCACCGACTTCGGCAGCGCGATCCTGCTGGTCCACGGTTACCTGCCGTACCGGGACTTCATCATGGTGCAGCCGCCCGGCATCACCCTGCTGATGGCCCCGGTCGCGGCGCTGACCCATGAGCTCGGCACCGCGTGGGGGATGGGCGTGGGCCGGATCCTGACCGCGGTGGCCGGCGGGGCCGCGGCCGGCCTGGGCGGCCTGCTGGTCCGCCACCGTGGCCTGCTGGCGGTGCTGCTGACCAGCGGGATCATCGCCGTCTACCCGGCCAGCGTGCAGTCCGCGCACACCGTGCTGCTGGAGCCGTGGCTGGTGCTGTTCTGCCTGCTGGGGGCGCTGGCTGTGTTCGACGGCGACCGGCTGGCCGGCCTGCGCCGGCTGGCCTGGGGCGGCGCCGCGTTCGGCTTCGCCGGGGCCATCAAGGTGTGGGCCATCCTGCCGGTCGTGGTCATCGTGGTGCTGATCCTGGCCGCCCGCCGGCTGCGCGGGGCGCTGCTGTACGTGGCCGGGGTGGCGGCCGGCTTCCTGGTCCCGGTGCTGCCGTTCGCCGCGCTGGCCCCGCACGCCTTCTACCACAGCGTGGTGGTGGCCCAGCTGGTCCGGATCGACACGGTGCGCACCGCGCTGTCCTACCGGCTGCACCAGATGACTGGTCTTACCGACTTCACCAGCCTGGGGCCGGTGCCGATCACCCTGGTCACGCTGGCCATCATCGCGCTGGTCGTGGTCAGCTGCGTGGTGGCCTGGCGGCGCACCGGGCAGCGGCCGCCGCTGGTCGAGCAGTTCGCCTACGGCACCACCGTGCTGACCATCGTCGCGTTCCTGTGGCCAGCCGATTTCTACTACCACTACGCGGGTTTCCTGGCGCCGTTCCTGGCCCTGGCGGTGGCGCTGCCGGTGGCCCGGCTGGCCAGTGCGCTGCGGCCGGCTGACGGGGCGGATGCCGCGGCGCACCCGGCGGCCCGGCGGCTGACCGCGTGGGCCGTGCCCGCCGCGGCCGCCGCGCTGGTCGCGATGACCATCGTCCAGGTCAGCTTCGAGAGCTCGCTGCAGCCGCCGCTGGCGCCGACCACCCCCGGGCTGACCGGGGACGCCGTGTCCCAGGCCCGCGCCGTGATCCCGGCCGGCGCGTGCGTGCTGACCGACCAGGCGTCCTACGCCATCGCCGCGAACCGGTTCGTGTCCTCGGTGCCTGGCTGCGTGCCCATCGTCAACGGGGTCGGCACCGACTACTCACTGTCCCGGGGGCGGAACGCGGCGACCGGCGCGCAGCGGGTGCCCGCGGTGCGCGCGCTGTGGCTGAATGCGCTGCGCCACGCGCAGTACGTATGGCTGTCGCCGCAGTCGTTCCGGCGCATCCCGTGGACGGCCCGGCCCATCGCGGTCTACTTCGACCAGCACTTCGAGCCGGCCGGGCGCGGCCCGTTCGGCCTGTTCGTGCGCAGTACCCCGCGCTGAGGCGTGCTCAGCCCGCGGCCAGCGAGCGCAGCACCATGCCGGTGGCCGGCTTGGGCGCGAACGACGTGGACTTGCGCGGCAGCCGGTCCCCTTCGGCGGCCACCGCATAGACGTCCGCCGCGGTCAGCGGGTTGCACAGCACCGCGGTGCCGCCGGACTGCTCGGCCAGCGCCACGGCGCGGGCCGCGTCGTGGTGTACCACCCGGACGCTGGCCTCGTCGTCGGGGATGCCCCACACGTGGGCCAGCAGCAGCTCCTGCAGGATCGCCGTGGACAGCTGGCGCCACTGCGCGGACTTGCCGGCCGGCATGACCGCCTCGGCCTGGACCGGGTCCGGGTCGGTGAGCAGGTGGAGCTGGCCCTGCCCCGCGACCAGGAACGCGCTGCCGGCCCGCCCGGCGGCGGCCAGCGCGTCCAGCGCGGCCGGCAGCTGGCCGGGGCCGCCGATGGCCCGCACCGAGAACGCGGCCTTGGCCCGTTCCACCGCGTTCCGCGGGGCCAGCCCGGGCAGCACCCGGTGGATCGCGCCGATCTGCGGCGGGAACGCGGTCGCGTCCACCAGCAGGGCCAGGCCGTAGTCGTAGGGGCTGCCGCCCGGGGCGGTGGCCGCGGTGCTGCCCGCCTGCATCTGGGCGTCCGCCTGCATCTGCAGGTAGGCGGCGTACCGGTGGTTGCCGTCCGCGATCAGCGCCTGGCGCGGCGCCAGGTCCGCGGCGATCGCGGCCAGCTGGGCCGGGTCGGTCAGCGCCCACAGCGTGTGCTGGATGCCGTCGCTGGTCCGCGCGCTGGCCAGCGGCTGGGTACTGGCGGCCACCTGGGCGGCCAGCCGGGTGGCCGCGCTGTCCGCGCCGCCGTCGTAGAGCAGGAAGATGGGCTCCAGGTTGGCCTCGGTCGCCTCCATCAGCTGCCGCCGGCCCCGCACCGGGCCGGGCATCACGTCCTCGTGCGGCAGCACGATCCGGGCGCTGGGCGGGGCCAGCCGCAGCGCGCCGATCAGGCCGCGCTGCAGGACCTCCGGCCCGGTCCGGCCCGGCCGCCCCCGCCGCTGCTCGTACACGTACAGCGCGGGCTGCTCGTCGGCGACCAGCACCCCGTCCCGGCGCCACTCGCGCAGCAGCACGGCGGCGTCGTGGTACTCCTCACCCGGGTGCCCGGGATGCTCCCGGGGCAGGATGAGCCGCACCACGTTGTGCGGGTCGGCGTCGAGCAGCTGCTGTGCCGCTTCCTGGCCGATGACGTCGTACGGTGGAGAGGTGACCTCTGCGAGTCCGCTGACCCGATCCGGGGCATAACGGACTCCGCGGAAAGGCGCGAGCGCGAGCCCGGCTGGTCCCGGCTGCACTGGTTCCTCGCCGGACGGAAGGATCTGCACATATGTCAGAAGGACCGAGGGGCGGCCAGGATTCCCGCCCGGAGGAAAATCCGCAGCTGCGCGATGATGCCCCGGCCCCGCATGGTGACCCGTACACGTGGTACCAGCGGGGCCTTGAACTGCTCGGCCGGGGCAGCCCGGCCGCCGCCGCCCAGCTGCTGGAGCGGGCCGCCGAGGCCGAGCCGGGCTCGCGCAGCGTGCTTGAGGCGCTGGGCCGGGCCCAGTTCGACACGCGGCGGTACGCCGCCGCGGCCGCCACCTTCCGGCAGATCGTCGAGGCCAGCCCCAGCGACGACTACGCGCACTTCGGGCTGGGATTGGCCCTGGCCCGGGGCGGCGATCCCGGCGCCGCCGCCGAGCATCTCGCGCTGGCCGCGGCCATGCGCCCCGACCTGCGGCACTACACCGACGCGCTGCAGGGGGTGCGCGCGACGCTGCGGGCCCGCGCCCGGGCCACCGGGGACGCCAGTGACCGCTGAGCCGGGCAGCCTGCTGCGCGGCTCCCCGGCCCCGCTCAGCCAGGTCTATGACGTGGCCCTGCTCGACCTGGACGGGGTCGTCTACCTGGGCAGCTCGGCCGTGCCCGGGGCCCCGCAGGCACTGGCCAAGGCGGCCGACGCCGGGATGCGGCTGGCCTACGTGACCAACAACTCCTCGCGCACCCCGGCCGCGATCGCCGCCCAGCTGGCCGGGTTCGGCGTCCCGGCCCAGCCCGCCGACGTGGTCACCTCCGCGCAGGCCGCGGCGACCCTGCTGGCCGGGCGGCTGGCCCCGGGCTCGGCCGTCCTGGTGGTCGGCGGCACCGGGCTGCGCATCGCCGTCCGGGAGCGCGGGCTGCGCCCGGTCACCGTGGCCCTGGAGCGGCCGGCCGCGGTGGTGCAGGGTTACTGGCCGGGCGTCAGCTACTCGCTGCTGTCCGAGGGCGCGCTGGCCGTGGCGGCCGGCGCCTGGTACGTGGCCTCCAACGGGGACGCGACCATGCCGACGCGGCGCGGCCGGCAGCCCGGGAACGGCGCGCTGTCCCAGGTCATCGTGTACGCGACCGGCCAGCAGCCGGTGATCGCGGGCAAGCCGGAACCGCCGCTGCACGCCGAGGCGGTGGCCCGGACCGGCGCGCGGCGGCCGCTGGTGGTGGGGGACCGGCTGGACACCGACATCGAGGGCGCGGTCCGGGCCGGTGCGCCCAGCCTGCTGGTGCTGACCGGGGTCACCCGCCCGGCCGACGTGGTGCTCGCCCCGCCGCACCAGCGGCCCAGCTACCTGGCCGCGGATCTGGCCGGGCTGCTCGAGCCGCACCCGGCGGTGGCCGCGGGCCGTGGCGGCTTCGAGTGCGGCGGGTGGCGGGCCCACCGGGCGGGGGACCAGCCCATCGTGCTGGCCGGTTCCGGCGACCCGGTGGACGGGCTGCGCGCGCTCTGCGCCGCGGCCTGGTCCGCAGGTCAGGCCGGGCCCGCGATGGTCGAGCCGGCGCTCGCGGTACTAGCGCGGTCGTAGCCGGCTGACGCTCGGCCTCCACCCGTGGGGGGATACGGATCGCCCGTGTGGCCGATGTGCCGCCCCGGCCGCACCCGGGAGACTGTCCGTGCGTGAAGGCCGGGCAGGGGGCCCGGGGGCGCAGGAAGGACACGTTGATGATTGAGGCGCAGGGCCTCACCAAACGCTATGGCGACAAGCTGGCAGTGGACCGCTTGTCGTTCAGCGTGGAACCGGGCAAGATAACCGGCTTCCTCGGCCCGAACGGGGCGGGCAAGACCACGACGATGCGGCTGATCCTCGGGCTGGACCGGCCGACCAAGGGCACGGTCACCGTGCACGGCAAGAACTTCCGCGCGCTGGCCCAGCCGATGCGCGAAGTTGGCGCGCTGCTGGACGCCAAGGCGGTGCACGGCGGCCGCAGCGCCTACCACCACCTGCTCTGCCTGGCCCAGACCAACAACCTGCCGGCCCGCCGGGTCGGTGAAGTGCTGGACCTGGTCGGGCTCAGCGAGGTGGCCAGGAAACGGTCGAAGGGATTCTCGCTCGGCATGGGGCAGCGTCTCGGCATCGCCGCCGCGCTGCTCGGCGACCCGGCCATCCTGATGTTCGACGAGCCGGTCAACGGGCTGGACCCGGAGGGCATCCTGTGGATCAGGAACCTGATGAAGGCGCTGGCCGCCGAGGGCCGCACCGTGTTCGTGTCCAGCCACCTGATGTCGGAGATGGAGAACACCGCCGACCATCTGCTGGTGATCGGCCGGGGCAAACTCATCGCGGACTGCTCGGTGGCCGAGTTCATCGCGCGCAACTCGGTGCAGACGGTGCGGGTCCGCACGCCGCACGGGGATGACCTGCGCCGCGCGGTCACCCGGGCCGGGGGCAGCGTCATCACCGCTTCAGACGGCGGCTACCTGGTCCAGGGCCTGCCCGCCGACCGGGTCGGCGACGTGGCCTTCGAGCAGGGCATCCGGCTGCACGAGCTGACCGCGGCCACCGCCTCGCTGGAGGAGGCGTTCATGGAACTGACCGCGTCCAGCGTCGAGTTCCACGCCCGGGGCGGCAGCCCGGGTGCGAGCGGCGCCGCGGCCCAGCCGGTGCCCCCGGAAGAGCCGGTGCCTTCGGGAGAGGTGGTCTGAGATGTCCGCGACGGCACAGCTGCCCGGGCCGGCCGCGCCGGCCGGGCTGGCCCCCAGGGCCGGCCGGGCCTCCTTCGGCGGCGCGCTGCGCTCGGAGTTCACCAAGATCCGCTCGGTCCGGTCCACCTACTGGACGCTGCTGGCCCTGATCGTGGTCACGGTCGGCATCGGCGCGCTGGCCTGCGTGGCCGCGGCGTCGCGGCCGGGGGACGTGCGGGGGCCGTTCTTCGACCCGACCCAGCACAGCCTGGTCGGCCTGATCCTGGGCCAGCTGATCATTGTGGTGCTCGGCGCGCTGACCGTGACGTCGGAATACTCCACCGGGATGATCCGGACGTCGCTGACCGTGCAGCCGCGCCGGGGCACCGTGCTGGCCGCCAAGGGTGTGGTGTTCACGGTGGTGGCCCTGGTCACCGGGCTGGTCGCCTCGTTCCTGTCGTTCTTCATCGGCCAGGCCATCCTGTCCGGCAAGCACCTGAACGCCAGCCTCGGCGACCCGGGCGTGCTGCGCGCGGTGATCGGCGGCGGGCTGTTCCTGGCCGTGTGCGGGATGCTGGCGTTCGGCCTGGGCACGCTGCTGCGGCACACCGCGGCCGCGATCAGCGCCGGTATCGGGCTGCTGTTCGTGCTGTTCGTCCTGGTCAACTTCTTGCCGTCGAGCTGGCAGGACCACGTGGACAAGTGGGTGCCGTTCAACGCGGGCAGCCAGATCTGGTCCACGGTCTCCCAGCCCGGCTCGCCGCACATGTTCGCCCCGTGGACCGGGTTCGCCGTGTTCACCGGGTACGCGGTGATCGCGATCATCGCTGGGGCGGTGACGTTCCTGAAGCGGGACGCGTAGCGACCGGCACTGCCCGGCACTGCCCGGTACGGCCGCTGGCCGTACCGGGCAGTGCGCGGTCACGGTGTGATGCTGAGAAACGGTAAGGCAACATGGGTTGCGGCACCGCTGTCGAACTCGCCACCTGGGCCGTCGGCAAACGCAAGTCACGCCGCACGCTGGCCGGGTGAGCGCCCTCCCATCCATACGGCATCCTTACTCGCCCCGCCCAGCAGCCGGGCGGGGAATCCAGAGGAGGTGGGCACCATGACCGATCTCACCATCCGCCCCTTCGAGGTCCACATGCCCGATGAAGACCTGGCCGACCTGCGGCGGCGCATCGCCGCGACGCGCTGGGCCTCCAGGGAACTGGTCAAGGATCGTTCGCAGGGTGTGCAGCTGGCCACAATCCAGGAACTCGCCCGCTACTGGACGGCCGATTACGACTGGCGCAGGTGCGAAGCGAGGCTGAACGCGCTGCCGCAGTTCAAGACCGAGATCGACGGGCTAGACGTCCACTTCGTCCACGTCAAGTCGCCGCACGCGGACGCGTTGCCGCTGATCATCACGCACGGCTGGCCGGGCTCGGTCATCGAGATGCTCGAGATCGTCGGCCCGCTGACCGACCCGGCCGCGCACGGCGGGTCCGCGGGGGACGCGTTCGACCTGGTGCTGCCCTCGCTGCCCGGCTATGGCCTCTCCGCCGCGCCGGCCGGGGTCGGCTGGGACCCCGGCCGTATCGCGCGCGCCTGGGCGGAGCTGATGGGCCGCCTCGGCTATGACCGTTACGTCGCCCAGGGCGGCGATCAGGGCGCCGCCGTCACCGACGCGATGGGCGGCCAGGCACCCGCGGGGCTGCTCGGCATCCACCTGAACTTCCTCCGGCAGGCGCTGGGCAACGTCAGCGCTCTGCCCGCGGACTCCGAGGGGGAACGCGCCGCGCTCGCCGCGATCAACACCTTCCGGACGAACGGCTCCGGCTACTTCCTGGAGCAGGCCACGCGGCCGCAGACGATTGGGTACGCCCTGCTGGATTCACCGGTCGCACTGGCGGCCTGGATGCTCGACCACGACACCGACAGCTACTACAAGATCTCCCGCGCGTTCACCGGCGGCCAGCCCGCGGGCAACCTCACCCGCGACCACATCCTCGACAACATCACGCTGTACTGGCTGACCGGCACCGGGACGTCGGCCGCCCGCTCGTACTGGGAGGGCGGGCGAGCCCAGGCCCTTGCAGCCGGCCAGGCTCCTCCGCAGGTCACCCTCCCGGTCGGGTTCACCACGTTCCCCGGCGAGATCTTCCGGGCCCCGCGCAGCTGGGTCGAGAAGCTCTACCCCCACGTCATCTACTTCAACGAAGCCGACAAAGGCGGCCACTTCGCGGCCTGGGAGGAGCCGCAACTGTTCTCAGAAGAAATCCGGGCGGGCTTCCGGCCGCTCCGCTAGATCACTGCACACCAGGAAGGGATGATTCCCGGCGGGAGGAAAGCGCCTGACATGAGCGTTGTCGTCGTGGTCACGGCCTATCCCATCCCCAAGCACCGCGCCGAGGTGGTCGCGGCCTTCGAGGAGGCGATCGCCCAGGTTCACGACGAACCGGGCGTTGAGCTGTACGCGCTGCATGAGGGGCCTGACCGGCTGGTCATGATCGAGAAGTACGAGTCGGAGCAGGCCCGTTCGGAGCATCTCAAAGGCGCTGCCCTCGCCGACCTGCGATCTGCCCTGGAGGGCAGGCTCAGCAGCCGCCCGAGCGGGAGCCTGTCGGTGATCAGTCGCAGGGCGTGCAGCTCGCGACGGTGCAGGACCTCGTGAACTACTGGGCCGCTGTGCCGCCCACGCGCTAGTTGAGGGTGAGGATGATGCGCTCGTGGACGTTGCCGCTTTCCAGCTGCCGGTGGGCCTCGGCGGCCTGCTGCATGGGCATGGATTTGTGCGCGCGCAGGCGGAGCCGGCCGTCGGCCAGCAGGGCGATCGTCTCATCCAGGGCACCGGGGGCACGGTCGGGCGTGGCCTCGGAGAGCGTGACGCCGAAGTCAGCGGCGGCCGGGTCCGACAGGGTGATGACCCGCTTGGGCCCGCCAGCCAGGGCGATCGCGTCGGCCAGGACACCCTGGCCGGCCGCGTCGAACACAGCGTCCACCGCGCCCAGCGCGCGGACCCGGCCGGCCACGCCCGCGCCGTAGCGCACCGGCGTGGCTCCCAGTTCGCGGGCGAGCGTTTCGTCGTGCTCGCCGACCGCGCTGATCACCGTGACTCCCCGGGCGACCGCGAGCTGCGTCGCGATGATGCCGACCGATCCGCCGCCGCCGAACAGCAGCAGAGTCTCACCGCTCTGGACGTCCAGCTGCCGCAGGACACCGACGGCCGCCTCGGCCGAGCTGGGCAGCGCGGCGGCATCCAGCCACGACACGGTGTCTGGCTTGCGGGTCCAGATCGACGCCACCGCATACTCGGCGTAGCCGCCCAGGCCCAGCAGCAGGGCCGTGACGCCGTCGCCTGCGGACGTGCCGGTGACACCGGGCCCAACCGCGTCAACGGTGCCTGCTGCCTCGAACCCGAGCACGGCGTTAGGGGGCAGCGGGATGGCCTTGAGATAGCCGGCCCGCAGGGCGAGATCGGTCGGGCTGATGCCGGCCGCCTTGACCTTGATCCTGATCTGTCCCTCACCCGGTTCGGCCACCGGGACCCCGGCCCACTTCAGCACCTCAGGCGGTCCGTAGCTGGTCATCACAACCGCGTTGGGCATGGCAGTTCCTTCCTGATGGCGGCGTCGGAATAGCCGCGGACGGCAACGTCAGCGTGCTCGTTGCACGCTGTTTCCTGCTGTATCGGTCGCGCCTTGCGACAGTGCCGGCGCCGGCCTGCTGACCTGGCCGCTCCCGGAGGTGAAGGCACCGGTACCCGCCTGGCCGCATTGCGGTCGCGCTGTCTCATGTCCAGGCTCCCCAGGCCGGTGGTCACGCGTCCGGCCCCGTCGGGGCCGGTCACCTTCTCCTCAGCAAGTTACGTGATATGTCACGTAACTGTCAACGTGATATGTCACGTAATTATCGGCTGGGAGGGCTGCCGGCGGGCCCGGTCGGCCTGAGCTGGCTCCCCAGCGCTCCCGGGACCGGACGTGGCGGGACAGGTCCGGCTGGCACGCCGGGACCGTTTGCCTTCTGCCGCGGGCACCTGCGGGCGGGCGCGGGTGCTTGGCGGCTGAGCGGGGCGGGTACACCATCACCCGGATTACAAGGACCTACTTGCCCGTCGGCCGCAGGCGGGAATGCCGCAGGGACGGCCGGGACAGCGAGCCCGGCTCGGCAGCGGTGGTCTAGTGGCCGGCGCGGGGCCGAGGCGGCAGGGGCGGGGCCTCGTCAGCCCTCCGCCGGGTGCCAGTCGACCGGCGGTGGGAGCGAGCCCTGTTTGATGATGTTGGTGTACACGCTTTCCAGTGCCTCGCTGAGCGGCCCCACCAGACCTTCCGGCAGTCCGTCGAAAAACAGGCGCCGGACAAGATCCACGTGCCCGGGCGCGGCTTCCTCCAGAGCCCGCCACCCGCGCGCAGCCAGGGTCACCTCAGTGACCCGCCTGTCGGCGGCGGACAGGCCGCATGTCACCAGGCCCCGGGCGCTCATCCGCCGCACGTGGTGAGACACGCGGCTGCGCTCCCAGCCGATCTGGGCGGCGAGCACCGTGATCGGCATCCGCCCCAGGTCGGCGACGCTCAGCGCCGTCAGCACGTCGTAATCGGGCAGTGACATGCCGCTATCAGTGAGGAGCTGGCGGTTCATCTCGTACGCGAGGCGCAGCTGGACCCGGATATAGGCCAGCCACGCCCGCTCCTGGTCCCCGTCGAGCCACCCGCCGGCAGGCGCCGGTGCGGTCTTGCCGTTACGTGACATATCACATGAGCGTACCGCTCGCGGCCGCCACGCGGCGCGCAGACGCCACACTAACCAGGAACCCAGGGCCCCCTTCTGAGTTGATGGCCAGGGCGACCGCTGGAATGGCTGATATGGGCGCCACGGGTGACGCTTGCCTATGACGGCTCTCGAGCGCAGAGTCGGCGATCCGCGCAGCGCCCGAGGGCTCAAGGTCACTTTCTGCGACCGGAATGGATCGATGAGCGATTTCCGCAGGGTATGACCTTCGGACAGACTCCCAGACTGATACAGGTCTGGGCCTGTCAGACAATATTTCGCGGGGAGCCCCGGGGAAGATGAGCGGTAGGCTGCGTGCCCCGCACTGGTGCCGCCCCGGCTCATCCTGGGCACCTGACACCTCGTCCGCACAGGGCAATGCCCTCGGTGCGCTGGACAAAGTCGACGAGCGCGGGCCGGGGCTGGAATGAGAGGGCGCTGCCGACGGCGCCGGCCAGCACCGGGGATGCGCCGGGCGCGAAGCTGAACCGGTAGGTGGCGCAGCCGCCGGGGAAGGTGTAAAAGCGAAGGTCAGAGAACCGCGGCAGCAGGTTCAGCGGACGCTCGAACCGCCGCGTGCCGGGCTGGTCGGATGGGATCTGCTGGGCGCCAGAGGTGTCGCAGGCCGTGGTCAGGGTTACGGTGATGGCTGCCGGCCCGGCGCGATCAGAGTTCAGCCAGAAAGTAACCTTCCCGCTGGCGATGTCCGCGCCGCCGGTACTCCAGCCTGGCGGGAGCGCGGCGATGCAGGGCAGCTTGGCCGCCGACGGGACTGCCTGGGCGGCCAGGATCATCGAGTGGCCGGTGCCGCAGCGGGGAGCGTAGGCGCCCAGGTCATCGGCTGGGGAGAAGGCCTTCACGTCAGAGAACCCGCTGACGGCGGCGATGGCGAGCAGTGCGGCCGCCAGGGCGAGGCGACTGACACTCCAGCGCTGCAGCACAATCGGCGGTCGCCGCGGGGCGAGGGCGCGGAATGCGCTGAGCAAGTCGCGCGGGTCCCGTTTCATGAACGCGCGCAGCTGCGCCGGGCTGGCGACCCCGCGGGTCGCGGCGAACGCTTCCGCGAGCTCCGCTTCGGTGAAGTAAGCGAGCGCCCGCCGGTAGACCCGCTGCGGGTCGGTGCGCACCGCCAGGACCAGCATCATGTTGCCCAGGTCGACCGCCTGCCGCCACGGCGACGGGCGCACCTGCACGAAGGCCACGTCGATCAGCAGCAGCGCTCGGTCGCGGACCATCAGGTTGCCCGGTTTGATGTCGCGGTGGGCGATCCCGGCGTTCCACAGCCTGCGGATCAGCGCCAGCCCCTGGTCGATCACCGAGTCGCCGATGTGGGCCTCGCCGAGCTCGACAGCATCTTTGAAGAACTCGGTGACCAGCAGGTACTCACGCTCGGGCGTGATCTCCACAATCCCGTAGGGCCGGGCCGTGCGTACCCCGATGTCCTGCAGCAGGCGCAGGGCGTAGTCCTCGTACTCGACCAGCCGCCGCACCGTCTGGAAAGAGTGCTCGTCCTCCAGGGACCCGTAGAGGATGGTCCGCCCCACCTTGTACCAGCGGTCCGCGCGGACATGATCCCTGGTGTAGAGCTTGGCGAACAGATACTCATCCGGACTACCTTCGACCCGCAGCCGCAGCGGGGTAGAGCCCGCGGACGACTCCAGGCCGACCGGCTGGATCTCCACCACCTGCAGTCCGAGCTGGTCGTGCACAGCCCGGCGGATCGCTTCCCCCCGCCGGCCGGTGACATCAACGTGTGCGGTGCGGCCACGGCGGTAGGCGACCGGGAACACCGCGTTCGGGGTGAAGAAACCGAACGCGGTGACTGCGATCGCCACGGCGAGCGCCGCGCCGAGCAGCGCATCGTCGGGATGATCGACGCCCAGGTACAGGCGAGCCAGACAGAACACGGCAATTACCAGGGCCACCGCCACCGTGGTATAGGTCCGGGTGCGGCCCGGAACGGCCAGGCAAAAGACGATGCCCATCAGGAAGATCGTCAGCAACACCACCGGCGGCGACCCGCCCGAATAGCCGCCCCAGCTGGCGATGATCGGCACGCCGTACGGCCGTGGCCGCGACAGCCCGAAGTAGATAAACGTCCAGGCAGCCTTGAGGAAACCCAGGCTGAACAGGAACACCAGCAGGTGCCGCCAGCGGCGGAACGCGACCATCAGGGCGACCACCGACACGCCGAGCACGGTGACCCCCCAGCCCGAGCCCGCCGCATTGATCCCGTTGGCCACATCGGTCAGCCACGGCGTCCGTACCCCCGTCAGGGACCGCAGCACCCATGTGCTGACCCGGTCATCCATCTGCAGCCACGGCGTGTGCTGCAAGGCCAGGAACGACCCAGCCAGGGCCATCGCCACTCCGACCAGCCACGCCGCCGTGCTGATGCTGACCGGGTGCGGCAGCGGCGGCGGCGCGCCAGTCGGGCGGCGCTGACGCCCGGCCCTGTAGGCGGCGGAGTCCGGCGGCAAGCTGGCCGCCCCGTCCCGGGCGACCACGCGCCCGACATCGTGACTCAGCGCCCGCCACCCCCCGCCGAGAACAGTCCGTGTGCTCGCAGCCAGCTGCCAACTACCAGCCGGGGGTCCTGCCCCGCCAGCTCAACGCAGTAGGCGCAGGCTGCGGGGATGACGACGGCCGCCGCTCGGGTGACAGGGCTGGTCACGACGTGCTGGTTCTCCATTTATTCGGTGACCCGGCATGATTTATTCGGTAGCCCGGCATGGCTGGCTGTTCGCATGATGGCCGGTGCACAGCTATTGTATCGTATTACGATATTTTCAGACTGCGATGGGCCTTTGCCAGCAGCGGCACCAAGGATGGCTGGAGGCGGTGAACGTGCAGGTCAGCGGTGACTAAGAGACTCGCAGTGACCGCATCAGTGGATTCCACTCGCCATGTCCACTTTCGGGTGGCGCCCGTCGCATCGCCGCCCCATAACGGTATGCCCGATATTGAGGAGCACACGATGCGAGTCTCCGCCGGGAGGATCAGCGGTGCTAGCGGCGCCCGCCTCGTTTCCCAGCTCCTCGAGCATGGGCACAAGGTGACCGGAGCCTGCGGGTCACCCATGAACGTCACGCGGGTCAGGGCGCTCGGCGCCGGGCCGATCGCGCTCGGCCAGCAGCCGGCGCGTGTGTGGCGCCGGATGGCGGGGAGTTCCTGATGCCGTTCGGGTACTGGTGGGCGGTCGCGGTCGCGTCCTGGGGCGTGGCCTGCGCGCTGACCCGGTGGCGCAGGCTCGGCTCGTTCGCGGCCATCCCGGCGCTGGTGGTCAGCGAGCTGCCGTTCATCGTGGGGTATTGGCTGATCGCCTCGACCGTGCTCGCGCTGGCCGACGGTGACCTCGGCTCGCCGGGCGGCGCGGCCGGTGCCGTTGTCGCGCTGCTCGCGCTGGCCGGCCTGGTGGTGGTGGTGCGCCGCGCGCTGCGCGCGCACGCGGCACTGGGCAACGCCGGCAGGCCGGGGCGGCCGTGGGGCCGTATCCTGCGCGCCCCGTTCTTCGCGGGCCGGCGCGACGTGGTCCGGGTGCGGAGCCTTGCTTACGGCGGCGGGCCGCGCCGCACGCTGGACGTGTACCACCGCCGCGACCGGCCGGCCGGCGCGCCGGTCTTGCTGCACGTCCATGGCGGCGGCTTCCACTCCGGCAGCAAGGCCCGCGAAGCACGGCCGCTGATCAGGCACCTGACCAGCCGGCGTGGTTTCGTCTGCATCAGCGCAAACTACCGGCTGCAGCCGCGCGTCACCCTCGCCGGCCAGGTAACCGACGTGCGCGCCGCGATCGCCTGGGTACGGTCCCACGCCGCGGAGTACGGCGGCGAGCCCGGCACGCTGTTCGTCACCGGCAGTTCGGCCGGGGCGAACCTGGCGATCCGGGCGGTGTGCGAGGGGGAGACCGGCATCGCGGGCCTGATCTGCCGCTACGGCTACTACGGCGACCTCACGCCGTGCGGCAACATGCCACCCATGCTCGTGGTGCACGGCGAGAAGGACACGTCGATACCTGCGCCGGACGTGCGCGCCTTCGCAGAGCGGGCACGCGCGGTATCGAACCACCCGGTCATCTACGCCGAGCTGCCCGGTGCACACCACGACTTCGACCTGTTCGAATCCATCCGGTCCGCCGCAGTCAACCAGGCAGTGGACCAGTTCACCGCGAGGGTCAGTACTTTCTCCGGCGCAAATCATCAGGACTGACAGCCCGCCCAAGACTCGTGACCGCTTCATTTCGAGCCGCCCTACGGACATGGGAGGTGCTGATGACGTGAATCCCCTGACTGCCAGAGTGGCCAGGGCGGTTCACCGAGCACGCTATCGGGACCGTTTGGCGCGGGAATCCCGCGATCTGCGGCGTTTCCGTCCCCGGTTCTCGGGCTGGGTCACCGCAGCGCCGGACCCGGTGAGAGCGTGGGCCACGCCCGCGGGATGATCACTTGGGCGTTCGGAGTCAGCTAAGGATGGTTCGGGATGGCAGTACCAGCTGAGGACCGGCTCGCGATCAGTGAGCTGATCGCCCTGCACGGGCACATCATGGATTCAGGCGAGCTCGATCGCCTGGGGGATCTCTTCTCTCCCGAGGTCACCTACGATCTTGGGGATTTCGGGCTCGGCATCCTGCAGGGAATCGACGCGATCCGCAACGCTGCGATCGCCATGGGTGATCGCAACCCCGTTGGTCATCACGTCACGAATATCATCCTCACCGAGGTCGATGGCCAGGTGGTGCGCGTGCGCTCCAAGGGCATCGGGATTCAGGCGGATGGGTCCAGTGGCAGCGTCGTCTATGACGACATCGTCAAGCGAACAGCTACTGGCTGGCGAATCACCCACCGCAAGGTGTCCGCGCGCCGCGCGCCGCTCAGCGCCTAGGCAAGGCCCCATCTGCTTGGGTACCCAAATCGGGTGTTCGCCGCTATCTCTGGCACGCCGGACACCAGAACCTGAGCCGCTCCTCACCTGCGGTGCCCTGCTCGGCTCTGCGGATCGGGGTCCCGCAGCGGCGGCAGGGGCGGCCCGCGCGGCCGTACACCCAGGTTCCCTCGCCGCGGCGGGCCACGCCGGTGGTGATGATGCCGGCCCGCTCCTTGTTGGCATCCAGCAGTCGCTGCCCGAGTTCCACGAGGGCACGCAGATCCGGCACCTCTCCGACAGGCCGCCACGGGCTGACGCCCCGGAGGAACAGCATTTCGGTGGCAAATATGTTTCCGACACCGGCCAGGTTGCGCTGGTCCAGCAGCGCCTCGCCGGCCGGGCGCTGCGGGCCGGCCAGCAGCCGGCGCACCGCCTCGGCCGCATCCCAGTCCGGGCCGAGCAGGTCCGGCCCGAGGTGACCGACGGCCCGCGCCTCCTGGCCGGTGGGCAGCACCTCGACCACGCCCAGCTGGTAGCCGATGGCCTGCCAGGCGTCGTTGGCCAGCACCAGCCGGATCCGGTGATCGGTGGGCGCCCGGCCGCGGGCCGGGCGGACCTGCCAGCGGCCCTCCATCTTCAGGTGGGTGTGCACGGTCAGCCCGCCCTCGACCCGGGTGAGCAGGTGCTTGCCCCGGGACAGTGACTCTGTCACCTGGCGGCCGGCCAGGTTGGTGGTGGCGTACCGGGGGACACGGAAGTCGCTGCGGGCCAGCACCCGCCCGGCCAGCGCCTCATGCAGCCGCTTGGCCGTCCGCCAGACCGCGTCTCCCTCAGGCATGCTGGCCGGCCCGCTACAGCAGTTTGCGCAGGCGGAACAGGTCGGACAGGCTCGCGTCCACCTTGACCCGCCCGGTCAGCCAGGCCCGGGCGAACCGGCCCGGGTCCGCGGCGATCAGCAGCAGCTCGTCGCTGTTCGTGCTGAACCGGACGTTGGCCCGCGGATCGGTGCCGGTGGCGTCGGTGACCGGGCCGGCGCCGTCCGGGCCCAGCTTGGTGAGGAAGGTGATGCCGAGATCGGTGACCGTGCAGCTGAGGGTCCGGTCGGCCAGGTAAGCCGCCCGGTCCGCCGCGTCGAGGCCGGCCAGCCGGCCGACCAGGGACTCCAGCGCACTGCGGCATTCCTCAGCGGTCGCCATGATCACCTCACTTCC
This sequence comes from uncultured Actinomycetes bacterium, assembly GCA_963711705.1. Taxonomy (GTDB): domain Bacteria; phylum Actinomycetota; class Actinomycetes; order Streptosporangiales; family Streptosporangiaceae; genus RYN-230. The sequence goes on from CAVQFM010000013.1 coordinate 485,686, forward strand.
CAGGAGACTCCATTGTGCAACTCCCGGCCCGCTGGCCGGCCGCTGGCTGGCCCGCTGGCCGGCGCGTGGGCGTGGCGTGAGCGGTTGGTGGCCCGGCTGGCCGCCGCTGGACGGTAGCGTTCATCGGGGGACCGGTGCCCGCCGACGCCCGCGGCGGAAACCGCCGAGAGGAGTGCGACGTGACGCAGAATGATCCGGCGGTGCCTGCCGGGGCACCCCCGGAGGGCAGCCCACTCGACCGGGGATGCCCGGGTGGATGAGGCCCTGGCCAAGCTGGCCGGCCTGGACGGCCTGCCGCTGCCCGAGCACCCGGCCGTATTCGAAGCTATCCACGGTGCGCTGACCGGGGCGCTGGGCACGCTGGACACCGGCGCCGAGCCGCCGCCCGCCGGCCCGGACGCCGGTCCCGGGCCGGCCGTCCCGGGACCGGCCGCGCCGGGCCGGTGAACGGCGGGGCAGCCACTGCATGAGCACGCGCAGACGGCTCGACGCCGAACTCGTCCGGCGCGGTCTGGCCCGGTCCCGTGAGCACGCCGCGGAGCTGGTCGGCACCGGGCGGGTCCTGGTCGCCGGCCAGGCGGCGGGCAAGACCGCCACCCAGGTCGGCGCGGACGAGCCGATCGCGGTGCGCGAGGACCGCGCGGACCCCGGGTACGCGTCCCGGGGCGGCAGCAAGCTGGCGGGCGCGCTGGCCGCCTTCCCCGGGCTCTCGGTAACGGGCCGGCGCTGCCTGGACGCGGGTGCCTCCACCGGAGGGTTCACCGACGTGCTGCTGCGCGCCGGGGCGGCCTCGGTGGTGGCGGTGGACGTCGGTTACGGCCAGCTGGCCTGGGCGCTGCGCAGCGACGAGCGGGTCACCGTGCTGGACCGGGTGAACGTGCGCCAGCTGCGCCCGGAGCAGGTCGCCCCGGCGCCGTCCCTGGTCACCGCCGACCTGTCCTTCATCTCGCTGCGCCTGGTCCTGCCCGCGCTGGCCGGCTGCGCCACCCCGGACGCCGACTTCCTGCTGCTGGTGAAGCCGCAGTTCGAGGTGGGCCGGGGCCGGGTCGGCGCGGGCGGGGTGGTCCGCGACCCGGCGCTGCGGGCCGACGCGGTCAGCTCGGTGGCGGCCGCCGCCGCGGACAGCGGGCTCGGCGTGGCCGGGGTGACCGCGAGCCCGCTGCCCGGGCCAGCCGGCAACGTGGAGTACTTCCTCTGGCTGCGCCGCGGCGCGCCGCCCCTGGACACGGGCCGGCTCAGCCAGGTCATCGCGGAAGGACCCCAGTGAACGCCAAGCGGACAGTGCTGGTCATGGCGCACACTGGCCGGGCAGCCGCGCTGAACAGCGGCCGCCTGGTGGTCGAGATGCTGATGTCCGCCGGGATCGGCGTGCGGGTGGTGGACACCGAAGCGGCCGACCTGCACGCCCCGGGCGCCGAGGTCGTCCCGGCCACGCCCGACGCGGCCCGGGACACCGAGGTGGTCATCACGCTAGGAGGCGACGGCACATTGCTGCGGGTGGCCGAGATGACCAGGCCCGCCGGAGTGCCGCTGCTCGGGGTGAACCTGGGCCACGTCGGCTTCCTGGCCGAGGCCGAGGCGCACGACCTGCCCGACGTGATCGAGCGGGTCATCGGCCACCGGTACACGGTCGAGCAGCGGATGACGGTTGACGTGACCGTACGGCAAAATGGCTCCATCACCGCCAGGACCTGGGCGCTGAACGAGGCCACCGTGGAAAAGGTGGCCCGGGAGCGGATGATCGAGGTGGTGACGGAGATCGATGACCGTCCGCTGTCCCGCTGGGGCTGCGACGGGGTCGTCTGCGCGACGCCTACCGGGTCGACGGCGTACGCGTTTTCCGCGGGTGGCCCCGTGGTCTGGCCGGAGGTGGAGGCACTGCTGATGGTGCCGATCAGTGCGCACGCATTGTTCGCCGGCCCGCTGGTGATCTCACCGCGCTCGGTGCTGGCGGTGGAAATCATCAGCGGCGCCAGCGTCGGCCAGACGTTCGCCGGCGTGCTGTGGTGCGACGGCCGCCGCCGGGTGGACCTGCCGCCCGGCGCGCGCGTCGAGGTCCGGCGGGGCAGCGAGCCCGTGCTGCTCGCCCGGCTGCGCGGCGGGGACGACCCCACCGCGCGGGGCGCGTTGTTCACCGACCGGCTGGTGGCCAAGTTCGGCCTGCCGGTGGCGGGCTGGCGCGGCCGGCCAGCTGGCCGGGACATCGAACAGGAGCCACCCGCCCATGCTTGAGGAAGTCCGCATCACCGCGCTCGGCGTGATCGATGACGCCGTGCTGGAGCTGTCCCCCGGGTTCACCGTGGTCACCGGGGAGACCGGAGCAGGCAAGACCATGGTGGTGACCGGGCTGGGCCTGATGTTCGGCGGCCGCGCCGACCCGGCCCGGGTCCGCCCCGGATCCGACCGGGCCACGGTCGAGGGGCACCTGCGGGTGGATCCGGCCGGCCGGGTCGCCCAGCAGGTCAGCGAGGCCGGCGGGGAACTGGACGACGACGGCACGCTGATCGTCAGCCGCTCGGTCTCCGCCGAGGGACGCTCCCGCGCGTTCGCGGGCGGCCGCTCGGTGCCGGTGTCGCTGCTCACCTACCTGGCCGACGACCTGGTCGCGGTGCACGGGCAGGCCGACCAGCAGCAGCTGCTGCGGGCCGGCCGGCAGCGGGCCGCGCTCGACCGGTTCGCCGGCCCGGAGCTGGCCCGGGTGGCAGCCGGCTACCACCGCGCCTACCAGCGGCACCGGGAGATCCGCGCGGAGCTGGCCGAGCTGACCAGCCGCGCCCGGGAGCGCGCCCTGGAAGCCGAGGATCTGCGCCGCGGGCTGGCCGAGATCGAGCAGCTGGCGCCGGCCGAAGGCGAGGACACCGAGCTGCGCGCCGAGGAAGACCGGCTGGCCAACGCGGACGCGCTGCACACCGCGGCCAGCACCGCGCACGACGCGGTGCTCGGTGACCCGTCCAGCGGGTCCTACGACCTGCCCGACGCGGTGGGCCTGCTGGGCACCGCGACCCAGGCGCTGGAAGCGGCGGCCGGGCACGACGCGGTGCTCGCCGGGCTCGCTGCCCGGCTGTCCGAAGCCGCCTACCTGGTCTCCGACGTGGGCGCGGAACTCGCCTCCTACGTGCAGTCGGTGGAGGCGGACCCGGCCCGGCTGGCCGCCGTGCAGCAACGGCGCGCCGAGCTGACCCGGCTGGTCCGCAGCTACGGCCCGGCCGTCCCGGCACCCGGCCCGGAGCAGGAGCCCGGCCCGGAGCAGGAGCCCGGCGCGGAACCCGGTCCAGGCCCGGCCGCGGTGGAGCGCAGCGGCGGCGAGCTCGGCGCGGTACTGGCCTGGGCCAAGCAGGCGGCGGGACGGCTCGGTGAGCTCGACGGGGACGACGACCGGATCGCGGGCCTGGCCGCCGAAGCCGAGCAGCTCGCGGCGACCGTCAGCGATCTGGCGGGCCAGCTCACCGCGCTGCGCAAGTCGGCCGCCGACCGCTTCGCGGCCGAGGTGACGGCCGAGCTGGTGGCGCTGGCCATGCCGCACGCCGCGGTCACCGTGGCCGTGCTGCCGCTGGACGAATTCGGCCCGCACGGCGCGGACGACGTGGAGATCAGGCTGGCCGCCCATCCCGGTGCACCCGCGCTGCCGCTGGCCAAGGGGGCCTCCGGCGGTGAGCTGTCCCGGGTGATGCTGGCCATCGAGGTGGTCTTCGCGGGCGCCGACCCGGTGCCGACGTTCGTGTTCGACGAAGTGGATGCCGGGGTGGGCGGCAAGGCGGCGGTGGAGGTCGGGCGGCGGCTGGCCCGGCTGGCCCGGCTGGCCCAGGTGATCGTGGTCACCCACCTGCCCCAGGTCGCCGCGTTCGCCGACACCCACCTGGTGGTGCAGAAGGCGGACGACGGCCGAGTCACCCGCAGCGGGGTGACCCGGCTCGACGACGCGGGCCGGGTCACCGAGCTGTCCCGGATGCTGGCCGGCCTGGAGGACTCCGCGTTCGGCCGGGCGCACGCCGGTGAGCTGCTCACCGCCGCGGCCGCGGAACGGGCCGCCACGGCGGGCCGGCCGCCGGCCGCCGGGGGTACCCGCCGCTGACCGCGCCGGCCCGGCGCGGCGCAACGGCCCCGGTGGCCTGGGCCGTCTGGCAAGATGGACAGCGGTGATGGCCCAGTTCCTGAAACTCCCGATAATGCACCGGGGCAGGCCAGAGGACCTGCCCGGTGTAACCGGCCGGGCGCGCCTGGACCGCCGGACCAAGAACCTGACCAAGCGGCTCGGCCCCGGTGAGATCGCCATCATCGACCACGCCGATCTGGACCGGGTCAGCGCCGACGCGCTGGTCCGGCTGCGCGCCGCGGCGGTGGTGAACGTGGCGCCGAGCATCACCGGCCGGTACCCGAACCTGGGCCCGCAGGTGCTTTCCGAGGCGGGCATCCCGCTGGTCAACGGGGTCGCCCCGGACGTGTTCACCCGGGTCCGGGAGGGCGCCCTGGTCCGGCTGGACGGGGACACCCTGTACGTGGGCGAGGAGGTCGTGGCCAAGGGCCAGCTGCTGACCCCGGAGCAGATCACCGCGGCGACCGCCGAGGCCAAGAACGGCATCGCCGTGCAGCTGCAGTCCTTCGTGACCAACACCCTGGATTACATGAAGGACGAGGGCGGGCTGCTGATCGACGGCATCGTCGTGCCCGAGCTGCGCACCCGCATCGACGGGCGGCACGTGCTGGTCGTCACCCGCGGCCACCGCTACCGGGAGGACCTGGCCGCGCTGCGCGCCTACATCCGGGAGTTCAAGCCGGTCATGATCGGCGTGGACGGCGGCGCGGACGCCCTGCTGGAAGCCGGCTACCAGCCCGACATCATCGTCGGGGACATGGACTCGGTCACCGACGAAGGGCTGGACTGCGGGGCCGAGCTGATCGTGCACGCCTACCCGGACGGGACCGCCCCGGGCCAGGCCCGGATCGACCGGCTCGGCCTGCCCTCGGTGCCCTGCCCGGCGGGCGGGACCAGTGAGGACGTCGCGCTGCTGCTGGCCGACGAGAAGGGCGCCACCCTGATCGTCGCGGTGGGCACCCACTTCACCCTGGACGAGTTCCTGGACAAGGGGCGGCCCGGGCATGCCAGCACGTGGCTGACCCGGCTCCGGGTGGGCAGCAAGCTGGTCGACGCGAAGGGCGTCAGCCGGCTGTACCGGGGCCGGATCTCCGGCTGGGCGCTGGTGCTGCTCGCCGCCGCGGCCTGCTGCGCGATCCTGGTCGCCCTGCTCGTTTCCCCGGCCGGCCAGACCTTCTTCACCTATCTCGGTGCCCAGTGGGATGTGGTGAAGTACTGGCTGAGCGGGCTGTTCTAGGCCAAGGTGTTCGCTCGTGATCGATTTCCGCTACCACCTCGTGTCCATCGTGGCCGTGTTCCTGGCCCTGGCCATCGGCATCGTGGTCGGCTCGACCGCGCTGAAGCCGGCCGTGCTCAGCGGGCTGCAGCAGACCACGGCCCAGGAGCGGAAGCAGATCGACGGCCTGATCGCGCAGAACGCCGGGCTCAAGCAGCAGCGCGACGCCGCCCAGCAGTTCGCCGCGTCCAGTGAGCACCTGCTGCTGCACGGCCTGCTGGACGGGCAGCGGGTGGTCCTGGTCGAGGCGCCCGGCGCCCCGGGCGGGGTGACCACCGGGGTCGCCGCGGCGCTGACCCAGGCCGGCGCGGTGGTCACCGGCCAGCTCCAGGTCCAGCAGCAGTTCTTCAGCACCGGGACGCAGGCCACCCTGGACACGCTGAACCACCAGCTGACCCCGGCCGGGGTGACGCTGAACACGGTCACCGCGCAGGCCCAGGCGGCCGAGCTGATCGCGAGCGCGATCATGACGAGCGCCCCGCCCGGCCAGTTCCCGGTCGGCACCAGCGACAGCGTGGACGCCGCGACCCTCAACGGCTACGCGGCTGGGGGTTTCCTGAGTATCAGCAGCGGGAAACTCACCGCCCGTGCCACCCTGGCTGTCGTGATAATCCCGGCCAGCCCGGTGTCCACCAGCGACACCAACACCGAGGCGCAGAACCTGGTGACGCTGGCCCAGCAGCTGAGCCTGGCCGGCAGCGGCTCGGCGCTGGCCGGCCAGCTGACCGGCTCCGGCCCGGGCAGCGCCATCGACGTGCTGCGCACCAGCGACCAGGCCGGCCACGTGAGCAGTGTGGACGACGCGGACTACACCACCGGCCAGATCGTGGTGGCCCAGACCCTGTACCAGCAGCTGTCCAGCGGGCGGCCTGGCAATTACGGCAGCCTGCCCGGCGCGTCAGCGGCCGGCCCCAGCCCGGCCCCGGCCCCGTCGCCCACCACGTCGGCGTCGGCCACGTCGAGCAGCAAGCACCCGTCCGGCCCGGGCGGCGCCACCGGGCGGGCCGGCCAGCACCACGGTGAGCTCCCGGTGACCCGGCGGCGGCCGGCCGCCGCGCTGGCCAGTGCGGGCCTGGCCGCCGGGGCGGCCCGCGGCGCCTACCAGCTGCTGCGGCGGCACCCGCCGGGCGGCGCGGCCCGCTGGTCGCGGACCAACCACCGGGGCGAGCCGGTCACGCTGCTGGAAGGCCCGGCCGTGGTGGCGGGCGCCGCCCTGGCCGCGATCGCCGCGCCCGGCCTCCCGGCCCGGGCCCGGGCCAGCCTGGTGGCCGCGGCGGCCGGCGCGGGCGCCTTCGGCGGCTACGACGACCTGGCGGGCAGCGGCAGCCGGCGCGGATTCCGCGGTCACCTGGGCGCGCTCGCGCACGGCGAGGTGACGACCGGCGCGGTCAAGCTCGGCGGCATCGGCGCCACCGGGCTGGCGGTGAGCGCACTGCGCGGCGACGGCCCGGCCGACCTGCTGATCAACGCGGGCCTCATCGCGGGCAGCGCCAACCTGGTCAACCTGTTCGACCTGCGGCCCGGCCGGGCCATCAAGGTGGCCGCCACGGCCAGCACGCTGCTCGCCACCGCCGCGCCGGAGCAGGCCGCGGTCCCGCTCGGCGCGGCCCTCGGGCTGCTCGGCGAGGACCTGGCCGAGCGGGCCATGCTCGGCGATGCCGGGGCCAACGCGCTGGGCGCCCTGCTGGGCACGGCCGCGGCGGCCAGCCTGCCCCGGCCGGCCCGGATCGCGGTGCTGGCCGGGATCGCCGGGCTGACCGCGGCCAGCGAGGTCGTCAGCTTCACCAAGGTGATCGAGCGGACGCCGCCACTGCGCTGGCTGGACATGCTCGGCCGCCGGGCACCCGCGGCCCCGGCCGCGCCGCCGCCCGGGCCGGCGGTGACACCGCCCGCGACCCGGGCCTCCGCCACTCCTCCGTGACCCGGGCGCAGGCGCCGCCCGCCGGGACCGGCCACCCCCCGCTCGCGGCGCGGGGCATGGGCCAGGCGGCCGTGATCATCGGCGTGATCACCATCGTGTCGAACATCGTCGGGTTCGGCCGCCAGCTGGTCTTCGCGCACACCGTGGGCACCACCTGCCTGGGCACCGCGTACGCCACCGCCAACCAGGTGCCCAACATCGTCTACGACGTGGTGCTCGGCGGCGTGCTGACCACCGCCCTGGTGCCGGTGCTGGCCGGCCCGGCGGCCCGGCGGGTCAGCGCCGCGGACCCGGCCGGCCGAGACCAGCCAGATCGCCTCGGCCCTGCTGACCTGGACGGTGCTGCTGCTCACCCCGGTCAGCCTGGTCATCGCCCTGGCCGCGGGCCCGCTGGCCACCCTGCTGCTAGCGGGCGCGCCGCGCTGCGCGCACGACGCGATCGTGGACGTCAGCACCCAGATGCTGGTCGTGTTCGCACCGCAGATCCTGCTCTACGGCCTGGCCGTGGTGCTGTACGGGATCTTGCAGGCGCACCGGCGGTTCACCGCGCCCGCGCTGGCCCCGGTGCTGTCCAGCCTGGTCGTGATCACCGCGTACTTCGCGTTCGTCCCGCTCAGCCACGGCTACCAGCACCTGTACCAGCTGCCCCGGCCGGCCGAGCTGATGCTCTCGGTGGGCACCACGGTCGGCGTGGCCGCGCTGACCGTGACCGCGCTCGGCCCGGCGCTCCGGCTGCGCCTGCGGCTGCGGCCCGTGCTGCGCTTCCCGCCCGGGGTCGCCCGGCGGATCGGCGGCCTGGCCGCGGTCGGCATGGCCGCGCTCATCGCCCAGGACGCGTCGGTGGTCGCGGTGATGGTGCTGGCCAACGGCCACCAGGGACAGGGCGCGCTGGTGCTGTACAACTTCGGCTGGCAGATGTTCTTCGTGCCCTACGCGGTCCTCGCCGTGCCCATCGTCACCACCGCGTTCCCCGCCCTGTCCGCCGCCGAGGGCAGCAGCTTCGACCAGCTGGCGGCCAGCGGCACCCGCTCGGTCATCCTGGTGTCCTGGCTCGGTGCCGCGCTGCTGGCCGGGGCGGCCCGGCCCGCCGCCCGGCTGTTCGAGCACAACCCGGCGGACGCCCGGACCCTCACCCTGACCTTCGCCGCGTTCGCGCCCGGGCTCATCGGCTACGGGCTGGCCGCGCACCTGTCCCGGGTGCTGTTCGCGGGCGGCCAGGCCCGGGTGGCAGCGGTCGCGCTGGTGGCCGGCTGGCTGCTGGTCATCGTGGCCGACGTGGTCGCGGTGGCGCTGGTCCCCGGGCGCTGGGTGGTACCGGTGCTGGGCCTGGGCAACACCATCGGGCTGACCGCCGGCGGGCTGGCCCTGCTCGCCGCGGTGCGCCGGGTGCGCGGCCGGCCGGCCTTGCAGGGTGCGGCGCGGGCCGCGCTGGTCAGCCTGGCGGGCGCGGTGGCCGGGGCGGCGGCGGGCGCCGCACTGTCCGTGGCGGTGCCGGTGACCGGTTTTTTCCCTAACGCCGGTATCGCGCTGCTCGCCTGCGCCTGCGTGACGGTGGTGTTCGGGACGGCCACGTTCGCCCTGGACGGCGGTGACCTGCGGGCCGCGCTGGCCCGGGTCCGGGCGGGGCGGCCCGGCGGGAGACCGGCCCGGTGACCGCGGGCCAGCCGGCGCCGGCCGGGCTGGCCGGGCTGGCCGTCAGCTACCTGGCCGCCAGCACCACGGGCGGCACGGGCCGGCACGTGCTGATGCTGGCCAGCGGCTGCGCCGCCCGCGGGGCCGCGGTGACCGTGTACGGGCCGGCCGCGCTGGGCCAGCAGGCGAGCCGGGACAACGCGGGGCCGGCCACGACCGGCCCAGCCACCGGAGGCACAGTTACGGGCGGCCTGGGCACGGCTGGCCTCACCACGGGCCCCCCGCCGGGCTGGCGGTTCGTGCCGGTGGAAATCGCTGACCGGCCCCGGCCGGCCAGCGACACCGCCGCTGTGGCCCGGCTGCGCCGGCGGCTGGCCCGGGACCGGCCCGACGTGCTGCACGCGCATGGGCTGCGGGCGGGCGCGGTGGCGGCCCTGGCCCTGGCCGGCCGGTCCCGGGGGCGCCCCGCGCTGGTGGTCACCGTCCATAACGCGGCCCCGCCCGGCCGGGCCGCGGCCATCCTGTACGCCGGGCTGGAACTGATCGTGGCCCGCCGGGCTGACGTAGTACTCGCCGTGTCCGGCGACTTGGCCGCCCGGTTGCGCCAGCGTGGCGCCCGGGACGTCGCGCGGGCCGTGGTCCCGGCGCCAGCCTTCGTCCCGGCCAGCGCGGCCGACGCTGCGGCAGTGCGCCGCGAGCTCGGGGTGGCGGGGCCAGCCGCCCGGCCGGTGGTCCTCGCGGTCGGCCGGCTCGCCGCGCAGAAGGACTTCGGCATCGCTGCTGCGCGCCGCGGCCCGGTGGCAGCGGCGCGACCCGGTCCCGCTGCTGGTGATCGCCGGGGACGGGCCGCAGGCCGCGGCGCTGCACGCGCAGGCCGCGGCGGACGGGGTGGCCGCGCGGTTCCTGGGCCACCGCGGCGACGTGCCCGCCCTGCTGGCCGCGGCCGACGTGGTCGTGGTGCCCAGCCGCTGGGAGGGCCAGCCGCTGATCGTCCAGGAAGCGCTGCGGGCCGGCCGCCCGCTGGTAGCCGCCCGGGCCGGCGGAATCCCCGAGCTGGCCGGCGAAGACGGTGCCGTGCTGGTCCCGCCGGGCGACCCGGCCGAGCTGGCCGCCGCGGTGACCCGGCTGCTCGATGACCCGGCCGCCGCCGCGGTGCAGGCGGCCGCCGCCCGGGCCCGCGCGGCCGCGCTGCCGGCCGGCGCGGACGCGGTTGACCAGGTCGCCGCGGTGTACCAGCGGCTGGCCAGGACAGCCCAGGCGGGCCGGGGCACACGGTGACGCTGCGCGGCGGACACGCCGTTAATAGCCCGCCATGTGTGCACACTTAGTAATAAACGCGTCAATTACCGGACAGTACGTATTTTCTCGATTCCATCCCGTAGTTCCGGTTGAAAACTCCGGCTGGGGTGTGCTCACCTGTTCCCTTGGGGCCGCATGGCCAGCCCGGCTGGGGCTGGCCAGGCCCGGTGGGGGATCACGCGTGCGACCACAAAGCTGGCGGCTGGACCCGGCCGGGCTGGCGCCCGGCGATGCCAGCGTGCCCGCCCAGCCTGGGCCGGGGGAGCCCGCGGCGGCCACCGACGGCCTGGCCTTCCGGGTCCGCCCACGGCGGCCCGCGGAGCCCGGCGACGAGCCCGTCCAGCACGCCGTGCGGCTGTCCGCGGGGGACCTGAAGATCGCCCAGGAAGCGGTCGCGCTGGCCCGCCAGGACAGCGAGAACGACAAACGGCAGGCCGGCCCGCCCGGGCCGCAGCCGCCTGCCGCGGAGCCGGCTGCCGCGGAGCGGCCGGAGCCGCCAGCACCCGGGCCGCCAGCACCTGGGCCGCCAGACCCCCCGCCGCCTGGCCCGGCCCAGGCGCCAGGCACCGCGGCCGGCCTGCCGCCACCAGCGGCGGAGCGGCCCACGCCGTCCTGGGGCACGGTGCTCGCCACCACGGTCCGGCTGTGGGCGCAGCGGCGGCTGCGCGGCCTGCGGCGGCTGTGGCCGGCCAGCCCGCGCTGGCGGGTGATCAGCGTGCTGATCCTGGCCGCCGTGCTGTTCTGCGGTGGGGCGATCACCGTCGCGCTGGCCCGGGGATCGGCCGGGAACCAGCCTGCCCATCACCAGGCCCAAGCCGGGGACGGCACCGGCGGTGCGCTGGCGGCCGCCGCCGCGGCCCGCGGCGCCGCGGCCGGCTGGGCGGCCCAGCAGGTGGCCCCGGACGCGATCATCGCCTGTGATCCGCAGATGTGCTCGGTGCTGCAGCAGCACGGGATCGCGGCCAGCCGGCTGCTGGTGCTCGGCCCGCGCAGTCCCGCGCCGCTGGGCAGCGACGTGATCGTGTCCACCGCGGCCGTCCGCCAGGAATTCGGGGCCCGGCTGAGCAGCGTGTACGCGCCGGTGGCCTTGGCCAGCTTCGGCGTGGGCGGCGCGCAGACCGTGCTGCGGGTGGTGGCGCCGGATGGGGGCGCCGCCTACCTGCGCGAACTGCGGACCGATGTCGCGGGCCGGGCGTTCGGCGGCGCCCAGCTGCTGCACAACACCCGGATCCATGTCTCTGCGGCGGCCCGGCGGGCGCTGGCCGCCGGGCAGGTCGACTCCCGGCTGCTGAGCACGCTGGCCACCCTGGCCCACATCTACCGCGTGGACGTGGCCGGGTTCGGGCCGGCCGCCGCCGGGGCGGCCCCGGCCATGCCGCTGCGCTCGGCCGAGCTAGCCCTGGGCCCGCGCGTCACCCCGCAGCACCCGGCCACCCTCGGCGCGCTGGCCGCGTTCCTGCGCGCGCAGCTGCCGCCGTACCGCCCGGCGCGGGTGACCACTCTGCGGCTGGCCAGCGGCCAGACCGTGCTGCGCGTGCAGTATGGCGCGCCCGAGCCACTCGGGCTGCTCGGGAAGAGCTGAGCGGCCCACGACACCAACGACAGATCCGCCCAGCACATACCAAAGGGGAGTGGGAAACGCATGATGATACGGAGTTCACAGTGAGCCGGATCCCCGGCCTTAGCCGCCGCCTGTCCGGCGGCCGCCGCCGGGCCGGGCGGCTCACCATGCTCACCGGGACCGCGCTGCTCGCGGTGGCCACCGTGGCCGGCCCGGCTACCGCGGCAGGCGCGGCTCCGGCCGCGGCCGGCACCGGCTGGGTCCGCTGTGCCCATCTGTCGCCGAACACCCCGGCGGTGGATGTCTACATGTACTCCTTCGGGGACCCCAAGGCGATGGTGGTGCTCAAGCACGTCAGCTACGGCGCGGTGTCGGAGTACATGAAGGTGAAGGCGGGCGAGTACACAGCGGCCATGCGGCCCGCGGGCGCGGCGGCCAGCACCAAGCCGGTGCTGTCGGCCAACATCATGGTGCACGCCGGGCACGCGTACACGGTGGCTGGCATGGGCCCGGCCAAGGGGCTGCGGCTCCAGGTGCTGGACGACGCGCTGACCACGCCCAAGGGCAAGTCCCTGGTCCGGGTGATCCAGGCGTCGCTCAAGGAGCACCACGTCACGGTCAAGGCCGGCACCGACACGCTCGCGAATGACCTGGCCTTCTCCAAGGTCACCCACTACGGCACGGGCGTGCCGGGCACCTGGATGGTGCACGCGGTGGGCGGCACCGAGACCTGGTCGGGGCCGGTCAAGCTGACCGCGGGCTCGATCCACACCCTGGTCGTGCTGGACTCGGCCGGCGGCCTGAAGGTCACTGACCTGATGGACGCGGCCGGCAGTTCCACGATGCCCAGCGGTGGCGCCGCCACCGGGCTGGGCGGCACCGCCCCGGGCCCGGCACCCTCGCCGCTGCCCTGGCTGGCCGGGCTGGCCGGCGGGCTGGTCCTGGTCACCGCGGCCGGGATCCGGCTGCGCCGCAGCAGGGCAGTGGCCCGGCACGCGCGCTGATGCGGGCGGCACCGCCCCGGCCCGCCACCGAGGCTGAGCCCGGCCGGCACGCCGGGACCAGCCCAGCCTGGCGCAAGGTGGCACGGCGGCCGCTCGCGGCCGCCGTGCTGCTCGGCGGTGCCCTGGTGGTGGCGGTGACCGTGGCGGGGCTGCTGATGCTGACTGGCCGGCCCGGGCGGGCGCCCGGGCCGGCCAGCGCCGCGCCGCATGGCCTGGTCCCGCTGGGCTCCCCGGCCCCGCTGCCCAAGCCGCGCACGCTCACGGTTCCGCCACCGGTCACGCTGCGCATCCCGGCCATCGCGGTGCATACCAGGCTGATCCGGCTGGGCATCACCCGGCAGGGCACGCTCCAGGTGCCGAAGAGCACGTCAGTGGCGGGCTGGTACACCCACAGCCCACGGCCGGGCGAGATCGGCTCGTCGGTCATCGCCGGGCACATCGATTCGGTTCTCGGGCCGGGGATCTTCTACCGGCTGCGGGAGCTGCACCCCGGCAACCGGATCTACGTCCGGCAGGCCAGCGGCCGGCTGGCCATCTTCCGGGTCACCGCGGTGCACGAGTACGCCAAGGCGCATTTCCCCACGGCCAAGGTGTACGGCCCGGCCCCCGACGCCGAACTGCACCTGATCACCTGCGGCGGGACGTTCGACTACGCCACGCACAGCTACCTGAGCAACGTGGTGGTCTACAGCACCGAGGTCCGCTAGGACCTGGCCCGGGGCCCGGGGGCTACCAGCCGCGGGCCCGCCACTGCGCCAGGTGCGGCCGCTCGGCGCCGAGTGTGGTGTCCTTCCCGTGCCCGGGATACACCCAGGTGCCGTCGGGGAGCGGGCCGAACACCCGGTCCTCCAGGTCGTCCATGAGCTGGCCGAACCGCTGCGGGTCGCCCTCGGTGTTGCCCGGGCCGCCGGGGAACAGCGAGTCGCCGGTGAACAGCTGGGGCTGCGCGGCCAGGGCGCCGGCCGCGTCGTAGCCCAGCGCGATGCTGCCCGGGGTGTGCCCGCGCAGGTGAATGACGGAGAGCCGGGCCGAGCCGACCGGCACGGTATCGCCGTTACGGACCAGGGTGGTCACCTTGACCGGCAGCTCGCCGGCGTCGGCCGGGTGCGCCACGGTCTCGGCGCCGGTGGCCGCCTGCACCTCGGCCAGGGCCTGCCAGTGGTCGAAGTGCTGGTGGGTGGTGATGATCTTGCTCAGCGGGCGGCCGCCGATCAGGTCCAGCAGCCGGCCGGCCTCGTTGGCCGCGTCGATCAGGGCCAGCTCGCCGGTTTCGGTGCAGCTGAGCAGGTAGGCGTTGTTGTCCATCGGGCCGACGGACAGCTTGGTCACGGTCAGGCCCGGCAGGTCCCGCGTGTCCGGCGGGCCGCCGGGAGTCACGTCGCCGGTGTAGGCCACCAGTGTCTCCTCGGGTTGGCGAACTGTGTTGTCGGTACCGGCTACCGCAGCGGTGGCGGCACCGGGACGGACGCCGCCCCGGTGACCTGGAGACCGCTGCCCGCCGACCGGCCGGACAGCCAGGCCAGCAGCTCCCACGGCGCGCCGCGCACGGCCACGCCGGGGGTGTGCGGGCTGGCCGGGCCGACCGTCAGCCGGTCCGCCCAGCCGTCCGGGTAGAGCTGGCACGGCGGCATGTCGGGCCGGCCCGCGAAGGATTCCGCCACCTGCGGCAGTTCCTGCGCGACCCAGGCCGCAGGCCAGTCGGCGGCCTGATAGCCGGCGTCCAGGTTGACGTGGTGGAACTCCAGCTCGGCCCAGCGCCGGGCCAGGATCTCCCGGGCCGGGAAGCTGTCCCCGCGCCGCTCGACCTGGGCCGCCCAGTCCGCCGCGGTCAGCCCGGCGGCCGCCGCCGCGAACGCGGCCGAGCTGCCGCGCAGATCCGCGGTGAGCTCGGCGGCAGGGCGGCCGGCCCCGGCCTCGATGCCCGCGTCCCGCGCCGCCTCGCTCGGGTACATCGGCGTCTTGACGCCGGTGCGTGCCCAGGTGAGCAGGTTGACGAAGCCGTCCGCGTTGCGCGCCAGGTGGGTGAGCACGTGACCGCGGGTCCACCCGGGCAGCCGGGACGCCCCCGCCGCCTGCCCGTCGGTGAGCGCGCCGGCCGACGTGAGCAGCTGGCGGGTGGATTCCTGGACGCGGTCCAGCGCCGGGGAGATTTCGGTGTCCACGGGGCTCCTTTGCCGGGGTTCTGGGCCATCCTCTCCTACGGGATGGCACTCTGGGGGGAGCAGGGTCGGATGACGGGGATGCGCGGGCGGATGCGAGGCCAGCCGGGCCGGGCAGGTGGCCGGGAACCGGGAAGCCTGACGGCCACTTCGGTGTTTTGTCAGTGGCCCCGAATAGCATGTCCTGTCTTTGTCAGCAGGGGTCCGTTCCCACCATGATCCGGAGAACTGAACGCAGTGGCTGATCGTCTCGTCGTCCGCGGCGCACGCGAGCACAACCTGAAGGATGTGTCGCTGGATCTGCCGCGCGATTCCATGATCGTGTTCACCGGGCTGTCCGGGTCGGGGAAGTCCAGCCTGGCCTTTGACACGATCTTCGCCGAGGGCCAGCGGCGGTACGTGGAGTCGCTGTCCGCGTATGCCCGGCAGTTCCTGGGCCAGATGGACAAGCCCGACGTGGACTTCATCGACGGGCTGTCGCCGGCTGTGTCCATCGACCAGAAGGCGGCCAGCCGTAACCCGCGGTCCACGGTCGGCACGATCACCGAGGTGTATGACTACCTGCGGCTGCTGTACGCCCGGGTGGGCAAGCCGCACTGCCCGATCTGCGGCCGGCCGATCGCCCGGCAGACGCCGCAGCAGATCGTGGACCGGGTGCTGGAACTGGACGAGGGCACCCGGTTCCAGGTGCTCGCGCCGGTGATCCGCGGCCGCAAGGGCGAGTACACCGAGCTGCTGCGCGAGCTGCAGACCAAGGGGTACTCCCGGGCCCGGGTGGACGGCACGGTGATCCGGCTGGACAGCGTCGGTGCCGACGGGACCGGGCTGCCCGCGCTGAAGAAGTACGAGAAGCACACCATCGAGGTGGTGGTGGACCGGCTGGCGGTCAAGCCGGACGCCCGGCGGCGGCTGACCGACTCGGTGGAGACGTCGCTGGCGCTGTCCGGTGGCGTGGTGCTGCTCGACTTCGTGGACCTGCCCGACAGCGACCCGCACCGGGAGCGGATGTTCTCCGAGCACCTGGCCTGCCTGTATGACGACCTGTCATTCGAGGAGCTGGAGCCGCGGTCGTTCTCGTTCAACTCCCCGTGGGGCGCCTGCCCGGACTGCACCGGCCTGGGCACCCGGATGGAGGTCAACCCGGAACTGGTCGTGCCGGACCCGGACCGGACGCTGGCCGAGGGTGCGATCGGGCCATGGGCCGGCGGGCATGTCAGCGACTACTTCCTCCGGCTGGAGGAGGCGCTCGGCGCGGCCCTCGGATTCAGCATCGACACCCGGTGGCACCGGCTGCCCGCCGCGGCCCGCAAGGCGCTGCTGTACGGCTACGACAAGGACGTGCACGTCCGGTACAAGAACCGGTACGGCCGGGAGCGCTCGTACTACACGCGGTTCGAGGGCGCGATCAGCTACATCGAGCGGCGGCACTCCGAGGCGGAATCCGACTCCAGCCGGGAGCGGTTCGCCGGGTACATGCGGGAGGTGCCGTGCCCGTCCTGCCACGGGTCGCGGCTGAAGCCGATCGCCCTCGCGGTGACCGTGGACGGCAAGTCCATCGCGGACTACTGCGCGCTGCCCATCGGCGAGCTGGCCAAGCAGCTGCTCGGCCTGGAGCTGTCCGACCGGGACATGCAGATCGCCGGGCGGATCCTGAAGGAAGTCAACGCCCGGCTCGGCTTCCTGCTCGACGTGGGTCTTGACTACCTGTCGCTGGACCGGGCGTCCGCGACGCTGGCCGGCGGCGAGGCGCAGCGGATCCGGCTGGCCACCCAGATCGGGTCCGGCCTGGTGGGCGTGCTGTACGTGCTGGACGAGCCGTCCATCGGGCTGCATCAGCGGGACAACCACCGGCTGCTGGAGACCCTGGTCCGGCTGCGCGACCTGGGCAACACGCTGATCGTGGTGGAGCACGACGAGGACACGATCCGGTCCGCGGACTGGGTGGTGGACATCGGCCCCGGTGCGGGCGAGCACGGCGGCAACATCGTGGTGTCCGGCCCGGTGTCCGAGCTGCTGGCCAGCCCGGACTCGCTGACCGGGGCGTACCTGACTGGCCGCCGGGAGATCCCGCTGCCCGCCACCCGGCGCAAGCGGTCGAAATCCCGGGAAGTGGTGGTCAGGGGGGCCAGCGAGCACAACCTGAAGGACGTGGACGTGGCGTTCCCGCTGGGCTGCATGATCGCGGTCACCGGGGTGTCCGGGTCCGGTAAGTCCACGCTGGTCAACGACATCCTGTACAGCGCGCTGGCCCGGGAACTGCACGGGGCACGGATCGTCCCGGGCAGGCACACAAGGGTCACCGGGATGAGCCAGCTGGACAAGGTGGTGCACGTGGACCAGGGGCCGATCGGCCGGACCCCACGGTCCAACCCGGCCACCTACACCGGGGTGTTCGACCATATCCGCAAGCTGTTCGCGGCGACCACCGAGGCCAAGGTGCGCGGCTACCAGCCGGGCCGGTTCTCGTTCAACGTCAAGGGCGGCCGGTGCGAGGCGTGCGCTGGGGACGGCACCATCAAGATCGAGATGCAGTTCCTGCCCGACGTGTACGTGCCGTGCGAGGTGTGCCACGGGGCCCGGTACAACACGGACACGCTGGGGGTGCACTACAAGGGCAAGACCATCGCCGAGGTGCTGGACATGCCGATCGAGGAAGCAGCGGGGTTCTTCGAGGCCATCCCGGCCATCCACCGGCACCTGAAAACCCTGGTCAACGTGGGCCTGGGCTACGTCCGGCTGGGCCAGCCCGCGCCGACCCTGTCCGGCGGCGAGGCGCAGCGGGTCAAGCTCGCCTCCGAACTGCAGCGCCGGTCCACCGGGCGGACCATCTACGTGCTGGACGAGCCGACCACCGGGCTGCATTTCGAGGACATCCGCAAGCTGCTCGGCGTGCTCGGCCGCCTGGTGGACGGCGGCAACACGGTCATCGTGATCGAGCACAACCTCGACGTGATCAAGACCGCGGACTGGGTCATCGACCTCGGGCCCGAGGGCGGGTCGCGGGGCGGCGAGGTCATCGCGACCGGGACCCCGGAAGAAGTGGCCCAGGTCGAGGAGAGCTACACCGGGCAGTACCTGAAGAAGCTCGTCAACGTGTGACCGCGGGGTGGCCCCGGCGGCGGCCTAAGATCTCCCCATGCGACGCCACGCGACCGGGGTGCGGCCCGCGCCCGGGCTGCTCGTGCTGGGGCTGGTGCTGGCCGGCTTAGTGGCGGCTGGGTGCACTGCGACATCCCCGGCGCCCAGGCCAGCGGCGAGCGCCCGCCGGCCCGCCGGAGCCGGGAACACCCGCCCGGCCGGGATCCCGGGCTGCTCGGCCCCGGCCGCGTCCGGCCCCCGGCTGCCCGCGGCCGGCACTAGTTTCGTGCTGGTCGGCGGGGTCCCGTTCGGCGTCCTGGTCAGCCCGGACGGCCGCCGGGCCTTCGTCTCCTCCACCGGGCAGCAGCTGCAGGTAATGGACGTGGGGAGCAGGCCCGTGCTGTCGCCGGCCGGCACGCTGCTCGCGCCTGGCGCGCACCTGGCGGGCGAGACGCTGACCCAGGACGGCCGCTACCTGCTGGCCGCCTCGGACAGCGGGGCTGTGGTGTTCAGCACCGCCCGGGCCGGGCAGGCCAGCCCGCGGGCCGGGCGCGGCTCGCTGCAGCGCCCGGCCGGGAACGGCCAGCAGGCGGGCGGCCCGCTGGGGGGCGGGGCCATCGAGGTCGCGGTGCCGGGCGGCGACCGGCTGGCGTTCGTCAGCCTGGAGGACACCGCCCAGATCGCGGTGTTCAACCTGCAGCGGGCGCTGGCCCACGGCTTCGGCCCAGCCGACTACCTGGGATCCATCCCGGCCGGTCTGGCCCCGGTCGGGCTGGCCGTGTCCCCGGACGGCCGGTGGCTCTACGCGACCAGCGAGGTAGCCCGCGGTGGGGCACGCGGCGGCCTGGGCAGCCTCTCGGTCATCAGCGTGCCGCGGGCGGCCACCGACCCGGCGCACGCGGTGGTGTCCACCGTGGCCGCCGGCTGCCAGCCGGTCCGGGTCATCACCTCGGCCAGCGGCCAGGTGGTGTGGGTCACCGCCCGGGGCAGCAACGCGCTGCTCGGGTTCTCGGCGGGCCGCCTGCGCACCGACCCGGCCCGCGCGCTGCTGGCCCGGGTCCAGGTGGGCACGGCCCCGGTCGGGCTGGCCCTGGTGGACGGCGGCCGCCGGATCGTGGTCGCGGACTCCAACCGGTTCCACGTGCAGCACGCCAGCTCGAGCCTGGCCGTGGTCAGCGTCCCGGCCGCACTGGCGGGCCGCCCCGCCCTGCTCGGCCTGCTCCCGGCGGGCGGGTTCCCGCGGGAGATGGCCCTGGAACCGGGTGGCCGGACGCTGCTGGTCACCTGCTTCGCCTCCGGCCAGGTCGAGGCGGTGGACGTGGCCCGCCTGCCGTGACCCGGCCCGGCAGCAACCCAGGTCAGGGCGCTACCATGACGCCGCGTGGAGATCAGCACCGATGATGGGCCCGCGCGGGCCGAGATCGTCTGGCCGGCCGGGGCAGGCCCGGCCCGGAAGGGCCGCAGGCGCCCGGCCCCGCCGTTCCTGCTCGTGCTCACGCACGGCTCGGGCCGCGCCCCGGATTCCGCCGACCTGCTCGCGGTGCGGGACGCGGCGCTGCCGCTCGGCGGCGCGGTCGCCCTGGTCACCCAGCCCTACGTAGTGAAGGGGCGGCGCGCACCCGGCGCGGCGGACCGGCAGGACTCGGCCTGGCTGGAGATCGTCGCCGCGCTGCGGGCCGCCGCCCGGCCCGGGCGGCTGATCCAGGGCGGGCGCAGCAACGGCGCCCGGGTCGCCTGCCGGACGGCCCGCGCGGCCGGGGCGCGCGGGGTCCTCGCGCTGGCCTTCCCGCTGCACCCGCCGGGCCACCCGGAGCGCTCCCGGGCGGCCGAACTGGACGCGGCCGGCACCGACGTGCTGGTGATCAACGGCAGCCGGGACCCGTTCGGCATCCCGGAGCCGGGGGAGCGCAGGCAGGTGGTCGTGCTGCCGGCCGAGACGCACGCGCTGACCAGGAACCCGGCCGCGGTCGGGGCGGCCGCCGGGGCCTGGCTGCGGGAGATGCTGGACTGACCGGGGGAAGCTGGAAAGCGTGCTGCGCCCCAGGCGGGGCCAGCCCGGGGAAGCCGGGCGGGGTCAGGCGGCGGGCTCAGCCGCGCCAGCGCCGTTAGCTGGGACGATATGGGTGTTTGCGCTCACATCTGTGGGCCGATGGGGAGCAACCGTATCGCCGCCCGGGAGCAGCTCACCGGTGTCCTCGAAGACCACGATTCCGTTGCAGAGCAGGCTCCAGCCCTGCTCCGGGCGGCTGACTACGGTCTTGGCCGCCTCGCGGTCCAGTGCTCGCGCATCAGGACACGGCGGCGTGTGCGGGCACATTCGTGTGCCTCCTGGTCAATGTCTCGCTGTGGTGTTGATCACATGTTAGTGTGCCGACGCAGCACTCTGCGCAACATAGTCCGTTGTGACGATTTATTCGGTCGCTCTTTGTCACTACTAGCCAAGAACGACCAGGCTGTGACTAGCCCGGTCAGGCGGCTGGGCTGCGCGGCAGCCGGGGGATGCCGGTCAGCCGGTGGCTCTCCCGCAGGGTGAGCAGCCGCTCGGCCTCGGCCGACCGGGCTCGCACCGGGGGAGTGGCCCGCGCCTTGCGCCGGTAGATCCGGTCGTCGTAGCCCCGCGGGCCGATCGCGACCCGCTCGGCGGCATACGCCGCCCGCATCGCCTCAGTCAGCGCCTCGTCCAGCTGCTTGGCCAGCCGGTACCGCTCGGTGAGCGGGGCGCCGGGCCGCTTCCGCGTCGCGCAGCTCCTGCTCGGCGTCCCGCGCCCCGGACAGCAGCTCCTCGAACCGCCCGGCCAGTTCCTCGTCCGCGCGGTGCTTGCGCTGCGCGTCCGCACTGACCGGCTTGCGTCTCGGGATCACCTGATGCTCCTACGTCACGCTGTTCCTCGGCTGCCTGGGCGTGAGCTTAGCGGATGGCCCCAGCCGCACCCGCCCGGGTACCGCGGCCGGCCGCCACCGGGTCAGCGGGCGAAATAGTGCCAGCCGAGCCACCACCAGCCGAGCAGGACCAGCGCCCGGCCGGCCCGCGACCGCATCAGGTAGCCCAGCCACTGGCCGACGGTGGGGATGCCGCTGATCCCGCGCCGGGCCGCGAACTCCAGCCCGGCCATGGCACTGATCAGCAGGGCGAAACCGATGATGGTGATGCTGCGGCTCACCGGCGCACCAGGGCCCAGCCAGCCAGCAGCCACACCAGGAACGCGCCGCTGCGCACCGGGTGCGGCTGGATCAGCGGATCGATCAGCTCGGTCAGCGACGGGTGCCACGGGTGGGAGCCGGACCGGAACGCCGACGCCTCCCATTCCAGGGTGGCGGCGATGCAGATGGCCCAGTAGGAGAAGCCGGTGACGTCCGGCCGGTCTGGGGCCGGGATGCGCTCCGGCGGCCGCCCGCAGGCGATCACCCCGAGGGCCGCGCCGGGGACCAGCACACTCACCAGGGCGCGGCCGCTGAACGGGGCGGCGGCCGACGCCACCCAGGCGTACCCGGCCAGGGCCAGCACGATCAGCGTGCCCGGGCCGGCCGCCCGCTGCTGCGCAGCCAGCGGTCCAGTGCTTCCCCAGTGGTCATATCCGGGCAAATCTCCCACGACCATGCTGGCACCGTCCCGGCATGCGCAACAATCACGAGCCAGCCCGGCCCGTCAGGCCAGGCTGTCCCGCCAGTCGGCGTGCAGCGCCGAGTACGCGCCGCCGCTGGCCAGCAGCCGGGCGGGCGGGCCGTCCTCGGCGATGCGGCCCCCGCTGAGCACCAGCACCCGGTCGGCGATCTCCACCGTGGACAGCCGGTGCGCGATGATCACCGCGGTCCGCCCGGCCAGGATCGTGCGCAGCGCCGCCTGCACCAGGCGCTCGCTGGGGATGTCCAGCAGCGACGTGGCCTCATCCAGCACCAGGACGGCGGGCGCGGCCAGGAAGGCCCGGGCGAACGAGATGAGCTGCCGCTGCCCGGCGGACAGCCGGCCGCCGCGCTTGCCCACGTCCGCGTCATAGCCGCCGGGCAGCGCCGAGATGAACGGGTCCGCGCCGATGGCCTGGGCGGCCGCCTCGATCTCGGCCCGGCTGGCCCCGGGCCGGCCCAGCGCGATGTTGTCCGCCACCGACCCGGTGAACACGAAGTTCTCCTGGGTGACCAGGACGATCTCGCCGCGCAGCGCCCGGTCCGGGATGGCCCGCAGGTTGACGCCGTCCAGCCGCACCTGGCCCTGGCCCGGGTCGTAGAACCGGGCCAGCAGCCGGGCGATGGTGGTCTTGCCCGCCCCGGTCGCACCGACCAGGGCTACCGTCTGCCCGGCCGGGATGGCCAGGTCCAGCCCGGGAAGGACCAGCGCGTCCCGGTAGCCGAACCGCACATCCGCGAACTCGACGGCCCGGCCCGCGCCGCGGCGCGGCGGCAGCGCCACCGGGTGGGGCGGCTCGGGGACCGCGGGCCGCTCGTCCAGCACCCCGGAGATCTTCTCCAGGGCGGCCCCGGCCGACTGGAACGAGTTGTAGAACTGCGACAGGTCCTGCAGCGGGTCGAAGAAGCGGCCCAGGTAGAGCAGGAAGGTGGCCAGCACGCCGACCTTGATGTCGCCGTCCATCACCCGCAGCCCGCCGTAGAACAGCACCACGCCGGTAGCCACGTTGCCGACCAGGGTGATCGACGGCGAGTACACCGCGAGCAGCCGCGAGGAGCGCAGGCTGGCGCGGGCGTAGCCAGCGCTGAAGCCAGCGAAAATCTCGGCATTGCGGTCTTCCCGGCGGAAGGCCTGGACCGCGCGGATACCGCCGAACGTCTCGACGAAATGGACGATGACCTGGGCGATGGTCTCCCGGGACCGGCGGTAGGCGACCGCCGACTCCCGGCGGAACCAGACGGTCAGCCCGGCCAGCGGGCCGAACCCGGCCAGCACGACCAGGGCCAGCGGCCAGTCCAGCAGCAGCATCCCGATGCCGACCAGCAGCAGCGACAGCACCGCGGACACCAGCGCGTCCAGGCCGTCGTCGAACAGGTCGGAGATCGAGTCGATGTCCGACACCTGCCGGGAGATGACCCGCCCCGAGGTGTAGCGCTCGTGAAAGGCGACCGGCAGCCGCTGGAAGTGGGCGAACAGCCGGGCCCGCAGTTCCAGCACCACGCTCTCGCCGACCTGGCCGACGGCGTAGATGTAGGCCCGGCTGGCCAGCATCTGCACTACCACGGCGACCGCGAACCCGGCCACGGCCAGGGCCAGCGGCGCCAGGCTGCCGCCGTGCAGCAGCGGCGGGATGCCCCGGTCGATGGCCACGCCGACCAGCCACGGGCCGGCCAGCGCGGCCAGGTTGGCCGCCGTGATGAGCAGCAGCGTCCCGGCGACCCGGCCGCGCTGCGGCCGCAGCAGGCTGCCCAGCAGCCGCCGCGCCCGGCGGCGCAGCAGGGTGGCCAGGCTGGCGTTGATGTCATCCACGTTCTCCGCGGCGACGCCGCGCCAGGTGCCCGCCGTCATGATGCCGCCTGTTCGCTGCTGGTGCCCGCCCCGTCCGCGCCACTCATCAGCTCCCGGTACCGGGGCTGGGTGGCCAGCAGCTGGGCGTGGGTGCCGAGGGCCGCGATGACCCCGTCGCGCAGCAGCGCCACCTTGTCGGCGAGCAGCACGGTGGACGGGCGGTGCGCGACCACCAGCGCGGTGGTCTCGGCCAGCAGCCCGCTGAGCGCCTGGGTGACCTTGGCCTCGGTGTGCACGTCCAGCGCGGACAGCGGGTCGTCCATGATCAGCAGCGATGGCCGGGCCAGGATGGCCCGGGCCAGCGCGACCCGCTGCCGCTGGCCGCCGGACAGCGCCATGCCCTGCTCGCCGATCCTCGTGTCCAGCCCCCACGGCAGGTCGTGCACGAAGTGAGCCTGGGCCATCTCCAGCGCGGCCTCGATCGCCTCGTCACCGGCGCCGGGCGCACCGTAGCCGACGTTCTCCCGCACGCTGGCCGAGAACAGGGTGGGGTCCTCGAACGCGCAGCCCACCCGGGACCGCAGCACCGGCAGCGGCAGCCGCCGTACGTCGGTGCCGTCCAGCAGCACCGCCCCGGACGTCACGTCGGCCAGCCGGGGGACCAGCTGCAGCAGCGTGGTCTTGCCCGACCCGGTCGCGCCGGTCAGCGCCACGGTCTGGCCCGGCTCCAGGGCCAGCGAGACGCCACGCAGTAACGCGTGCCCGGCGCCGGGGTAGCTGAACCCGACCCGGTCGAACACCAGCCGGGCCGGGCCCGCCTGGCGGCCCCGTGGCGTCCCGGCCCGGCGCCGGGCCGGGCTCCTGATGCTGGGCTGGGTGTCCAGGATCTCGAAGATGCGCTGCGCGGCGGTGGCCGCCTCCTGGCCGCTGGCCAGGATGTAGCCCATCGACTCGATCGGCCACACCAGCTGGAGGGTCAGCGTGATGAACGCGACCAGCCCGCCCAGGGTGAGCTCGTGGCGGCCGGTCGCGATCGCGCCGAGCAGCAGCAGCAGCCCGATCAGCGCGTTCGGGATCAGGTCCAGGCCGGCCCAGAACGTGCCGCGCAGCCGGGCCTTGCGCAGCTGGGTCGCGAACACCTCGGCCGCCTGGGCGCCATGCTGCGCGGCGGCCTCGCCGCCCCGGCCCAGCGCCTTGAGCACGCGGATGCCGGTGGCCGCCTCCTCCACGTAGGTGGCCAGGTCGCCCTGCTGGTCCTGGGCCCGGCGGGACAGCACCCGGTAGCGCCGCTCGAACCGCAGGCTGGTCAGCGCGACCGGCAGCAGCACGGCGGCGGTGATCAGGCCGAGCCACCAGTCCAGCCGGATGAGCAGGGCGATCACGGCCAGGAAGGTCACCGTGTTGGTGATCAGGAAGATGGTGCCGAAGCCCGCGAACCGCCGGATGGCCGACAGGTCGGTGGTGGCCCGGGACAGCAGCTGCCCGGACTGCCACTCGTCGTGGAAGGCGGGCGGCAGCCGCTGCAGGTGGCCGTACAGGTCGGCCCGCATGGTCTGCTCCATCCCGGTCACCGCGCTGGCCTGCACCCAGCGGCGCAGGCAGTTCAGCACGGCCTGGGCCACACCCAGGCCGATGGCCGCGGCCCCGATCGGCAGCAGCAGCCCACGCTGGCCGTGGCTGATCGCCCCGTCGATCATCGACTTGGTGAGCAGCGGGATGGTGATCTCAGTGCCCACCGCCACTAGCGCGGCGGCGAACATGAACACCAGCTGCCACCGGTAGGGGCGCAGGTAGCTGCGGGTGCGCCAGAGCGCCGCCAGAGGCGTCCCCCCCGGGTCAGCCTGCCCTGCGCTGGTCTGCGCCGGGCGGGCAGGCGTGCTGGAACCAGATTGCTGGGGGGGCATTAGCCGAACGGTAGCCGCGAGTTTCTGCTATGTCACCTGAATTTCCGCTGGCTGGAGCGATCCGGCCGGGTACCGCCGGGCGGCCGGAACCGGCCACCCGGACGACTGATACGGATGTAACGGGAGTGTCACCTGATCGCTGGTATCCGGCGGCCGGGGTGGCGGCGGCCCGCCAACTCTGGCACCCTGGCTAGCCCGGGGGGCTCGCGCGCCGGTGCCGGAGGCCGGCAGGGAGGGACCGTGGAGCGCACGGATTCTGGGGGCAGGCCACCGATGCGGGGATGGTCGCCTGGCCCGGCGCTCGCCGTTTTCGACGACGGCGTGACCGCGATCTGCCAGATCTCCGCCCAGTTCACCGTGTCCGGCTGGGCCGCGCCGTCACCCTGCCCGGAGTGGCGGGTGGCCGACCTGGCCGGGCACCTGCGGTGCGCGGCCGACGACTACCACGAGTACCTGGACGACGCCCCGGTCAGCCGCCTGGCCCGGCTGCTGGCCGGCGGCGCGGATGCCGGGGCCCTGGCCCGGAAGCTGGCCCGGCAGAACGCGGCGGAGCTGGCCGCGCTGCCGGACGTGCCCGGGCCCGAGCACATCGCGGCGTTCGCCAGCTCGGCGCGCGGCTACGCGCAGCGGCTGCTGCCGATCTGGGATCTGCCCCATCACCAGTACCGGGACGTGCTGGTCACGGTGGGCGGGATGGCCGGTGCGGCCAGCGTGGAGTGGCACCTGCACGCCTGGGACCTGGCCCGGGCGCTGGGCCAGGACTACCGCCCGGCCGACCCTGAGACGCTGCGGCACGGCTGGCTGGCCGGCCTGCCGCAGCTGCCAGCCGCCGGGCTGGCCGGCCGCGCTGCGGTGCCGGACAGCCTGGCCTGCGCGGGCGCGGTGCGGGACCGGGGCGGCTCCCCAGCCGGCCCGGCTGTGCGCGACGACCCGTGGCATGTCATGCTCCGTGCATCAGGGCGCACGCCACTGGGGTAAGGGCTGTCCCCCGGGAGCCGCGCTCGCCGCGCTGACCGGAAGGAGCTGTCCTCATGGCGTTCGATGTCGGGTCCGTGCGTGCCGCCTACCCGGCGCTGGCCGACGGGTTCGCCTACCTGGACGGGGCGGCGGGCACCCAGGTCCCGGGCAGCGTGATCGACGCCATCAGCGCCGCGTACCGGGCGGGCCTCGGTAACGCGGGCGGGGCGTTCCCGGCCAGCGAGCGCTCGGCCGCGCTGACCGCGGACTGCCGCCAGGCCCTCGCCGACCTGACCGGCGGGACCGCCGACGGCGTGATCCTCGGGCCCAACATGACCACGCTCACCTACCGGCTGGCCGCGACGCTGGCCCGCGGCTGGCGGCCCGGGGACGAGGTGATCGTGTCCCGGCTGGATCACGACGCCAACGTGCGGCCCTGGGTGCAGGCCGCGCAGCGGGCCGGCGCGGCCGTGCGGTGGGCAGAAGTTGACATATCGACCGGGGAGCTGCCGGCCAGCCAGTACGCGGACCTGCTCTCCGACCGTACGCGGCTGGTCGCGGTCACCGCGGCCAGCAACGTGCTCGGCACCCGGCCCGACGTGGCCGCGATCACCGCCCAGGCCCGTGCGGCGGGCGCGGTCAGCTATGTGGACGGGGTGCACGCCACGCCGCACGTGCCGGTGGACGTCGCCGCGCTGGGCGCGGACTTCTACGCGACCAGCGCGTACAAGTGGTCGGGCCCGCACGTCGGGGCGGTCATCGCCGACCCGGCGCGGCTGGAGTCGCTGCGCCCGGACAAGCTGATGCCAGCGCCGGACTCGGTGCCGGACCGGTTCGAGCAGGGCACGCCGCCGTTCGCCGACCTGGCCGGGGTCACCGCGGCCGTGGACCACCTGGCCCAGCTGACCGGGACCGCGGGCGGCAGCAGGCGCCAGCGGCTGCTTGCCTCGATGGCCGCGGTGCAGGAGTACGAGACCAGCCTGTTCCAGGTGCTGGCCGGCGGCCTGGCCGCCATGGGCCACGTGACCAGCTACGGCAAGGCGGCCAGCCGGACCCCGACCGCGTACTTCAATGTGGCCGGGCACAGCCCGGGGGAGGTCGCCCGGCACCTGGCCGAGCGCAAGATCAACGTGTGGAGCGGCCACAACTACGCCTGGGAACTGACCGGGGCGCTCGGCATCCGCGACTCGGGCAGCGCGGTGCGCGCCGGGCTGGTGCACTACAACGACCGGTCCGAGGTGGACCGGCTGCTCGCGGCGGTCGCCGAGCTGGGGTCCTGACCCGGGCCCAGCGTCAGGAGTTGTGTGTGTCGCCGAACGCGTACCGGTACATCCGGGTGGACCGGGACTGGAAGCCCACCCGCTCGTAGAGCCGGCCCGCTGCCTCCCGGGACGGCCGGGAGGTCAGGTCCACGGTCCGGGCCCCGGCCTGCCCGGCGATGCGCAACGCCTCGGCCATCAGCGCCTCCCCGATGCCCTGGCCCCGGGCCGCCTCGTCCACGATCACGTCCTCGATCCAGGCCCGCAGGCCGGTCGGTATCGGGAACATGACCAGCGACAGCGTCCCCACGACCGTGTCCCCGGTCCGCGCGATGAGCAGCGTGGTCGCGGCCGAGCCGACGATCCGGTCCAGCCCGGCCCGGTCGAGCGGCGGCGCGCTGCGGGACAGCTGGGGCAGCAGGCGGCCGAACGCCGCCACCACCTCGTCGGTCACTTCCTGCAGTACTTCGACGCGCACAGTCACGACCGGAACCCTACCGTCTCGGCCGGCGGTCAGCCCGCACCCACCGCGCGGAGCGCCGCCGCGGTACCCGCCGCGGCCAGGATGACGACCAGGAACGGGGCGCGCAGCAGCAGCGCGACGACGGCGGCGCCCAGGCCGGCCAGCCGGGCCGGGTCGATGGCCAGCGTGCGGCCCCGGCCGAACGCCTCCACCGCGATCAGCGCCGCGAGCAGGGCCACTGGGACCAGGCTGGCGAACCGCTGGGCCCGTGGCCGGGCCAGTACCCGCTGCGGCACGGTGAGCCCGGCCAGCTTGAGCGCGTAGCAGCTGGCCGCGGTGACCAGCACGGCGATCCAGGTGCCGGTCATCCGCGGGCCTCCCCGGCGGCCGCGGGGCAGGTGGCTGGGTCCCCGGACGGCGGCCCCGCCGGGCGGGCCGCCGACGGCAGCAGGGCGGCGCCCAGCGCGGCGGCGGCGGCCAGGATGACCGGGGTGCCCGGTGGGCAGAACGGCGTTGCCACCAGGGCGATCGCCGCCCCGGCCAGGGCCACGCCACGCTCGGCCCGCCCGTCGCGGAGCCGGGGCCAGAGCAGGGCGAGGAACGCCGCGGGGCCGACCACGTCCAGCCCGAACGCGGCCGGGGAGCCCAGGTGCCCGGCGCCGATCGCCCCGGCCAGGCTGGCCGCGTTCCAGGTCAGGTACAGGCTGGCGAACGTGGCCCGGAAGCCGGCCCGGGCCGCGGCCCGGGTCGGCTGGGCCAGCGCGACCGCCGTCGACTCGTCGGTGATGCCCAGCGCCGCGATCAGCCGCGGCGCCCCGCGGACCTGGAGCAGCCCGGCCAGCCGCAGCCCGTACAGGGTGTTCCTGGTGCCGAGCAGGACCGCACCCGTGGTCCCGGCGATCAGGCTGCCGCCTCCGGCGATCGCGGCGGCCAGCGCGAACTGGGAGGCGCCGGTGTAGGCGAGCAGGCTGAGCACGGCCGTCTGGGCCACGGTGAGCCCGGAGGCGACCGCCGCGGCCCCGAAGGCCAGCCCGGAGACGCCGACCGCGAGCCCGAGCGCGATCCCGTTCCGGGTGGCCCGGGCCGCCTGCCACCCGGCCGGCTCCGCTGTGGTATCTGCCATGACCCGAGGCTAGGGCGCGGCCCCGGCCGGCGGCTTGAACGTTATTGCGCCTGGCGGGCCCGCTGGTAGGCGCCCGGCGGCACGCCCAGCATGCGCTTGAAGTGCCGGGTCAGGTGGGCCTGGTCGGCGAAGCCCGCGGTGGCCGCGGCGTCGGCGGGCGGCACGCCGCTGTCCAGCAGCCGCCGGGCCAGCCGCACCCGGACCTGGTTGAGGTAGGCGTGCGGCGGCAGCCCGGTCTCCGCCCGGAACGCGCGCATCAGCGCGAACGGGCCCAGCCCGGTGACCCGGGCCAGCTCGTCCAGTGACGGCGGGTCGGTGACCCGCTCGTGCAGCAGGTCGGCGGCCAGCCGCACCGCGGGCGGGCTGGCGGCCGGCCGGCCGGGCTGGCCACCGGGCCGGGCGTGCTCGCGGAGCAGCCCGGTCAGCGCGGCGTGCAGCAGGCTGGAGGAGGCCAGCGGGTCGCCGTGCTCGGCGGCCAGGTGCGCGGCCCGGACCAGCCGGGCGCTGCGCGGGTGGTGCACCACGGTGGTCGGGAAGTACGGCGTGCCGCGGCCCGCCCCGAGTTCCGCCGCCACGTCCTGGACCACCGGCACCGCCGGGTACAGCACCCGGTAGGACCAGCCCTCCGGTACCCCGGCCTGCCCGGTGTGCACGACCTCGGGATTGAGCAGCGCCACGTCGCCGCGGCCGGCCCGCAGCAGCCGGCCGCCGTAGCGGAACTCCTCCACGCCGCTGGTGATCAGGGCCAGCGTGTAGGTTTCGTGCGCGTGCCGGGCGTACCGGTGGGTCCGGTACCGGGCGCGGAGCAGGTCCACCCCGGGTACGGCCGCGTGCCGCCAGTACCGGGCCACCTCGCCGTCCGTGGCGCCCGGGCCGCCGTGGTCATGCCGCGCCGAATGCCCCGGCGCAGCTGGGGACAAAGCCACCTGCCCAGTACAGCACGGTGTCAATCCCCGTCGCACAGCTCGGTGGTGGCGGCGCGGCCGGCGCTGGCGGTGCGCCGCAGGAACCCGGCCAGCAGTTCGAGGTCCTGGTCGGTGTAGCCGTCGCAGATCTCATCCATCGCGCTGTTCATCCCGGCGTAGAGGCGGAGCACGTCCCGGGCCCGGCCGCGCGCCGCCCGGATGACCACGCCCCGCCGGTCGGCCGGGTCGCGGTCCCGGGTGATCCACCCACCCCGCTCCAGCCGGTCCAGGATGCCGGTCAGCGTGGCCGGGTGCTGCCCGGCCAGCCGGGCCAGTTCCGTCGGGCTGACCGGGCCGTGGGCGCTGATCAGGTCGAGGCAGGCCAGGTCGCTGCCGCGGAGCTCCAGGCGGCCGCTGACCTGATGATCGAGCAGGGAGAGCTGGAGGCTGGCCTCGCGCAGGGCGTCCTTGACCGACTGGGTCAGCCGCCGGTGACGCCGGGCCGCGTCCGGGGGCGCAGGATATACGGATTCCATATGATATGATCCTCGTATTATACGAATTCAAGGACTAACTGTACCCGGGGAAGGCTGTCTCATGAAGCTCACCATCTTCGGCGCCACCGGCAAGACCGGGCGGCAGCTCACCGAGCAGGCCCTGGCGGCCGGGCACGAGGTCACCGCGGTGGTCCGCGACCCGGCCCGGCTGGCCGGGCTGGCCAGCCCGCGGCTGCACGTGGTCACGGCGGACGTGCTGGACCCGGCGGCGATCGTGCCCGCCGTGGCTGGCGCGGACGCGGTGGCGACGGCGATCGGCCCGCGCGGCAACGGGCCCACTACGATCAGCCAGGACACTGCCCGCAGCATCATCCAGGCCATGCACAAGGCCGGCACCCAGCGGCTGCTCCTGGTCAGCGGGTCCGTGGTCACCGACGAGGGTGAGGGGCCGGTGATGCGCTACCTGCTGAAGCCGCTGGTCCGGCGGACCGCGCTGCGGCATGTCTGCGCGGACATGCGCGCGGCCGAGGCCGAGGTCACCCGCAGCGGGCTGGACTGGACGATTGTGCGTCCGCCCCGGCTGACCGACCAGCCGGCCTCCGGGAGGTACCGCACCGCGATCGAGGCGAACCTGCCCCGCGGCTACACCCTCAGCCGGGCCGACCTGGCCGCCTACCTGCTCAACCTGGCCGGCGACCCGGCCGCCACCGGCCAGCATCTCGGCATCGCCAACTGACCTGGCATAATCGAATACACACCGCCGCTCCAGCACTCGTCCCAGCACACCGGCCAGGGTTTGCCGCCCTGACCGGGGAGCAGTAGCGCGTTCTGGGTTGTTTCCCTAGACAGGACGTTACCGACCGGGGAAACGGGGGACCAATGCGGCGAGCGGCGCTCCAGGGATCTCCCCGCCCGGGGAGGCCGGGCCGATGAGCCTGCTGCAGCACCTGGCCCTGTCCTCGCCGCTGTCCTACCTGGCCGCGTTCCTCATCCCCATGCTGGATGCGATCTTGCCGGTGCTGCCCAGTGAGACCATCGTGATCGCGCTCGGCGTGAGCACCGCGGGCAGCACCGACCCGCGGATCGCGCTGCTCGTCGGGCTGGCCGCCTGCGGCGCGTTCGCCGGGGACAACCTGTGCTACTTCATCGGCCGCCGGTTCGGCCCGCTGGCCGAGCGGAAGCTCTTCGCCGGGGAGAAGGGCGCCCGCCGGCGGGCCTGGGCGACCGGGGCGCTGGACCGGTTCGGCGCCCGGCTGATCGTCGTCTGCCGGTTCATTCCGGGCGGCCGCACGGCCGTGACACTGACCTGCGGCATCGTCGGGTATTCGCGGCGCAGCTTCATCATCGCGACCGCGTTCGCCGGGGTCATCTGGGCCTGCTACGCGTTCTTCCTCGGGCGGCTGGGCGGCAAGGCGTTCGAGGACCGGCCGTGGATCGGCTTCCTGCTCGCGTTCGGGGTGGCCCTCGCGGCCAGCGCCATCATCGAGCTGGTCCGCCGGGTCAAGCCGTGGCGCTGGTTCCGCCGCGGCCGGCCCGCAGGCGACCAGGACCAGGACGTGACCCAGGACCAGGACGTGACCCAGGACCCGGACGTGACCCGGACGAACCGGTCAGGCTAGGGACGCCGCCGGGGCCGCCTGGCCCGCCAGCCACTCGCCGAACGTCTGCTGGCCGCGCAGCCCAGGGCCGGTGGCCAGCAGCGCCCCGCCGGCCATGGCCCGCCCGGCCGCACCGGGCAGCCGGAAGGACAGCACCAGCCGCCTGCGGCCGCGGGCCCGCAGCACCCGGCGGGCCAGGCCGGCCAGGTCCAGCTGCTCCGGGCCGGCTATCTCGGGGGCCGTGCCCACCGGCGCCCGGTGGCCAGCGCGACCAGCGCGGCGGCTACCTCACGCGCGGCGACCGGCTGCACGCGCATCCGCGGCATGGCCACCACCGGCCCGGGTACCCGGGCCAGGAATTCCGGCACGAACTCGTGGAACTGGGTGGCCCGCATGATGCTGGACGGCACCCCGCTGCCGCGGACCAGGGCTTCCTGGTCCAGTTTGGCCGCGTAGTAGCCCATGCGCAGCCGGTCGATCCCGACGATCGACAGCAGCACGTGGTGCGCCACGCCGGCCCGCTGGCCCGCGGCCAGCAGGTTCCGGGTGCCGGTCTCGAAGAATGCGGTCGCGGCGACCCGGCGCATGGCGGTGGTGTTGCTGACGTCGATCACCACCGGCGCGCCGTCCAGGGCCGCGTCCAGCCCCGCTCCGGTGAGGATGTCCACGCCGGCCGACCGGGCGATCACCACGGGCTGGTGCCCGGCCGCCCGTACCTCATCGACGATGAACCGGCCCACCAGGCCGGTCCCGCCGGCTACTGCTATCCGCATCTGCGCGCTCCTTCCGTCAGCCGCCAGGGTGTCCGTACTCGGTGACGGGGCGGGCGGCCGGGCTGTGACATCACCGGCGGTACCGGCTGGGCGGGGGAGCCCGGGCGCGGGAGCATGGCAGTATGCCCGCGGTCACCGCCCGGCTCATCCGCACCGCCCGGCTCGATCTGCAGCCGCTGCGCGTGACGCACGCCGCGGAAATGGCCGGCGTGCTGGCCGACCCGGGCCTGTACACCTTCACCGGCGGCAGCCCGCCGACCGCCGCCGGGCTGCGTGCCCGCTACCAGCGGTGGGGGGCGGGCGCACCGGATCCCGCGGTGTCCTGGTGCAACTGGGTCATCCGGCTGCGCGCCGAGCGGCGGCCGGCCGGCCCTGTGCTGGCTGGCCCTGTGCTGGCCGGCCCTGTGCTGGCCGGCACCGTGCAGGCCACGATCACCGGCCCGGCCGGGGCGCGGGCCGCCGAGATCGCCTGGGTGGTCGGGGCCGCCTGGCAGGGCCGCGGCATCGGCGGCGAAGCCGCCCGGGGGCTGGTCGGCTGGCTGCGCCAGCTGCCGGTGCGCACCATCACCGCGTACATCCACCCTGATCACCACGCGTCGGCCGGGGTGGCCCGGGCCGCCGGGCTCGCCCCGACCCGCCGCCGCCGCGACGGCGAGGTGCGCTGGCAGCTGGAAATCAGCGGGCCGCCATAGGGAACGAGCGAGCCGGGTTCGTCGTGCTTGGTAGGCGGAAGGAGGATAGCCAATGGCGAATGAC
This sequence comes from uncultured Actinomycetes bacterium, assembly GCA_963711705.1. Taxonomy (GTDB): domain Bacteria; phylum Actinomycetota; class Actinomycetes; order Streptosporangiales; family Streptosporangiaceae; genus RYN-230. The sequence goes on from CAVQFM010000013.1 coordinate 519,354, forward strand.
CAGGCGGTCGCGGAGCTGGAGAGCTTCCTCGCCGAGCGGGCCGACCAGCTGATGCGCACCGCGGTGCTGCTCACCGGGAGCCGCGAGGCCGGCCAGGACCTGCTGCAGACCGGGCTGGAACGGCTACTGCGGCACTGGCCGACGCTCACCGGCGATCCCGAGGCCTACCTGCGCCGCACGCTCTACAACCTGGCCGCGGACGGCTTCCGGCGGCAGGGCCGGCTGCAGCGCAAACTGCAGCTGCTCCGCGCGGAGGCGCGGCCACCAGCGGATGCGACCGCCGAGGTCGACCTGCGGGATGCGCTCGTGCGCCTGCTGGTCCAGCTGCCGCCGCGGCAGCGGACGGTGCTGGTGCTCAGGTACTGGGAGCAGCTGACCGAGGCGGAGACCGCGGCCGCGCTCGGCTGGCCGGAAGGCACGGTCAAGTCGGCCGCATCACGCGGGCTGCGGCGGCTGCGGGGGCTCGCCGACAGCTGGCACGCAGGCAGAGCTACATGAGACAGGTCTGAGGGGACCAGGCAGATGAGCACAGACGTCGAGGAACTGCTCCAGGAAGGCATGGAGCGCTTTACCACGGGGGTGCACGCCCCCGCCGGGCTGGCCGCCACGGCGGGCCGGCTGCGCCGCCGCCGGCGGCGGGCCATCCAGGCCGCAGCCGCCTGCGGGACGGCGGCGATCACCGCCACCGCGGTCGTGATCGCGGTAGCGGCAGGCGGGACCGCGGCCCCGGCCGGCGGCAGCACGGCCCAGGCGCACACGGTGGCCTACGTGGTCAGCCGGGTCAAGGCCGCGCTGGCCACCGAGAACCTGGTCTACTACGGGAAGACAACCGGCAGCGATGGGCCGAGTGCGACGTGGGCCTACGGCCAGCGGTGGCGGTGGGAGGAGTTCACCGGGGCAGGCTGCCGCAACGTCACGCCCACCGGAGACTGCACCCACCGGGGCGGATCCGTGCGCTACCTGGCCACCGGGACCGCCCGGGCCGGCGGGAAGCTCACCACCGCCTACGTCACCTACTACAACCGTGAGTACAGCCTGTCGCCGATCACTGAACCGCTGCCCACCAGCGCCTGCTCGAGGACAGCCCGGCTCGAGATGGGCGGCCCGGCACCGACCCCCGGCGACCACTGGTCAGACTTCATCAACGCGACCCTCGCTTGCGGGGCAGCCAGGGTGACCGGGCACGTCTGGATCAACGGCACGGCGACCATCCAGATCACCGGGAAGCCGATCACCGTCCCGCTGCCCCCGGGCGAAGCCAGGGCCGTGCGGGAAAAGTGGACGCGGGTCGGGTGGACCCTGTATGTGGACCCGGCAACGTACCTTCCGGTGCGGATCACCGGCACGGACGCGACCTTCGGCGGCCCGGCGGCCAGCACCTTTGACACGCTGGTGACCAACGTGCAGTGGCTGAAGCCGACCGCGGCCAACACGGCCAAGGCACTGGTGCGGATCCCGCCCGGCTTCCACCGGGTGAGCTCGCCCGCCAGCCAGTAGCGGCCAGCTGCAGGCGGCCCGGCCCTGGGCGTACGGGGCCGGGCCGCCCCAGGTATGGTCCAGGCGTGACAACCAGGGCGTTGGTGCTCGGCGGCGGCGGCGTGACCGGGGTGGCCTGGGAGATCGGGCTGCTGGCCGGGCTGGCCGCGCGCGGCGTCCAGCTGGGCCGGGCCGACCTCATCGTCGGCACCTCGGCGGGCTCGGTGGTCGGTGCCCAGCTGGCCAGCGGCACCGGCCTGGACCAGATGTACGCGGATCAGCTCACGCCGTCCGGGCCAGCGGCCGCCCAGCCGGGCGGGGCAGCCCGGCTGCGGCCCCAGCACATCGCGCGGTACGCCTGGGCCGTGCTGCGGCACCGCGACCCGGTGCAGGCCCGGGCCCAGATCGGGCGGCTGGCCACGACCGCGCGGACCATGCCCGAGGCCGAGCGGCGGGCGGTGATCGCCAGCCGGGTGCCCGGCGACGAGTGGCCTGCGCGCCGGCTGCTGATCACCGCGGTGGACACCGGGTCCGGCGAGTTCCGGGCGTTCGGGGCCGGGCAGGGCGTGGGGCTGATCGACGCGGTCGCGGCCAGCTGCGCGGTGCCCGGGGTGTGGCCGCCGGTGACCATCGACGGGCGGCGCTGGATGGACGGCGGCATCCGTTCCCCGGCCAACGCCGACCTGGCCGCCGGGTGCGACGCGATCGTGGTGCTGGCCCCGGTCACCCAGGGGCTGCGCGGCACCAGCGTGCCCAGCCAGGTGGCCGCGCTGCGGCAGCGCGGCCGGGCGGTCGCCGTGGTGCGGCCGGACCGCGCCGCGAAAGCCGCGATCGGCCGCAACGTGCTCGACCCGGCCCGGCGGGCGCCGGCCGCGCGTGCTGGGCACGCGCAGGCCGGGCCCGCACTGGACCGGGTCGCAGCGGTATGGGGTTAGCTGGCCCCGTGGTCAGCTGGCCCCGTGGTCAGCTGGCCCGTGGTCAGCTGGCATAGTCGAGCAGCGGCTGGGCGCGGCTGGGATGGCGCAGCTTGGACAGCGACTGCTTCTCCAGCTGCCGGATCCGCTCCCGGGTCAGGCCCAGCGCCCGGCCGATCTCATCCAGCGTGTGCGGGTTGCCGTCGTACAGGCCGAACCGCATGGCCATGATGGTCGCCTCGCGCTGGGTCAGCCCGTCCAGGGCGTGCCGCAGCTGGTCGGCCATCAGCTGACGGTCCACCAGCTCGGAAGCTTCCGGGGCGTCCACGTCCTCGATGAGGTCGCCGATGCTGGTCTCCCCGTCCTCCCCGATGGTGGAGTCCAGGCTGATCGGCTGCCGGCTGGTGCGCAGCAGCTCCTCGATCTGGTCCGGGGTGCGGTCCAGCTCGACGGCCAGCTCCTCGGGCGTCGGCTCCCGGCCGAGCCGCTGGTGCATGTCCCGCTCCACGCGGGACAGCTTGCTCAGCATCTCCAGCACGTGCACCGGCAGCCGGATGGTCCGCGCCGAGTCGGCGAACCCGCGCTGGATGGCCTGGCGGATCCACCACATGGCGTAGGTGGAGAACTTGTAGCCCTTGGTGTAGTCGAACTTCTCGACCGCACGGATCAGGCCGAGGTTCCCTTCCTGCACCACGTCCAGCAGGGACAGCCCGCGGTCGCTGTACTTCTTGGCCACCGAGACCACCAGCCGCAGGTTGGCTTCCAGCATGTGCGCCTTGGCCCGGCGACCGTCCTCGGCAACATCCATCAGGTCACGCCGCAGGCCCGCGTCCAGGTCGGGCTCGGTGGCCAGCTTGTGCTCGGCAAACAGGCCGGCCTCGATCCGCTTGGCCAGGTTGACCTCCTGCTCAGCGGTGAGCAGGCTGGTCCGGCCGATGGACTTGAGGTAGGTGTGCACCGAGTCGCCCATGGCTGACGTCTGGTCATCCAGGTCAACCTCGGCCGCGGCCAGCTGGCCGGGCTCAGCGGGCACCGCCTCGGCCAGGGCCACGGCCTCCGCCTCAGCCGCCACCGAGTCCAGGCCGTCCGGCCCGGTCTCCTCGGCTGCGGCCCGGGGTTCGGTGAGTGATGCAGTCTTCATGTCCTCCGTGCCCGTCCGTGCTCGTTCCTGGGCAGTGCCCCCGCCTGAGCCCCCGCCCGTCCCCGCAGCGCGGCGCTTCCCGACCGCATGCAGGGGGGCAGCCTGGCCGGCCGCCGTGGGCTTGCGCCTGGCCGTGGATGTCTTCGGCATCGAGGCTCCTCCCTTCCGTCGTGCGCCGCGCACGTTCGACCGCGTAGCGGGGTCGTGGTGTGCGGTAGCGGTTCGCAGTCCTTGCTACTGTGAAGCGCGGGCACTATGTACTAACGCCCAGCGAGGCTGATTGTTCCCGCGGATACGCGCGTGCCCGCGTCAGCCCCGGGCGGCCCCGCCGCCCGCCAGCTGCCGCAGCGCCTGCAGATCGGGTTTGCCCGACCGCAGCAGCGGGATCTCCGGCACCAGCACCAGCGCCCGCGGGGCGGCGTAACCCGGCAGCTGCCCGCGTACCGAGCGGCGCAGCTCAGCCAGGCCCGGCGGGTCGGCCGGGTCGGCCGCCACCACCACCGCGGTGACCAGCTCACCCCATTCCGGGTCCGGCCGGCCGACGACGGCCGCGTCGCGCACCCCGGGGCAGGCGGCCAGCGCCGCCGCGACCTGGTCGGCAGCCACCTTCTCGCCGCCGGTATTGATCATCCCGTCGGCGCGGCCGTGCACCGCCAGCCGCCCGTCGCCGTCCAGCTCACCCAGGTCAGAGGTGACGAACCAGGGCCCGTCCAGCGCCGCCGCGGTCAGGTCCGGCCGCCCCCGGTACCCGGCGAACAGCACCGGCCCGGCCAGCCCGATCCGCCCGTCCGGGCCGATCCGGACCGACACGCCGTCCAGCGGCCGCCCGTCATAGACACAACCACCACAGGTCTCAGTCATTCCGTACGTGGTGAGCACCCGGGCGCCCGCCGCCCGGGCCGCGGCCAGCAGCCCGGCCGGCACGGCCGCGCCGCCGAGCAGGATGCCCCGGAAGCCGGCCAGCGCGGCCGGGCCGCCCGGCTCACCCAGCAGGCGCCGCAGCTGGGCCGGCACCAGGGACACGTAGTGGCCCCCGGCGGTGGCCGCGGTGGCCGCGTCCAGCCGCCCAGCGATTACCGGCACCGCGCCCGCCAGCAGCGAGCGGACGAACACCTGCAGCCCGGAGATGTGGCTGGGCGGCAGGCAGGACAGCCACCGCTCGCCGGGCCGCGCGCCGAGCCGGCCCAGGCTGGCACGGGCCGACGCGCGCAGCGCGGCGGCGGTCAGCTCGGCGCCCTTCGGCTGCCCGGTCAACCCGGACGTGGCGATCACCACGGCGGTCCCCGCGGCCAGCGCGGGGGAGTCACCCGGAGCAAGCCGCTGCGTGCCGTCCAGGGTTTCCAGGGTGTGCGGGCGGAGCGTGCGCAGCAGGCCGGCCACCTGGCCGGGGGGCAGCCGCGGGTCGACCGGGAGCACCGCCGGGCCGGTCCCGTCCAGCGCCGCGGCCAGCAGCTCAAGCAGCCGCCCAGCCCGCTGCTCGGCCGGCAGCAGCACTGCGTGCAAGGGGCGGGAAGCCATCCACGTAAGGTTATCCGGGCAGATCAGGACCGAGCCGGGAGGGGACGTGACCGCGCGGGAGCCGCTGAGCGCACCGGAACGGGCCGCCGCGGCGCTGCCCGGGCTGCGCGCGTTCGCGATCCCGATGCGGACCAGGTTCCGCGGCATCACCGTGCGGGAGGGTGCGCTGCTCGAAGGGCCTGGCTGGGCCGAGTTCTCCCCGTTCGCCGAGTACGGGCCGCGCGAGTGCGCCCGCTGGCTGGCCTGCGCGCTGGAGGCGGCGTGGGACGGCTGGCCCGCGCCGGTGCGCGCCGGGGTGCCGGTCAACGTGACCGTGCCCGCGGTCGGCCCGGAGCACGCGCACCGCATCGTGACCTCGGCCGGCTGCCGCACGGCCAAGGTCAAGGTGGCCGAGCGGGGCCAGCCGGGCCACGCCGACCTGGACCGGGTGGCCGCGGTGCGCGACGCGCTCGGCCCCGGTGGCCGGATCCGGGTGGACGCGAACGGCGGCTGGGACGTGGACAGCGCGGCCCGGATGCTGACCGCGCTGGGCCGGTATGACCTGGAATACGCCGAGCAGCCGTGCGCGACCCTGGACGAGCTGGCCGAGCTGCGCAAGCGGGTGGACGTGCCGGTGGCCGCGGACGAGTCGATCCGGCGGGCCGAGGACCCGCTCGCGGTGCGCGCCGCGGGCGCCGCCGACATCGTGGTGCTCAAGGCCCAGCCGCTGGGCGGGGTGCGCGGCGCGCTGCGCATCGCCGAGGCGTGCGGGCTGCCGGTGGTGGTGTCCAGCGCGGTGGAGACCTCGGTCGGGCTGGCCGCCGGGGTGGCGCTGGCCGCGGCCCTGCCCGAGCTGCCCTACGCCTGCGGGCTGGCCACGATGAGCCTGCTGGCCGGCGACGTCACGGACCAGCCGCTGGCTGAGGCCGGCGGCATGCTGCCGGTCCGCCGCGCCGTTTTTTCGGCTGAACGGTTCGCTGCGTGGCAGATCGATCCGGCGCCGTGGCGGGCCCGGGTGGCGGCGGCCGCGCAGCATCTCGGCGGGCCGGTCCCGGGCGGGAGGTGACCGCCGTCAGCATGAACCCGTCCACCGCGTTCGCCACCGTCCTCGCCGACGAGCTGGTGCGCTGCGGGCTGCGCGAGGTGGTGCTCGCCCCCGGCTCGCGCAGCGCGCCGCTGGCCATCGCGCTGTGGCAGCAGGCGGACCGCGGGCGGCTGCGGCTGCACGTCCGGGTGGACGAGCGGTCCGCGGCGTTCCTGGCCCTGGGGCTGGCCAAGGCGGGCGGGCGGCCCGCCGCGGTGCTGTGCACGTCAGGGACCGCGGCGGCCAGCTTCCACCCGGCGGTGATCGAGGCCGACGAGTCCGGGGTGCCGCTGCTGGTGCTGACCGCCGACCGGCCGCCCGAGCTGCGCGGCACCGGGGCGAACCAGGCCATCGACCAGCTGAAGCTGTTCGGCGCCGCGGTCCGCTGGTTCGCCGAGGCCGGGGTGCCGGAAGCCCGCCCGGGGATGAACGCCTACTGGCGGTCGCTGGCCGGCCGGGCCTGGGCCGCCGCGTCCGGGGCGGGCGGCACCGTCCCCGGGCCGGTGCACATCAACGTGCCGCTGCGCGACCCGCTGGTGCCCGGCCTGGAGGATCCGGTAGCCGGGACAGCGGGCTGGGCCGAGCCGCTGGAGGGGCGGCCGGGGGGCGCGCCGTGGGCCAGGCTGGCCCCGGCAGGCCGCGGCGGGCCGGGCGTGCTGGACCTGCCGTGGGCCGAGCGGGGGGTCATCGTGGCCGGTGACGGGACTGCCGACCCCGGTGGGCTGCTGGACCTGGCGGCGGCCGCGGGCTGGCCGGTGCTGGCCGAGCCGTCGTCCGGGGCCCGCTGCGGCCCGAACGCCCTGGCCAGCTACCAGTACCTGCTCGATCACCCGGGATTCTGCGCGGCGCACCGCCCCGACCTGGTGATCTGCGCGGGACGGCCGGGGCTGTCCCGCGGCCAGCTGGCGTTCCTGCGGCAGGCCGCCGCGGCCGGCGCCCGGCAGGTCATGCTCACCCAGGGGCCGGGCCGGTGGGCCGACCCGGCCCGCACCGCCACCGACGTGGCCGCGGCGGTGCGGCTGGCCAGCCCATCACGGCCCGCGGGGAGCTGGCTGGGCGGCTGGCAGCGCGCCGCGGCGGCGGCCGGCGGCGCGGCCGACGCGATCCTGGACGAAGACGGCGGGCTGACCGAGCCCCGGCTGGCCCGGGACCTGGCCGCGGCGCTGCCCGACGGCGCGCTGCTGTGGGCCGCGTCCAGCCAGCCCATCCGCGACCTCGACCGGCACCTGGCGCCCCGGCCCGGGCTGCGGGTGCTGGCCAGCCGGGGGGCCAGCGGCATCGACGGGCTGGTCTCGGCGGCGGCTGGCGCGGCCCTGGCCCACCAGGCGGCGGGCGGCGGCCCGGCGGCGGCGCTGCTCGGCGACCTGGCGCTGCTGCACGACGCGCCGGGCCTGTTCGCCGGGCCGGCCGAGCCGCGGCCCGACCTCGCCCTGGTCATCGCCAGCAACGACGGCGGCGGCATCTTCTCGGCCCTGGAGGCCGCCGCGGTGCCCGGGCCGTTCGAGCGGGTCTTCGGCACCCCGCACGGCGCCCGGCTCGGCGATCTGGCCGCGGCGGCCGGGATCGGCTACTGCGCGCCGGACCGTGCCAGCGGCCTGCCCGCGGCGCTGCGCGGCACGGGACTGCGGATCGTCGAGGTGGCCGCGGACCGGACGGCCGGGGCGAAGCTGCGCGACCGGCTGGGCCGGGCCGCGGCCGCCGCTATCGACCGCGTCCTATCCGGGAAGATATGAGGCTGATCACCGCCGCCTCAGGAAAAGAGCGCGTAAATTCTACACCCCGACGTCCAGGTATGCGGCATCGGGTGGAGCGCGATAGCGGACAGATAAGGGTCAGATTACCGTCGGGTCACGATTCGCCGTTGCCTCATCCGGCCTGTTCCCACTGTGGTGGCTCGGACCTAGCATGATCCGGTCGGGCGCCGATTCGGCGTGCCGCCACGCCGTGGGGCGGATCGCCTCATGGGTCCTATGCTCCGCGGAACGAACTTCGCGGCGGAAAATCAGAAGGAGGAGAATGTCGATGCGCAAACGCACGCGAGGCGTTGCGGCCGCAGCAGGCCTGGCCGCCCTCGCGCTCGTGGCCGCCGCCTGTGGCGGCAGCAGCGGCGGCACGACGTCATCCGGCAACTCGTCATCGGGCTCACAGACCTTTGGCCTCCAGGGCCTGAACCCGGCACGGGACGCCAAAGTCCGGCGGCACGCTGAATATGCTCGGCGCAGGGCGACGTTGACTTCATGGACTACAACGTCTCCTACTACACGATCGGCTGCGCTGGGCCAGCGGCCCTGGCTCCGCGGCCTGTACGCGTACCCGGCCACCCCGGGCAAGACGACCACGGTCGTCCCGGACCTGGCCACCGCGCTGCCGACGGTGAGCAACGGCGGCAAGACGTACTCGGTGACGATCCGCACCGGCGCGATGTGGGACACCAGCCCGCCGCGGCAGGTCACCGCGGCCGACGCGCTGCTCGGCCTCAAGCGTTCCTGCAACCCGACCCAGCCGTTCGGCGGCCTGCCGGACTTCGAGGCGCTGATCGTCGGTTACCAGCAGTTCTGCGACGGCTTCGCCAAGGTCAACCTCGACCTCGGTGTCGGCCATCAAGAACTACATCAACAGCCACCAGATCTCCGGGGTCAAGGCTTCCGGCGCAGACGATCACCTACACCCTGGTCCACCCGGCGACCTACTTCGCCGACATGCTGCCAGCTGGACGCGTTCGCCCCGGCGCCGGTGGAGAGCCTGAACTACCTGCCGGGCAGTCGGGCCGAAGGCCAGCACATCATCGCCGATGGGCCGTACAAGGTGCACGAGCTACGTGCCCGACCCGGAGCATCACCTACGTCCGCAACCCGGCCTGGAAGGCGAGCACCGACCCGATCCGCAAGGCGTACGTGAACGAGATCAAGGTCACCGAGACCGGCAACCAGACCGCGATCCAGCAGCAGCTGCAGACCAACACGGCCGCGGCCAGCATGGAGTTCGACTCGTTCCCGCCGGTCGGCGCGGACGCCCGGCCTGTACCAGCAGATGAAGCAGGGGCTGAACCACAACTTCAACCTCGGGTCCACGTACTCGACCAACCCGTACCTCGTCTTCAACAAGGTGTCGCCGAACAACAGCGAGCGCGCTGAAGAAGGTCGCGGTCCGGCAGGCGCTCAGCTACGGCATCAACCGGGCGCCCCTGCTCGACCGACAACGGCGGCCCGACCCAGGGGCGTGGCGCTCACCCACGTGCTGCCGCGCGGGCATCAACGGAGCGCAGGACGTGCCGGCCGGCTACAACCCGTATCCGTACAACCCGACCAAGGCCAAGCAGATGCTGGCCGCCGCCGGGTGCCAAGAACGGGCTGAACCTGACCCTGCTCTACCGGCCGTCCAGCTCGATCCAGCACCAAGATGGCGCAGACCCTGCAGAGCGACCTGTCCAAGATCGGCGTGAAGATCAAGCTGCTCGCCGCCACCCCCGCGGACTTCTACGTGAAGTACCTGCAGGTGCCGAGCGTGGCCAAGCGCGGCGTGTGGGACCTCGCGCTCGCCGGGTGGGGACCGGACTGGTACGGCGACGCGCGCGGTGTCGTTCTTCAACCCGCTGTTCTCCGGGCCGCGCGTCCTACCCGCCGATCGGCAGCAACTTCGGGTTCTACAACAACCCGACGATGACCGCCCTGATCGCCAACGGCGCCAAGGCACGCGACGGCCAGCCAGGCCGCCACCATCTGGGCGCAGGCCGACCAGGCGGTCATGAAGGACGCGCCGTTCTACCCGATCGTCAACCCGAACCAGCCGCTGTACCACGCCAGCTATGTGCACAACGCGGTGTACATTCCGGCCATCCAGCAGTTCGACCCGACCAACGTCTGGCTGAGCTCGCCAGGATGATCCAGCGGCGGGCATTCTGTGACTGAATCACCCATTCCGTCACGGTCTGTACGCTAGGCACGTCACGCTGGGCGTCCCGCGGTAGCTACCGCGGGACGCCCGGTGGGATTACAGTCATTTGCAGGGCCTGGGCTGCGACAAACAGAGTCATGCCCAGGTCCGTGGCGTGTGAAGGGTGGGTAGCGTGGCCCTGCTCGAGGTTGATGACCTGCACGTGTCATTCCGCACCGAAGACGGCATCGTGCAGGCGGTGCGCGGGGTCTCCTTCCAGGTCGATGCCGGGCAAACCCTCGGCATCGTCGGGGAGTCAGGCTCCGGCAAGAGTGTTTCCACACAGACGATCATGGGCCTCACCCGTGGCGCCCGGGTCAGCGGCCGGGCGCTGTTCGAGGGCCGGGACCTGCTCAAGCTCGACCAATCCGAGATGCGCAAGATCCGTGGTGCGCAGATCGGCATGATCTTCCAGGATCCGCTGTCCAGCCTGCACCCGTACTACCGGGTGGGCTGGCAGATCGTGGAGATGATCCGCCAGCACGATCACAGCATGTCCAAGGCCCAGGCCCAGCAGCGGGCGGTGGAACTGCTCAAGCTGGTCGGCATCCCGCAGGCGGACCGCCGGGTGGACGACTACCCGCACCAGTTCTCCGGCGGCATGCGGCAGCGGGCCATGATCGCGATGGCGATGTCCCTCAACCCGAAGCTGCTGATCGCCGACGAGCCCACGACCGCGCTCGACGTGACCGTGCAGGCCCAGGTGCTGGCGGTCATCAAGACGCTTGCAGGAAGAGTTCGGCACCGCGGTGCTGCTGATCACCCACGACCTCGGCGTCATCGCCGATGTCGCCGACTACGTGCAGGTGATGTACGCCGGGGCGGTCATGGAAACGGCCGACCTGCGCACCACCTTCTTCGCGCACCACCACCCGTATACCGAAGGCCTGCTGCTGTCACTGCCGGCGTACGGCGGCGGCGACCGCGAGCGGCTGCACTCGATCCATGGCCAGCCGCCCAGCCTGATCAGCCTCCCGCCCGGCTGCCCGTTCGCTCCGCGGTGCGACTACGTGATGGACCGGTGCCGCACCGAGGTCCCGCCGCTGGCCGCGGTGGGGAACGACGCGACCCACCTGTCGGCCTGCTGGCTGCCGCACGACGTGGCGGCACGCAGTGAGGCCCGGCGCAAAGTCATCGGTGAGCCACTTCCCGGCGCAATCGTGAGGCACGGTGTGATGAACGCGGATACCACAGCCAGCACACCCGCCCCCGCCGCTGACGGCGATGTCCTGCTGCGGGTGGAGAACCTGGTCAAGTACTTCCCGGTCCAGTCCGCCGCGCTCTTCCGGCGGAACCGGGAGTTCGTGCACGCCGTCGATGGCGTGAGCCTGGAGGTGCGCCGCGGCCAGACGCTCGGCCTGGTCGGCGAGACCGGCTGCGGCAAGTCGACGCTGGCCCGCTGCGTCACGCGGCTGTACGACCTCACGTCCGGCCGGATCACGTTCGACGGGCACGACATCAGCAAGCTCAAGCCGCGGCAGATGCGGCCGTTCCGGCGCGAAATGCAGATGATCTTCCAGGACCCGTACGGCTCGCTGAACCCGCGGCGCCGGGTCGGGTCGATCATCGGTGACCCGTTCGCGATCCACAAGACGGCCACCGGCGCCGAACGCAAGCGCCGGGTGCAAGAGGTGATGGAGCTCGTGGGGCTGAACCCCGAGCACTTCAACCGCTTCCCGGCCGAGTTCTCCGGCGGCCAGCGGCAGCGCATCGGGGTCGCCCGGGCGCTGGCCTTCCGGCCCAAGCTGATCATCTGTGACGAGCCGGTGTCCGCGCTCGACGTGTCCATCCAGGCGCAGATCATCAACCTGCTGGCCGACCTGCAGAGCGAGCTGGGCCTGACCTACGTGTTCATCGCGCACGACCTGTCCGTCGTGCGCCACGTGAGCAACCGGGTCGCGGTGATGTACCTGGGCCAGGTGACCGAGCTGGCGCCGGTCGAGGACCTCTGGGTGCACCCGCGGCACCCCTACACGGACGCGCTGCTGTCCGCCGTGCCGATCCCTGACCCGGACAAGTCCGGGCAGCGGGAACGGATCATCCTGGCCGGGGACGTGCCCTCGCCGATCCTCCCGCCGTCCGGCTGCCGGTTCCACCCGCGGTGCCCGAAGGCGGCACCCACCTGCGTGGACAAGGACCCGGTGCTCGAGCCGCGCCTCGGCGATGGCCCGGAGCCACCTGGCCGCCTGCCACTTCCCGGTTCAAGACGGGGAGGACATCTCCAAGTCCCGGCCCACCATCTCGGCCGACGAGCGCGTCATCGAGTCAGGGCTGCTCGGCGGCGCCTGAGCCTCTGCACCGAGGAAGTGACATCATGACCAATATCCGGGAGTCTGCGGAGCCGGGGACCGCACGGCGCTCGAACCCCCAGGTCGCCGAACTGGACGTCGCCGCGCGCAAGATCGAGGGCGCAGCCCGTGGCGGCTGGCCATCGCAGCGGCTGCTGCACGACAAGGCGTCGATGATCTCGCTCGGCGTGATCGGCTTCATCGTCCTGGTGGCGATCTTCGCGCCGGTGGTGGCGGCCATCACCGGGCACGGCCCCAATCAGCAGTTCACCGCGCCGGTGGGCCTGACCGTGGACGGCCAGCCGCTGGGGCCGTCCTCTCACTTCCTGCTCGGCACCGATACCCTCGGCCGCGACATCCTGGTCCGGATCGCCTACGGCGCCCGGGTGTCGCTCATCGTCGGCGTGCTGGCCTCGGTGATCTCGGTCGCGATCGGCGCGCTCGTCGGGCTGGCGGCCGGGTACCTCGGCGGCTTCACCGACACGCTTCCTGGCCCGCCTCATGGACCTGCTGCTCGCCATCCCGTTCCTGCTGCTGGCCATCTCCCTGGTCACGGTGATCGGCCCGGGGCTGGTCGTGCTGCTCATCGTCATCGGGTTCCTCGGCTGGGCGTCGGTCGGCCGGATCATCCGCGGCCAGGTGCTGTCGATCCGGGAGAAGGAGTACGTCGAGGCGGCCCGGTCGCTGGGCGCCGGGCCGTGGCGGATCATGTTCATCGACATCCTGCCGAACGTGATCGCCCCGATCATCGTCTACACCAGCCTGCTGATCCCGGTGTCGATCGTGGCCGAGGCATCCCTGTCCTTCCTCGGCGTCGGCATCCCCCCGCCCACCGCGGACTGGGGCGCGATGATCGCCGACTCGCAGAGCGTCTTCCTGTACGGGGCCTGGTGGTACCTGGTCTTCCCCAGCATGGCGCTGCTGATCACCACGCTGGCGTTCAACATCTTCGGTGATGGCGTGCGGGACGCGTTCGACCCGCGCGGCGGGCAGCTTTTCGTCTAGGGAGCCCAGATGGCCCGCTTTCTGATCCGCCGCATCCTCCAGGGACTCCTGGTCCTCTGGCTGATGACCGTCGGCGTTTTCCTCATCTTCTTCGTCGGCCCGGGCCCGAAGGCGGTGCCCCGCGCGCTGGCCGGCCGGAACGCCACCCCGCAGATCGTCGCGGAGGTGACCAAGCGGCTGCAGCTGACAAGTCGATCTGGCAGCAGTACTGGCACTTCCTCTGGCGCTGCTGCACGGCAACCTGGGGTACTCCTTCTACCACGGCCAGTCGGTGAACTCGGTGCTGAAGGCGGCCTTCCCGATCACGCTGTCCCTGGTGATCGGGGCCGCCATCATCTGGATCGTGATCGGCGTGCTGTCCGGCATCCTGTCCGCGGTCAAGTCCCGGACGATCGCCGACCGGGCCTTCACCGGCCTGGCCCTGTTCTTCTACTCGATGCCGACGTTCGTGCTCGGGCTGCTGCTCCTCCTGGTCTTCTACTACGAGCTCACCATCCACGGCATCCACGCGTTCCCGGCCTACCTACATCCCGTTCGGCCAGAGCCCGACCGGCGTGGTTCCGCTCGCTGATCCTGCCCTGGATCACGCTGGCGCTGGTGTCGGCCGCGACCTACACCCGGCTCACCCGGGGGTCGATGCTGGATGTGATGAACGAGGACTACATCCGCACCGCCCGGGCTAAAGGCCTGTCCGAGCGGCGGGTGATCTTCCGGCACTCGCTGCGCGCGGCGCTGACCCCGGTCGTCACCCAGTTCGGCCTGGACGTGGGCATCCTGCTCGGTGGCGCGGTCATCACCGAGGTCGTGTTCTCCATGCCCGGCCTCGGCTTCACCGCGGTGCAGGCCATCGACCAGCAGGACCTGCCGGTGATCATCGGCGTCGTCATCGTCGCGTCCGCCGCGGTGGTGGTGGCGAACATCGTCGTGGACGCGTTCTACGCGGTGCTGGACCCGCGGGTCCGGCTGCACTAGGCAAAGGCAGGTCCTGACGAGGTCCGGCGGGCGGCCGGGTCACCGGCCCAGCGGCCCACTGGTCCGCTGCCGCGAACTTGGGCCTGCCGGTCAGGCTTCCAGCGCGAACTGCATGACGCGGAACTTGGTCTGCGTCTCGGCCAGTTCGGCGGCCGGGTCGGAGTCGGCGACGATCCCGCCGCCCGCGAACAGCCGGGCCCGGGCGCCGTCCAGCTCCGCGCAGCGCAGCGCGATGCCCCATTCCCCGTTCCCGGCGCCGTCCACCCAGCCCACCGGGCCCGCGTACCGGCCGCGGTCCATGCCCTCCAGCTCGCGGATCAGCTCCATGGCCACCTCGGTCGGCGTGCCGCACACCGCGGCGGTCGGGTGCAGCGCGCCAGCCAGCGCCAGCACCGTGCCCTTGGCCTCCCGGGCGGACAGTGTGCCCCGCACCGCGGTGGCCAGGTGCTGCAGGTTGGCGAACTTGAGCAGGGTGGGCTGGGCCGCCACCGTCAGCTGGTCGCACAGCGGGGCCAGCGACTCGCGCACGCTGGCCGCGGCGTACTCGTGCTCCTCGGTCTCCTTGGCCGAGGCCAGCAGCGCGGCCCCGAGCCGCGCGTCGTGCGCCGGGTCGTTGCCGCGCGGCGCGGTGCCCGCCAGCACCAGCGAGCTGACCTCCCGCCCCTGCCGCTTGATCAGCAGCTCCGGGGTGGCGCCGACCAGCCCGGCACAGGCGAACGTGTAGCAGTCCGGGTAGCGCGCGGCCAGCCGGGCCAGCACCAGCCGGTCGTCGATGGGGCTGGTGGCCGACGCGTGCAGGTCCCGGGCCAGCACCACCTTGCGCAGCCGGCCCGCCTTGATCCGGTCCACGGCCGCGGCTACCGCCCGTTCCCACTGCGGGGCGCTGAGGCTGCCGTCGTGCCAGCGGATCAGGCCGGGCCCGGCGGGCGGCGCACCGCCATCCGGCCAGCCCGCGGGCAAGCTGCCCGGGCCGCCCGCCATCGTGGTGAGCCAGGCCCGGCCGCCGCGCCGGCCCAGCACCACCCGCGGCACGATGAGCACCGAGCCGTCCGAGGCCGGGTCGAAGGTGAAGCTGCCGAACGCCACCGGCCCGCAGCCGGGCAGCCCGACCTGGTCGTCCACTTCCGCCCCGTCCAGCAGGGCGCGCAGCCACTTGTCGGCGGCGGTGAACCGGTCGTGCCCGGCGGGCAGCGTGATCCGGGCTACCTCACCCCAGCCGGCCAGCCCTTCGCCATGGTGAATCCAGGCGGCTGAGCCCGGGCCGGGCAACTGCCCGGCCAGGTCACCTGGATCAGCGACGGGAACGGTACGGACCGCGAGCCCGTCTGGGTCGGGAGAACCTGCCCCGTCTGAACCTGATCCCACGGCAACACACTCTACGGGGCGGCCCGGGCCCGGCCGGTCAGGAGGTACGGGTCAGCTGCTCTGCGGCCTGGGCCGCGCTGTTCTCCACCTGGCGGGCGGCCAGCCGGCTGGGCCACCACATGTGCCGTCCGGCGTCCAGGGTCAGCGCGGTGACCAGGACCGACCGGACGATCAGGGTGTCGATCAGCACGCCCAGGGCCACGGTGAAGCCGATCTCGGTGAGGATCACCAGGGGCAGCGTGCCCAGGGTGGCGAACGTGCCCGCCAGGATCAGGCCGGCCGAGGTGATCACGCCTCCGGTGGCGGCCAGCCCGGCCAGCATGCCGCGGTGCGTCCCGGACTTGATGGTCTCCTCGCGGACCCGGGTCATCAGGAAGATGTTGTAGTCGATGCCCAGCGCGACGAGGAATACGAACGCGAACAGCGGCATCGAGTTATCCGCCCCGGCGAACCCGAAGACGTGCTTGAAGAACAGCGCGGAAATGCCGAGCGAGCCGAAGAAGGACAGGATCACGGTGCCGATCAGCAGCAGCGGCGCGACCACCGCCCGCAGCAGCAGCGCCAGGATGATCAGCACGACCACCAGGACCAGCGGGATGATGAGGTTGCGGTCCCGGATGGAGTAGTGCTCGACGTCGGCGTTGATCGCGGTGGCCCCGCCCACCTTGGCGTCCGCGCCCGGGACCGCGTGCACCGCGGCGCGCACCTGGCTGACCGTGGTGTACGCGGCCGGGGAGTCCGGCGGCACGGCCAGCGTGCCCTGCAGCAGCACCAGGTGGCCGTGCACCCGCGGCGGTGACACCGCGGCGATCCCCTTGGTGCTGGCCAGCGCGGTGCGCAGCGGGCCGGCCGCCGGCGCGTTGCCGATGACCATGACCGGCTCGCCCGCGCCCGCCGGGAAGTGCTCGGCCAGCACCCTGGCGCCCGCCACGGCGCTGGGCGTGCCGCGGTAGGACTGGGCCTGGGTCAGCGCGCCGAAGTGGAAGCCAAGCAGGCCGAGCGAGGCGACCGCGAGGAGCACCGCGGTGCTGATCCAGATGACCCGGGGGCGGCGGGCGATGGCCTGGCCGACCCGGGCCCACACGCCCCGCGAGGTAGGGTCGGCCGACCCGAACCGGGGCCGGTACGGCCAGAACATCCAGCGCCCGGTGATCACCAGCAGCGCGGGCAGCAGGGTGATCATAGCCACCAGGCCGACCGCGATACCGATCGCGGCCACCGGGCCCAGCCCGGAGATGTCCGCCGAGTCCGCCACCAGCAGGCACAGCATCCCGGCGATGACCGTCAGCCCGCTGGCGACGATGGCGGGCCCGGCCCGCCGCATGGCTATCGCCATGGCCTCGTGCCGGTCCTCGTGGCGGCGCAGTTCCTCGCGGTACCGGGCGATCAGCAGCAGCGCGTAGTCGGTGGACGCGCCCAGCACCAGCACCACCAGGATGCCCGCGCTCTGCCCGTTGACGACCAGGCCGGCGTGCTCGATGAGCAGGTAGATGAAGGCTTCCGAGGCGATCAGCGCCACGCCCGCCGAGATGATCGGCAGCAGCCACAGGATCGGGCTGCGGTAGGTCAGCAGCAGCAGCACGATGACCACGCCCAGCGTGGCGTACAGCAGCGTGGAGTCGATGCCCTTGAAGATCTTGACCGAGTCGGCCGCGCTGGCCGCCGGGCCGGTCACATACGCCGTCAGGCCCGGGTCACCGGCCGAGGCGATGGTATGCACCCGGTTCACGAAGCTGGTGATCGAGTTGCTGAAGCCGAGATGGGCGTTGATCAGGATCTCGGCGGCCTTATGGTCGTGGGACGGGACCGGGCCGAGGACCTGGCCAGCGCCGGGCAGCGCCGCGAACTGGCGGGCGTCCCGGGCCGCCTTGGCCAGGTCGGCCGGGGTCAGCCCGGACGAGCGGACGTAGATGACCACGGCCGGGTTGAGGTTCTTGCCGGTGAACTGGTCCTGCAGCTTGAGGGCCTGGGTCGACTCGGCGGAGGCGGGCAGGTAGGCCGAGGCGTCGTTCTTCTCGGCGCCCATCAGCTTGCCGGCCAGCGACCCGGTCAGCACGATCACGATCACCCAGAAGGCCAGCACGGCCCACTTGGTCCGGCGGCCGCTCGGCAGCCCGGCCAGCCGGTGCGCCCAGCTGGCCCGCTCACCGGTGGCCCGTCCCGGGCTGCCCTGGCCCGGGCTCTGCTGGCCGGTGCTGGCTGAACTCCTGGCCACGGATCCTCCCCATGGATGCGCCGCCGGGCCGTCCGGCAGCTACCGGCATACACGATGTATCGCGTCCAGTGAGGCTGTCAAGTCATATCGCGAGACACGCACGGCGGGCCCCCTGGCACCGGCTCGAGGCCAGTCTGCCCGGCGGTTGCGAGCCAGGGCAACGGAATTTGCCGCCGCGCTGGCCAACTGCGGGGCGGTTTGCCTCGGCGTTCGGGGCGGCGCGTGCTAACCTCTTAGCCATCCGATTTCCCATTAACTCGGTAGGATAAATAGGATGATACTTACGGAGACCTTTTCCGCAGGTGATGGCCTGTCCCCACGGCTGGACGGGGCAGCTCAGCGGCTGACCGGGGCCCGGCTCACCGAGCTGGTGCGCACGGCGGCCGCAGGCGACCAGTGGCCGGGGCTGGTCCGCTACACCGAGCACGAGCGCTGGTACCAGCGCCTGGCCCGGGGCGATGACCACGAGGTGTGGCTGCTGGCCTGGCTGCCGGGCCAGCGCACCGGCTTTCATGATCACCTCGGCTCGGCGGGCGCGTTCACCGTGGTGCTCGGCTGCCTGCAGGAGCGCACGGTGCGCCCGGGCGCGGCCCGGCCCGCCGCCCGTGGACTGGCCGCCGGGGGAGTGCGGTCGTTTGGGCCACGGCACGTGCACGAGGTGGTGAACGCCTCGGCCGCGCCCGCGGTGAGCATCCACGCGTATTCACCGCCACTGGCCGGGATGCGGCGCTACGAACTGTCCCAGCGCGGCCTGGTGCTGGCCGCGGTCGAGACCGCCGGGGAGCGCTGGTGAGCCCGGTGGCGCCGCCGGGCGCGCGGCCGATCAGCGAGGTGCTGGCGCGGACCCGCCAGCGGCTGGCCCGGCTGGGACCGGAACAGGCGTGGGCGGCCATGCAGGACGGCGCGCTGCTGGTGGACATCCGGCCCGCGGCCCAGCGGGCCGCGGAGGGCGAGGTGCCGGGGGCACTGATCGTGGAGCGCAACGTGCTGGAGTGGCGGCTGGACCCGGCGTCTGCCGCCCGGCTGCCGCAGGCGGGCTACGGCCGGCCGGTCATCGTGATGTGCTCCGCTGGCTATGCGTCCAGCCTGGCCGCCGCGTCGCTGCAGGATCTCGGCCTGACCGCGGCGACCGACCTGGCGGGCGGTTTTCTCGCCTGGGCCCGCGCCGGGCTGCCGGTCCAGGCCGGGCCGGCCGTCCCCGGCTGACCCGCCGGCCATGACAGATGTCACGGTCAGGAGGTGACGCCCGGCAGCGGGCCGCCCGGCCGGGACCGGGCAGCATCGGTACATGGCCGACGCGCTGCTGACGAGTGGCCGGGAACCGGCGGATCGCGCAGACTCTGAGTATGTGCTGCAACAAGATCAGGCTGACCCGGATCCCCGGCCCGGGCGCGGCCGCCCGGCGCGGGGGCACGGGCGGCCGCAGGCCGGCGTGACCGCGGCCCCGGCCCGGCCGCAGGTCCGGGCGGCGGACATCGAGTCCGCCCCGCCCGGGCCGGCTGACGGGCTCATGCCGACCAACCGCTGGTACCGGGTGGGCTGGCTGTTCGCCGCGATCTGGCTGGTCTACCTGGCCCAGCCCGCCACGCACGTGTGGGCCGAGCATGACCTGGCCCGCCGTTACCTGGGGCTGGCCACGCTGCTGGCGTTCGCCGTCATCTTCATCGCCGTGTTCGCGGTGCAGCGCTCGCGGCGCCACCACGGCGGGCGGCTGCCGCTGCGGATCAGCGCGGCCGTACTGTCCGCCCAGGCCGCGCTGATCGCGGCTGGCTACCTCACGATCGGCCCCGAAGCGGGCGGCCTGTTCATCTACCTGGCCGTGATGGCGGTCTTCCTGCTGCCAACCGGGCCGGGCTGGCTGGTCGTAGCGGCCTGCATCACCACGTCGCTGGCCGTGCCCGGCGCGGTGCACGGCTGGCAGCCGGACGGGACGCTGGCCTTCCAGGTCTTCGTGTCCGCGCTGGCCGCCTGGGGCGTGGTCCAGCTGATCCAGCGCAACGTGCAGCTGACCGAGGCCCGCAACGAGATCACCCGGCTGGCGCTGGCCAACGAGCGCAACCGGTTCGCCCGCGACCTGCACGACATCCTGGGGCACTCGCTGACCGTGGTCGCGGTCAAAGCCGAGCTGGCCGGGCGGCTGGCCAGCCTGGACCCGGCCCGGGCCGAGGCCGAGATCGCTGACGTGGAACGGATCGCCCGGGACGCACTGGCCGATGTCCGGGCGGCCGCCGCGGGATACCGCGAGGTGACCCTGTGCGAGGAACTGGCCAGTGCGCGGACCGCGCTGGCCGCGGCCGGCATCCAGGCCGACCTGCCTGACCAGGTGGTGGACGTGCCCCGGGAACGGCAGGATCTGTTCGGCTGGACGGTGCGGGAAGGGGTGACCAACGTGGTCCGGCACAGCGGCGCCACCCGCTGCCGGATCCGGGTCACTCCCAGCGAGATCGAGATCAGCGACGACGGCCGCGGCCCCGGTCCGGCCCGGGGGGACGGTCCCCCGGAAGCCCCCGGTCGCCGCTCCGCGCCGAGCCGGCCGCTGGCGCGTCCGGCGGCAGCCGGGCATGGGCTGACCGGGCTGCGGGAGCGCGCCGACGCCGCCGGGGCTGCCGTCAGCGTGGGCCGGTCGCCACTGGGCGGCTTCCTGCTGCGGGTGTGCGTGCCATGATCGTGCCGTGAGCCCGCCGATCCGCCTGCTGCTCGCGGATGACCAGGCCCTGGTGCGCGGGGCGCTGGCCGCGCTGCTGGCGCTCGAGCCCGACCTCGAAGTGGTGGCCGAGGTCGGCCGGGGCGACGAGGTGGTGACCGAGGGCCGCCGGACCCGGCCCGACGTGGCCCTGCTGGACGTGGAAATGCCCGGCCTGGACGGCATCACCGCCACCCAGCAGCTGCGCGCCGCGCTGCCATCCTGCCGGGTCCTGATGGTCACCACGTTCGGCCGCCCCGGCTACCTGCGGCGGGCGATGGCCGCGGGGGCCAGCGGCTTCGTGGTCAAGGACACCCCCGCGCGGCAGCTGGCCGACGCGGTACGGCGGGTCGCGTCCGGGCTGCGGGTGGTCGATCCCAGCCTGGCCGCGGAAACGCTGGCCGCTGGGGACAGCCCGCTCACCCAGCGGGAGACCGAGGTGCTGCGCACCGCCCGGGACGGCGGCACGGTCGCCGACATCGCGGCGGCGCTGCACCTGTCCGAGGGCACCGTGCGCAACCACCTGTCCGCCGCGATCGGCAAGACCGGGGCACGGACCCGCGCCGAAGCAGTCCGGCTGGCCAGCGCCAACGGCTGGCTGCTGGGGAACTGAGGGCCGGATGGACCAGGCCCAGCTCGGCGACGTCCAGCGGACCCTGTTCATCCCGCTGGCCGCGCGGGCCCAGGAGACCGGCAAGAAACACCCGGTGCTGCGCGACCCGAAGGCCGTGGCCATGCTGGCCGCGCTCGACTTCGACCCGGCCAAGTACGGCAAGGGGGCAGGCGGCGGGATCGTCGTCCTGCGCACCGCGATCTTCGACTACTGGGTCCGCGCCTTCCTGGCCCGGCACCCGGCCGGCACCGTGGTGGAGCTCGGCACCGGGCTGAACACGCGGTTCGAGCGGGTGGACAACGGCCAGGTGCACTGGATCGACCTGGACCTGCCGGACACGATCGCGCTGCGCCGCAGGTTCTTCACGGACACTGACCGCCGCCAGATGATCCCCGCGTCAGTGCTGGACGAGAACTGGCGGCAGGCCGTGGCGCAGTGCCCGGGCCCGTACTTCTTCGTCACCGAGGGCGTGCTCGTCTACCTGCCCGGGGACCAGGTCACCCGGGCGCTGGCGGGCATCGCACGCACGTTTCCCGGGGCCTATCTCGCGCTGGACACCTATTCGCGGACGTCCATGCGGGGCCAGCACCGGATGGCGGAACGGCGGGGCATCGCCCGCTGGGCCTGGGCCTGCGACGACCCGGCCACGCTGGAACGGCTCGGCCTGCGGGTGGTGGAGCAGGCCTCGGTCACCCGCCCGCCCGCCGGGCTGCGCGGCCACCTGCCTGCCCGGTACCGCTACCTGCTGCCCGTGGCCAACCTGGTGGCCGGCGGCGCGCTGCGCCTCACCCTGTTCCAGGCGGAGCCGGTCACAGCAGGGTGAGCTGTTCCTCGGCCAGCGCGTCCGGCTGGGCCGCGGCCGGCCCGGGACCACGCCCGGCCGGCCGGGCCGGGGCCGCCGCGGCGGCGCCCGACGCGGTATCGCTGCGCGAGCTCGCGGACCTGCTCGGCGATCCGCTCCTGGTAGTCGCGGGGCGCGTAGGCCCGTGACCCGTACAGCCCGCGGTAGCGGGGGACCAGCGACGGGTGGTGCTCGGCCAGCCAGGCCAGGAACCACTCGCGGGCGCCCGGCCGCAAGTGCAGCACGATCGGGCTGACGTGGGTGGCACCCGCCTCGGCGGCCTGCCGGACGGTGGCGGCCAGCTGGCTGGGCGAGTCAGACAGGAACGGCACCACCGGGCCCATCAGCACGCCGCACGGCAGCCCGTGGTCGGTGAGCGTGGCGCACACGTCCAGCCGCCGCCGGGGGCTGGGCGTGCCGGGCTCCAGGGTCCGCCACAGGTCCTCGTCGGTGCAGCCCGCCGACACGCTGAGCCCCACCGAGGTCACCTCCGCGGCCGCGGTCAGCAGGTCGAGGTCGCGCAGGATCAGCGTGCCCTTGGTCAGGATCGAGTACGGGTTACGCGCGTCCAGCAGGGCCTGCAGGATGCCCGGCATCAGCCGGTACTTGCCCTCGGCCCGCTGGTACACGTCCACGTTGGTGCCCATCGCGATGTGCTCGCCCTGCCACTTGCGGGCGCCCAGTTCCTTGCGGACCAGATCCGGGGCGTTCACCTTGACCACGATCTTCGAGTCGAAGTCATGCCCCGCGTCCAGGTCCAGGTAGGTATGCGAATTCCGGGCGAAGCAGTTGTGGCTCACCACCCCGTTGGCGATGAAGTCGCCGGTGCCCGTGGTGATGTCGTACATCGGCAGGTCCAGCCCGAGCGGCTCGATGGCGGCCACACCCAGCCGGGCGGTGCTCTTGATCGCGGTGCCCTCGATGGACCGCTTCCGGGTGATCGCCGGGTCGGTGCTGAGGAAGAAACGGAGCTTCTCCGGCAGCCCGCCGGTGAGCCGGTAGTAGGTGAGAGGCTTGGCCCGTGTCCGGCGAGCCGGATGCTCCACCGCGAAGGTGAAGCCCAGCTCGGTCAGCGAGGTACGGAGCCAGCCGAGCAGTTCCGGGTCGGTGTTGGAGATGCGCAGGATGCCCCGCGGCTGTAGCTGCCCTCGGCGTCGAAGATGCCGGCCAGGAATCCCTTCCGCCAGTCCAGGCTGGGCGACTCGGGCCAGCGGATCAGCCACTCGATGAACCACACCTGGTCACGCCCGCCACAGCGGATGGCCGTGAGGCGGCGGCGGGTTTCGGTGGCCTCGCTAAAGGTGAACTCGGTGCAGTTGATGCCGACCCAGGCCAGGTAGCCGCGGGTTCGGTCCAGCGCCTCCTGGTCCACCAGGGCCAGCCGGAAGTGCGGCGAGAAAGCGGCCGATCCATCCGGCCGCCGGTAGCGACCCTCGGAAATGCACCCATCGCCGCGGATCATGCCGCAGAGATAGCCGCGCCGGTAGTCGGCGGACTCTTTGGGCGGTTCCGCGAAGGCCCCCACCCCCATGAGCTTGTTGTTGGTGGTCAGATGCGGCCGCTGCAGGGGGCCATACTCAGCTCCGGTCACGTGCTTCCAGCCACGATCGCTCAGGAAACGGTGATCGCCGCTGGTGATGAGCTGAGTGCCATCCTCCAGCGTCACCCGGTACGCGGGCTTAACCGTCTGCCAGTGGGCCAGCACGGTCGTGCGCACGTACCGGCGGTAGTTACCGCGGCGGACCGTCCCGTAGATTTCGTCACCGGGCCGCAGGTCAGCCAGTGGCCGCGTCCGGCCGTCAGCCATCAAGATCGGCGTCTCTCCCGTAAGGCAGTAAACACAACTATGGCTACAGCCCCGGTAGGGATTGATCGTCCAGCGGAACGGGACCCGGGAGGTCTGTGGCACCCGGTTGATGATGCTGCGCGCGTGGATCTCGAAGAACGTCATGCCACGGAAGCCCGGCGTGTCGAACGACCGGGTGGTGATCGCGCTGCGCTCGAACAGGGCGGGCGCACCGCAGCCTGCGCTGCCGGGCTGGCCAGCCTCGATCCGCATCCCATCCCAGCGCATAGCGGCCACTATAGAACGTGTATTCGAGCCGGGCAATGCGGCACGCGGCGGGGCCGGCCAGGTTCTCGGCTTCCGCCGGGCCAGAGGCCACGCCCGGCACGGGGGCACGAAGCGCGCAAACCGCGCTGCCACAACGGAACTGGGGCTAACGATCTTGGTGTGGGGGATAGTAAGAGAAAGTTCCCACCGGCGGCGCGTGGAGGTAGCCCACATGGCGCTATCCATGGATGAGCAGCGCATCCTGGATGAGATTGAGCGGGCTCTGGCTAGCGCCGACCCCCGTCTCGCCACCCGGATGTCGTCGTTCGGCACGCGTGGCGTGCTGACCGTGCGCATGCGGCGGATCCGGCTGCTGGCCTCGCTGGGCACCCTGCTGGTGGTCGCCGCCGTGTCGCTGGTGGTGTACGCGCTGGTGCCGTTCCGCACCGCCGCCGAGCGTCAGGGGGCCGGCCGGACCGGTGCCTCGCCCGGGGCGCCCGCGGTGATGGCCCCGTCCCACGCCACCGGCCGGCCGTCGGCCCCGGCCAGCGGCGCGGCCAGCCTGGCCAGCTCCGCCCCGGCGGGCAAGACCTCAGCCTCCCCGGGCCCGGCGTCGGCCAGCCCGCTGGCGTCCGGCCCGGCCGTCAGCAAGCCGTCGGCCACGGCCGGTGCTCAGCCGCGCACCGTGCGATCGCAATAGGGCCCGCTCAGTACTCCCGCCAGATCTGCAGCAGGTACTGCTCCAGCCCTTCCAGGTTCTTCCTGGCCTGCTGGAACTCATCACTCAGCGGGTCAACGCCGCGCTCGAACAGCTCCTCGTAGAGCCGCATCACCTCGCGCCGGTTGCGCGCGTAGACCCGGACCACGTAGTCACCCACACCGCCCGCCAGGGTCAGCCCGTCCACCGCGCGGCCCGCCGACCCCATGTCCACGCTGAGCTGGCCACGCAGGTACAGGGTGCCCTTGGCCTCGTCCTCCCACGCGTCGCCGAACGCGGGGGGCGCGGTGTCCCACTCCTCGAACGTGAGCCGGACCCCGATGTGCTCCTGGAGGCTGCCCACCCACAACTGCTCCCGGTTCACGCTGACCAGCGTGCCGACCGGGGGGAGCGGGCCACCCGGCGCGTCCGGGTCCACCGTCGTGTCATGGACGCGGAACATCCGCCGGTCGGGGAAGACCGGCATTTCCAGCCGGATAAGCCGCCGGCTCATATCTCCCCCTCGGCCATGGACAGGTCTCCAACTATTAGCATGCTCCGAGCGGAAGCGGCGCAGGTTGTCATTCCATGACATAGGTGCTGCTGGTTACGTTCTGCACCTAATTCTGCCGTCTTGGCTACAGGTTGCGCACAGACGGCCACGGCCCGGCTGGTCAGGGCGTCACAGGGCCCGGGCCCGCACTTCGGCCCACAGTTCGCGGTAACTCTGCGCGGCCCGGCTGCGCGGCGCGAACGCGCCCACCGGGGCGCGTTCCACCGACATCCGCTCGATCAGCGACAGCGAGGGGATGATCGTGGCGGCCACGTCGGCGCGCTCCTCCGGCAGCTGGCTGGCGATCTCCAGATGCAGCCGCTTGCGCCGGTCGATCATGGAGAAGAAGGCCAGCACGTCCGGGCGGTGCCCGTCGAGACTCACCGATGAACTCGGTGAGCTGATCCAGGGTGCGCACCGACAGGGTGGTCGGGATCAGCGGCACCAGCAGGCTGTCCGCGGCGTACAGCACGCTCTCGGACAGCAGCGAGATGCCCGGCGGGCAGTCCAGGAAGATCACGTCGTAGTCGGCGCCGAGCGGGGCCAGCAGCCGGGCCAGCCGCCGGGTCGGCTTCTTGGTCGCGCCCAGCACCAGGTCCAGGTTCCGGTAGGTGAAGTCGGCGGGCAGCAGGTCCAGGCGCTCGAAGTCGGTGCCCTTGATCGAGGCGTCGATCTCCCGGCTGCCGCGGATCAGCGCCCTGCCGCCCCCCTTGACCCGGGGCCGGATCCGGAACAGGAAGCTGGCCGCGGCCTGCGGGTCCAGGTCCCACAGCAGGACCCGCAGCCCGTCCTGCGCGGCCAGGTAGCTCAGGTTGACGGCGGTGGCCGTCTTGCCGACGCCGCCCTTGATGTTGTACGTGGCCAGGATCTTCACCGGCTGGTCCCGCCCATCAGCACCCGGAACCGGTGCTCGCTGGCCGGGCTGGCGAACTCGCGGAACTGCCCGGCGAACTCATCGCGGGCCCGCTGCTGGGCCAGCCCGAGCTGGCCGGCCAGTTCCCCCATGGCCAGCAGCGCGGTCGGAGGCACGCCCTCCTCGCCCATCATCTGGCTGGCGAACTCGCGGATCTCCTCCTGCTGCACCTGCCGGTCCTGGAACTCCCCGAGGCAGTCCTGCAGGCCCTTCAGGTCCTTGACCACCCGCTGATGGGCCCGCGGGCTGTACAAGGACGCGAAGATCTCCAGCAGGTAGCGCAGTTCCTTGCACCTCTTCCGCAAGTCGTGCAGCCGCTCCGGCGGTGAGTCGGGGGTGATCGCCTGCCCTTGCCGCAGCACCCGCCGGTGGGCCCGGCCGATCCGGTCGGCCGCCAGCTCGGCCGCGCTGTACCCACCCCGCCGGCCCCGGCCCGGGGGCAGCCCGGTGAGCACGGCCCGCCATTCGCAGGTTAGCCGGGTGAACCGGGCCGAGCGCAACCCCCGGACCAGTTTCCGGTACTCAGCGGCCCGCTGCGCCCGCAGATGGGCGTGGAACGGGGTCAGCTCGGCGGGCTTGGCCGAGATCAGGGCCGCCGCCATGTCCTGGTAGCCCAGCAGGTAGACGTCGAGGTCCCGGGTGGGGGTGGTCAGGTCGCCCAGCCACTTGAACTCGGTGCCGAACCGTTCCCGCAGCCCGCCGGGCAGCACGTCCCCGGCGAGTTTCAGCGCGGACCGGGTGCGCCGCACCGCCACCCGCAGGTCGTGCAGGAATTCGGTGTCAACGTCCCGGATGGTGCCCGGCACGTTGGCCTCGAGCGCGTCGAGCAGGTACAGCAGCACGTCCCGCAGCGCGGCCTGGGCGGGCATGCCCGGCGACAGGTGGACGTCGAGCTTGCTGCTGTAATCCTCGGCCCGCCGCCCGGCCGCCGCGAGCGCGGCGTCCAGCGGGCTGCCGGCCGGCCCGGCGGCCGCCCCGGCCGCGTCAGCCAGCAGCCGGGCCACCTGCTGCGCCTCGGCCTGATAGCCACGGACCGCGGTGACCAGCAGCCGGGTGGGCAGCTGCGCGGCGGCGGGCTGGCGGACCGCGGTGTGATCCAGGCTGATCCAGGCCACGGTCTTGGCGTCGGTGTTCAGGACCCGCAGATCCTGGACGGTGCTCACCGCCCGGGCCACCGGCTGCACGGCCCGGATCCCGGACAGCGCCTCCAGCCGGTCCCGGACCGGCCCGGCCGGCAGCTCCCCGGCCAGGGCCGGCCAGCTCAGCCGGCTGGCCTGCTGGGTGAGCTGCGCGCCGTCCCGCCCGGTCAGCACCAGCTCAGCGGGCCGCGGGCCGGTGACGTGTTCCAGCGTGCAGCCGGCCCGGTGCAGCCGCCAGTCGAAGGTGTCCAGCCAGGCGCGGCGCACGGTCCGCGGCCGGCCGGCGCTGGCCAGCGTGAACCGGGAGCCGAGCGCGCCGCGCGCCGTCTCGTCCGCTGGCTGGCCCGCGGCATCGGCTGGCAGCACCACGACGCGCGCGTACGGCAGCACCACGGAACCTCGGCTCGGGTCAGCAAGCAACAACAGATGAACGGCCGGGGAACAAACAACTAATGGCTGATGTACCCCGGCTCAAAGAGTGTAACTAGTACTCGAGCCTGCGTCGTCGCCCGTTGCCGGGTGATTGCCGGCCCGTAGGCCGTTAGCCGCCGCGGCGGCGTTAGTTGCGCCGCTCGTCACCACGGGTGGCGTGCTCGCCGGTCCGGCCACTGCGCCGGGCCGGGCGAGCCCCGTGGTCCTGCTGGCCGGCCCGCTCGCACGCGGGCTTGGGCCGGGCCCCGCCCTTGGCGGCGACCCCAGGCAGGCTCAGCGGCGGCCGCTTGATGGCCGGCATCACGGAAGTCAGGGCGGCGCTGTCCCGGGCCTGCGCCCGCCGCTCCTCCTGCTGCTGGTCGACCCGGGCAGCGGCGGCCACCAGCCGGTCGCCCACCGACTGCAATCGCCGGGCCCGGGCTCTGGCCTTGACGACCCGCTCGGCCAGGTAGAGCAGAACCAGCAGCACTACGAAGGCACCGGCAATGAGCAGGTCAACCATGAATTCCACCATCTGCTAGCAGGGCCTGCGGGACGTCACCAGCCTATGCGAGCCCCCGCGGCCAGCCGGCGCAGGCACCCCGGGTGCCGGTCCGGATCCGGCATAGTCACGGCAAAGACCGCTTGGCAGACTGGGGCCTGAGCTTGCCGACCTGATCTGAGGAGGCCACGCCGTGCTGTACGTCTTCGGCTTCGAGCGGACCGCTGTCGTGCTCAGCGATCTGTATCACGTGGACCCGGACCCGATGAAGGGCCAGGAAAGCCCCGAGCACGGGGTCCGGCTGGAAGTCCGGCTGCTCAGCGCGGGTGAGCTGAAGGGGGGCATCTACTCGGCCCAGCCCATCGAGATCGGCGAGCTGATCTGGCGGGCCGACCTGCTGGAGTCGGTGGACGGGCGGCCGGGGAGCTTCGACCGGACACACCATCACCCGGTCATCGAGGACGGCTGGGAACCGGGCCCCCGGGTGTTCGAGCGGGAACTGTCCGCGTTCCCGGTGGAATGGGTCGGCAGCCGGCTGGCTGACCTTGACGGGCTGCTGGCCCAGTCGGGCGTGACCGTCCCGGCTGACGCACGGGACGCGCAGCGCCTGCGCAGCTGCCTGCCCGAGATACTTAACGCCCTCACCCGGCTGCTGGACCAGGTCAGGGCGGGTGAGCTTGGCCGGCCTGCCAGCGACGAGCCGGTGACGAGCGCCCGCGTGGGCTGGCTCTAGCCGCAGTGTTTCCCGGTTTGTCGCGGCTGCCTTCTTCTAATGCCGAGGTAGCCCCGGCACACTGAAAGCGTGCATGACTTCGATCTCCTGGTCATCGGGTCGGGCCCGAGCGGTCAGAAGGCCGCGATTGCCGCCGCCAAGCTGGACCGCCGGGTCGCGATTATCGAGCGGCCCAACATGATCGGCGGGGTGTGCCTGAACACCGGCACGATCCCGTCGAAGACCATGCGCGAGGCGGTGCTCTACCTGACCGGCCTGGACCAGCGGGAGATGTACGGGCAGAGCTACCGGGTCAAGGAAGAGATCACCATCGCCGACCTGGCCGCCCGCACCCAGCACGTGGTCAGCCGGGAAACCGACGTGGTGCGCAGCCAGCTGTCCCGCAACCGGGTGACGATCCTGGCCGGCAACGCGCGGTTCGCCGGCCCCAACACGGTCGAGGTGGACGACGGGCACGGCCGGGTGCGCACGGTCACCGCCGACGCGGTCGTGATCGCCGTCGGCACCCGCCCGGCCCGGCCGGCCAGCGTCGCGTTCGACGAGCGCACGATCATCGACTCTGATGGCATCGTGCACCTGGAGCAGGTGCCGCGGACCATGGTGGTGGCCGGGGCGGGGGTCATCGGCATCGAGTACGCGTCCATGTTCGCCGCGCTCGGCTGCAAGGTGACCGTGGTCGAGCAGCGCGACCGGATGCTCGAGTTCTGCGACCTGGAAGTGGTCGAGGCGCTCAAGTTCCACCTGCGCGACCTGGCCGTGACGTTCCGCTTCGGCGAGACGGTGACCTCGGTGGACGCCCGGGAGGACGGCGCGATAGCCGCGCTGGCCAGCGGGAAGCGGATCCCGGCGGACACCGTGCTGTACTCGGCCGGACGGCAGGGCGCGACCGAGGACCTCGACCTGGCCGCCGCCGGGCTGGAAGCGGACAAGCGCGGCCGGATCAAGGTTGATGAGTTCTTCCGGACCAAGGTGCCGCACATCTACGCGGTCGGCGACGTGATCGGGTTCCCGGCGCTGGCGGCCACCTCCATGGAGCAGGGCCGGCTGGCCGCCCACCACGCCTGCGGCGAGCCGGTGCACGCCGCCAACCTGCTGCAGCCGATCGGCATCTACTCCATTCCGGAGATCAGCTTCATCGGCCGCACCGAAGACCAGCTCACCGCCGACTGCGTGCCGTTCGAGGTCGGCGTGTCCCGGTACCGCGAGCTGGCCCGCGGGCAGATCATCGGCGACTCCTACGGCGTGCTCAAGCTGCTCGTCTCGCCGGATGACCGCACCCTGCTCGGGGTACACGTGTTCGGCACCCAGGCCACCGAGCTGGTGCACATCGGCCAGGCCGTGATGGGCTGCGGCGGCACTATCGACTACCTGGTGGACGCGGTGTTCAACTACCCGACGCTGGCCGAGTCGTACAAGGTGGCCGCGCTGGACGCGACCAACAAGATGCGCCTGGTCGAGCGGTTTGCCGGCTAAGGATTACCTAGCCCAGGTCAGTGCCCACATAAACTGGCCGGGTGCCTGATTCTGTGCCGACCGCCGGTGCGGTCCCGCTCGATGACCCTTTTGCCCAGCTCACCGGCCCGCTGGCGGCCACCACCAGAATGCGGCTGGAAGTGGTCTCCAGCGAGCTGGCCACGCCGCACATGCAGCGCCTGGTGCTGACCGCCCCCGAGCTGGCCGGTTTCAGCTACCAGCCCGGCCAGGACGTCATGCTCATGGTGGCCGTGGACGGCAACCGGCCGCTGCGCCGCCGGTACACGATCCGCCAGCTGGATCAGGCCGGCCAGCAGCTGACCATGGACATCGTCCGGCACGGTGAGGGTCCGGGAGAGCTGTGGGTGCGCACCGCCCGGCCGGGCGACCAGATCGAGGGCATCGGCCCGCGCGGCAAGATCTTCCTGGCCCCGGAGGCCAGCTGGCACCTGTTCGCGGCGGATGAGTCCGGCCTGGCCGCGGTGTTCGCGATGGCCGCCGCGCTGCCCGCCGGGCAGCGGGCCATCATCTTCCTGGAAGTCCCGGAGCCCGCTGATGAGCAGGACCTGGCCAGCCCGGCCGCGGTGAGCATCAGCTGGCTGCCCCGGGCGGCGGGAGTCCCGGCCGGCGACCCGGCGGCGCTGGCCAGCGCGCTGCACACGGTCGACCTGCCGCCGGGCACTGGGCACTGCTACCTGTTCGGCGAGGCCAAGGTGGTGCTGCGGCTGCGCGAAGTGCTAGCTGCCCGCGGCCTGGCCGACGGGCAGGTCTCGGCCAAGGCGTACTGGGGCCGGGGCCGGGCCAACGCCCAGCACGGCGAGCCCGCCCGGGACAGCTAGGGACCTAGAATCTGGTCTCGGCCAGCCAGCGGCTGAGCACCGATGGATCACCCAGGACCTGAACGGCGTGGTCGCCGGCTGGCAGCCGGTTCATCAGCACCAGCAGCAGGTCCGATGCCCCGCCGCGCACGGCAGCGTCGGCTTTGCCGTGCTCCCGGCGGGCCTGCACGCCGGACTGGTCGCGGCGGATCAGCCACTCACCGGCCCCGGCCGGGACGTCGGTGGCGTGCACATGCAGCGACTGGCCCTCATCCAGCGCGGCCAGCCGCATATCGGGCTCGCCCTCCAGCGGGCCCGACAGATACATCAGCCACTCGTCGATGCCGTCGGCCGCGATGTCTGGGTCGATGACCGGCGCCTTGCCCGCGGCGATCTGTGCGTCCGCGCGGTGCACGGCGGTCTCGTGCGCCATCCGGCGGGCCCAGAACGGGGCCGGGCGCTGGCGGCCGAACGCCCACACCCGGTCCTGCCCAGCCGCGCGGACCGCGTCCACCACCCGGTCGGCACCCGCGTGCAGCCAGCCGACATGCTCAGCCGGATCGTCCGGGATCCGGCCATCGGGGACGCTGCGGAACGGGATGAACTCGGCCGAGCGGGTGCTGACGATCTCCGCGGCCCAGCGGTGGGCCCGGCCCACATGCGTGGCCAGTTGCCGCAGGGTCCAGTCCGGGCAGGTAGGCACCGGACGGGTCAGGTCCGCGCCGTCGATCAGCTCGGCAATGATCTGGGTGCTGGCCGTCAGTTCCGCGTAATGGCGTTCAGCAGAAACAACGGTCACTGCCCGGTCACCGGCAGCCGCACGCGCCACCACAGCAGCCGCCGCCACCGCCGCCGCGTGATTGGGCCGCGCCCGCCCGGCCGCCGACGGATACCGTGGATAGCAGCTTGACCGTGTCGTCGTGCCCGTTCGGGCACCGGCACGGCGCGGAGGACTCGCTCATCGGCCGGCTGCGCTCGAACGTGGACCCGCACGCGCGGCACCGGTACTCATAACGTGGCACGGCCAAATCGTACGCGACCAGGCCCCGGCCTGGCGAGATGTGATCATGGCAGGCACCGGGCCGGCTGGCGGATGTATGGTCAGCGGGGCCAGGGTGGTGCTGGGGGCTAGGGGGAGGAAACCGCGATGCCCACGACGACGCAGTATCCGCCAGGAACGCCGTGCTGGGTTGATCTGTCCACCGCTGACCCGGTGGCGTCCATCGCTTTCTATACGAGCCTGTTCGGCTGGGAGTCCTACTCCGCGCCGGACGGCAAGGGGCCCGCGTACACGTTCTTCGCCCCGGCCGGCACCCGGCCCGAGGACTTTCCCGGCCGGGTGGTGGCGGGCCTGATGCCCAGCCCCGGCACGGGCTGGGCCGCCTGGAACACCTACGTGGGAGTGACCGACGCCGAGGCGACCGCGACGCGGGTCACGGCGGCCGGCGGCCGGGTGCTGGTCCCTCCGGTCGATGTGCAGGGGCAGGGCCGGATGGCCATGTTCGCCGACGACCAGGGCGCGCTGGTCGCGGCCTGGCAGCCGGGCGCGTTCCACGGCGCCGGGCTGGTCAACGAGCCCGGCTGCTTCTGCTGGAGCGAACTGGCCTGCCGGGACACGGCCGCCGCCAGCACGTTCTATGGCAGCGTGTTCGGCTGGGCCACAGACACCAGCCAGCTGGGGCCGATGACCTACACCGAATGGCGGCTGGGCGGCCGCGCGGTGGGCGGCATGGTGCACATGGACGAGAACTGGCCGGGCGGGATCCCGCCGCGCTGGGTGGTCTACTTCGCGGTGACCGACTGCGACGCGGCCGCGGCGCACGCCACCGAACTGGGCGGGCAGGTAGCGGTGCCGCCCGCCGACGCCCCGCCGGGCCGCCTGGCCGTCATCAGCGACCCGCAGGGCGCCACGCTGACCATCATCAAACTGGCCGGGGAGGGCGCGGGCGGGTAGCGCCGGCGGTCAGCCGGGGGGACCGCGATCGCGTCGACCTCGATCAGGTATCCGTTTTCAGCCGAGCCGGCGCCTGATCTCAGCGCTTCCGTGCGGCCCGGCACGCCCAGCTTTCGCAGCAGATTCGTCACGTGCACGCTGACCGTCTTCTCACTGATGAACAGGGCATCCCCGATCTGGCGGTTGGTGCGCCCCTCAGCCCTGCCAGCCCGGAGGAACTGGCCGAGTATCTCGAAACTGAGGCGAGCGGGTGAGGTGCGGCAGCCGCTAGGCTCCGGGGAGCCCTCCCGCCGTTACTGGCCGGAGGGCTCTTTCGTTCCGCCAGCAACCGCCATTCGCAGCTAATACTGGCAGCTCGGCAAGGTATCCATTAGTTCCCGCATACGAAAACCAATCCGGGGTAACTGGCAGGCGCGGCCCGCGCCAGGCCCCCCACTACAAGGAGCTGGAGCTTCGAGTCCGCTCCCGTAACTGGCGCGGGCCGCTTCACCGCTCCCGAAGGCGCGGCGAGCGCCCGAACTACCCGCTGCGGTCCAGCGTGAACATCCCAGTGGCCTGCATTTTCACATCCACGGTGTGCCCACCGGGGACATCGCTGCCATCCACGCCCACGGCGACGACCGGGCCAGCCTGATCCGCCGCGCTCAGCCCGCAGGCTCGTGCGGCGGGCGGTACCAGCGGGACCGGCAGCCCGGCAGTGGGCAGGACAGGGCAATGTCGTCGCCCAGCTCTCCGTAACCGCCCACCAGGCGGCAGTCACCCGGCTCGCCGAGCGCGACCTGTGCCGCCGGTACCTGCCGAAACCGCCCGGGCCAAAACCAGCCCCGCCATCACCTGCCCCGTCGCCGCCCCCGTCGGCGACTTCAGCGCCACAGCCTGCTGGCTGCTACCCACGGGCCAGCTCAGGCAACTGTTACGAGCCGGGCGAGTTCTGCCCGCACGCGGACGCAGGCATGACCGGGGTCGCCGGGGACGGCGAGAAGATCATCTGCAGAGATAACAACGGGCTCCGCTGGGAACCCGTCTGATCGGGGCAGGCGCGCTCCACCCTCGGATGCCGGTCTATGGCCTCCGCGAAGTACCGCCGCTGATCAGCGCACACCTCGCCGCGCTACTCCGAACCTGGCCACAGTCACCGGCGCCACTCCGACCGGATCTCACCGCGCCGCTGCCCGGCGGTGGCACCCCGTCGCCAAGGTAGGCGGTAGCAGGGCGGGGTGGTTGAGCACCTGGAGCAGCATGGAGCCGCGCAGCGAGGCGGACGCAGTGACCTGCCGGAGCTTTCGAACAGGGCCAGGAAGGCCGCACTCCGCACGGCGTCCCTGCTCCGGTCCGCGTCCAGGCCGTCCGCGGCGCGCTGTACGCCGAGCTGTTCAGCCTGCAGGCTCAGGGCTACCTGGGCGGATGACCCCGCGAAGGCGGCCCTGGTCAGGGTCTGCGCGGTGCGCACCGCGGTGGCGATCGCCTCGTCCGGCGCCAGGCCGCACAGGTCGGTCAGCACGAACAGCGCCTCGGCACTGACCACGATGGCCAGTTCCTGCTTCAGCCGGGCCATCGCGTCCGGCGGCAGGAAGGCCGGCCCATCCGGGCTGGCGAACGGGGCCAGCGCGTGGTCCAGCAGGCCGAACCGGATCCCGGGCCGGGCCTGCGCCGCGGCCGGGACCGCGATCGTGTGCGCGATCATCGCGCGCACCGAGCCCTGGTAGGCGTGCACGCCGCGGAGCAGGTAGGCACAGGCGAAACCGACCCGCTCGGCCGGGTCGGCCGACCCAGCCACCGGCCCAAGTGCCTCGGCGGGCTCCGGCCAGAGCCCGGCCAGCGACTCCTGGAGCAGCGTGACCAGGTCAGGGAAGTACCGGTAGGCGGTGGCCTCGGACACCATGGCCGCGCGGGCCACGTCCGGCATGGTCAGCGTGGCGCCAGACCGGGTCAGCTCACGGCAGGCGTCGATGATGGCCCGGCGCGTCCTGGCCTTCTGGTTCGCGCGCCCGCTGGCGCCTTCGGCGGCGGCCGTCATCCGCTCTCCCTTGTGAGTGCTGTCTCTCTTCATGAGAGTACACTTGCACCACTGATGAGGGCAAGCTATCGTCACGATAGGCAACTCTCACTAGGAATTGGGCAGGCGGGCTAAGGGCCGACGGCGGCCCCGGCGTGGGCCGGCCGCGCGAGCAGGAAGAGGGCACCATGACCAAGGCTTCAATCACCGGCCCGGACGGCGGCGACGTCATCCCGCTGGGACCGACCACCATGCGGATCCTGGAGGACGGCAGCACCACCGGCCACCGGCTCGGCGTGGGCGAGATCACCGTGGCACCGCATTCCGGCGGGCCGCCGCAGCACCGGCACGCGCAACACGACGAGGGCTTCTATGTGGTCTCCGGGACCGCCCGGTTCACCGTCGGTGCCGAGAGCTACGACGTGCCAGCCGGCGGCCTGGCCATGATCCCGCCGGGCGCGCCGCACACGTTCGCCAACCCGGGTGACGAGCCGCTGGTGCTGCTCAACACGTTCACCCCCGACCTGTACGTGCAGTACTTCCGCGACCTGCGCGCGATGATCGGGCAGGGTGGGGCGCTGACACCGGAGGCGACCGCGGCGGTGATGAGCCGGTACGCGACCGAGCCTGCCACCAGCTACGCGGACGACCCAGGCACCACCACAGATGACCCGGGCACCACCACATATCAGGTGCCCACCTCCTTCGGCGAGATCCCGGTCACTGTCACCCAGCGCGGGCAGGGCCGCCCAGTCCTGCTGCTGCACGGCGGCGCCGGGCTGGACTCAGTGGCCGGCTTCGCCGCGCTGCTGGCCGGGCGGCTCCCGGCCCAGGTGCTGACCCCGGTGCACCCCGGCTTCGGCGGCACGCCGCGCCCCGCGGCGCTCGACTCACCCCGCAAACTGGGCGAGCTGTACCGGAACCTGCTCGGCCAGCTCGGGCTGACCGGGGTGACCATGGTGGGCAGCTCGGTCGGCGGCTGGATCGCGGTGGAAGCCGCACTGGCCGCGCCAGACCGTTTCGCCCGGCTGATCCTGCTGGATGCGGTCGGCCTGGACTCCGCCAGCCACCCGGTCGCGGACTACTTCTCGATGACCCTCGACCAGGTCTTCGACGTCAGCTTCGCGCACCCGGACCAGTACCGGATCGACCCGGCCACCCTGACCGACGAGCAGCGGGCCGTGGCGGCGGGCAACCGGGCCGCCCTCGAGGTCTATGGTGGCCGGTCCATGACCGACCCGGGCCTGGCCGCGCGGCTGGCGGGCATCACCATGCCCACGCTGGTGGTGTGGGGCGAGGCGGACCGGATGGTCACCCCGGCCTACGGCCAGGAGCTCGCGGCGGCCATTCCCGGTGCCACCTTCCGGGTGCTGCCCGGTGCCGGGCACCTGCCCCAGATCGAGGCGCCCGACGCGGTGCTCTCCACCGTGCAGGCCGAGGGTTTCCTCGGCGGGTGACCGGCGGGCTCAGTCCATCCCGCCAGCACCGGCCGCCCGGGCCGGGTCACCCGGGGCAAGGCGGTGCGCGGGGGAGTTTCCGTTAGGCGGCTGGTCCGGTGCGGGGGAGCGGGCGGGCACCTGCTCCGCGGGCCCAGCCGGGACGGGCCCGTCCTCGTAGTAGAACTGGCGGCCGCGCAGCAGCGAGACGAGCGCGCCGACCAGGGACATGGCGGCGGCGGCGGTGAACACGATGACCAGGCCGTGGTGGAATGGCCCGGCGATCAGGGTGGGGAAGAAATGCCGGCCGGTGAGTACCGTCACGTTGTGCGCGGGCAGCCGGGCCAGCACGCCCGAGGGCTTCAGCAGGTGCTGCACCGGGTTGAAGCCGAGCAGCGCGGCGAACACCGTGGCCACCGGGGGGAGGTGGCTGACCTGGGTGGCGACGGACAGCGGGACGCCCTGGCCGTGCAGGCCGCGGATCAGCGCCGGCGGCAGCGTGCTGGCCAGCCCGGCGATCATCAGCGAGAAGAAGATGCCGATGGACAGCGACATGCCGGCGTTCTGGAACGTGGACCGCATGCCGGACGCGCTGCCCCGGTGCTGGGCGGGCACGCTGCTCATGATGGCCGACGTGTTGGGCGAGGCGAACAGGCCGGAGCCGATCCCGTTGAAGAAGATGATCAGGGCGAACAGCCAGTACGGGAAGTTCAGCGGCAGCACGATCAGGCAGCAGAACGCGGCCGCCGCGACGAGCAGCCCGGCGGTGGCGAACGGGCGCGGGCCGTACCGGTCGGACAGGGTCCCGGAGATCGGCCCGGCGATGAGGAAGCCGGTGGTCAGCGGGAGCATGTAGATGCCGGCCCACAGCGGCGTGTCGGCGTAGTTGTAGCCGTGCAGCGGCAGCCAGATGCCCGCCAGCCACAGCACGAGCATGAACTGGAGCCCGCCGCGGGCGATCGAGCCGAGCAGGCTGGCCGCGTTCCCCGCCGCGAAGGCCCGGATCTTGAACAGGCCGAGCTGGAACATGGGCTCGGCGATGTGCGTCTCGATCAGGCAGAACGCGACGAGCAGGGCCGCGCCGCCGGCCAGGCCGGCCAGCACCCAGGGATTCATCCACCCGGTCGGGTGCCCGCCGTAGGGCTGGATGCCGTAGGTGATCGCGACCAGCAGCGCGGTGGCGCCCAGGCCGAACGTGATGTTGCCGAGCCAGTCGATGCGGGCCCGCCTGGTGGTGGCGATCTCGCGCAGGCTGATGTAGGACCAGATGGTGCCGACGATGCCGATCGGCACGTTGACCCAGAACACCAGCCGCCAGTTCACCGCGGCCAGCAGCCCGCCCAGCAGCAGCCCGACGAACTGCCCGGAGATCCCGGCGATCTGGTTGACGCCGAGTGCCATGCCGCGCTTGCCGGCCGGGAACGCGTCGGTGAGGATCGCGGCCGAGTTGGCCATCAGCATGGCCCCGCCCAGGGCCTGCACCAGCCGCCAGCAGATCAGCCACATCGCGCCACTGCTGCCGGTGAGCGGATCGAGCGAGAGCGCGATCGAGGCCAGCGTGAACACGACGAAGCCGAGGTTGTAGATGCGCACCCGGCCGTACATGTCGCCCAGCCGGCCCAGGGTGACCACGGCCACCGCCGTCACCAGCAGGTAGCCGATGATCATCCACAGCAGGTAGCTGACGTTGCCCGGGGCGAGCGGGTCGAGGTGGATGCCACGGAAGATGGCCGGCATCGCGATGATCACGATCGACGCGTCGATGGTCGCCATCGTCATGCTGAGCGTGGTGTTCGACAGCGCTATCCACTTGTAGCGGCCGCCATCGGCGATTGCATGCCCGTTCAGCGTTGGCTGGGCGCCCGCGGCGCCGCTGCGATCAGCGAGTCTCGACACGTTGATTGATGCTACCGCGAGTCAGTTGCTTGACCGCAACTACTTACTTGGCCGTTACTCAGGCCTGGCCACGGGCCAGCGCGATGAGCCGGCCCAGCACCGCTCCGTTGCTCACCCGCAGCCCGTCGTGCTGGTACTCGTTGGTCACCCAGGGCCGCAGGCCGCGGATGTCCCGGGCGGTGGCCAGGGAGAACTGCGCTGGCACGTACATGTCCTCGAGGTACACCGCGGCCGCGGCCGGCACCTGGCTGGCCGCGAGCCGCTCCGGGTCGTAGAGCCGCGGCCAGTCCTCGCGGGCGGCGAGTTCCTCGGCCACGTCCCGCAGCGGGCGCAGCACCGGGTCGGTGCCGAACATCCACGGGTAGATCATCTCGCCGGTGAACAGCAGCGGGATGTCGCCGTCCACCGCGGCGGCCGGGTCGAACTCCGGGAAGTCGGCCTGCACCCGGTCGGCGGCCCAGCGGGTCGCCGCGCCCTGCGCGTAGCACGCCTCGTGCACCAGGGCGTACAGCGGCGCCTGGGCGAAAGACAGCTCGGCGGCGACCTGGGACAGGAACGCGTCGGACAGCACGCCGCCGGTGAACGCGTCCTCCAGCAGGTAGTGCAGGCTGTCGCTGCCGGTGCTCATGCCGAGCGTCCGGCCCAGGCACTGGAAGGCGGGCACGGTGAGCTGCCCGCCGTCCGGCATGATCACCTGATGGCTGGCCAGGTAGCGGGCGATCTCCCGGGCCCGGTCCGCATCCTGCGGGTACCGCTCGTAGTGCTGCCGGTTGCGCTCGGCCACGATCGGATAGGTGACCCGGTACACGTCGTCCGCGGTGGCCTCCAGGCCGGGCAGCCCGCCGGTGATGAACGCCTCCCGGAGGCCGTCAGGCGCCAGCGACAGGTAGCTGACCGTGCAGAACCCGCCGAAGCTCTGGCCGAGCACGCTCCACGGCTGGCCGCCGGTCAGCTGGCGGCGGATCAGTTCAGCGTCCCGGATGATCGAGTCGGCGCGGAAGTGGGCCAGGTAGTCGGCCTGGGCCTGGGGGCTGCCCCGCCGGCCCAGGGTGTGCCGGCTGGCCGGGGTGGACCGGCCGGTGCCGCGCTGGTCGAGCAGCAGCACCCGGTAGTCATCCAGCGCCCGGTCCAGCCAGGCCTCGCGGCCCAGCGGGCGCATCGCGCCGAACCCGGGGCCGCCTTGCAGGAAGAGCAGCCACGGCTGGTCCGGGGCGGCCGGGGCCGCGCCGCTGGGGGACGCGGTGATCTCGCGGGCGAACACCTCGATCTGCTCGCCGTCCGGCCGGCCGTGATCCAGCGGCACGGTGAACGTGTGGTCGGTGAGCACGGTGCCCGTCTGCCGGTAGCAGCGCCCGGCCGGTTCGTCGTCAGCCATGGCAGGTAACGTACGTGAGCCGCCGCGGACGGCCAGAAGCCGGCCGGCGCTGGCCGCGGGTGGCCGCTCGGCTGGCCCGGTGGGACCTATGCGTACCAGCCGGCAGCCCCATCCCGCTGCGCTGATCCGGGTTAGTGGTGGCCGCCCAGGCCGCCACCGTCGTGCATGCCGCCGAAACCGTGGTGAGCACCGTCGTGGTGACCGCCAGAGATTTCGTGGTGCCCGCCGTGGCCAGCTGCCCCGCCGTGCTCGCCGCCAGCTGAGAAGTCAGCCGCGGACGACACGTGCGAGCTGGCCGCGGCGGAGAACGCGGTCAGGGACAGCTCCTCACCACCATCGGGGGCCAGCCAGGACGGCAGCGCGGGACGCGGCTCCAGGCCGGTGAACCGCTCCTGCCACTGCCTGGTCAGGCCGAACATGATCGCGTACGGCAGGTACTCGCGGTAGGCGGTCCACGGGTCGGCCGATGGGGGCTCGAACCTGCGCAGGTAGGCCCGGAAGTCCTGCAGGGTGGCGAGCAGGTCGCGGGCGGCACCGGGCCGGTCATCGAGCCAGCCGCGCCGGATGGCCAGGCGGCCGAGATCGTCATACACGCGGGCCACGGCCCGCACCCCGCTGCTGGTGGTGGCCAGCGTGGAGAGCCGGGCCTCGCTCTGCCGGCGGAACAGCCCGCGCAGCAGGGTCCTCTCGTAGCGCAGCAAGCCGCCGGCCTCGCCCAGCCCGGCTGCCGCCCCGCCCGCCTCAGGCGTGCTGAACCGGGTCAGTACCCAGTCGCCGTCCCCCGTGTCGGCGATCCCCAGGTAGCCGCGCTGAGCCAGGTCGACCAGGGTGGCCGCGATGAATTCGGGCCGGGCGGCGCCGAAGAAGGCGAGTCCTGCCTGGGCCGGGCGCAGCCCGCCGGCCCGCCGCAGCGGCTCGGTCATCACCGGCGGGTCAGCCTGCTCCCGTTTGGGGCGAAATAGTCCCGGCACCACACGGTGATCGTATGCGGCCCGGCCCGGCCCGGCGGCCGGTAGCCGCTACGACCAGTGCGTGCCGTGGCGGAAGTCGGCGGCGAACGTCCTGGCGATCGACGACATCACCGCGTGGTCCGAGGTGATCAGCCCCAGCTCACGGTTACGGTTCAGCGACGTGCTCGAGAAGTTCTCCGAGCCGATGAACACCTTGGCGTGCTTGGCGCCGTAGTCGGCCTCGACCACCTTGCCGTGGATGTAGAAGCCGTGCGAGG
Organism: uncultured Actinomycetes bacterium; assembly: GCA_963711705.1. GTDB lineage: Bacteria > Actinomycetota > Actinomycetes > Streptosporangiales > Streptosporangiaceae > RYN-230. The sequence goes on from CAVQFM010000013.1 coordinate 560,558, forward strand.
AGCTGTAGTAGCTGATCTTCACCCCGGCGCGGGACAGCCGGGCGAAGTCGCTGTCGTACTCGCCGCCCGAGTTCTCACCGCAGACCCGCACGTCCACCCCGCGGTGCGCCGCCTTGATGAGCGCGTCCTCGATGGTGCTGTCGCCCATCTCCTCGCTGTAGATGCGCAGGCTCTTGCGCGCGCCGCCGATCAGCGCCAGCAGCCGGTCCTGGGCGCTGGTGGGCGACCAGACGAGGTCGCGGCCATCACCCGGCGTCACCGGCTGGTGGGCGAAGTCGGCCTTGAACACCTTTACGATCGCGCTCAGGTCGGCGTGCCTGGTGTCCTCGATCAGGAAGTCCCGGCTCGTCGGGTAGTACTGGCTGGTCAGGTTGGCGGTCATGATGAGCGCGGTGTGGCCGTCGACGACGATCGTCTTCTGGTGGGTGTACTCATAGCGCGGGGATGACCAGGTGACCTTGACCCCGTGGCCGCTCAGGTAGTGGTAGGCGCCGGAGTTGGTGCTCTGCTCCCGCTGGTCCAGCACCACCTTGACCCGCACGCCATGCCGGGCCGCCGCGGCCAGGTCCTGCTCGGCCTTGGTGTCGGTGAACTCGTACATGGTCACGTCGATGCTGTGCCGGGCGTGACCGATGAGCCGGTAGACGACGGAGAACCCGGCGGCGGGCTCGGTGAACAGCGGGCCGGACTGGGCCGACGCCGGCGCGCCGCCTGAGCCGGGGCCCTGGTGTTTGCTGCCCGGGTCGGTCACGTTCAGTGTCTTGCAGCCGGCCACCGCCAGCGCCGCCGCGAGGGCGGCCAGGGCCAGGCGCGCGGCCGATGGGATTAAGGCACGGCGGCTGAACACGGCACTACCTCCCGGGCGGGTGGCGCCTGCTGGGGCGCGTTCGCCCCGGGCAGTACCCACCGGGCGGAAACTAAGCATCCCCAGTGGCCGCCATGGCCCGCGGATCCCCGGCAGCGTGGTGCGGCGGAAATGCGTTGCGCGGGCCGCGGTGCTGGGCGAGTGTCGGCTTGTGGCCGCCAGAGTGCAGCTCACCGCACGGCATCGACCTGCGCGTCATCCCGGGTTCGCACCGGCGCGCCGAGCAGCCGATCGACATGGAGCATGGCTACGCGAGCAGGATGGGCCCGCACCCGGACGAGGTGAAGATCATCGCGCCGGCGGGCTCCGTGATCCTGTTCAACAGCGCTGCTCTGTGGCACTCCGGGACGTTCAACTACACGCCCGCGGCCCGCCTGGGCCTGACCGTGCACTTCGCGCCCGGCCCGGGGGAGCGCGGTTGACGCAACCTGCTGGTTGCCATAATATAGCAACAGATAGGTTGCTATATAGGAGGCGGCCGTGGCGTTTCCCGATCGCATCGAGCGGACCGTGCAGGTGGCCGCACCGCCCGGCCAGGTGTGGGCGGCGCTCACCACGGCCGAGGGCCTGGCCGCCTGGTTCGGCGACCAGGCCACGATCGACCTGCGGCCAGGCGGCGCGGGCCGGCTGAGCTGGGATAGCGGGGAGAGCGTCGACCTGCGGGTGGAACGGGTGGAGGAGCCGGCGGTATTCGGGTTCACCTGGCACATCCACGGGCTGCCGGAGGACGATCCGCGCCGTACCTACGTCGAGTTCACCCTCGAGCCAGCCGCGGCGGGCACCAGGCTGCGCGTGGTGGAGACGGGGTTCGCCCAGCTGCCCGGGGACGCCTACCGCAAGGCCTACGGCGCCAACACCGAGGGCTGGGCGCGGGAACTGGGCGAACTGGTCAGCTACCTCAATGCCGCCGGACATTGAGGCGATCGCCGAGCAGGTCTTCGTGGCCCTGGCCGACCCGAGCCGGCGGGCCATCCTGGCCGCTCTGGCGGCCGGCGGCCCGGCCACGGCCACCGACCTGGCCGGGCGGCTGCCGATCACCCGGCAGGCCATCGCCAAGCACCTGGCCCGGCTGGCCGAGGCCGGCCTGGTGACGGCCGAGCCGGGGGAGCGGCGCCGGGTGCGCTACCGGCTGCGCTCCGCGCCGATGCAGGTGGCGCAGCAGTTTCTGGCCGCGCTGGCCCGCGACTGGGACGGCCCGCTCAGCGCGCTCAGGGACCACCTGGACGCGAGTGGGGCTGACCCGCGGCACGAACGTCATGGCTGATATCTGAAAGGGGACACCACGATGAAGACACCGCCGATCGTCACGCCGGAGGAGTGGGAGGCAGCCCGGCAGCAGCTGCTCGTCAGGGAAAAGGAAGTGACCCGCGCCCGCGACGCGCTGGCCGCCGAGCGGCGGCGGATGCCGTGGCTGCCGGTGGAGAAGGAGTACGCGTTCGACGGGCCCGAGGGCCGGGTCAGCCTGCGCGACCTGTTCGGCGGCCGCCGCCAGCTGATCGTCTACCGCGCGTTCCTCGAGCCCGGTGTGCACGGCTGGCCGGAGCACGCCTGCGTCGGGTGCTCCCTGGTGGCCGATCAGGTGGCCGACGTCGCCCATCTGAATGCCCGGGACACCACGCTCGTCTTCGCCTCGCGCGCGCCGCAGCCCGACATCGCGCGGGTGAAGGAGCGGATGGGCTGGTCGATACCGTGGTACACGATGACCGACGGCTTCGATGCCGACTTCGGCGTGGACCAGTGGCACGGCACCAACGCGTTCATCCGCGACGGCGACCAGGTGTACCGCACCTACTTCATCAACAACCGGGGCGACGAGGCGATGGGCAGCACCTGGAGTTACCTCGACATCACCGCGCTCGGCCGCCAGGAGGCATGGGAAGACTCGCCCGAGGGCTATCCGCAGACCCCGCCGTACACGTGGTGGAACTGGCACGACGAGTACGGCCACGGCAAGCCGCCGCAGGCATAGCTGGTATCCCGTCACAGCCCCGCTGGTCAGCCTGGTGCCCGGGCCCGGTGCTGGCGCGGCCGCGGTGTCACCGGAAGTGACGGCATTGCGATCCGGGCGATGCGACGGCGGAAACTCGTGCGAGATTTGTGGCGGGGATGTCAAGACGGCGGCGGCGGCTCCGACCAACCTGTCGAAGGGCCCAGCCGGGGCTCGCGGACCACGAGGAGTACGAGATGAAGTTCCTGATCAGCCTGCATATCAACCCGGCCGTCCTGGACGCGCTGACCGACGAGGAGAAGGCGGCGATCGGCACCGGTCACGGCACGTTCCTCGGGGCGCTGAAGGAGTCCGGCGAGCTGATCACCACGTTGGCGCTGGTCGACCCGTCACAGGCGGCTGTGGTGTCCGTACGCAACGGCCAGCCAGTGGCGACCGACGGGCCTTTCCTGGAGGCCAAGGAGTATCTGGGCGGCTTCTACCTGATCGACTGCGAGAACAAGGAGCGGGCGATCGAGCTGGCCGCGCAGATCCCGGACGCCGCGATCAAGGGTCTGGGGGTCGAGGTGCGGCAGGTGATGTTCGCTGACGGACAATTGGAGGCATGACGGCACCGGCCACCGAGGACCTGCTGCGGGAGCTCGCGCCGCAGGTCCTCGGCGCGTTGGTACGCCGGCACGGCCAGTTCGAAGGGTGTGAGGACGCCGTGCAGGAGGCCGTCCTCGCCGCCACCGTGCAGTGGCCGGACGGGGGAGTGCCGGGCAACCCGCGCGGCTGGCTGATGACGGTCGCGTCCCGGCGGCTCATCGACCAGATGCGCAGTGAGCAGGCGCGCCGCGAGCGGGAGTGGGCGACGGCCACCGAGGTGGTGCCCGAGGACGTACCGGACACCGACGACACACTCGTCCTGCTGTTCCTGTGCTGCCATCCGGCGCTGACCGCGGCCTCCCAGACCGCCCTGACGCTGCGGGCGGTCGGCGGCCTGACCACGGCCGAGATCGCCCGCGCATTCCTGGTGCCGGAGGCCACGATGGCGGCCAGAATCAGCCGGGCCAAGCAGCGCATCAAGGCCGCGGGCAGCTCGTTCAGCCTGCCGGACGGCGCCGAGCGCGAGGAGCGGCTGCGGGTCGTCCTGCATGTGCTCTACCTGATCTTCAACGAGGGCTACACCGCCTCCTCGGGCAGCGAGTTGCACCGCCCCGACCTTGCGCACGAGGCGATCCGGCTGGCCAGGATGGTGCACGCGCAGCTGCCCGGGGACGGCGAGGTGACCGGGCTGCTCGCGCTGATGCTGCTGACCCACGCCCGCCGGGACGCACGCACGACGGCGGCCGGCGACCTGGTCCCGCTGGACGAGCAGGACCGCACGAAGTGGGACCGTGGGCTGATCGACGAGGGCACCGAGCTGGTCAAGGCGTCGCTGGCCGCCCCGGCGCTGGGGCCTTACCAGCTGCAGGCGGCCATCGCCGCCACGCACGCCGACGCGGCCACGGCCGGGGAGACCAACTGGCCGCAGGTGCACGCCCTGTACCTGATCCTGGAACGGATCGCGCCCAACCCGATGGTCAGCCTCAACCGGGCGATCGCGCTGGCCGAGACCGAGGGCCCGCTGGCCGGGCTGGCCCTGCTGTCCACATTGGACAGTGACCAGCGGATGGCCGGGCACCACCGGCTGCTGTCGGTACGGGCGCATCTGCTGGAGAAGACCGGCGAAACGGCCGGGGCGTACGAGCACTACCGGCGCGCCGCGAAGGCCACCGCCAGCATCGCCGAGCAGCGCTACCTGGAGTCCCGGGCCAGCCGGGTGCGACCAGGAGCCATGAGGGATGTCCGGTCTCACTAAATCTGGTCCAGCGCCAATGCTCTGACCTGCGACGACCAGGTTCGGTGAGACAGTACTCAGAGCCGTTGTCTCACTGAATCTGGTCCCTGCGCGCATAACCGGTCTCATTACATCTGGTCCGCGATCACGGTTTGCGATCCTGACCCTCATCGCCAAGCCCAGCCAGCCGACCAGCACCAGGGTCTCCAGCGGAGAGGCGGGCGCGGCCGTCCCGGCGAGCTGGTTCACCACGTCATAGACCCCCGACATTCCGGACCGCCCAAGAAAGCCGGCCGAGGACTCAACACATCGGGGGGCGGAACACATGTACTTGGTCAGGACGAGGACAACGGAGGCGGGATGACCTTCGAGGAGTTCGCCGCCACGCGGATGCCCGGAGTGCTGAGGTTCGCCGCGGTCCTGGCCGGTGACCGGGCGACCGCCGAAGACCTGGCCCAGGAGGTGCTGATCCGCGCCTACGCCCGGTGGGATCGGATCGGCTGTCTGGACCGGCCGGAACTCTACGTCCGCAAGATGATGCTCAACGAGTTCCTCAACTGGCGCCGCCGGTCCTCGCGCCAGATACCGGTCGGCGGTATGGCCAGCGAGGCCGCCAGCATCGCACCTGATCACGCTGTGGAATACAACGAGCGCGAGGCCCTGCTCGCCGAACTCGGCAAGCTGCCCCGGCGGCAGCGCGCGGTGCTCGTCCTGCGCTACTACGAAGACCGTGGTGACAGCGAGATCGCCGACCTGCTCGGCTGCAGCCCGGGCACGGTGCGCAGCCACGCGTCCCGGGCGCTCGCGGCGTTGCGCGTCGAGATGAGCCCAGGGAGGCGGGCTCATGCCGAATAACCGAGAGGGCCACCCGATGCGAGAAGAAGATGACATCCGCGCCGCGCTGCACACACTCGAACGGCACGCTCCCGACCCGGACAGGATGCTGGCCGCCATCCGCGTAAGCGCCGGTTCCGTCCCACCGCCCGAGCGGCCGCGCAGGCGGTGGGGCCGGGCGGCTGACCTGCCGGGCAGCTGGCCGGGATGGGTCGCGCCGCTGGCCGCGGCGGCCGCGGTAGTCGCCGTGGTGGCAGCCTCGGTCCTGGTGGCGAAGATGTATGCGCCGGGGCGGGCTGGCAGCGGCAGGCCGCACCGCGTGTCAACGGTGGCTCCGCCGTTGCCCACCTGGCACGGGCTTCCCGCCTACTTCATAACGGACCCAGGGCCATTCGAGGGCGCCGAGCCCAGCGGCACGAACGTGGGCGGCACGCCCGCCTCGCAACTGCCCCGCGCGCAGCAACTACAGATCATCGCCACCGCGACCGGGAAGGCCGCAGCGACGGTGCGCCTGCCTGGCTACGTGGCCGCCATCTCGGCGAGCGCCGGCGCGTTCTTCGCCGCCGTCGTCAAGGACCACGCCGCGAACTTCTACGAAGTCCGCCTGTCGCGTGGCGGCACCCACGCGACAGCGACCAAGCTCCCGATCCCCGCCGACACCGCACCGATCGGGTACATCGCGGCGTCGCCGGACGGGAGCAAGCTGGCGATATCGACATTCGTGCAGCATGGTCCCTTCGGTGACATCCAGAACCTCGTCGTGGCGGCCACCAGCACGGGTGCTGAACGCCGCTGGCGCACACCCGCCCGGGACGCTAAGGGCGGCAGGTCCATGGGCATCATGGCCTGGCTGGCCGACGGAAAGACCCTCGCGTTCAACTGGGTCGGTGGCGCGCAGGTGTCGCCATCGACGGGCCTGCGCCTGCTGGACACGTCGGCGCCCGGTAGCAACCTGCTCTCCGGAGCGTTCGTACTGCGTGCTTACAACCATGCGGGCTCCTTCGACGACTACAACATCAGCCCGGACGGGAAGATCCTGCTCGGCATCGTCGCCTGCCTGCCCGGCTGCGCTCCAGGCAGCCCCGGTACGGTCCAGGGGCGCCCGGACGTGCTGGGGTCGCTGATTCAGTTCACCGCGGCCTCCAAGGCCCCCACGGTCCGGTACACCGAGCCTGAACTCCCAGGCGTGGCGGCTCACCCGGTGAACAGCGGCTGCATCGATCCGATGTGGGTCAGCGCCTCTGGGCACAGGGTGCTGCTGCCCTGCTTCCAGCACCGGCCCCGTACCCCGCAGCGGAAGGGCAGGACCTTCCCCCATGTCCTGCTGCTTGACCGCGGCAAGGTGACCGGCCTGCCGTGGCTGGACGGGGTCGTCAACGGCTTTGTGGCCTTTCCTGGAGTCACGTTCGTTGGCGGTACCCTGCCCTTCCCGTGAACCCGTAGGGCGGCAGGCAACATCAATCGGCCAGACAAGTAGTGTCCCGAACGCCGCTGGCCGGCCAGCTCAATGATGACCTGACGCTGCTCGTCGTCCTCTGCCCACGACAGCCAGGACGGCTGGGAGGAGAACGCCACCACTCGTGAGTCGAAGCCCAACAGCATCGCGACATCGCGTTCCAGCCACGACTCGAACCCGGACAACTACAGCCTGTAGTAGTTCTGCGGGCCAGATTCACTGAGACAACCGGCCGGATCGGACCAGATTCACTGAGACACGGACCAGATTCAGTGAGACAGGGCACATGAGGGATGCTGGACCGCAGCCCGGGGGAGCTCAGCGAAAACCGCTACTTAACATAATGCTCATTATCGGCACTTGATGAAGCGGGGGTGAGCTGTCTTGCCAGACAGGCGCTGTCCTTGTCTCACTGAACTTGAGACAGTCTCACCGGAACTGAGGCATCCGCTGGATCGTCTCAGCCAAAGTTGAGGCATCTGGCGTGTCGTCTCACGCAATCTGAGGCATTGATCGCTAGCTTTCTCGGCAACCAGGCTGACGACGGTCACGACCACCTGAGCGCCGCCAAGAACGATGGGCGAAAACTGTTGCAACTAACGGTCGCATAAGCCGCCACTGTCAGCCCAAAGCCATCCAGACGCCTCGGCCGGCGTGCAGCAGTACGTCGCCGGGGCTGGCCGGCGGAAGATGGCCGCTTCATGGCCGTGGGCCCGTCGCTATGGTGGGACGATCACATGCCGCTGGACGAGCAGCACCCATCCGCGGGAGAGGAACTTCGCGGCGATTTGCCTTGCCGCCGGGCCAGCGCGACGACGATCCTGCCCCGAGCTGGCCAGCGGGTCTTCGGGTTAGGAGTCTAGCCGCGGGCCCGGAGGGTACGCCGGTTAGCGGAGAGCGTTGCAGGCCTGGCCGGAGGAGGCGATCCTGGTGGCCAACACCGAGCACCAAGGCTCGCGATCGCCTGGTGGCTGGCAGCTGCTGCCGGTGACCGCCCGCCCGCGCGGCCCGATGCGCGACGCGGTGCTGTCACTGGTGACCAGGTCGCTGTCTGGGTACCGGTGGTGGGACGTCAGCCGTCAGCTGAGGGCGCTCGGCCAGCGCGCTGATCCGGAGCGGGTGCTAGCGGCGGTCAGGGTCGGCGTTTTTGGCGTGGTTCCGCCATTCCTGCTGGTGCACCGCGCCACCACGATGATCGCTGCGGCCCAGGCTCGCGTGGCGGCGACGTAGCCGGGGAGAATAGTGATGCGCTTCGCCGACGTAGCGGTGGCCGCTGTTGCCCGGACCGGTACCGAGGTGGTCCCAGCCCGAGCTCAGATGGCGACGACTCTCGGGTTCCACATCATCCTGGCCTGCCTGGGGATCGCGTTCCCGACGATCGTGCTGCTGGCCGAGTTCATCGGCCTGCGGCGTTCCAACGAGGTGGCGCTCGTGCTGGCGCGGCGCTGGTCGCTGGCCATGGGAGTGCTGATCGCCGTTGGCGCGGTCACCGGCACGGTGCTGTCGTTCGAGATGGGCCTGCTGTGGCCGGGCCTGATGCGCCGGTACGGGGCGGTGCTCGGGTTGCCGTTCGGTATCGAGGGCCTGTTTTTCTTCCTGGAGGCCATCTTCACCGCGATTTACCTGTACGGCTGGCGGCGGCTTCCGGGCTGGGCGCATTTCTGGACCGGGGTGCCGATCGCGGTGAGCGGGATCTTCGGGGCGATGTCGGTGATCGCTGTGAACTCGTGGATGAACCAGCCAGGCGGATTCACTGCCAGCGGCGGCCGGATCACCTCGGTCAATACCTGGGAGGTGTTTTTCAACCATGCGGCCATCTATGAGATGCCGCACATGATCCTGGCCGCCTACATGGTCACCGGGTTCGCCGTCGCCGGGGTGTACGCGGCGGGCATCTTGCGCGGCCGGCGGGACCGCTACCACTACACCGGGTTCGCCCTCGGGTTCGTCCCGGCGGCGGTGCTGACCCCGTTCCAGATCTTCGTCGGCGACACCGCGGCCCGGGCCATCGCGCACGACCAGCCGGTGAAGTTCGCGTCCATGGAGTACGTCGCGCGCACGTCGCGGCAGGTGCCCGAATGGCTCGGCGGCGTCTACGCCAACGGGCACATCTACGCCGGCCTGAAGATTCCGTACATGGATTCGCTGCTGGTCGGGTTCGGCCCCGGCACGAAGGTTACGGGCTGGGACACCGTGCCGCCGGCTGAGCGGCCGCCGGTGGTGTGGCTGATCCACCTGTGCTTCGACGTGATGGTGGCCCTGGGGTTCCTGCTCCTGCTGGCGGGGCTGTGGGCGGCCTATGAGTGGTGGCGCCGCCGCCGGCTGCCGCCGCAGCGGCTGTTCTGGCTGCTGGGGGCGGTGAGCGGGGTGGCCGCGATCGTGGCCATGGAGTGCGGCTGGGTGATCACCGAGGTCGGCCGTCAGCCGTGGGTGGTCTACCGGCTGCTGACCACCGCGGCGGCGGCGACCACCAACGGGGGGGTCATCGCCAGCTTGACCCTGGTCATCGTCTTGTACGCGGTGCTCGGCGCTGCGACGATCCTGATCCTGCGATTGCTGGCCCGCCGCTGGCGCCGCACCGGCGCCCAGGAGGCCACCGTCCCCTACGGGCCGCCCCCGGGCCGCAGGACCAGGCGGCGGGCCGGGCACGGTTATGACCGCGGCCGCAGCTGTCGGGGCCATCCTGCTGGCCTCGGTCACCCTGTATGCGATCTTGGGCGGGGCCGATTTTGGCGGTGGCCTGTGGGACCTGCTGGCCGGCGGCGACCAGCGCGGCCGCGCGCCGCGCCGGCTGATCGACGAGTCGATCACGCCGGTGTGGGAGGCCAACCACGTCTGGCTCGTCTTCGCCCTGGTCATCTTCTGGACCGCGTTCCCGCACGCGTTCGCCGCGGTGATGACCGCGGCCGCGCTGCCGCTGTGGCTCGCGCTGCTCGGCATCGTGCTGCGCGGCACCGGCTTTGCGTTCCGCAAGGAAGTGAGCCGGCTCAGCCTGCAGCGGTTCCTCGGCGCGACCTTCGCGTTCTCTTCGCTGCTGACCCCGTTCTTCATGGGCACCGTGATCGGGGCCATCGCGACCGGGAGCATCCCCGCCAGCGCCAGCCACGCCAGCCAGCCCGCCTGGACCAGCCCGACATCGCTGCTGACCGGTTTCCTGTTCGTCGGCGCCTGCGGCTACCTCGCCGCCGTCTACCTCACCGGCGAGGCTGCACGCCGTGGCGACCGGCGCATGCAGGCCTACTTCACCCTCCGCGCCCAGGCCGCCGGAATAGTGGCCGGCGCGCTGTCGCTCGCCACCCTGGCCGAATTGCACAGCTCGAATCCGGCACTGTTCAGCCGCCTCACCGGGCGCGCGCTCCCGCTAGTGATCATCGCCGGGTTGTGCGGCCTGGCCGTCCTCGCCCTCCTCACCGCTCCTTGGCGCAACCGTGTCTGGGTCACCGGCGCCCGGGTCATCGCCGCGCTTGGTGTCGCCGCCGTGGTATGGGGATGGGGCGTGGCCCAGTACCCGGTGCTGCTGCCCGGCACGGCGGTGACCCTGACCAACGCGGGCGCCCCGCACACCACCCTGGTCGCGATCATCTGGCTGTTCGTCGCCGCCGTGCTGCTCGTCGGGCCCGCCTTCGCGTTGCTGTTCGCCCTGCAGGGCCGCCGCCTGCTGTATGCCGACGATGCGGGACTAGCGCTGGCCGGTGTGCCGGGCGGCGCGACGCGGCCGCCCGCGGGACGGCCAAGCCAGCAGCCAGCCTCCGGTAGCCCAGGCCCGGGCAGCCGTGCCGTCGTCCTCGGCCTGGTAGCCGCCGGCGCAATCGTCCGCGCCCTCATCCGCCGCCGGGACCGCTGAATCCCCGGCCGTCCAGCGTGCCTGAGTCCGGCGGCCGTCACGCAGACCCCGGATCCCGTCGGTGCGGTGCGGGGCGGGTCCGCGGGGCCTGCGGAGCGCTTGAAGCCAGTCAGCCCGCACTGCTGCGGACGGCGGCCGTGTCCGCGTAGAGCTGGGCGCTGACCAGGCAGCCGCTGGCGACCTCGAAGAGCCAGGCGTTCTGGAACACCACCGTGTTGCCGGTCGCTTTAAGGACGGCCGTGTTGGTGAGCTGTGCGACGAGGTAGTCAGCAGACTCGATGACCTGATCGACGTGGACGTCGAAGGACTCCCACACCGCTGCGCCGCCGGGGGTCCCCGCGAAGAACTTGGCGAAGGCCTCGGGGCCGGTGAACTCCCCGCCGTAAGGCAGCGTGGCAGGGATCTTGAGAACGAAGTCCGGGCGCAGCATCGGCAGGATGCGGCTGCTGTCACGGTGCCCGAGCAGCTCGGTGATGGCGTAGGCCATCTCGGCCTTCGTGTAAGTCCCCCGGCTGCCGGGGGCCCTCGCGGCTGCGTCGAGCGCCTCGGCGGCCGCAACGTCGGTGCCGGTCACCCCGCCGGCGAAGGAGAAGTTTTCCGGCGGCGTCACGGTCATCATGACGAAGACGTCGGCCGACCGGACACCTGGGCCTTCTTCGAGCAGCCGGACCAGGGTCATGTAGAAGCGGCGCTTCGCCTGCTCGCCGCGCTCCAGGCCGTCGGTGATCGTGAATACGATCCAGTCGTCGGACCGTGGACCGCCCCGGAAGTTACGGTTGAACACCATTTCACCCGGTTCATGCTGGTGGATGAGCTGGAACTCGTCCTCCGGGTTCATGTGGAGCTCCGCGATCAGCGCGTCGTGTACTGCCCGCGAGACGGCTTCGAGGTACTTGTCCGACTTGCCGCGGGCCAGTGAGATGTTGACAAAGGGCACGAGGAATCCTTTCCGAGGCAGTCCGGGTTGAGCGGGCCCGGGTCCTCTGGGCTGGGTACCCAGCTCTAATTACTCACAGGCGCACGGCTTGGTGCCAACCCGTCAGTAGTGCCACCCGGCTGGGTTATCTCCGATTCCCGGACGGGTGAACTTACCCGTCTCACCGCGTGAGACGATGGAGGACGAGCGATCGCACTAATCCCGACGCGGCTCAGGACAGCCCGCCACGAAGACCGGGGCCGGATCGGTGGCCGGCAGACGAGGCTGGCTGGTTCAGCCGAACCTCGGTGGTTCTTGCCCAGACCGAGCGCTGGCCGAGTGCCCGGGCCACGGCGATGCGGTGGTGTCCGTCGAGGACGTAGTAACAGCCGTCACAGTGGTAGAGCTCGACAGGCTCCATCCCGCGGCCAGACCGGACCTCGGTGGCTACCCGCTCAAACCGTGACCGCGCGTGATCGGAGGTAGGCCGGAAACGACGGTCAAAACACCTCGTCGGCTCTACCGTGCCAACGATCTGGTCGATCGGCATCATGGCCTCACTGGCCGGCCCGAGGTGGCCTACCCGCTCCCACTCCAGCAGTCGCCCGGACGGCGCTGCCGCGCCCGGAACAGTCGCTACCTCGCCCAGCACCAGCAAGCGGTTACGGCTGGCTGGACGGCCGCGCAGCCAGCCGGCCAGCCAGGCCCAGATCGCCCGACGCCGCGCACGATCGAAATCGTCGCGGGCGTCCTGCTGAGCCAATCCGGTACGCATGCTCCTGACCTTCAGGCCCTGCATATTGGCTCACAAGCAAAGCACTTCCCGGCGATGGCGGCGCCGAGAACGCCGGGCCGCTTGCCCGCCGAGCCTCCGTTGCTTGCCACCGTTACAACCCGAGACAGCTACCCGCCATCGGCCTGTCCATGCGTCGAGCTGACAGAACCGAAAAGCACCGGACCAGGACGAGCTTAGGAGTGGCGGCGTGGGCTCACGGCTTGGCGGCGGGCGCGCGCTGGTGTCCGGATGGCTCCTTGTCCGCGCGGGCTACGCAGAGTCAGGGCCGCGACGTCAGCTTTCGCCGGCGTTTCCGCCGTTGCTTACTCCTAGCCGCTGGCGGACGATCTGCCCGGCCAGCTTCAGGACCTTAGGGTCGTCGTGCAGGACGAAGTTGGTGTCGGCGGCCAGCATGATCCCGTACAGCTCGAAGGCGAGCCGGTCAGGGTCCTCGCGGGCGGGAAGCTCGTGCTGCTCGAGCGCGGTGACTGCGAAACCCCGGACCAGCGCCACGAACTCGGACTGCAAAGCGGCGACCCGTTCCTTGACCGGCCCAGGGCGGGTGCCCATCTCCAGCGCCGTGGCCACGAAGAAGCAGCCCCCGGGGAAGACGCGGCGCTGGAGGTAGTCGAAGAACGCCTCGCACACCGCCACCAGCTGGGCCAGGCCCGGCGGAGCCGCCAGGGCGGGCTGCACGACTTCTTCGGCGAGGATCCGGCCGGCCTCCTCCACGGTGGCCAGCTGGAGTTCCTGCTTGGAGCCGAAGTGCGCGTACAGGCCGCTCTTGCTCATGCCGATCGCCGCGGCCAGGTTCCCGATCGACAGGCCCTCCAGCCCGTTGACGGTGGCCAGCGAGGCGGCGGCGCGCAGGATCGCGCTGCGGGTGCGTTCCCCGTCGGCGCGGGGCCGCCGCTGCGCACGATCGCGTTGCTGCACGGTGCCGCTCATCATGTTGACAAGATAGCACGACCGATCGTACTGTCCAACTTAGTGCGAACGATCGTGCTATCTCTGTAGACACACGAAGGGAACCCAGTGACCACCACATCAGCCGACATCGCCACCAAGCCGTTCCACGAGCTGGCCGCCGTCTTGCGCGGTGACCTGATCGAGCCGGGAAATCCCGGGTACGAGGAGGCGCGCGCCGTCTACAACGCCATGGTCGACAAGCACCCGGCCGCGATCGCCCGCTGCCGCGACACTGCCGACGTGATCGCCTGCGTACGGTTCGCCCGCGAGCACGGCGCCGAGATCGCTGTGAGGGGCGGCGGCCACAGCGCGGCCGGGCTGGGGGTAGCCGACGGCGCGCTGGTCATCGATCTGGCGCTGCTGCGCAGCACCACGGTCAGCCCCGAGAATCACACCGTCCGCGCCGATGCCGGATGCACCTGGGGAGATGTCGACCACGCGACCGTCGCGTTCGGCATGGCCACCCCCTCCGGCTTCCTGGCCTCCACCGGGGTGGCCGGCCTGACCCTCGGCGGGGGCATCGGCTACCTGTCCCGCCGCTTCGGCCTCACCGTGGATAGCCTGCTGTCCGCGGACGTCGTGCTCGCCGACGGCACGTTCGTGACGGCCAGCGAGGATTCCCACCGCGACCTGTTCTGGGCGCTGCGCGGCGGGGGCGGAAACTTCGGCATCGTCACCTCATTCACGTTCCGCTGCCACGACATTGGCGATCATGGCGTGATCATCGGCGGCCCCGTGCTGTATGACTTCGCCGACACCGCCGAGGTGATGCGCTGGTACCGGGAGCTGCATCCGTCGCTGCCCGAGGAGCTGAGCGGCTGGATCGGGCTGATCACCATCCCGCCGGCGCCGCCGTTCCCCGAGGCGCTGTGGGGCCGCAAGTCCTGCGTGATCGTCTGGTGCTACACCGGGCCGCATGACCGCGCCGACGAGGTGCTCGAGCCGGTGAAGGCATTCGGCTCACCGCTGCTCGTCGGCGTGCAGCCGGTGCCGTTCGACGTGCTGCAGAGCGCGTTCGACGGCCTCTACCCGGCCGGGCTGCAGTGGTACTGGCGGGCGGACTTCTTCAACGAGATCTCCGACGCGGCGATCGACGTGCACGTCAAGTACGGCAAGCTGCTGCCTACCGGCCACTCCACCATGCACCTGTACCCCGTCGACGGCGCCGCCAGCCGCGCGCCCGCCGCCGCGACCGCCTTCGCCTACCGCGACGGCGGCTGGGCCGGCATCATCGCGGGCGTCAGCCCCGACCCGGCCAACGCCGGGCTCATCTCACGGTGGGCCAGGGACTACTGGCAGGAACTGCACCCGACCTCAGCCGGCGGCGCCTATGTCAACTTCCTGATGGACGAGGGCCAGGACCGGGTCAGGGCGGCGTACCGGGGCAACTACGACAGGCTGGCCCAGGTCAAGGACCGCTACGACCCCGGCAACACGTTCCACATCAACCAGAACATCCTGCCCGCCAGCGAGCCCAGCCCATAGCCCGCGCCGCACATGTACCAGACGGTACATGTGCGCCCGGACTCATCCGTCTGGCCGCCGCGTAAGCCAACCACAAGAGGAGACACAATTCATGACACTCACCTCAGCGACCTCGACGACGCAGGCCGTCGTCAACCACCACCTGGAGCGTTTTGCTGCCCTCGACTTGCAGGGCGTCGTAGCGGACTACGCCCCGGACGCGGTGCTGATCGTGCCGACCGGCGTGCTGCGCGGTGGGCACGAGATAACGCCACTCTTTCAGAACTTGTTTGCCGAGTTCGCCAAGCCCGGCGCCACGTTCGACTTGCAGCAGCAGGTCATCGAGGGCGATGTTGCCTACATCTGGTGGGTCGCCGAGACGCCCGACAACACGTACGAGCTCGGGACCGACACGTTTTTCGTGCGGCACGGCCAGATCGCGGTGCAGACCTTCGCGTTCAAGGCGACGCCCAGGGCCTGACGTCCGCGAAATCAACGACGGGCTGACACCCCGGCCAGACCTGCAGCTCATATGTCCGGCGCGGCCGCGCTGATCCCGTCTGTTGGCTCCCGTCCGGGGCGGAGCCGACCGGACGGCGCGGGTCAGGCCATCATCCTGCACAGCAACCAGTGAGAGCAGGCGACATGAACAGCGACGCAATGACCAGCCCGGCGACGGGTCCGCCGGACGCGCGAGGCCGCATGGGCGGATCAGCCGAGGCAGCCAGCCCGGCGGCGCCCAGCCTGGCGCGCCTGACACCGCCGGCCTCGCTGCTGCTGGTCGCGGCGGCCGGCGCATGGGCCGGGGTGGTGCTGCTGGCCCGCGATATGGGCTCGATGCCCGGGACCATGGGCCTGGGTGCCGGTTCGTTCGCCGCCGTCTGGGCGCTGATGATGGCCGCGATGATGCTGCCCTCGGCGGCGCCGTTCGCGTCGCTGTACTCGCGCACCTTCACAGACGGCCGCGGCGCGCG
>CAVQFM010000014.1:0-355371 GCA_963711705.1 uncultured Actinomycetes bacterium
CTCGTGGCCTATGACGTCGAAGGCCGGCCGTGGTCTCGGTGAGCAATGTCCCATCGCCGTCACCAAAGAACATGTGCCCGGCGTTGTCCCAGAAGGCATTGTCGTAGTTGGTCCCCTGGTGCACGCATCCCAGCAGGGGGAGGCCCTGCCGGTCGATGGAATCGCGCTGGAAAACCGTCCAGTAGTAGTCATACGTGGCGCCCAGCCCGTCGTAGGCCTGGTTTACCGCCTGGTCGGCAACAGCGGGTTGCCCCTCGGCGCGCACCGCGGTGCCGGGTGTCTGACCCGTGCTGTGCTGCTGGTCATAGATGGTCCGGTTGGCCTGGCCGCCGACCCTGGCGAAAGTGACCGTCCTGACCGCAAAGGGCGCGACGCTCGCGGCAGCCTCGGCCCGGCTCAGCCGGAATCTCCGGTCGAGGGCCATGGTGTCGAGCGCTGCCGCCCTCGTCTGTTCGTCGCCCGTACGGGCCACGCGCTCAAGAACGTGGGGCGGCAGGATGCAATGCAACGAATGGTATTTGGTCACGACGAATCTCCCCCCGTGTCGTGCACTACGGCCTAAAGGTACCAGAATAATGTCACAATGAAAAGTTCCCATTCTCCGGTGTGATCTGCTGGATTGGCTTGAAAAAGCTGAGCCCTGGTGCGCTTGCTGGTGCCTATGGGATAGGGCGTGCTCGGGTCGTCAGCTCGGCGATGAGCGGGCGCAGGTCATCAGGGACCGCAGCTTCCGGCCATCGTAGAACGCGTCGCTCCCGGCCGTCGTCGATATGCAGTTCGTACGTGAAGCGGTCTGGCGCCTGGGGAGTGCTGCTCGGCGGCTTGGCGGAGCCGGCCAGGAGGGCGCGGATCATGTCACCCTCGGCGGGAGAGAGCTCGTCGCTGTCGGTGTCTACCGCGATCGTGATTCCCGCGAGCCCTCCGCTTCGCCGAAATCCAACCCGCACCGGCGCGCTCATGATTGCGGGGAGTGGCCGCCGAACGCCACTGGGATCCCGGCAGGGACACCGCCCCGCCAGCCAGCTGCGGGATGCTGGAGCCAGCGCGCAACCCGCCTGTGCCCCGGCACAAAGGTTCGATCAGTGAGCATGTGATCCTCGCCACCGCTGAAGTGCATGTGTTTCGCCCGCCCGAAAAAGAGAGCCACTGCCACCGTAATGAACCATACGCGCTGGCCCCCAAGCAAGGTCTGGGCTTCCGCTCACACGCTCTTGGCCAACTGCTTGGTGCGAAACCAGGCATACTCCGGGACTGCGGACGCCACACGGACAGAACGCCGTTTCACGCGGCGGAGAATGGGGTATCCGCTGCTCCGCGGCTATTCCAATGGGCAGGAATGGGCCGACTGTAAAATCGTCGGCTCAGCCTACGTTGGTTCGAACCCAACACCTGCCACTAGGTGAATCAGCAGTTCATGGACGCTTTGGCGTCCCTGTTGCATGTCTGGGCATGCAGCCAGATGCCATTGGAAGCGGCTGTGTGCCGCTGGTTGTGGGACATACGAGGGATGGCTATCGGCCCGGGGTAGGCCGCATCCGGCCTGGTTGCAGACTGCAACGGGGGCACCCGCGATGCCTTGCGGCCTGTGGATGGGGCACGGCATCCCGTTCTCCCGCAGGTACCGGCTCAGCGCCGCCGGGTCAGCCCGGCGGATGGCCTCCGGGGTATGGCAGCCGCTGACCAGGATCAGCGCGCTGCGGAGCTTATGCACAGCTGTGGGCCTGATGACACTGGTCAGCGGCCAAGGCTGGCGGGGGACCCCACTGTGCGGCCCGTGCCAAATTCTCCGGCCGCGAGGTTAGAGTCGGCGGGAGTGAACCAGCCACACCGGAAGAACGTGTAGCCGAGCCGATGATGCCGTTGCCTCCTGGGAACGGCCCCGGCCGGCAGTAGGGGAGGACCGGATGACCGGCACAGCGGCCAAGCCCAGGCCTGGCTTTCTCGACGGCCCGCTGCGCCTCTATATCGGTGGGGAGTTCATCGACACCGAGAACCGGCTGACCGTCCTGGATCCGGCGACCGGGGAACCGCTCGCAGAAGTACCGCTCGCGGACGAGCGCGAGGTGGACCAGGCCGTCCGCGCGGCCAGTGCGGCTTTTCCGGGCTGGCGGTTTACCCCACCAGCCCAGCGGGCCCGCCTCATGTGGTTGCTGGCGGACCGACTGGAGGAGCACGCCGAGGAGTTCGCCACGATCGAGGTGCTGGATAACGGCAAGCCACTGGGCGAAGCCAAGGCGGTGGATATCGCCCTCACCGTGGAGTTGCTCCGCTACTACGCGGGCTGGGCGACCAAGATTGCCGGCTCCATCCCGCCGAATTCGATCCCCGGGATGCTCAGCATGGTCAGGCGCGAGCCGGTGGGGGTCGTTGCCGCCATCACGCCGTGGAACTTCCCGCTGCTGGAGGTGGCTTACAAGCTGGGCCCCGCCCTAGCGGCGGGATGCACATTGGTGGTGAAACCGTCTGAGCTTACGCCGCTGTCCACGCTTCGCCTGATGGACCTGGTGCACGAAGTCGGCTTCCCCCGCGGGGTGGTCAACGTGGTCATCGGCGGCCCGGAGGTCGGTTCCTCGCTGGTACGGCATCCGCTGATCGACAAGATTGCCTTCACCGGACAGACCGCGACCGGCAAAGCGATCCTGCGCGCATCCGCTGATGACCTCAAGCGGGTAACCCTGGAACTCGGCGGCAAGAGTCCCAATATCGTCTTCGCGGACGCGGATCTTGATGCCGCGGCGAGCGGGGCATTCGGCGGGATCTTCTTCAACCAAGGCCAGGCTTGCGTGGCTGGGTCGCGGCTGTTCGCAGAGGCGCCCATCGCGGAAGCGCTAGTGGAGCGCGTCGCGGACAAGGCCAGGTCCCTGCGCCTGGGCCACGGTCTTGACCCGCAGACCGAGATGGGCCCGCTCATCTCGGCCCCTCACCGCGAGCGGGTGCTCGGATTCGTCGGTGACGCCGCGCAGCAGGGGGCCGAGGTGGTCGCGGGCGGCGGCGCCGCCGATGCCGGGGGCCTGAACGGCTTCTTCATGCAGCCAACGGTGATTGCCGGCGTGCGTAACGAAATGCGGGTAGCGCAGGAGGAGATCTTCGGCCCGGTCTTGTCCGTCATTGCCTGGCACGACACCGACGAACTGAAGGCCCTTGCCAACGACGTCCGCTACGGGCTGGCTGCCGGAATCTGGAGCCGCGATACCAGCCGGGCCCTCCGGGTGGCCAACGAGCTTGAGGCTGGCACGGTCTGGATCAACACCTACGGCATGTTCGACGCCGCGGTGCCGTTCGGCGGCCGCAAGCACTCCGGGTTCGGCCGTGAACTCGGGGAAGAGGCGCTCGAGCCCTATCTGCAGTCCAAGTCCATCTGGGTTGACCTGGACGCGGCCGTACCGCAAGGCGGGCAGGGCATCAGCCGGTAAGCGCGAAGGACTGCAATGATGTGCAAGAAGTCCCACGCGAGGATTCTGGACGCCTGGGAGGCCAGGAACTGCCGCTAGGCCGGTGACGCCCGGCGTGGTGCACGCTTCAGCCTGGCCGCGGCCCGGGCTTATCTCCTGGCCGGGCGGAGTCTGCTGGTGGCGTCAGCCGGGCAGGCTCTCGAGCGCATCCGCAGCGATGGCGCTGACGAGCTGAGCGTGGTCACGCTCGTTCTGGTCGGCGTAGAGCTGGGCAAACCGGCTGATCGCAGCGGTGAACTTCTGGCCCTTCCCGATATAGCCGGCGATGGCCGCCGGGTCACCGGTCCGGGCATGAGCGCGGGCAAGGGCCTCACCGCATGCGATGGCGAACTCGGTGAGGCGGGGAGCGATCAGCTCGGTGGTCGGGATGATCTTCATGTCGCGGAATTGCCGTACGTAGTAGTCCTGGCCGTGCAGTGAGCCCCACCCGACGAATATGTCGGTGGCGCTCTGGATCAGCCGCTTGCCGCTGATCACCCGCTCGCCATGGTTGTCGTGGCGGCTGGGCTGCGTGTGAGTCTCGTATACCGACGGCCCCGCCTGCTTGACCTGCAAAAACAGCGGATCGGCACCGCTTCGGCCCTCGAAGAGCATCAGATAGACCCGCATCCCCACACTGCCGACGCCCACCACCTGGCGGACCGTGTCAACCTCGGTGAACCGGTCGAACAGGACCCGCCGGTCCTCGGTGAGGGTGAGCCGGTAATCAGCGAGCAGGTGGGCGACGAGATCTGCCTGCTCGGAGTCGCTGATGGTCACGCGAAGCGGAGGATCCTCGGTGATCCGTGGGCGGCCGTGTGCCATCGTTGTGAGTTTGGCGAACGCCCCGCGGCTGGTGCGGCGGCTGCGCTTGCGCTCGATGTGGACCGAGACCCGTCCGCGGTCGGCCGGCTCGAAGTAGTCCACCAGGGCATCGACGTGCATCCCGTCATACCGAATGTCGAGTTCCGGCATGGTCGCGTACCGGCGGATGCGCCGACAGTAGGCCTCGACGCCCGCGTTGACCGCCGCGGTGGCCCGGGCCGGCCTGACCCGGTTCTCCCGCGCCGCCACTACCACGCTGGCAGCGAACCGCTCGACGTCCCACTCGAACGGGCCAGGCAGGGTCTCGTCGAAATCACGCAGGTCGAACGACAAGTTCCGCTCTGGTGTGGCCCACAGGCCGAAGTTCAGTATGTGGGCGTCCCCGCACAACTGCACCATCAGGCCACTGTCGGGCTGGGACGCGAGGTCGGCCGCCATGACCGCCGCGGCACCCCGGTAGTAGTTCCAGGCAGAGACCGCCATCCGCTGGTGGCGGATGGGGACCAGCTCGGGGACCCGCAACTGGTTCTGGGCCAGGATCGTCTCCAGCGCATCATGCCCGCGGTCACCCTCAGCCCAGTACCCGAGCGTGCCCCGCCGCACCCGCTTCCTCGCGGCCCGGCCTGAGGCCCGCCGTTCACTCTCGGTGGCCGGCAAATCGGGCAGGACGGCAGGCGACCCTGGCCGGCCCGGCGCGCCAGACCCGGTCATGAAGCTCCCGCTTCCAGTCGCGGGGGGCGGCGCTGGCGGTCGGCGGCAGCAACTGTGCATGCGGCCATGACAAACAAGGTAACGACCGTTGCCTCGCAGGCGAAACGACGGGCGCGGCAGCTTCCCGGCTCGCCGAGCGACTCGAGCTGCTTCGGTGCTGGCAGCCAGTCGAGCTTTCAGCCGTTCCGGGTGTGATCAGCACCTTGCCGGCCGCCCCAGGAAGGAATCAGCCGCCCGCGAGGAAGTCATCGACGTCGGCGGCGAACCGGCTGTGGTGCTGGAAAAGGAAGCCGTGCGCCGAGTCCGGGTAGATCTTCAGCCGCGCATCGGGCAGCAGCCCGGTCAGCAGGTATGAGTAACGGGGCAGGATCATCGGGTCGCTGTCGCCGTTGGCGACGAAAACCGGGAGTTCGATGGCTGAGACTCGTTGGAGCAGCGAGTGGTTCGGGATCCCCCATCTGCACACGGCGTCGTATTGCGCCTGGCGGGTCTGCCACGTCGTCGGCACGTCTTGATTGACCTTCTTCCCGAAGATGCGTCCGGCGGCCTGCTGCCCTGCTTCCCGGCTCGTGCTGGTGGGGGCAAAGAAGACGTCAATGTATCCCCCCGGATTCTGTTCCGGCTTACCAACTGCGCCGATCACCTCAGGTGCCCACCCGTGCATCCCGTCGGCGCCCTGCGGAGCCGAGGACGCGAGCACGGCGCGCCGAAGCAGATCGGGGCGAATGAGCGCGATCTCCTGTGCGACGAAGCTGCCGATCGAGAACCCGAGCAGATCGACCTTCTTGAGGCCCACAGCTTCGACGAATGCGATCGCGTCGTGAGCCATCGCCTCGATCGTGTTCGGCGTCATGCCGGTCGTGCCGCCAACGCCCCGGTTGTCGAACGTGATGACGCGCCGCCCTTTGGCGAGGGCGTCGATCAGAGCGGGATCCCAGTTATCGAGATTCCCGCGGAAGTGCTGCAGCAGAACGAGCGGCACCTCGCCGGCTCCGAGATCGTGGTACGCGTACTCGATGCCGTCTTCGGCCGTGACTCGCCTGATCGAGGCATCGGCGTAACCCGACTGCGCATCGGTCGTCGGCTGGTCGCCTGTGCTTGTCATGACGGCAGTATCCGACATGAGAGCCGGGGCGGCATCGCACGAACCTGCGATTTCAAAACTCAGCGGCGGCCGCCGAAACGGTTGCGGTCCCACGGAGACCGTCCGCCGGATCTCTGTTCTCTGTGCCGATCAGGCACGCTCGCCCAGGCCTGTAGGCGACAGAATCCTGTTAACCCAGATGCGGAAACATCGTTCGTGAGCTGAGCCTAGATTGGCCGCTAGGTCGTCTCGATGGCCCTGAGGATCAGGTTGGCGGCGACGCTGGGGTGGGCGATGAACGTGGCGTGCGATCCTCCGCTCACTGACTCGACGTCGGCGTTCATCCGCTTGGCCATGAACCGCTGGCAGTCGGGCGCGATGGCATTGTCTTGCTCGGAGACCATGTACCAGGACGGCAGGTTCTTCCAGCCCGCGACTGTGGCCTTCTCCGTCAGGGCTGCCGCGCTGAGCGGCCGCTGGCTCACCGCCATCGGAGCAGCCACCCCGGCAGGAAGATCCGCGCAGAACGTCTGGTGGAAGTCTGAGATCTTGATGAACAGGTCGGGGCCGCCTGGCGCGCCGGGAGCATCGTACGGGCTGGGCACGCTGGTTGATGCCAGCAGTGGCGGCGGGAACGGTTCCTGGACGCTGGCGCAGCTCTCGCCTTTATCGAGTGCGAACGCTGATAGGAACACGAGCGCGATGACGTCGTTGACCACGGGAGCCGCTTGGGAGATCACGGCGCCACCGTAGGAGTGGCCGACGAGGATGATCGGCCCTTCAACGGTGGTGGTGAAGCGAACAATGGCGTCGGCGTCGAAAGCGAGGCTGCGCAGCGGGTTCATCGGCGCCCGGACGTCAACTGCGTGTGCCTGAAGCTCGCGGATCACCTCCGCGTATCCGGAGGCGTCGGCGAAGGCGCCGTGCACCAGAACGACAGTTGGGGTTGATCCCATGCCTGCTCCTCATGAACCGGTCGGTGTGAGACTTTCTCGCCGTTTCTATTTGATTCGGCTGGAGCCAGATCGATCATTACCATCAATGGTTCGCTATGCTGTCAATGTGACCACGAGGTTGCCCGCATCGTGGGCAATCATCAACCGGTATCGCGGCATCGCCACCCTTCTTGCTGAGGAGTCTCAGCCCATCCTGCTCTCTGGGAGTCGTTGTGTTTCAGGGTGACGACCGCCGGCCTGGGCCGCATCGCGCGATTGGGCCATGTCTTTCGCGCTGGCGAGAGGGCCCGCGGGCAGGGTGCTACTGCGGTGTCGATAGCCCGGGTGAGCCGGCTCGGTGCGGAACTGCGGTACGCGGTGGCTCAGTCGGTGCGCTGGGCTCCTAACCTCCCGGCCATTCTGGTCAGGGAGACGCGGGAGTTGACGCCGAGCTTGTCGAAGATGTGGCGCAGGTGGCTGTTCACGGTGTGCGGCGAGATGAACAACGTCTCCGCGATCTCCCGGTTGGTTTTGCCTTCTGACGCCAGCTGGGCGATGGCCGCTTCCGCGCTGGTCAAAGCTTCCCAGCCGGTGGCGGGACGTTTCGACGTGATGATCCGCCGCCGTACACCCAGCTGTCTCAGCCGGCGGCGTACCCGCGCCGCGTCCCAGCTGGCACCGACCTGCGCGTCGATCGCGAGGGCCCGGTCGAGCGAGGCGATCGCGTCATCAGTGGCGCCTTCAGCCACTTGCAAGCGGCCGAGGTCCTCCAGTGCCGATGCTGCCGCCAGCGGGCGTTGCCCAGTCTCGAAGAGCGACGCTGCCGTATCCAAGAGGCGGGTCGAGCTACGCCACAGTCCCCGGGCGTGCGCCACTGCTGCTTTGAAAGAGACGACGCCGGGGTTGAGCTCACAGCGATGCTCCGCTTGCTCGATGGCGTGCTTGGCGAGCTCATCGTCGCTGGCGGCGACGGCGATCCGCACCAATTGGGGATCGTCTTCTATTTCGAAGGGGAACAGGGGGAACAGCTTCAGGCGATTGTCATGACCGCGCGCGCACAGCCAGTTGTGTGCCTTGTCTGCTTTGCCCTGGGACATCGCGTGCAGGGCCAGATACCAGGCGGCGTGGGACTGCACACTCGGGGCGCTGGTCTGCAGCATGATTTTCGCGATCTCGGCCATCTCTGCCGCACCGCGCTCGTCGCCAGTGTGAATCTTCAATTTGCCCAGGGCCACTACCGATGGCGCTTCGAGCACGCCGACAACCAGGTGGGCCTCGTCGAGGCTGTACCGGCCCTCCAGCGCGAGTGCCGCCTCGCCGAACTGACCCATCTGGAGCATCTGACGTCCGCGTGAGGTCTCGAACACCCGCAGTGCCCAGTTCTGCCGGTCTCGCTGGGCGGCCGCCACGCCTTCGTCTATGACGCGAAGGGCCTCGTCGTATCTGTCGGTGGCCGCCAGGAGCCACGACCGGAAGTTATGCGCGAGCCGCTGTCGCGCATCTTCCTGGCCGCCGAGTCCCCGTCGCTCGGCCGTCTGGAGAATCTCAAGGCCACGGTCGAAGCCGTAGGTCTGGTAGTACACAGCCGATTCGGGGAGCTCGAAGGCGAACCAGCACGTGTGATTACGGCTCGCATACACGGCCTCTCGTGCTTTGCCCTCGATGGCGAGCGCCTCATCGGTGCGGCCCGCGACCACCAAGTTATGAAACAGCGCCGCCCAGAGCCAGGACCGCAGATCGGCCGCCAGATCCGGCAGTGCCAACGCCGTGCGGGCATTGTCGGCACGCAGGTCAGGCGAGAGGTCGAACATGCTGGCGACACTGAAACGAACCCGTGCCTCCTCCTCGGCCGGGAGGACCTGCCGGAGCGCGGTATCAGCGAACTGCCTGCCCTCCTCCCCAAGGCCAGCGGCGAACAAGGAGATGGCCCGTCTGGCAACGAGCGGCCCCCGAAGCGGATGCCGAGCCGGTGCCAGCTCCAATGCCCGGCCGGCCAGATCGGCGGCGGTTCCAGGGTCCGTCGTCCCCAGAGCGTCAGCTGCTTGCAGCAAGGTGGCGATGGCGGTTTCATCGCCGGGCTCGGCGCTGTCCGCAAGCTGCTGGGCCACCTCGACCGGGAGCGCGCCCCGGGCCAGAAGCACATCGGCCGCTTGACGGTCGAGCGCACGGCGAACCGGGACGGGTGAGCTCGCCCGCACCGCCTCGCGGATCAAGTCGTGCCCGAATGCCAGCCTGTCGCCACTCTCGACAAAGATGTCGGCCTGGACAAGCTCCTTGATCGGGTCCAGCAGGTCGGCGACCGGCATCCGGGACATTTCGGCCAGGTCATAAACAGAGAACCGCCTGCCCAGCGCCGAAGCGAGCGTCGCCAGGCGGTCAGCCGTCGGGGACATGCGCAAGAGCCGGCCACGCATGTTGTCACCGACACGCCGCGGCAGGCGATCTTCGAGGAGTTCCGCTCTGCCCGACTCCACCGTCACGATGTGCTCGTCTTGGAGGCCGCGGAAGAACTCGATGAGCAGGAACGGGTTTCCCTGGACCAGCTCCGCTTTGCGCAGCAACTCCTCGCCGGGCTCGGCACCCAGAACGTCCACGGCGATCTCTGCGACCGCCTTACGGCCGAGCGGGCCGAGGCGGATCATCTCGGCCCCCGCCTCTTGCAGCTGGTTCTTGGCGCTTTGCACCTGGGGAAGACCCTGGTCCGGGCGGAACGCCATCACCCAGCCGACAGGCAAGGAGGCGAGCCGCTGTGGAAGCTGCCGCATCGCCACCGCGCAGCTGGGCCCTCCCCAGTGCAGGTCATCGAGGCAGATGAGCAAGGGATCCCGCAGCGCGGCCTCTTCGATCAAAGCCTGGATGTCCTGCAAGAGCCAGAACCTCTGCTCTGGGGACGCGTGATGGTCGCTGAGAGTGCCCCGCGCGACGAGCGGGTTGTCCCCGTCGAAGAGGGCGTCGAAGAGCGCGTCGAGCTCGACCACCCGGCGATGCGGCTCAGTCACCCCCCGTCCCACCCGGAAGGAGCGCTCAGCGGCCATGGACGCGCACGCATCCAGAAGGCGGGTTTTGCCGAGCCCGGCCCTCCCTTCGACGATGATGACCGAGCCGACCCCGGAACGGACCTCGTCGAGGCGGCCGCCGATGGCCGCGAGCTCGTCGCCGCGGCCACGCAGAGGAAGCCCCAGAGTGCCCCCTACCATCGGGTCCTCACGCCGGGAGTGTACGTCCGGCCTGCTCAGGCATCCAGGGCAACGAGCCCACCAGGGAAGGATCGCGCTGGACCGGCGCCCTGCATAAGGAATGGCTCGTTCGAGCGATGCCGTAGTGATGCGCGATGCGAACAATCGCCACTGAGGGACGAAGACGGATCCGGTGACGTCAGGGACCGGCACGTCTACCGGAGAGGGTCCATGCCGCAGACCAAGCCCAAGCATCGTCTTCGCCGGGCGGCGGCACCCGGGCCGCCTACGACACCATCGCCAGCGCGATCGCGTCCTACGGTGATCCGCGGCCTCCCAGGTCGCGGAGCGCCCCGCCACAACCCATCAGCCGAAAGAACACCGCCATGCCCATGATCGACGTCTACGCCACTGCCGGGACATTCCCCGACCAGCACCGGCTCGCCACCGACCTCGCCACCGCGCTCATGACCATCGAGCAGGTGCCCGACATCCCCATGTTCCGGCAGAACACTGCCGCCTTCATCCACGACCTGCCCGCCGGCAGCCAGGCCAACGTCAACGGCGAAAGCAACTACGTGCGGATCCAGGTTCTTACCAACTCAGGCGCGCTCGACCGCGGCAAGCAGCTGGCCGTGGTCGAGCGGCTGACCGCGATCACCGCCGACGCCGCCGGTGATCCCGGGCTAGCCAGCCGGACCTGGGTGCTGCTGACCGAGGCACCCGACGGCGGCTGGGGCCTGGCCGGCCATGCAAACACCAACGAGGAACTGGTCGCCGCTGCCCGCAAACAGCTGGCCAGCCTGGCGGCTAGCAAGCAGGCCGACGACTGACAGATTGTGAGCCCACTTGCCCGTTCGGCGGGGGCAGGTCTTCGTTCCTGCCGGTGATGTGCATGAGGATGGCGTAGCTGCTGGTGTCGCCGGTCTCACCCGTTCTCGGAGGGCAGCGGCTCGAGGCGCGGGGCGGCGCGCGCCGCCAGGGTGGCCGCGACGTCGGGCGGCACCGGCACGTTCGAGCCCTGGAAGCCGCGGAACGGGCGGAACGAGCCGAGCTGGACGTCCTCGAGCAGCTCCGACCTGAGCAGTGGCGGGCGGATGCGGTAGTCGAGCCGGATGTCGGTCCGCCAGCGGAAGTGCGCGGGGTCGGATGGCTGAACGGGATGCTCATACGTCTCGGACACAATCGTCGCGACGTAGTAGATGCCAGGGTCTTTGGGCCCCACGACCTGCAGCCAGACCCGGTCGCCCAGTGTCATCCGGTCGCGGTAGCGAGGCGTGCCCCACCACTGCTCCCGGGAAGCCGCTACCGAGGCGCCCAGGTCGTAGTACCGGGGGTTGCCCTGAAAGATCCAGTCAGCCATGGTGTGACGATTACTCTAGCGATCCTCGGCCAGCGTGGTGAGGACGGGCTGGGCGACTGCCGCCATCCCGGCCGCATTCGGGTGATACGGGGACGCTGCGATCGCACGTCCCCATGCCGCGATGTGGGTCGGCGGCAGCAGCGGCCAGGGCAGGCTGGCCAGCGTGAGCCGGGGCACGAAGCCGACGTTGTTGCTGCGCTGGTTCACCTATGATGGGGCTGGTCGGCGGGTGGGGGAGTGCGTGGTCATGGACGCCGGTCTTCATTTGCCGTTGATCGACTTCGGCGGCGAAGGGTTCTCCTACCGCCGCCTCGCTGAGACCGTGGACGCCGCGCGGGAGTGCGGGTTCGCGGCGATCTCGGCCAACGATCATTTCCTGTTTTCCGCGCCGTGGCTCGATGGCCTTACGGCCCTGGCCGCGGTGGCCGAGCGTTCGGGCGGCATGAAGCTGGTGACCACTCTTGCGCTGGCGTCATTGCGCGGGCCGGTGCCCTTGGCGAAGGCGTTCTCGGCACTGGATATCCTCTCCGGCGGCCGCGTGATCGCCGGCGTTGGCCCGGGGTCGTCGAAGGCTGACTACGAGGTGGTGGGGGTGCCGTTCGAGGAGCGGTGGCAGCGTTTCGACGAGGCGGCCCGGCTGCTCAAAGCCTTGCTCCAGCCGGGGGCGGCCGCGGACAGCGGCATCTACTACTCCGCGCCGCTGGCCGGGCTGTCCCCGGCGCCGCGGCAACGCGGCGGCGTCCCGTTGTGGATCGGAAGCTGGGGCTCTCAAGCTGGTTTGCGCCGCGTCGCCTGTCTTGGCGATGGCTGGCTTGCCTCCGCCTACAACACCACCCCGGAGGCCTTCGCCGCGGCCATGAAGCTTCTTGGCCGAGAACTCGAAAGACAGGCGAAGCCGACCGCCGATTTCCCGAACGCGCTGGTCACAATGTGGGCCTGGATCACAGACAAGCGCTCAGATGCCGAACGGGTCCTGTCCGGGGTTGTCGGTCCCCTGGTCAAAAAGGACCCGGCGGAGCTTCGCGGCCGGATCTGCGTCGGCTCGGCGCACGAATGCGCGGAGTTGCTGTCCCGATACGCCCGAGCAGGCTGCCAGCGCGTCCACTTCTGGCCAGTAGGCGACGAGCGCCGCCAGGTCGAGCTGATCGCCGCCGAGGTCATGCCACGGGTCTGCGGCTAAGTAACGGGTGCTTGACGAGCGAATGTCCGTGAGGCGGTGGGTGCGCTGGCGCCTGCAGAAGGGCCGGGCCCCTATTTCAGGGCATCCAGGAGTTCCTGGCAGGCCTGCTCGCAGCGCCGGCAGGCCTGCTCGCAGACCCGGCAGTGCTCGTGGTGGGGGGCATGCCGCTCGCACTCGTCGCCGCAGCTGTGGCAGATGGCCACGCAGGCTTGCAGCAGCGGCTTGGTGGTGTTGGCGTCATACCGAGCCTGGCGGCTTGTCACCCCGAGCGTGGCGGTGCAGATATCGGCGCAGTTCAGGCATAGCCGGATGCAGGTGACCATCTCGGCCAGATTCTGCTCGCTCAAGTCGGCGTCGACGTCGGCGATGCAGGCCTGGGCGCAGTCGCTGAGCGCGTCAATAGCGGTGGCCAGCACAGCCGCGTTGACACCGAAGGTGCCTGGGTAGGTGTCCAGCATCGGCCTGGCGTAGCTCATGGGCCCTCCTTTAAGGGCGATGAAGGCTTTACAGGGTGATGGAAGGCGATGCGGCAAACAGCACCTTGGTACCCGGAGTACGTGCGGATAACCAGCAGGTGGACAGAGGACACCAGCGGGCAACAGCACCCGGCCGGCCCAGGGCCAGCCGCGCTAGTCGGCGTAAGAGCTGTCGCCGGATGCGGCCTCGGGATGGATCTTGTGTCTTGACGGTCAACGCTGACTGGGCCAGCCTGGTCGAGGGAGCTTTACTGCGAAGTTGGGGGCGGCTATGGCCTGGCGGCTTGATGGGACGTATTTCGAGTCATGCTCGTGCGACACGGTCTGTCCGTGTACCTGGTCGGCGCTGACCGCGAAGGCGACGCTGGACCGGTGCCGGGCGCTTCTGGCCTACCACGTCCAGTCGGGCGAGATCGATGGTGTTGACGTCAGCGGCCTGAGTTTTGCCCTGTTCCTGGACACGCCACCAGTGATGAGCGAGGGCAACTGGCGGGTGGGGGTCTACCTGGATGACGCCGCATCCGACAGCCAGGCAGAGCAGCTCGGGGCGGTCCTGTCCGGGCAGCTCGGCGGGCCGCCCGCGATGCTCGGCCCGCTGATCAGCGAAATGCTCGGCGTGGAAAGGGCACCCATCACCTACAGCGAGGACGGCCGCGGGCACCATGTCCGGATCGGCGATACAGCAGACGTCGGCGTCGAGGACTTCGTCGCCATCGAGGGCCACGACCCGGTTCAGCTGACGAACGTGTTCCACCCTTCGAACACGACACTGACGGTCGCCCCGGCCAATGCCGCGCACCTGTCAACGTTCGGGGTCGACTGGGGGCGCGAGGGGCAGAGCGGCTTTTCCGCACCGTTCTCCTGGGCGGGGTGAGCAGCTCCTCCGGGCTGGCCCGGCCACGGCCCGGCCTGGCGACCCGTGAGGCCGCGTTCCTGCTGATCCTGGCGGCGGGCGCCTGGGCTGCGACCGTCGCGCTCGCCCGCGGGATGGCCGGGATGACGGGCACGATGGGGCTCGGCCTGGCCGCGTTCGTGCCGGTATGGACGCTGATGATGGCCGCCATGATGCTCCCGTCGGTGTCGCCCACGGCCTCGCTGTACGCCAGGACCATCCAGGGCAGGCGGCCGGCGAGGATCGCCGGCCTGGTGGCGGGCTATCTCGCGGTCTGGGCGGCGGCGGGCCTGCCCGCCTACGGGCTGGCCCGGCTCGCTGGCTGGCTGACCGGGCAGCACCCCGGCGCCGCACACGTCATGACCGTAGCCGTCTTCGCCGTCTGCGGGATCTACCAGCTGAGCCCCCTGAAGGACCGCTGCCTCGCGCACTGCCGCTCCCCGCTCGGGCTGCTCCTGCACTATGGCTCCTACCGGGGCAGGTCCCGCGATCTGCGCGTCGGCGTCCATCACGGCGGATACTGCCTGGGCTGCTGCTGGGGCCTGATGCTGCTCCTGATCGCAGTGGGCGTGATGAACGTGATAGCAATGGTCGGCCTGGCCGCCCTGGTGCTGATCGAGAAACTCTGGCGATGGGGCCCCGCGGCTGGCCGGCTCGCCGGTGTCGCCGCGCTGGCCCTTGCTGCGGCCACGATCTGGCTCCCCTGGCTCGCCCCGGGCCTGCACGCCGCGCCGCAAATGATGATGAACTGACCCCCAAGCCCGATCCGCCCGCACCAGTCGCAGCCGCAAGCCAAGCGCGCCGAAACGCCCTGCTATGCGTCGCCACGGCGGCTGATCTGACCCACCGAGGCAGCGCCAGATCGGCGGCGATACGTGCGCCCGCACCTGGTCATCCAGTCAGGGTCTGTGGTCTGGGGACTACCGCGGCCGGCCCGGAGGTGGCCCTGGCGGCCGGCGGCCGCGTCTTCTCCGTCGGCGAGGCAGCCGTCATAGGCCGAACGCGTTTCCGCCGTTGGCCATGATCGTTTGCCCGGTGATCCAGCCCGCCTCGTCGGCCGCGAGCAAGAAGACGCTCCCGGCGATGTCGGCCGGCTCGGCCTGGCGGTGGATCACTTGGCGGCCGAGGCTTGCGTCCACGACTGCCCGCGGGAGCCCTTCGGTCATCGCGGTCCGGGTCAAAGATGGGAGCAGGGCGTTGATGGTGATCCCCTCGTCGCCCAGCGTGGCTGACAGCGCACGAGTGAAGCCGATCACGCCCATCTTGCTTGTGCGGTAGGCGATCGAGACTGGGCTCGCGATGGCGACCGTTGCCGAAGCGACATTGATGACCCGGCCCCAGCCACGTCCGCGCATGAGCGGCAGAAACGCCTTGCACATGAGCATTGGCCCGTTCAGGTTGACGGCCATGAGGCGTTGCCACAGACCGAAGTCGAGATCATCCCAGGTCGCGGACTCGAAGATCCCAGCGTTGTTGACCAGGATGTCGACGCGCCCCAGTGCATCGGTGACCCGGTCGCGGGCAGCTCCAATCGAAGACGGGTTCAGCGGTCTTGCTTGCTGGCATGTGACTTGTCCTTTCCGTGATTGCGAATCGGTCCTGTCATGAGGTGACCGTCGGCTTCAGCACTTCTTCGCACCATTGGCGGAAGCTGGTCGGAGTCGAGTTCTGCGGGGTGCGCTGGACGGCGTTGTCAATGCCCTCGTTCTTCGCCCAGGCCATGTCGGTCATGCCCTGCGCCATCGCTTGGGACATGCCGTAGCTGACGAAGCGGTCCTTGTAGGCCTCGAACGTGGTCTGCTGGAAGCGGACGTCCTTGCCGAGCACCTGCGACATGATCCCGGCCATGTCGCTGAAGGACAGATCCTCGGGTCCGAGCAGCGGGACCTCGCCGGTGCCGCTCCAGCTTGTGTCGAGCAGCAGACGCGAGGCTGCGGCAGCGATGTCGCGGGTGGCGACGGTCGGCAGCTTGCGGTCACCCTCGATCGGCGAGAAGAACATGCCCTGGTTCCTGATCGACTCGGCCTGGCGGGCCGTGTTGTCCATGAAGGAGGGGTTGGTCAGCGCGCGGTAAGCCACCCCGCTGGCCGCGATGAGGTCGTCCATCGCCAGCGAGCCGGTGACATAGCCGGCCTGGCCGGCCCAGGGCGTGCCGCGGCCGAGCGCGGAGACTCCGACGACGCGCCCGACGTCATGCCTCCGGAATGCCTCGGCGGCGGGCCGGGTGAACTCGACGAAGGCGGCTTCGACCGAAGGCGCCAGTGGGTCCGGCGGCGTCAGCCAGAAAACGGCATCGGCGCCGGCGAATGCCTTGTCCACAACCGCCGTATCGCCGTGCGAGCCCACGACGATGTCGAGGTCCTCGCGGACGCTGGCCGGGAGATCTGTGGGATCGCGGGCGATGACCCGGACCTTTTCGCCGCCGCCGAGCAGGCTGGCGAGCACCTGGCGGCCGATCTGGCCGGTGGGGGTGGTGATGACGATCATCGTTCCTCCTTGGGGATCAATCGTGTATAGCAACGCTACATCATTAGTTTGACTAGCGCTATACAAGGTTGGTAGTCTCAGCCCATGACCGTCAGAACCCGCATCCTCGAAACCGCCGCTGGCCTCCTGGCCCAGTCCGCCGACGGAGACGTTTCAACGCGAGCCATCTGCGAAGCAGCTGGCGTTACCGCGCCGACCCTGTACCACCACTTCGGCGACAAGGATGGGCTGCTCGCCGCTGTGGTCGACTTCGGCTGGGCCGCCTTCCTGGAGACCAAGCGGGCCGTCGCAGCGGTTGTCTATGACCATGTCGCTGACGACGTCCGGGCGGGCTGGGACAACCATCTGGAGTTCGCTCGCGAGAACCCGAGTTTCTACAAGCTGATGTGGTCGCCGGCGGTCGCCGCTAACAGCGGAGCGGTACGCGAGGCGTACCAGATGCTCTACGACCGGCTGGAGCTGGGCGCTGGCCGCGGCCAGCTGCGCATGTCGGTGGAGACCGCGTCGCGCATTGTCCTGTCCGCGACCACCGGAGCCGCGCTGTCGCTGATTTCACAGCCTGACCTGTACGGCGACGGCACGTTCGCCACTCAACTGCGCGAGGCCGTGATCGCATGGATCACGGTCCCGCAAGACGCCACGTCCCCCGCGCACCAGCCCGAACGCGGGGCAGAGCCGACGGTCGCCAGCGCAGCGGCGACGCTCAGCAGCAAGCTCGCCACCGAGAACACACCGCTCACCTGGCCAGAGATGGCGCTGATGCAGCAATGGCTCAGCACACTGGCCGACGCCCCCTCGGATGCGCTTCCCGCGCCGCCGCGCCGACCGTAGGCTCCGGAAGGAGAGCTCGCAAGTGACCACAGCCCTGGAACCCGGACTCAGTACCTTTCGCTGGTCGTCGAATGACCCAGCCGACCGGTTCCCGGTCGAGGACCCGCAACCGGCGGGCCACCAAATCGGTGGCCCGCCGGCCTGGAGTGGCGGTTAGCCGCTAGCTCCGCTTACTGGCGCTGGCTTATCTCGGGCTCGGCGTACTGCACCGGATGTGCCGCCGGGAGCTGCCCGGCGGCCTCGCGGGCGTCGCGGGCCTGGAAGTACTCCGCGCCTTCGATGCTGATCCGCGGCAGCAGGCGGTCGACCCAGCGGGGCAGGTACCAATTGGCCTTGCCCATGAGGACCATCAGCGCGGGAACGAGCAGGCAGCGGACGATCGTGGCGTCCAGCAGCACGGCCACGGCCAGGCCGATGCCGAACTGCTTGACGGTCGGATCGCCGTTGAGCACGAAGCTGCCGAACACGAACACCATGATCGTGGCGGCCGCTGTGATGACCCGCCCGCTGGTGATCAGCCCAGAGACCACCGAGTTCTTGTTGTCCTGGCCCTCGTGCACGTGCTCCTCGATCTGGCTGACCAGGAACACCTCGTAGTCCATGGACAGCCCGAACAGGATCGCGAACATGAACAACGGCACGTAGGAGACGATCGGGACCGCGCTCTGCAGGCCGATCGCGCCGTGCAGCCAGCCCCACTGGAACAGTGCCGTCAGCACGCCATATGCGGCGCCGATCGAGAGGACGTTCATGACGGCCGCCTGGACCGGGATCACCACGGTGCGGAACGCCAGGGTCAGCAGCAGGAAGCTGAGCAGGATCACGACCAGGATCTGCAGCGGGAGCTTGCTGGAAATGTTCGAGGCGAGATCGACATAGCCGGCCGTGGTGCCGCCCACGTAGGCCTTCAGGTCGTTGCCCTGCTGCGCCGCCGGGATCACGGTAGACCGCAGCGTGCTCACCAGGTCGGTGGTGGCCTGCTCGGACGGGCCGGTCGTCGCGATGGCGTTGAAGTAGGCGGTCGTCCCGGCCTTGTCGATCTGCACCGGCGTGACCGCCGCGACTCCCTTGGTCTTCGAGACGTCCTGCTCCAGTGTCTGCAGCCGCGGATCGGTGGTTCGCGGGTCAGTGCCGGACGGGGCGGGTTGCGTGGCGGAGGGCTGTGCGGGCGAGCCGAGCGTCACGGCGATCAGCAGCGGCCCGTTTACCCCGGGACCGAAGTTGTCCGAGAGCAGGTCGTAGGCCTGGCGCGCGGTGGTCGACGTAGGCAGCGCGGCGACGTCCTTCTGGCCCAGGTTCAGCGAGAACAGCGGGGTCGCCAGCGGGATGAGGATGGCCAGGGCGGCCAGCCCAGCGACGATCGGGCGGCGGGCGACGCCTTCCGCCCACCGGGCCCACAGGCCCCTCTTCTCGCCGGCCGCGGCACCGTGCTTGGGATGGCGGCCGCGGACCCGCAGCGAGTTGATGTGCGGGCCGGTGATCGCGAGCAGCGCGGGCAGCAGGGTCAGCGCGGCCAGCACCGCGACCACCACCGCGACCGCGGCCATCAGGCCCAGCGTGGTCACCAGCGGAATGCGGGCCACCGCGAGGGAGACGAGCGCGATGGTCACCGTCCCGCCCGCGAAGGTCACCGCTCCGCCGGAGGTCGCCACCGCCCGGGCCAGCGATTCGCGCACGTCCAGGCCAGCGTTCAGGCCGCGGAAGTGCCGGGTCACGATGAACAGGGCATAGTCGATCCCGACGCCCAGCCCGATCATCGTGGCCAGGGTCGGCGCCACCGTGGACACGGTCGTGACGTGGCTGAGGATCGTGACGATCGACAGCGTTGAGGCCAGGCCGAGGATCGCGGTCAGGATCGGCAGCAGCATCGCGACCACGGTCCCGAACACGAACGTGAGGATCACCATCGCGGCGATGATCCCGATCAGCTCGCTGGACTCGGTGGACGGGGTGGACACCTTCTGGCCCAGCTGACCGCCGGTCTGCACCTGGATCCCGGCCGCCTGGGCCGGCTTGGCCGCCGCATTGATGATCGTCTGGGCGTCATTCTCGGACAGCGCCCCCGGGCTGACCGACAAGGTCACCGACAGGTAGCCGGTCGCCTGGTTCTTGCTGAGCGCGGAGGCGCCCTGCGAGGTGAGCGGGTTGACCACCGAGGCCACGTAGCGGGCCTTGGCCACGTCGGACGCCGCCTGGTTCACCGCGCTGGCGTACTGGGAGTCGGTCAGCTTCCCGTGGCCGACGTGCAGGACGATCGGGCTGGACCCGTTCGCCTGGTCGGGGAAGGACTTGCTGAGCGTGTCGGTGGCCTGCTGGCTGCCTGTGCCGGGCAACGTCAGGTTGTCGCTGGTGCTGCTGCCGAGCTGATGTGACACGCCGACCAGGACGACGGTTACGATCAGCCAGGCGGAGAGGACGAGGTAACGGCGGCGGGCGCAGAACCGCGCCAGACTGTAGAGCGCACCGGTCATGACAGGGTCTTCCTCTTCGAGCGGTATCACCGCTGGTTACGTGGGCCTGATGCCAACGTGCCGGGAAGGTGGAACCACTCACAAGCGGGGATCCCCGAGTCTTTTCCCTACCGTTTTCCTCCGGCGCGGCCAGTGGGGGAGCCGGGGGGTCAGCGGGAAGGCGCCCGGGTGGCTACTCGCCGATGGCCGCCGCCAGCTGGAACCGCGACCGGATCCCGAGCTTGGCGTAGGCACTGCTGAGGTGCCGCTCGATGGTCTTCTCCGTCACGAACAGGGCCTGGGCGAGTTCCCGGTTGGTCTGTCCCGCGACCGCTTCCCGGCACACCCGCCACTCCGCGGCGGTCAGTGCGGCCGGCCCGGTCAGCTCGGTCCGCGCGCGGCGGCCGGGCCCGGCGTGCAGCTCGGCCATGGCGCGTTCGGCCAGGGCCAGGGCCCCGCACTCGCCCGCCAGCTTGATGGCCCGGCGCAGCAGGTCGCGGCCTTCCGCCCGACGGTGCGCCCGGTTCAGGTGGGCGCCCAGGTCGACGAGCGCGTGCGCCAGCTCCAGCCGCGCGGGACTGCGCTCGAGCACCGCCACGGCCTCGAACAGCAGGGCCTGCCCCTCGGCCCCGCCCGCCACCAGGCCCGCGGCGTGCAGTGACATGCCCAGCGCGCCGGGGACGCCGACCCGCCGGGCGAGCGCGAGCTGCTCGCGGGCCAGCTGGTCGGCCAGGTCACGGCGGCCGAGTGCGGACAGCGCGGGAGCGGCGTGGACCCGCCAGTCGCCCGGCCACGGCAGGCCCCGCGACTCCTCCATCAGCCGGCCGCACCACAGCAGGTCGGCAACGCCGTCTTCGGGCCGGCCCTGGGCGATCCGCAAGCACCCGCGGGCGTCCAGGAACGCGGGCACGTAGGTGCCATCCTCAGCGATCGTGGCCGGATCAACCCTCCTGGCCAGCGCGTCGGCAGCGTCCAGTTCGCCCCGCTCCACGCGCGCGCCGATCGCCACCGCGACCAGCTGCACGACCGCGAAGTGCGGGTCCTCCACCAGCAGCAGCCCGGTCTCCGCCTCGACCTGGGCGTCGTGAATCGACCCCTGGGCCAGGGCGATCATGGCTCGCTGCCCGTGGATGAGGCCCTGCCGGGTCGCGTGCCCTTCGCGGCGGGCCCCGTCCAGCGCGACCTCCAGCAGCCGCATGGCCAGGTCGTACTGCTCCGCGTAGCGCAGCGTCAGCAGGCCCATCAACAGGGCATCCGTCTGCGTCCGGGACGGCAGGCTGGTCCGCAGGACCGCCTGGATCTCCGCCACCGAGTCGGCGGCCGGCCCCCCGTGGAGGAACCGTTCCTGAGCCCGGACGACCCGCGCGATCGTCGCGAAGCCAGGGTGGCCTCCCGACAATTGGTCGAAGCGGGTGAGCTGGGCGGGGAGGCTTGCCCGCAACTGCGGGACAGCGGTGGTGAGCATCAGCAGCTCAGAGCCCAGCTCGAGCGAGCGGTCCCGGTCAAGCGGATGGAGTTCCTCGGCCAGCGACGCGAGTGCGTCGGCCGCGACCTGGGCTGACCGGCCCCCGGACACGATCGTGCACCGGCCGAGCAGTGACGCCGCGTCGGCGCGGGTGGCCAGCGCGGCACCGGTCGTTAGGCACGCGTGCAGGTGGTTTTGGGCCGCCTCGAATTGCAGCGTGGCCAGCTCGCAGCGGCCCAGCTCAGCGAGGATCTCAGCCCGCTCCTGCTCGGCCGGGGACTCGGCCAGTGCGCGCTGCAGGCGGGTGGCCGCCGCGCGGGGGGCGCCGCGGCGCGCAGCGCTGGCCGCGGCCGACCGGAGCGTGGTGATCCGCTGGTGATCGCCGTTCGGGGCGGTCAGCAGCAGGTGGGCGGTGACGCGTTCGGCGGGCGCGCCCGCGGCGGCCAGGATCCCGGCCGCGGTGGCGTGCCGCGCCTGGCGCTCGCCGGGCGCGAGATCCTCGTACAGCGTGGCCCGGACGACCGGGTGCACGTACCCCAGGCGGTCGGCTGGATTGAGCAGGCCAGCCTGGACCAGGGCGTCGGCGGCCTGCCGGGCGGCGTCCGGGCTCAGCCCCGCCACCTGGGCCGCCACCGGGACCTCAGTGTCATCGCCCAGCACCGCGACGGCCCGGGCCAGGCTCGCGGCTTCCGGTCCGAGCGCAGCGAGCCTGTGCACGACAAAACGGCGCACCGCGGCTGGTCCCACCGCCTGGACCTGGGCCGCAGCAGCGGCTGACGGCTCGATGCCCTGGGCCTCGAGGGTACGCAGCAGTTCGCGGAGGAAGAGGGGGTTGCCGCCGGTGGCGGTATGGCAGGCGCGGCAGAACTCCTCGTCGGCGTCGGTCCCCAGGTGCTGCCGGGTCCAGCTGATCGTGGCGGGTTCGCTCAGCGGCGGGGGGTAGAGCGCGATGGCGGCGGGGCGGGAGGCCAGTTGAGCCCAGCGGGAGCCGGCCTCGGCGGCCAGATCCGGCGGCCGGCCGGCCAGGAGCGTCGTGATGTGGAGGCCCTCGATGCGCTGGGCGAGGTAGGCCAGGAAGCGCAGCGAGTCGCGGTCGGCCCATTGGCAATCGTCCACCGACACGAGGACCGGGGTGTGGTCGGCGATGTTGACCATGAGCCAGTACAGGCTGTGCAACGCCTCGAACCCCATGTCAGCGCTGTGCGGCAGGTAATCGTCGGGCTCGAACAGGCGGGCCGCAGGGGCGGCGGCCCCTGCGAACACGTCGGTGTGCCCGGGGTTCTGGCGGATCACCGGTTCCAGCAACTGGCGCACCACGCCGAACGCGAAGGGCTGTTCGAAT
This sequence comes from uncultured Actinomycetes bacterium, assembly GCA_963711705.1. Lineage (GTDB taxonomy): Bacteria > Actinomycetota > Actinomycetes > Streptosporangiales > Streptosporangiaceae > RYN-230. Next base: position 22,649 of record CAVQFM010000014.1, read on the forward strand.
TCCGAGCCGGTCGCCTCGAGCGGCAGGACGCCCGCCTGCTCGGCCTGGGCGCGTGCGCGGCGGATCAATGCGGTTTTGCCGACGCCGGGTGGGCCTTCGATGAGCAGAAGGGCGCCGTCTCCGGCGCATGCCCGGGCGAGCCCATCGCGCAGCATCTGCAGCTCGCGCTCGCGCTCCAGCAGTCCCCCGAGATCCCCGGCCGTGCTGAACGGCACAGTCCGCACGATACCTGGCACATGGCGGCAAGCGGGCTGATCGGCTGCTGGCGAACGGTTCAGGGGCATCCCGGGGCCATGCCTCGCCCGGCCTGCAGCCTGGCCCGGGATCGGATTGTGGTGTGGACTGGCTAAGAACCGCAGTCCTGCCTCGCCCAGGGAAAGGATCCAGCAGATGGCTACGACCAAAGACGTCCGCGCGGCCGTCGAATCGGAACTCGGCTTCGACCCGCTGGTCGACTCCGCGGGTATCACGGTGGTGAGCATCGGCGGAAACGTAAACCTCACCGGCACCGTGCCCAGCTACCCGCAGTACCTGGAGGCGGCGGCCGCCGCCCGGCGGGTCGCCGGGGTGAGCACCGTGGACAACAACCTGGAGGTGGTGCTGCCGGAAAGCGACTACCGCGATGACGCGAAGCTGACGACCGCGGCGAACAACGCGCTCACGGCAAACGTCACCGTGCCGGGCAGCGTGGAGGCGACCGCAGACGACGGCAACATCGCCCTGAGCGGGACGGTGTCCTACGGCACCGAGCGCGCTGCCGCCGAGTCGGCCGTGTCCGGGCTGATCGGTGTCCGCAACGTCAGGAACGATATCGACATCAGCTACGCCACCGATCCCGTCGCCGTCAACTTGCACGTCCAGGACGCGCTGGAGCGTTCTGCGCTAGTCCCCGACGACAGTGACGTGACGGCCGACACCAAAGACGGCATCATCACGCTGACCGGCCATGTCCGCACCTGGGCCGAACACGACGCAGTGGTCGGCGCCGCGTTGATGGCCACCGGAGTCATCGACGTCCGCGACAACCTCCAGGTCACCGGCTGACGGCCGGAGAGGGGGCGTCGTGGACGACACCTGGGGAAGCCGGGATTACCCGGTGCTGGAGGCCGCCGTGGGGCTGGTCGATGCGAGAGCTCCTGAGTGGGTCAGGGTCAGCGAGATCGCTACCGAGGCCGGCCTGGACGAGGACGACGTTGTCCGGGCCCTCACCGCGCTGCACCCGCTGTTTGTCGGTGAGATGGCTGAGTACGCGGGCGGCGGGGTGGGTCAGTGGACGATTGACAGCGTCACCAGCGAGGCCAGACAGCTGGTCGGCCAGTGGCCGAGCCCCGAAGCGCTGATCGACCAGCTGGCCGAGGCGTTCAAGGCGGCGGCCGACCATGAGCCCGACGCACAGGAGCGTGGCCGCCTCCGCCAGCTCGCCGGCGCGCTCACCGGTGGCGTGCGGGACCTGGCGGTCGGGGTCGCGGCCGAAGTCCTCGGTCGCCATTTCCCTGCTCGCTGAGCAGGAAGAACCCGGGCACGACCTGGCTGGGCCAGCAGACTGGCGCCATCCCGCGGTGCCACTGGCACCAGCCCGCGAACTGGCGCCGCCCCAGACGCCAGCCGCCGTCCATCCATGACTGCTTGTCATGCCTGGCCTGGGTCTCAGGCATTGGACGCATGGTTTGTGAGCAGCGAGACTGGCTGATGAAGGACCACTCAAACGAGCATCCGAGGAGCACACCCGCACGACCCGGACGTCAAGGCCCTGCTCCGGGTCGCGGTTGTCTGCAACATCCCGGTTACCTGCAATCGGGCCAGCGCAGCTTCATGATCTCTTCGCGCTGATGGGCCGGAGCCACCAGAAGTGGGACCCGCCCCCGGCCAGGCCGTCACAATCAGGCCGCCCTGACCGTGGCCCGCGCCAGCTGATACCTCCAGCCGCCGATGAGCCTGTGCCCGCGACAATGGGCACAGGCTCATCGCCCGTCATCAACTGGCGGCCCCGGCCGGCACGAGCGCCGCGTTCTGGCGTTCGAACTGCTTGGCGACACCGCCACGCCAGCCGTCGGCCATGGCGCGGGACAGCGGATCGGGGAAGATGTCCTCTTCCCCGTTCTCGATGCCGTCGAAGATGGCTCGCGCCACGGACTCCGGGGAGGCCTTGGGGATGTCGAGGTCTCGGGTCATCTCCGTATCGGTGGGGCCGGTGAGGACGCTGTGCACGCTCACGCCCTGCCGGGCCAGGAGCAAACGCAGCGACTGCGTCAAGGAGAACGCGGCCGCCTTTGAGATCGAGTAGGCCGGTGCGAACGGCACGGGGGCGAGGGCCGCCAGGGACACGTTGGTGACGATAGTTCCCCGAGAACGAATCAGCGACGGCAGGAAAGCCTGGCTCACCCGGTAGGTGCCGAACAGGTTGACAGTCAGGGTCTGCTCGAGCGCGGCAGGATCACTCAGGTCGTCGAAAGGCTGGATGCCGGCGTTGTTGATCAGGAGATCGAGCGAGTCGATACTCGCGGCAGCTTCGCGGATCTGCTCCGCGTCGGTTACGTCCAGCGCCAGCGGGGTGACGCGCTGATCGGGGTGAGCGACCGGGTGGCGGGCGGCGGCATACACCGGTGCCGCGCCTCGCCGCAGGGCCTCCTCGACCAGCGCCTGGCCGATGCCGCGGCTGGCCCCCGTCACCAGCACTGCCTTGTTTTTAATGGTCATGCCTGTTTCTCCGGTTCTGGCGTGGTCTTGTGTTTCCGCCGCCCTTTTGGCGGCCTACTGATATAGACCAGCCGGACTCGGCAGAATCGCCGCGCCGGGCTGGGCCGGGTGCCCGGCTGCCCTGTCAACCCGTGGGTGGGGACGCGGCGTGTTCCCGACGGGAGGCACCGGGCGAGATGGAGTGCAATGGCCGGCATCGACGAGCGGTTCGCCGCCTACGTGCGTGACCGCGGTGAGCATCACTTGCGTGTGGCGGTGCTGCTCACCGGTGACTGGCATGCGGCTGAGGACCTGGTCCAGGAGAGTCTGGTCAAGCTCTACCGGGCCTGGCCGAAGCTGCGGCTGGACGGCGACCCGGATGCCTACCTGCGGCGGATCATGGTGAACACGCACCGGTCGTGGTGGCGCGCCCGGTGGCGCCGCGAGACGCCAACCGGCGAGCTGCCTGACACCGTGATCGCGGACTTTGCCGACGGTCAGGCGTTCGCCGCACCGGTGCGCCAGGCGCTCCAGGCGCTGCCGCAGCGGCAACGTGCCGCGGTGGTGCTGCGGTACTGCGCCGATTTGCCGGAAGCCGAGGTCGCGGACCTGCTCGGTTGCTCTGTGGGGACAGTCAAGACGCACACGCATCGCGGCTTGCGGGCGCTGCGCGAGAACCTCGAGGAGGACCGCTATGGACGACAGCGAAACTGAGGCGCGCCGCCTGCTCGCGGCGGCCACTACGGACATGCCACCTGGGATCGACCTGCTAGAAGGGTTCGCCGCGGCGCGACAGCGGGACCGGGCACGCCGGACGCGGAGGATCGCCGTGCTGTCGGCCGGGATCGCGGTGGCAGCGGCCTTGGTGACGGCGCTTACGCTGACCACCGCCGGTTCGGCCCCATCGGCGCGCGCTGCTGTCAGCAGCGCGCTGACCCGCACACTGACGCAGAGCTATCACCTCACTGAGCAAGGCAGCAGTTATTTCATCTCGAACGGCCGGGTCACTCACGGACCTCGCTACACGTGCACGAGCGTGGCAGACCCGGTGCGGCATCTCGAGGCGACTTCCTGCCCGGGCCCCCCGGCCGCCACCATGATCCGCACGGTGGGCCGCTACCGGTATGACTACTACGGCTTAAGCGGTGGCAGGACCCGGCGCGGCCTGCAGGCGCGGGTGGCGGCCGGCGAAGGCGATGAGCTGGTCGCCGGGACCGGCCGGGCCGGGCAGCCAGACCGGGTCGGCGAACAGCCCAGGGCGGGTGCCTGGAGGCATGAGCAGCGGGGCGATCGGCAGCAAGATGGCCGCCAGGCCCGGCGGGACCGGCCGGGCCGCGCCGCACGCGGCAGAGATGTCCCACCCGTGGACGGTGATCTCGATGGCCCCGGTCACCGCGACCATGCTCGCGGTCAGCTCACGGTCCCCAATGGTCACCCGGCGCCCGCCCGGCCCGGCCGCAGTGCAGGTGCCCAGCAGCCTGGCGGCCTGGCCGCGCAGCCGCGCGACCGGGTCCCGCCCAGGCCCGTCGTAACCCCGCTCTGGCACAGGGCTGATGCCTGCGGTGGCGATCGACTCGTGCAGCACCCCGATCGAGTCGCTGAGGTGGTCCAGCAACGTTTCGAGGTCCCATCTGGCGCACGGAGTGGACCGCGGCAGGAGCTGCGGAGTGACCAGCGCGGCACCGGCCAGCGCGTAGCTGACCGCCGATTCGAGCAGCTCCAGTCCCCGGTTCAGCGGAGCCACGGGGTGACCGCCAGGTCCTACGCTGGGGCCGGCCCGGCCGCGGTGCCGCCGTACTCCCGCGGCAGGCCGAACGAGGCGAACAGACCCGGGTCCACGAAGGCGACGATCCGCGCGATCCCCCGCGTAGTGACCGTGAGCACCTGCAACGCGTGCGCATGGTATGTCCCGCCCGGTTCGCGCTGGTAGACCGCGAACGCCGGCTGCCCATTCGCCACGACCGGAACCAGCCGCTCCCGCCCGGGCGCGATGAAGAAGTTCGACGCGACGAACCGCACAACGGCCTGGCGGCCAGTGAACCAGGTCAGCACCGGGGGCATCTCCAGCACGACATCCTGGGCCAGCAGCTCTGCCAGCGCGCTCGCGTCGGCGTTCTCAACAGCCACGGCGAACCGCTCCAGCAGCGCTCGCCGGTCCGGCTCGGCGGGCTCGGCCAGCTCCTCTTCGGCGGGCAGCGCCTGCGCGAGCTGGGCCCGGGCCCGCCGCACGCCGCTGTTCACCGCAGTAGTCGTCGTGCCCAGCAGATCCGCCACCTCCGTGGCCGGCCATTCCAGCACGTCCCGCAAGATCAGCACCGCGCGCTGCCGGGCCGACAGGTACTGCAGCGCCGCGACAAAGGCCAGCCGGATACCCGCCCGCGACACGGCCACCGCCGCTGGATCCGCATACTCCCCGGCCAGCAGTGCGTCCGGGAACGGCTGCAGCCACGGCACCTCCGCGCCGGTCACCACCGGAGCTTCCGGGTCCCCGGCCGGAGCACCCAGCCCGGAGGGCAGCGGCCGGCGCCCGCGCCGCTCGATCGCGGTCAGGCACACGTTGGTCGCGATCCGGTATAGCCAGGTCCGCACCGATGAACGGCCCTCGAACCGGTCATAGGACCGCCACGCCCGCAGGTAGGTCTCCTGCACCAGGTCCTCGGCCTCCTCAGCCGACCCCAGCATCCGGTAGCAATGCGCGAGCAACTCACCCCGGAACCGGCCGGTGTTACTGGTGAAATCCTCGCTGACTGTCATCGGCTACCCCAAACCCTCCGGCGCGAACACTGGCCGCGCGCTGGCCCTATACATACAGACCCGCGGGGCGTCCCAAAATCGCCGCAATGTGGCCGGCGTGTTCGATCGTGCGCCTGCCGCCACGGCTGGGCTAGGTCACCGCGTCGTCAGCTCTCCTTTGCTGAGGGCATCCCGGTCCACGTCATCGAGCGAGGTGACCACCAGATCGGCGCCGGCCGCGGCCAGCAGGTCGGCGTCATCGGCCCGGGAGATGCCGATCGCGGCCATGCCGCCGGCCTTCGCGGCCTGGACACCGGAGGACGCGTCCTCGATCACCATCGCGTAGCGTGGCTCGACGCCGAGTTCGTGCGCTGCGGTCAGGAAAATCTCGGGGTCCGGCTTGCCGCGGGCGAAATCGCGCCCCGAGACGTCCACGTCGAAGTAGTCCAGCAGCGTCTGGCCGGGCCGCACCGTCGGCGAGGAGATCCCGTGCTGGGCCGCGAACGTGTCGAGCCGGATCTTCCGCAGGAACAGTCCCGCGTTCTTCGACGATGACGCGTCCGCGATGCGCAGCCCGGCATCCTTGGTCGCGATGACGAAACGCAGCGCGTCTGGATAGGCGGTGAAGTCGCCAGCCTCGATGAGGCGCACGACTAGCTCCTGCTTGCGCTGCGCGTACTCGGCGACGCGCTGCTCGGCGTCGGGCACGTGGAAGTAGTCGAGGGCGGCGCGGGCGCCGGCCATGCGCGGCTTGCCCGAGACGTACTGCTGGTAGACGTGGGGCGTGAACGCGTCCGGCGACCACGTCGTCTGGTCACGGATGTCGCGCCAGCCGGACTCCATCAGCTCACGCAGTGACTCGCGCCACGCCTTTTCGTGCGGCGAGTTGACCAGCACTCCGTTGACGTCGAAAATGGCTCCCTGGAACTTCGGCATGCGGCCTCCTTTCAATCCGGGGCAGAGGGGCGGACGGGCCTGGAAGGCGCCGTTGTTGCGTGGTTCCGGCTGAGCTCGAACACGGTCCTGTCGCCCACGCTCAGCGTGCGAATGTCGTCGCGCAGCGCCGCCCGCACCGAACGGCCCCCGCCGCCCTCGGCATGCAGGGCCAGCGTCAGCTGGTCGTGGGTCAGCGTCACCTGGATCCGGGTCTGCCGGAACTGTATCGGGAACGACAGGCCGTCGAGCCGGCTCGGCAGCCGGGGATCGAAGCACAGGACGCCGTCGCTGACATAGGTGCCCGCGTAGCTGCGCTGCACGAGGTCGAGCGTCCCCGCCATGACACCCATGTGGATGCCTTCCTTCGTCGTGCCGCCCTGAATGTCCTCGGCATCGCTGCGCAGCGCGACCAGGAACCGCTCCCACGAGCTCTCCGGGTCGATGGCGGCGAGGACCCCGGCGTGGGTGACGAAGCTCAGCGTCGAGCCGTGCGACGTGCGCCGGTCGTAGTACGCGACGTTCCGCCGCACCGTGTCGAGCCCGTAGCCATACCCCAGCCGCCCGAAAATCTCGCGCAGCTCCTCGTCCCTGAACAGGAAGAACAGCATCACTGTGTCGGCCTGTTTGGTGACCTTGTAACGGTTGGGATCCTTGCCCTCCGCGCGCAGGATCCGGTCCAGCCGCTGGATGTTGCCGTACTTCGCGCGGTATGCGTCCCAGTCCAGCTCCTCGAGGTCCGCATAGCCCTCGAACTGGCTGATGATCCCTTCGTCGTGGAACGGGACGAACATCCGGCGGCTCATGTCACGCCACACCGCCAGCTCGTCGTCGCCGATGCCCAGCTGCTCGCGCAGCTCCTCCGCCCGGCTCGAGGGGAGCAACGCCAGCAGCTGGCCGGCGACGTCGCACAGCCACGCCACCATGACGTTGGTGTACGCGTTGTTGCGCAGGCCACCATGCGGCGCGTCCGGGTACTTGTCGTGGAATTCGTCGGGGCCCATCACGCCATGGATCTCGTAACGCTCGCGCTCCGGGTTGAAGTGCGCGATCGATGCCCAGAAGCGAGTGATGCTGAGCATCATTTCCGCGCCATAGTCACGGAGGAACGCCTGGTCATGGGTGGTCTGGAAGTACTGCCAGATGTTCCAGAAGATCGCCGCGCTGATGTGCCGCTGGTTACGGCTGAGGTCAGGCTCCCAGCGGCCCGAAACGGGGTTGAGGTGGACGCGCTGCGTCTCCTCGGTCCCCTCGCTGCCGCTCTGCCACGGGAACATCGCGCCCCGGAATCCTTCCTCCCGCGCCGCCGCCCGGGCCTCGCCTATCCGGCGGAAGCGGTACATCAGCAGCCCTCGGGTGACCTCCGGCAGGCGGACGTTGAAGAACGGGAACGCATAGAGCTCATCCCAGAACACGTGCCCGCGATAGGCCTCGCCGTTCAGGCCGCGGGCGGGCAGTCCCGCGTCGAGGTCGGCGGTGTGCCGTGAGCAGACCTGCAGGACGTGCCCGATGTGCAGCCGCAGCAGCAACTGCACGCTCTCATCTCCGGACACCCGCACGTCACACACCCGCCACAGCTCCTCCCACGCCGTGGCGTGCCGCTCGAACGAGGCGCCGAAATCGGTGTGCCGGGCCACCGACGTGGCCGCCTTGACCAGCGTGTCGCTGACCGCCTGGTCCCGCGACGTGAAGAACGTCACCAGCTTCTCGACCCGCGTCGCCTCGCCGTGGCGCACGCCGAAGGCCAGGACCTGCTGGATGTAGTCCTCCATCTGGTAGAGCCGCCGCTCGACCTGGACTGCCCCGTCAGCGCGGACCACGCGGGTGCGGGCCGCCTGGCTGACGTACAGGTTCGACTGCCGGGTCTCGGCCTTTAGCGCGATAACCTCCGACCCGAGCGTCCGCGGGCCCACGGGGTTCAGGTGGCGGCCTTCCAGCTGCTGGTAGCGGGCAACCCCGGCGTTGCTTACCCGGCCATCGATCGCCGTGACCACCTCGACGCGCCCCGACCAGTTCCCCGGGACGAGCGTCCACTCGATCCCTCCGTGATGGGCGTCGGCCATGCTGACGAAGCGGCGGCTGTGCAGTGTCGTCTCCCGGCCCTCATGATCACGGAACAAGAGGTGGCGGCTGACAGTCGCGAACCGGATGTCGAGCTCGTGGCGGTAACCGAGCAGTTCCACGTCGGCGAGCCGGATCACGTCCCCGCCCTCGATACGCAACTGGAGGACCAGCCAGTTCGGCAGGTTGACGAGGTCCTCGTTGAGCACGGGCAGGCCGCCCAGGATCGTCGTCTCGCGGTTGTAACCGCCGTGCACGTAGGTCCCGGGATAGTGCACGCCGTCGGCGTCCGCCCACTCCGCGGCGCCGCGTGCGCACAGGTACCCGTTGCCCGTCGAGGTCAGCGTTTCGCGAAGGCCTTCAGCCTCGGGATCAAAGCCCTCATACGCGAGCAGGAAACCGTCCACGGCACCCCCCTGGAGGGTGTACCCAGCCCGTTCCGCCCGCACCGCTGCGCGAAGGAGCGGCTTGGCGCGAGCAGAAGCTGACCACACCCGTGGCAGTGACCCGCGAGGCGGAGCCGTCGCTGGACTGTGCCGAATGAGCTGGGCTTTCGCTACTCATGGACGTCCACGGCCAGGTAGTGGCCGGTTTGGGGCGGCGGGTCGGACAGTGCCGCAGCCTCGTCGTGGTATTGCAGGTCGGTGGCGGTTTGCCGCTCGCGGTGCTGCCTGAGGTGCTCTTCCCAGCTGGCCACGCTGAACAGCTCGATGAACAGGCGCGGGTTCTGGCTGTCCTGGTACAGCGCCCAGTCGATGGCCCCGGTCCGCAGCCGTGACTGGCGCAGGGGGCCCATGGCCTGCAGGAACTGCTGTTCCTTGTCGGCGGCGATGGTGTAGGTGGTCCGGACCAGGACCAGTCCACTGCCGCGATCAGCGCTGATGAGCAGTTGCGGTTCGGGCCAGCGCACCAGGCTGCGGTCCATGTCTGCGATCTGGTAGAACGGCCAGAACCAGAGGGTTGCCGCACCGGCGGCCATGACGGCGGCGGAGATCAGGAAGGCGGGCACCAGCCCCGCAGTCCCGGCGGCGACTCCCCAGATGGCAGCCCCGCCGGCCTGCGCGCCGAACAGGACCATCTGGTAGACCGACAGGCCGCGGGCGCGGACCCACCTGGGCAGGAACAGCTGCAGGGCGGCGTTGACGTTAGACAGGAAAGCTATCCAGGCCACACCGGCCGGCAGCAGCACCAGGATGGTCAGCGCGAGGCTGCGCGACAGCGCCACCGCGGCCAGGGCCGCCGCGTAGGTCAGGCTGGCGACGGCCACCAGGGCATTGGCGGAGAGCCTGGCCCGGACCTGCGGAAGGATGAACGCGCCGCCGATAGCACCCACTCCCAGGGCACCCAGCAGCAGACCGTACCCGTCTGAACCCAGGCCGAGCCGGCGGGTGGCGATCAGGGGCAGCAGCGCCCACAGCGCGCTGCCCGGCAGGAGGAACAGGGCCGCGCGCAGCAGGATGCGCTGCACGACGGGTGCGTGGCGGACGTACCTGCCGCCCGCCCGCAGCCCGGGGATGAACCGCTCGGGAGACTGCGGAGTCCCGCCCAGCTGGGGATGAAGCGCCACCACGATCGCGTAGACCAGGAACGTCGCCGCGTTCAGGCCGAACACGGCGGCCACCCCGATCCGCGCGACCAGCAGCCCGGCGATGGCTGGGCCGATGGCGCGGGCCAGGTTGATGTTGATCGAACTAAGAGCTGAGGCACTGGGCACCAGCGGGCGGGGGACCATGTCGGGCACCAGCGACTGGTAGGCGGGCGTGACCAGGATGGCTCCGGTGCCGAGAATGAAGGTGAATATGAGCAGCAGCGCCGGCGGCATCCGGTGCGCCGCGGTCAGCGCGGTGAGGGCTCCGCCTGCGGCGGTCATGCCCGCGAGGACCGCGACGAGCAGCCTGGCCCGGTCGAAAATGTCCGCCAGCACCCCGCCGGCCAGCGCGAACAGGACGGCGGGCAGGGTGTCAGCGGTCTGCACCAGGGGGACGAGGACGGCCGCGTGAGGACTGTGGACCAGCAGCCACTGGGCACCCACGGTCTGCATCCAGGTGCCCACGTTGCTGACCAGCGCCGCGATCCACAGTGACCGGAACAGCCCGATACGCAACGGTGCCCAGGTCGAAGCGGCCGCTCCCGAGCTAGCCATGCGCGTTTCAGCTTTCCTGCCAGCCAGCTTCCGTGCTTGATCCGGCTGGTGCCTGAGCCCAGCCAGGCCGTAACGGTAGCAGTAACTCTCCCCGGCGATCCGGCTCTAACGGCTTCCCCGTCGGCAATGGAATCGCGTGGTCATCCGCTCTGGCTCGACCACGTAGCTGATCTGCTGGCCCGGCCTGACGCGGCAGCACAGGCAGCCCGGTCATCCAGGCGCCTGGCGGACAGCCGGCGGCGCAGTCGTGCGCGGTCGGCGGCGACCAGGCCGCCCCAGACACCGTGCTGGCCGATGTCCCAGTGCCGCAGCGAGAGCTCTAGGCACTGGCCGCGTACCCGGCAGGCGGTACAGACAGCGATCGCCGCGGCCGCCTCCTGGCGGGCCCTGCCCGCCTCGGCGCTGACCGGGAACCATTGGTCCGGATCAAGACCCCCGTCAGCACAACGGGCATCCCGCTCCACCAGGGCCCACAAGGCCTGATCGGTGAACAGGCCGGGCACCGGTGGCGCCACGGCGTCCCGCGGGATCGCCGCTGTCAGCAGGCGGCTGGCGATGCCATTCGACGTCACCGGCTCGGCGGGTGTGGGAGAGGACATCACTATTCCTTCAGCTTTGGCCCGCACTTGGGAGTTGGTGGCTGGGTGCCATGACGTGGCTACAGCGCTGCCGGGCGCAGGCGGCGGCCGGGGCTGTGGTGCTTCACAGCGGTGGCGTGTTGCGGCGGTACCGGGGCAGCCAGATTCTGTGGTAGAGGAGGCGGGTGGGGGCTGGCAGCTCGCCCAGTACCTGGGTGCGGACGCCGGGGCTGGCGCTGGCCAGGGCCCACGGGACCGTGGCCGCGGCGCGCCGCAGGCTGTGGCCGCCACGGATGGCCCGGGTGATGGTACTGAGCTGGCCGTGCGACAGGGTCTGGGTAATGAGGGGCAGCGCCTCGGCTTCCTCGTGGGCGAGGTGACTGGTCAGCCTGGTCCGCAGCCTGGTCAGCAGCTGGCGGAGCCGCCCGGGGTCGGCGTCCATGGTGAACGCGTCGTCGGTCACGGCCTGCAGCGGGCCGATCAGGCGGCGCTCGTCTTCCATCGCTTCGAGCAGGGCCTGGCCGTGCGGGTCGCCGGTGAGCCTGGCCCGGACCGGCGGCCACATGGCCGCGTGCTCGGCCGCGAAGTGGAACGTCAGCTGGTCGCGGAACACGATCCAGCGGGCCCGGGTCGCCGCACGGCTGGCTGTGCTGTGAGTGAGCTGGTCCAGGTCGCGGCGCAGCGCGTCGTGCACCGCGGTCATCGGTGCCCAGCTGGCCCGGACGGCGGGCTCGATCGTCTGGAGTGAGGCCGTGGGTTGCTCGGCAATCGCCTCAGGGTGGCCCGGGCGGCGCTCACCGGGAGACATGGATCTCATGCCACACTCCGCCGTTGAGGTTGAGGTTATTGCCCCGGGCCTGGCCGGGAGCTGAGTCGCCGACGTAGGTATACAGCGGATGCCCGTTGTAGGTGAGCTGGCGGGAACCGTCGGTTCGCTGGATCGTGCCCACCCGGCCCGGCACCCCGGGGCTGGCCACTGCCGCGCCGGTCACTGGTGGCCAGTACGCGGCACAGCTCCCGTAGCATTTCGACGTGCCCGGGGTGTCGGGGGCGAACGAGTAGAGCGTGAAGCCCTTGGCGTTGGTGAGTACCGTCCCGCCGTCAATCGTGGCGGTCTTCAGGCTGGTGCCGGCGGCCGCGGGCACCGGGGAGCTGGCCCCGGCCAGCACGAGGCCGAACAGCACCAGCGCCGCCACCGCCAGGCCCGCAGCGGCCATCGCGGCCACCCGGGCGATCGCCGGGGGGATCTGGGTGAGGTATCTGGCGGGGCCTGCGGCCGCTCCGCCCGCTGGGGCCTGTGCGGGGGCAGGAGCAAGCGCCAGCGCGGCCAGGACCACAAAAGCGGCCACTTCCACCAGGCCGGCGACGATCCCTGCGGTCGTCCGGACCTCCTTGAACCCGAACAGCCCGATCCAGACGGACAGGAGGTAGCCGCCGAGGGTAGCGAGGGCGAAGCCGGCTCCGGCCCCGGCCGCCAGCCGCCCCAGGACGACGAACCGCCCGGGGATGGCCAGTACCGCCAGCCCGAGGCCGAAGGCGGCAATCACCTGCAGCAGGAACAGCCAGCCGATCGTCGGGATTGACCGGTAGCCGGTCAGGTACAGGTCGAGATGGATCGCTGCGGTGGCGATGAGCAGACCCGAGCCCACCACCCGCAGGATGACTCGGGGCCAGCCGGGCGCCGGGGGCTGGCCCGGTTCCCTGGCGGCTTGCGCAGCTCGCGTGTCGGTTCCCCGCCTGGTCATCGTTTCCCGCCAGGTCATCGTGTCAGTCCGTTTCTCAGTAGCCGCCGCCGCCGGAGCCCGCCGAGGGGCTGCTGGCTGCTGCGCTGCCGGAGGTGGTGATTTCGTGCCACACCCCGCCGGAGAGGTTCAGGCCGTTGCCCTTGGCCTGCCCGGGAGCGGTGTCGCCGACGTAGGTGTACAGCGGGTGCCCGTCGAAGGTGGCCTGTATCGAACCATCAGACCGCTTGATCGTGCCGAACGTGCCCTTGACTCCGGATGCACTGACGGCCCCCTTCACCGGCGGCCAGTACGTCACGCACGATCCGTTGCAGTTCGATTTGGTGGACGTGTCAGGGGCGAACGAGTAGAGCGTGAAGCCCTTGGCGTTGGTCAGCACGGTCGCGCTGCCGATTTTGGCGGTCTTCAGGGTGCCCGATGCGGCGGCGGCGGGACTGCTGCCATTGCTGCCGCCGCTGCCGCTGGAAGACGTACCCGAGCTGCACGCGGCCAGCACCGCCGCGGCTGCGGCGGCGGCCAGCAGCGCCAGCAGCATCCGGGGACGTTTTCGTGCTTCGCGCCGGGCGAGTGATCTGATCATTACGTACTCCTTTGCTGCCTGGGTGCCGGCCGCGTCCCGGGCGCCGGGTGACGCCGGCAAGTCCGCTATAAACCGACGATGCTGCGCCAGCGGCCCCGGCGCATCAGCGCGAGCCCCCAGGCCATACCCCAGCTAGCCCCAACCGTGGCTGCCAGCCACCCCCCAGCGGGGCAGCCGGCGGCCCTGGCGCCGAACCCACCGGGTTACCGGAACCCGCGAACGGGCCGGGCCGCCCGCCGTCATGGCCAGCGCAGGCCCGGCGCGGTCTGGGCGGCATGCAGCGGGAACGGAGCGTTCAGAAGGGCTGGTCGGTGACTGGGACTTGTGCTCAGCGGGCCTTCAGGAATGTGATCACGGCGAGGACGCGACGATGATCATCGTCGCCCTCCTGCAGGTTCAGCTTGGTGAGGATGCTGCTGACGTGTTTCTCCACGGTGCCTCCGGTGACCCAGAGCCGCCGGGCGATGCCCGCATTGGAGCGGCCTTCTGCCATCAGGGCGAGCACCTCGCGTTCCCGGGCGCTGAGGGCATCCAGTGGATCGTCGCGGCGGCGGGCGGCCACCAGTTCCCGGACCAGTGCCGGGTCTACCACCGAGCCGCCCCTGGCGACGCGCGCGAGTGCGTCCAGGAACTCGTCCACGTTGGTGATGCGGCTCTTGAGCAGGTAGCCGATCCCGCGTCCACTGGCCAGCAGTTCCATCGCGTGCTCGACCTCGGCGTAGGCGGACAGCACCAGGATGGCGGTATCAGGCAGTTCCTGACGGATGACCCGGGCCGCCTCCAGCCCCTCGGTGGTATGGGTGGGCGGCATCCGGATGTCGGCCACTACCAGGTCGGGCCGGGCCTCGCGGGCCAGTGCGGGCAGCCGCGGGCCGTCACCCGTCTGCCCCACCACCGCGTACCCAGAGCGCTCGAGCAGGCTGGCCAGGCCCTCGCGGAGCAGGACATCGTCCTCGGCCAGTACCACCCGCAGCCCGGTCATGGCGAGGCCGTCACGGTTCCATCGGGGCCGGGCCGGTCTGGCCCGGTGCTGCTGGTCATGTGTTGCATTATCGACCAGTCCGGCCGCGGGAGCACGGTGGGACGCCGGACGGCTGGCCCGGGCCACCTCCAGGTGCGACCGGGCCACGCCAGCCGCTATCCGGCCGCTGAGGGGCCCAGCCCTCGCCATTGCCTGCGGGGGCGTGCAGTGACAGTCTCGACTCATGGCGGCCCCTGGGTCGTCCCGGGTAGACCGCACCAAGCCGATTAAGCAGGTAGTTCAGGGTGACCTGGTGGTCGCAATGGCGGCGCGGACGGTTCTGGGCCGAGATTGTCCTGGCCATTGTCGTGGGCGTCGCCGCGTTCGTTCTCGCGGCTCTGGTGAGCACAGCCGCGAGATCTCACGTGCCTGCTGTTCTCCTGGGCCTGTTCTTTCTCCTGGCCGTGCTGGCCGTCGCCCGCTTCGCCGGGGTGCTGTACGCGCTGCCGGTCGGGGTCGTGACCATCGAGGCGTTCGACTGGTACTTTCTGCCGCCCCTGCGCAACCTCAACGCGGCGACCGTGCTGGTGCTCGGCCTGTTCCTGGGGATGGCGGTCATTGTCGGCTCGGTCGCGACCCAGGCCGGCCGCCGCGCGGCCGGGTCGGAACAGGCCCGGGGCGCGCTGGCCGGCGAGCAGGCGGCGCTGCGGCGGGTGGCGACGCTGGTCGCCAGCCAGCCCTCGCCGGGCGCGGTCTTCGCGGCGGTAACCGAAGAGACCGGGAAGCTCCTGCACCTCGACAGTGCCCACCTGATCGTCTATGAGCCGGATCAGACGGTGACGGTGGTCGCGTCCTGGAATGTGCGGGGGCCACTGATGCCGATCGGCACGCGGTTGCCGCTGGAACTGGAAGGGGTCAACATCATCGGCCGCGTGTTCCGCACGCAGCAGTCAGCCCGCATCGACGACTACGCCAACGCCACGGGCCTGGTGGCTGAGAACGTCCGCGCCATCGGGGTCCGCGCGGCGGTCGGGGTTCCGGTCCTGGCCGGGGGACGGCTCTGGGGAGTCATGGCCGTCGGCTCCTCGCGACCAGAACCGCTGCCCGCCGAAACCGAGATGCGCATGGGCGCGTTCACCGAGCTTGTCGCCACGGCGATCGCGAACGCCGAGGCGCGCCAGGAGCTGGGACGAGTCGCTGCCGAGCAATCGGCGCTCGGCCGCGTCGCGACGCTCGTGGCCGAGGCCGTTCCGCCGGGCGACGTGTTCACGTCGGTCAGTGCCGAGGTGGCTGGCATTTTCGGGGTCCCGATTGTCGGGCTCTTCCGCTATGACCGGGATGGGGTGGCGACGGCGATCGCCGGGGTTGGCCAGATATCCCCCTACCTGGGTGGGAGCTGGACCTTCCCGGCCGACGACGCGAGTGTGGTCGCAGCGGTGCAGCGGACGGGCCAGCCGCTCAGGGTCGATGCGCACGCACAGATCTTCGGTGCCGGCCCGGCCCGGGAGCTCGGCATCGACACGGCGGCCGGTGTTCCCGTCCTCGTGGGGGGCCGTGTCTGGGGCGCGATCGTCGTAGCCGCTGGTAACGACCGTCCACCCCTGCCCGCGGATACTCTCGACCGCCTGGCCGCCTTCACCGAACTCCTGGCCACCGCGATCGCCAACGCTGACGCACGGACCGAGATCGAGCGGCTGGCGCAGGAACAGGCCGCGCTCCGGCGGGTCGCCACGCTCGTCGCCCAGGGCGCGGAGACGGGAGAGGTTTTCGCCGCCGTGGCTCGCGAGGTCTCTCAGGTGATGCACCTGCCGGTTGCCGCTGTGCTGCGTTATGAGGACGACGGCGGGACGATGACGGTGATCGCCGCGTGGAGTGACCGGCCGCATCCGTTCCAGCCGGGTAGCCGCTGGCCGGTCCCCGGCTCAGGGCTGGCCACACGGGTGCGGCAGACCGGTCGCGCGGGAAGGGTGGAGGACTATTCACACCGGCGGGGCATCTTCGCCGCTAAGGCACGCGAGCTCGGGCTCTACAGCGTGGCGGCCGCGCCGATCATCGTCGATGGGGCCGTCTGGGGACTGGTGACGATCGCGTCAACGGATGGGCCGATCCCCGGGCACGCCGAGGATCGTCTCGCCGAGTTCACCGAGCTCGTCGGCACCGCCATCGCGAACACTCAGAGCCGGGCCGAGCTGTCCGCTTCGCGCGCCCGGATCGTCGCCGCCGCGGACGAGACGCGGCGGCGCCTCGAGCGTGACCTGCACGACGGTATTCAGCAGCGCCTCGTCTCGCTCGCGCTGAAAGCCCGGACGATCGAGATGATGACACGCCAGCCCGGGGAGGAGGTGCGGGGCGAGCTGGCGCGGCTGGCTGATGGTCTCGGCACCGCCCTGGACGAACTGCGGGAGGTCTCGCACGGCATTCACCCGGCCATCTTGTCCGAGGCCGGGCTCGGCCCGGCTCTCGAGGCGCTCGCCCGGCGTTCCGCGGTCCCGGTCGAACTCGACCTGAATCTCGGCCCGCGGCTCGATCAGCACGTCGAGGCGGCCGGTTATTACATCGCGTCGGAGGCGATCACCAATGCCGCCAAGCACGCGCAGGCGTCGGTCATCGACGTGGTCGTGGACGGCTGTGACGGCGCCCTCACCCTGTCGATCATCGACGATGGTGTAGGCGGGGCCGATCCGAGCCGCGGCTCGGGCATCATCGGTCTCAGAGACCGGGTCGAGGCCCTCGGCGGCACCATGCTGGTCATGAGCCCGCCCGGTCAGGGAACAACCCTGCACGTCCAGGTCCCGGCCGAGCTGAAGGCCGTACCCACGCAGCCGCGCGGTCCCGCATAGCCGTGCCAGGGTTGCGCTGCTGGATGACGATGCTTAACGGCTAGCGCGGGGTGGACCTCCCCCGCGGCCATCGACGATCCGGTGAATCGCATCCGCCGACAGTTCCGCCTTCGGCAGGAACCCCGCCGCCGGGCTGTCGGCGATTGGGCCTGCGAAATCGGCCTCCGAAAGGGTCGAGATCAAGATCACGGCCGGCCCGCCGTCACCGTGCCGCCCAGCCAGGCGCCGGGCCAGCTCAAACCCGCTCTCCCCGCCGAGCATGATGTCCACCAGGACAGCCTCCGGCCGGAGCTCGTCCACCTGCTGCAGCGCCTCGTCCGAGGTAGCGGCAACGCCGACCACGAGCAGGCCGTCCCGTTCCAGGAGACCGCGAGCGGCCTCGAGAAACAACGGGTTGTCGTCCACGATGAGGACACCGAAAGCCATGCGAACAGAGTTCCAGCGTGGACGGTGCTGCGCATTGGCGCTAGCAGGAATCGGAAGAATCCGCCCCGGGCCAGCGTGACCTCAGCTCACGCGCCACTGGTTGTGCGGGCGGCGGCCAGGCGGAACGACTCGGTCAGCTGGGGCTGGATCTGCGATGCGGGCAGCGTGTGACTGGTCACCGGGGGGTAGGCGTGCAGGGGGTCGGGGTCGTCGGTCTCGAAAATCTCGAGCCATTCGGCGGGCTCGGGGGATCCTTCGATGATCCGGAACCGTGACGCGGAGTAGAACGAGCCTGTCTGCAGGATCTGGGCTTCCCGGTGCTGGCGCTCGGTATCGCCGCCGCCGTTGGAGAGGATGACGTGGATGCCGGTGAGCGGGCCGTGCGGGCCCGGCTGGAGCTGGGAGCCGACGAGGGCGTAGGAGGCGCGCAGGGCCGGGGAGACCAGCTTGGCGCGCGGGTCGCTGAACAGGTTCGTGGGGTAGGCGGGTGAGTGCTCGGTGTCTGGCCAGGCGGTCGCGGGGTCGGGGGAGACGATGTCGTAGATCGTCGCGTAGCGCGCGCTGTTGCGCTCGCCGCTGGCGTCGGGGTTCTCGAAGTGGACGTCGCTGGCGAGGTAGCCGGGGATGGTTATCGCCGCGGAGTAGGTGTCGTACCAGTCACTGAGCTCGTTCAGGCGGCTGGGGTCGGACGGGTTGGCGAGGACGAAGCGCACGCCGGTGCGCCTGGTTGGGGGCATGGCTGTATTCAGCTGCGGGTGCCGGCTGCGCCAGCTGGCGGTCTGCGCCGGGTTCGCGTCCGCCAGGGCCTGCCGGGCGGCGTCGAGGGGCAGGTCGGTGGTGTAGATGGGGGTGCCGGGCTGCTGGCGCCAGGACTCGGCGAGCGGGCCGACGTCGAGTCCGTCGAAGCCCAGCTGGTCCGCGAGTTCCAGCACGACGGACTTGGCGGCCGGGTCGTCGCCCGCGACCGGGATGACGGCACGGCCGGGGGCTCCGGCGGGCTTGCCGAGGTTGGCCAGGCTCGCCGGGCGGATGGTGTTGAACGCCTTGATCACTGGGTGGCGTAGCTGTGATTGCACCCATTGGCTTTCGGGCAGCCCGGCGTCGATGGCGTCGATGTGTCCGTCCCGGAGCTCCGGGACGTAGTTGCCCGCGTCGACGACGACCGTGTTCCGGGGCAGGGCGCTCAGCAGCCCGGCGGGAAGCCCAGGGATGCTCTTCTCCGGGATGGCGGCGATCACGGCATCTGCTTTGCTGGTGACGTGGGTGATGGGCACCGGGGTCGCGCCGGTCTGGGCAGCGACCTGGGCGAGTGTCTCGGGCCCGCGGGAATTGGCGATCGCGACCTGGTGCCCGAGCCGGGTGAGCTGGGCAGCTAGCGTGGCGCCCACGTTCCCGGCGCCGATGATCCCGATGCGCATGGTGTTCTCCTTCTGCTGCTTGGGGCGGTGTTGTCCTGCCCTGGTGTCACAGGGCGGAGTCGAGGAGTGGCTGGCCGGCGAACTTCGACCCAGGCGGGAACAGGTCGCGCAGCGACGGGCGGTCGCTGTGCAGGTCGCAGAGTTCGATGAGGGTGCCGGAGGGGCCCCGGTTCAGCAGCGGTGTGGTGGCGGCGGTGGCGTAGCTGGGGTATCCGAGCGCGTCGAGCCGTTTCACCTCGGCGGCGGGGTCGTCGACCCAGTAGCCGATGTGGTGTATTCCGCCGGCCTCCGGCATGTCCAGCGGGGTGCCGGGGATGGCCTGCCAGACCTCGACGGCGAAGGGCCCGCCAAGGGAGAAGACGACATGGCATTCCACCTCATAGCGCAGGCCGGCGGCGTCGGCGAGAGCCAGCTTTCGCAGCCTGGCCGGGCGCCAGCGCAGCCCGAAGACATCACTGAGCTCCTGCTGGCCCTTGGCCAGGTCGGGGACCGCGATCCCGATGTGCCAGATGCTTCCCATGATGGGCTCCTATCCGGACGGTTCGTCCGTTTCTACCGTAACAGCATGCGGACGGGTCGTCCACTTATCCGCTAGACTGACCCCATGAGCTTTCCTGCCGCCAAGCTGATGCGGGCCGACGCGCAGCGGAACCATGACGCGGTCCTCGCCGCGGCCAAGGCCGTATTCGCGCAGGCGGGAACCGATGCGCCGATGGAAGACGTGGCCCGGGCGGCCGGAGTCGGGAAGGGAACCCTTTACCGGCGCTTCCCGACCCGTGAGCACCTGTTCGCGGCGATCTTGCAAGACCGGGTGGACGAGCTCGACGCGTCCGCGCAGCGCGCGCTTGACGCCCCGGACGTGTGGCGGGCACTGAGCGAGTGGCTGGAGCTGTATGACCGGTGCGCGACCGAATACCCGGGCATGAGCGCCCGGGTCGGGGAATCACTGAGCGACGACAGATCGGCCGTCGGCACCTTGTGCAGCCCGATGAGAAGCAGCTTCGCCCGTCTGTTCGAGCGAGCCCGGCAAGAGGTCCCGCTCCGCCCGGACCTGACCTCAACCCAGCTGTTGTCGATGGTCAGCGCCCTGCCCAAGGACGCCAGGACGGGCCGGACGCTAGAACCCTGCCTGCGCGTCGCTCGAGGGCTTGGCGCAGCCAACGATCACGATCCTGATCAAGCAGCTCGAAGGGAAGGGACTGGTGAGGCGGACACGCCAGTCCGGCGACGGACGCGTCGTCCTCGTCAGCTTGACCGGAAGCGGGAACGTTGCGCTCGAGGATTACCGCGGAAGGCTCCGCGTCGTTCTCGGCGGGTACCTTGCCGAGATCGCAGACGAGCAAGTCGAGGCGCTCGCCACCGCTACCGAGACGCTCGCGCAGCTCGTCGGCATCCTGCAGCAACGGCCCGCCCGATGAGCTAGACGAGCCCGGGATGGATGGAAGAACGATGACGAAGACCACCTTTGCGGTCGGCGGTGACATCGAGGTTCGCCGCCTTGGGTTCGGGGCCATGCGAATCACCGGTCCAGGCACCTGGGGCCCGCCTCGCGACCGGGCTGCCGCGCGAGCGCTGCTGCGCCGGGCCGTCGATCTGGGCGTCCAGCTCATCGACACGGCAGACGCCTACGGCCCCGGCGTTTCAGAGGAGCTCATCGCCGACGCGCTCTTTCCCTACGACGGCCTCCTCATCGCTACCAAAGGCGGCTACGAACGCACCGGCCCCAGCGGCGAGTCAGCCACCGGAGAGCTGACCGGCTGGACGCCCAACGGCCACCCTGGCCACCTTCGGTCCGCCTGCGAGGCATCTTTGCGCCGGCTCCGGCTCGATCGCATCGATCTCTACCAGCTCCACACCCCCGATCCATCCATCCCCTACGCCGAGTCGATCGGCGCACTCAACGCCCTGCGAACCGAGGGAAAGATCCGGCACATCGGCGTTTCCAACGTCACACCCGAACAGCTTGCCGTCGCCCGGACCATCACCGACGTCGCAACCGTGCAGAACCGCCTCAACCTCGCCAGCGGCAACTGGCACAACATGCTCACCGAGTGCGAGTCGCACGGGATCGGGTTCATCCCCTACCGCCCCCTCCGCGCCTGGGACGACCCGGCACACCAGCCGGTCCTCACGGCAGCCGCCTCCCGGCATAGCGCAAACACCAGCCAGATCGCCCTCGCCTGGCTGCTCGCAGTCTCTCCCGTCACACTGCCCATCCCCGGCACCGCAACGCGCGCGCACCTCGAAGACAACCTCGCAGCAGCCACGCTCCAACTCGAACAAGACGAGATACACGCGATCACCGCGGCGGCATCGGGTCTGTCGGGTCTGTTCCACTAATGGCTCTGTGAACCGGCGTCGGGCGCCTGCCTTGGGCACCTTAGGCCGCCGCGGAGGCCAAAGGCTGAGCGAGGCAGCGGCGGGACGCCAGGGGTCGCCTGCGGCGAGGGCTCCAGATTCGGCCGCAGCGCCTGCCCGGCGGCGGCTCCGGCCCCCGGCCCCACGATCCGCAGCCCGCGCTCGCGCAGTTGCTCGGCACGACGCGGGCGGACCAGGAAGGTGACATCCCGGCCGGCCTGCGCCAGCAGAGCCCCGAAATAACCACCGGTGGCACCCGCCCCGACGACGAGGATCGTCATGGCCTTAGCGCCTCTTTCCGCATCCCAGCGAACGAAGCTCAATCTACCGAAGTCCAGGAGCCGCCATTCCGGCTGGGCCCGTTCAGGCCTTTGCCGACTGGGCCGAGAGCCACAGTGCGCCGGGGTTGACCCGGTGCGGGTGAATCGTCAGCATCTGCCAGTAGAGTTCCTCCGCCGTGGTGGTTTCCTTATCGAGCCGGTCGAAGTCACTGATGTACTGGCGGGTTTCATCGACGATGCGCGGGTTGTCGTCGTTGCCGTAGCGTTTGTGGCCGGCTACGACGGCACGCGGATTAAGTGCCTCGATGATGTCGAGGGCCGCGAGCCAGTCCTGGCGGCCTTGAGAGTCTGATTCCGCCAGGTACTGGTGTACGCCGTTGTATGCCGCGTCGCCCGCGACGATCAGCCCTATTTCCGGTACGTGCAAGACCGTGGTGTGGTCGGTGTCGGTGTGCCCGACGTCAACGGCGACCAGCTGACGGCCTTCTAGCTCGAAGGACGGCCCGTCCAGCGGATCGGCGACGGGGTTGTCATCAGGGATCTGGCCCGGGAACCTGGGTTGCCAGAATGTCTGGAGTACCTCGGGTGCGGACCACTTGCGCATAGCCTCGATGACTGCTGGCGTTGCGACAGCCCGCACGCTGGGGAAGCGCTCGCGGATCGCGCCGAGCCCGAACCAGTGGTCACCGTGCCCGTGGGTGACGTACACCGTGGTGAGGTTCTTTCCGGTGGTCGACACCCAGTCAGCCACAGCCATGCCCTGCTCGACCGTCATGAGGGGGTCGACCAAGACGGCGTCATGCCGGCCGGAGATGAGGGTGGCCGATATCGGGCTCCAGGTTGCGCGGCTCTGGCCAGGCGGGATGTCCTTGCCTGCCATGGCGATGATCGGCGCCACATAGACCTGATAGGTCAGCGATGACTCACTCGCCATTATGTGCTCCTTTCATTGTGAGCGGATGAGCCTGTCTAGCTCGCAGCGTGCACGGCTTCGGCCGCCGTCTTGATGAGCTGGGCCACGTCACCGGGATGGGAGACCATCGCGACGTGGCTGGAGGGGATCTCGACGGTGGTGGCGGCCATGCGGGCGGCGAACATGCGCTCCGCATCGGGCGGCAGCGCCTGGTCGTCGGCGGCGACCAGGTACCAGG
The DNA here is from genome assembly GCA_963711705.1 of uncultured Actinomycetes bacterium. Classification (GTDB taxonomy): domain Bacteria; phylum Actinomycetota; class Actinomycetes; order Streptosporangiales; family Streptosporangiaceae; genus RYN-230. The sequence continues at coordinate 45,530 of CAVQFM010000014.1, forward strand.
ACGGCAGCGTCTTCCAGGCCGGGACGCCCATCATGTCGCCGAAGGCGGACATGGCCAGGGCTTGCTGCACGGCGTACATCACCTTTGCCTTGACCGGGTCAACGTCGGCGGCGAAGTGGCTGACGAAGTCGTCTTCGGATAGCCAGCCGAAGCCCTGCTTGTCGGTGACCAGGTGCGCCAGAGCCGGGGTCACCGGTCCCTGGGACAGCAGCCCGCCGAGCGATTCGCCCTGGTCAAGACCGAACGCCGCGACGTACACCAGGCCCGCGACGTTCGGCGCGTCCGTGCCCAGGGCGGTCATGATCTGGCCGCCATAGGAGTGCCCGGCGACGATCACTGGGCCGTCCTGCAGGTCCAGCACCTGGCGCAGCCGGGCAACGTCGGCGGCCAGCGAGGTCAGCGGGAACTGGGGTGCGGTGACGTGGTAGCCGTCAGCTTGCAGGCGCTCGATGACGCCGCTCCAGCTGGAGCCGTCGGCCCATGCGCCGTGGACAAGCACGATGTTCGGTCGAGCATTCATCTCAGTGGTCCCTTCGGGGTCGGGTCTTACTGCCATCCTGCGAAGGGAAACCGAGTCCGGGTATCCGCAACATGACTGCACCTTGCGGATGCCTGTTGCGCGGTGAGCGGGGCGATACCGCCGGTACTGGCGGCCGGGGAAAGACCGCGCAACTGCAGCGCCGCACTCATCCTGTACCCGGACGCCAATCACGGCGCGCATTTCCAGTACCCCGGACTGTTCGTCCGCCACGCGCGCATATTCCTCGACGATTAGTTAGCTCTGGTTAGCCCGCGACCTAAGGAAAGGTCTCGCTCCCGGCGTTTTGGTCTGCTGGCGTGGGCCTGCTGGCCCGGGCGATCACGTCGTGCAGCTGGTTTCGGCCGGCTACCCCTAGCTTGGGGTAGGACCGGTACAGGTGCGAGCTGACCGTGCGCGGTGAGAGGAAGAGCCGGTCGCCGATCTGGCGGTTGGTGAGGCCTTCGCTGGCCAGGCGGACAATCTGGCGCTGCTGGGGGGTTAGCTCCCCGAGGGCATCACGTTCGGCGGGTGTGCCGGCGACTGCCACCCCGCACGCTCTGAGCTCTGCTTCTGCCCGCTGCGCCCATGACTGGGCCCTGAGGCGCCGGAAGGTTCCCAGAGCCTCCCTCAGTATGGGCTTGGCGTCGTTGATCCGGCGCCGGCGCCGCAACCATTCGGCGTGGTCGAGGCGAAGCTGGGCCCGCTCGAATGGCCACTGGTCTCCGGCGGGATCGAAGAGGTCCTTATCGGGCCAGGCTTCTGTGGTTGCCGGGTCGGCGAGGACGCCGCGGGCCCGGGCGATGAGCTGCTCAAGCCGGGGAGAGGCTGTTCCGCTGAGATGGCTGAGTGCGTGCTCGATGACGCCGCGCCCTTCTATCCGCCGGTCGGCGCGGACGGCGGCTTCGGCGAGATCCGCCACACCGAGGTAGGAGGCGTAGTTGTGGAGAGGGGAGCCATCGTCGCTGAACAGCCCGCGGAGCTGGGTGAACGCTGAGAGGTAGCTGCCGTCGGCGAGAGCGGCGACGCCGAGGGCACGCCGGGCCCGGGCGGCAATTAGCCCGCATTCTGCTGGATCGATGGTGGCGAGCGCCCTGGCCGCATGCTTGCGTGCCCCGGCGGAGTCGGCACGCAGGGCGAGGACCGTGGCGGTGATCACGTCAGCGGATGCGGCGACGATGCCCATATGGTTCGCCTCGGCCATTCCGGCGGCCTCGGCGGCAACGTCCAGCGCCTCGTCCCACCGGCCCGTGTCGATATATGCCCAGCCGAGCACGGTCAGGCCTCCGGCGCTGGTGCCTTGCACGCCGGGGGCACGGAGCCGGTGCATGGCGTCTTGCAGCCAGCGGACCGCGAGGTCGGTTTCGTCCAGGATCCACGCCGCGGAAGCTGTTCCCCACAAGGATGGCTCTTCAAGCGGCGAACCGGCGATCTTGCGCAGGTGGGGGATGAGCTGGTTTCTGCTGCCGGCCGGGTCGGTGCTGGCCCGTATCCAGAGCCTGTGCGAGGCGGCCTCGGCGAGCGGGCCATGGCCGGCCGAGGGGGACCGCTGAGTTTCCAGGAGTCCCAGAACGCGGCTTACGGCCCGGCGGCTGGCCGGTTTCCCGGACTGGTAGGCGACGGTGGCTGCGTTCGAGAGCGCGTCCCAGGCGAGGGCCGGCAGGTCCGGCGATGCGTCTTCGGCGAGGGAGATGAGCGCTGACAGCGCGGCGGTTCGCCGGCCTGACCAGGCCAGCGTCCACGCGGCGTCGCGGCGGGCGGTCAGCCGCAGTTCCGGGTCCGTCGTGATCGCCAGGGCGCGGTCGGCGAGATCGTGGACCCAGTCGGCCTGGCCGGTCGGAACGGCGGCCGAGGCGGCGGCGGCCAGCCTGCGCGCCTGGTCCGTGCGGCCGGGGCTGAGTTCGGCTGCGCGTTCCATCGCCAGCGCCGCGGCGGCCGCGCCGCCGCGGTGTTGCGCCTGGGCAGCGGTGGCCTCGAGCAGCGACGCCACCTGCTCGTCCGGATGCAGGGCCCCCGCGGCCAGGTGCCAGGCCCGCCGGTCTGGCTGGTCGTAGAGGCCCTCGGCGAGCTCGCGGTGTGCTGCTGCTCGTTGGGCAAAGGGCGCGGAGTGGTAGATGGCCGCACGGACGAGGGGATGGGAGAACTGCAGGCCGGCCCGGTCCACCTTGACCAGGCCGAGCTGCTCGGCCGGTGCCAGGGCCCGCGCATCCGGTCCGGCGCCGTGGCTGGCGGCCGCGGCCAGGTCCGGGCCGTCGGCGACCGCGGCCAGCAGCAGGGCGGCCTGGGCCTGCTCGGGCAGGGCGGCGTACCTGGAAGTGATGACGGCACTCAGCCGGTCCGTCGGCGGCAGTGGCTCGGCGGCCCAGCGGCGGCTGGCCGCGGGATCGTCGGCGACCACCTTGGCCAGCTCGATCAGCGCCATGGGATTACCACCGGCCTGAGCGAGCACCTGAGCCCGGGCCCGGCCCCGAGGTGGCCGAGGCTGCCCGTCCAGCAGGTGGCCGGCGTCTGCCGCGGACAGCGGCTCAAGATGCAATTCCGGGAATCCCCGGTCAAGCCCGGGGGGCGGGGCCGGCCCCCGGGCACCCACAAGCAGCACGACCCGCTCGGCGTCGAGACGGCTGCCGGCGAAGGCCAGGGCGTCAAGCGAACTGCGGTCGAGCCACTGGGCGTCGTCGGCTATCACCAGAACCGGCGAACGTTCCGAAAGATCCGACAGCAGGGTGAGTACAGCGACCGAGGTGAGGAGCGGGTCGGGAGCAACGGGGTCCGCAGCCAGGCCGAGCGCGCTCAGCAGGGCCTGTGCCTGCCGGCCGGGCAGGCCAGCGGCACCGGACAGCACTGGTCGCAGGAGCTGATGCAGCCCGGCGAAGGCGAGTTTCGACTCCGATTCCCGGCCGGTGACCGACAGTACCCGCGTGCCCGCCGACCGGGCCCGCCCGGCTGCGTCGGCCAGCAGCAGAGTCTTGCCCATGCCAGCCTCGCCCGTGACGAGCAGGACCTGGCCTGCCTGCGGGACCGGCTCCACCAGCCGCACGCAGCCGCACAAGCCCGGCTTCCCGGCCAATGATGCGACCGGGCTGCTCTGACGGGAGTTCGCCAGGGGCTGGCATGTGCCTGTCCTTACCTCGGCCACAGCGTTCATCAACGCCGTCTCCAGGCTAATCACTATGACCATGGCCTGAGCGTGCGGGCAGCGCCCGCAAAGTGCAGTTCCTCGCAGTTCACGGTGGTCATGGCCTGGACGGCTACCCGGCGATCAGGTCGAACTCGTTGTCTTCAATGTCGGCGAAGGTGGTCCAGCGAGACTTGCCTGACTGCTGGTCGCGGAGCCTGTGGGCGCCCAGGCTCAGCAGGCGCTCGGTCTCGCCGTCGAAGGTGTCGCTGATGAGGTCGAGGTGGATACGGTTCTTGACGATCTTGGCCTCCGGGACCTTATTGAAGATGATGCATGGCTCGGTGGTGTCCCCGCCGGCGGCGAGCAGCACGGCGTGGTCGGAAGTGGACGCTTCCGCGACCCGCCGCCCGAGGACATCGGCCCAGAACCGGGCCACGGCAGTGGCGTCGGCACAGTCAATGGTGATTGCGAACAGGGAGTTATTCATCATGGTTGGCGTTACCTTTCACCAGTAGGCGTCGGCTGCGGGAATGCGCAGGGCGCCAGGGCGGATCACGTGGCGGCCCAGGGCGGACTAGGCGGGGCTCAGCCGGAATCGACGGCAGCCGGGATCTGTGTCGTTCCCGCCGGGCGGCCCGGGTCAGATGGCGGTGCGCCCGCCGTCGGCGGCGATGACCGCGCCAGTGATGTAGCTGGCCTTGGGTGAGGCGAGGAAGGCGACTACCTCGGCGACCTCGCCGGGCTGGGCGGCGCGGGAGAGCAGGGTCGTGGCGCCGAGGGCCTCGGTGCGTTCGGATGTGGCCCCGGCGGTCAGCACCGGCCCGGCAGCGATGGCATTGACCCGGACCCCGGAGGGACTGAACTCGGCCGCCCAGGACCGGGTCATCGACGCCAGGGTGGCCTTGGTGGCGCCGTATGCGGCACTGCCGGCCAGGCCGATCTGGCCTGCCATGCTCGCGATGTTGACGATGCTGCCGCTGTTCCGGGCGGCCATCTGCGGCGCCAGCGCGGCGACCAGGAAGTACGGCGCCCTGACGTTGGCGGCGAACAGCCGGTCGAAGGTCGCCACGTCGAGCTCTGCGGTGGGCCCGAACCAGGAGAACCCGGCGTTGTTGACCAGCACGTCGACCGTGCGGGCCTGGTCGGCCAGGTCGTCCAGCTGGTGCGGGTCGGTGAGGTCAGCGGCGACGAAGCGGGCCTTGCCGCCCTCGGCGGTGATGGTGTCGACCACCGCGGAACCGCGGGCGGCGTCCCGCCCGTGCACGACCACCTCGGCGCCATGCCGGCCAAGCGCTTCGGCCGCTGCCCGGCCGATGCCCGAACTGGCCCCGGTAACCAGGGCACTGATGCCCTCAAGGTCTCGCTGCTGATTCATCTCCTGCCCTTCCATGACTGAGTATCTCAACCATGGACGGCGCTGGGCCCGCTGCGGTATCCGAAGCATGACTGCACCTTGCCGATGCCTATTGCGCGAATCCGTTGCAACCCACCCCGGTGAAGATCGTGGAGAGGGTGATCTGGGTGGAGCAGCGGGAGGTTGTGTCCTGCGGACTTGCCGACCCAGGAAAGATGATCAAGTCACGAAAGCGTGGTTACGCTACTTCCCTGGGTGGGTTGACTTGCGCGCCGAGTGCCGCCCACCGAACAGGACTGCCGTATTCAATCTGACCCGGAAGGGGGGCAGAATGACGAATTTCCGGGCCATCGAGGACACCGTCACCACCGAACTCGAGGGCCGGATGACCTATGCCGACTACCTGGACCTTGAGCGGCTGCTCGGCGCGCAGCACCCAGTATCGGATCATCACGACGAGATGCTCTTCATCATCCAGCATCAGGTGTCTGAGCTATGGCTGAAGCTGGTGATCCACGAGCTGCGCTCGGCGATGAGCCTGATCGCCGCGGACGAGCTACCGCCCGCGCTCAAACGCATCGCCCGTGTCAAGCACGTCCAGAAGCAGTTGCTTGAGCAGTGGTCGGTACTGGCCACGCTCACGCCGATTGAATATGCCCAGTTCCGGGGCAAGCTGGGATCGGCATCGGGTTTCCAGTCGCTGCAGTACCGGACGGTTGAGTTCCTGCTCGGCAACAAGAACGCCGGGATGCTTGCGGTGTTCGCGCATGACCCGGCGGCCCGCGATCAGCTGGCGGCAGACCTGGTCGCACCGAGTCTCTACGACGAGTTCCTGCGCCTTCTTGCGCGCCGCGGCTTCAACGTCCCGGCCGACGTCGTGGAGCGGGACTGGTCGCGGCCGTACGAGGCCTCGCCCGGCGTCGTGGATGTGTTCCGGCACATCTATGCCGATCCGGAGCGCCACTGGGCCGAGTACGAGACGGCCGAGGAGTTCGTCGATGTCGAGGATCTGTTCCAGCAGTGGCGATTCCGTCATATGAAGACCGTCGAGCGGATCATCGGCCACAAGACGGGCACCGGCGGGTCGTCCGGCGTTGCCTTTCTCCGCCGCGCGCTGGATCTCGCCTTCTTCCCCGAGCTCATATCAGTACGGGCGTCCATCGGCCGCTGAGCCACGGCAGGCGGGCTGTTCATCCGAGCTGGCAGTAATCGTGGCAATGCGATTCGCCTACCTTGCGGCCTAGCCGGGCAGCCGCTGTTCCTCGATCCCGGGCATGATGGTCTGCCGCAGTTCTGGGTCCGCCCGCAGGACGAGCCCGGGCTGTCCGGCCTCGACGCCGGTCAGGGTGAGTTCCATGTCATGCAGGTACTCGGCATGGCCGTCCGCGCTCAGCCGGAACGGCAGATCATGGCCGGGGTAGATGATGTCGCCGATAGCCAGCAGCTTGCCGATCGAGCGGGTAGCCAGTTCGTCGTTCCAGAAGACCATCGCGTTGCGCCGCTCCCGGGCGACCATCGCGTTCTGGATGGAATCGCCTGCGATGACCGCGATCCCGTCGCTGCTGGCGGCGGCCACCGCGATCGTCCCAGCCGAGTGCCCGGGCGCCGCAACGATCTCCACGCCAGGCAGCAGCTTGGTGCCCTCCTGCCACGGTCCGGACCCGGTCCTCGTACCGGGCGACCACGGCGTCGATCCATTCCGGGCAGGCGAAGTCGTTGCGGTGCGGGGAACGCACGTACCGCCGTTCGTCGGGATGCATCACAACCTCGGCGCGCGGGAACATGTCGAGATTCTCGATGTGGTCCCAGTGAGCGTGGGTACAGACGACAAGGTCGATGCTGTCCCGGGTCAGACCGCGCTGGCTCAGGGCCGTGTCGAGGGCACGCCGCCGCCCGGTATGACCGGTGTCGACCAGGATCCGCTTGAGGTGACCCTGTTCGTCCAGGCCCTCGACCAGGGTGATCGAGCAGAACGCGATCGATCCCTGGTCGGTTCCCAGCCTGTATCCGTCGAGCAGGGTTTCCACATTCGGGCTGGTGAGCTTCACAGCACTCCTCCGGGCTGCACCGCACATTGACACCGACGATCAGATGATTCTTCCAGGCAACGGCGTACGCTGGTGAGAGCACTTGCTCAGGCAGCCGGAACGAGTTTCCCGATCGGGTCTGGACCATACGCCAAGTCTCGAGACCGCCTCGCTGCAGTCATACTTCCGCGAGGCGGGGCTGGTGGTCGCGGCCATGTTGAAAGCACGTCATGATGGCACGGGGCCTTCTCCGGCCGTCAGTACCCGAGCTGCCGAGGACCTGGAGCTGCCCAGACCGCCGCGACTGCTACTCACCGCAGGCTGGAATCTGACCGAGTCCGTAGGGTTGCCCGTGGCGGCCTACCTGGTGGCCAGCTGGCTTGACGGCCACAACGCGGGGCTGGTCGCGGGACTGGTGGCCATCTGGCTCACCGCGGCTATCCGCAAGGTCGCGACCGGATCCGTGCCCAGTCTCCTGACGATTTCGGCGGTGGTGCTCACGGTCCAGGCGGCTGTCGTGCTCGCCACGGGTGACCTCTGGCTCTTCCTGCTGCAGTTCCCGCTCGCGAACTTGTGCCTGTGTGTCCTGTTCGCCTGGACAGCGCACGGCCCGAACCCGCTCGTCGCCAAACTGGCTGCTGAAGTAGTCGCGCTGCGGCAACCGGCTGCTCACCACCCGGGCCTGCAACGCTTTTTCCAATGGGCGACCTGGCTGTGGGCGGGGATCTTCCTGCTGCTCACGGCCAGCCTGGCAGTTCTGATGGTGACCGAGCCGGCCGCCATATTCCTGATGCTTTCCACCGTTGCCACGGTCGCGCTCATCGTCGCTGGGGCCGCCGCGTCCACCTTGTGGTTCCTGTCGGTACTGCGCAAGCTCGGGCTGCAGGCTCCGTTTTGCGCCAGCCTGAGGCCGGCCCAGCAAGACGACCGCGGCTGAACTGCAGCTTCCGGGCCGGTCACGGCGTGGAGGCGGGCCCGGCAACCGGTGCTGGATCGCTGACCGTCACTGGGACCGTGGTGCCGTAGCGGGCTGACTTGCCGACACTGTGGAGGTGGCGCAGGGCGGATGCGTAGGAGCCAGCCAGGCTGGTCTCGCAGTAGGGCACGTCCCGCTGCTGGCAGAACGCCCTGATTATCGTCTGGGAGTGGCGCAGGTTGGGCCTGGGCATGGAAGGAAAGAGGTGGTGTTCGATCTGGTAGTTCAGGCCGCCCAGGGCGAGGTCGGTGAGCCAGCCGCCGCGGACGTTGCGGGAGGTGAGCACCTGCCGGCGCAGGAAGCCAGTGCGGTCTGTGGCGTCCATGACCGGCATGCCCTTGTGGTTGGGGGCGAATGACGCGCCGAGGTACAGGCCGAGCAGGCCCTGCTGCACCAGAATGAAGGCAACTGCTCTGACGGGGGAGAGCACCAGGAACACCACGGTGAAGTAGCCGGCCACGTGAATGGCGAGCAGGCCGCCCTCCCAGGCCCGGTGCCGGGGGCCCCGGCTGACCAGCGCACGGATGCTCGCCGCATGCAGGCTGACCCCTTCCAGGAGTAGTAGCGGGAAGAACAGGAACGCCTGGAAACGGAAGGCCAGCCGGAGCAGCCCCCGGCCGGCCCGCGCCTGGGTTTCGCTGAAGGCAAGCACGCCGATCGCGATGTCAGGATCCGCGCCTTCCTGGTTGGGGTGGGCGTGGTGGCGGTTGTGCTTACTGACCCACCAGCCGTAGCTCAGCCCGATGCCCAGGTTGCCGAGCAGGAGGCCGGTGATGTAATTGCCCTTCCGGGAGCGGAAGACCTGCCGGTGCCCGGCGTCGTGGCCCAGAAAGCCGGCCTGGGTGAACATGACCGCCAGGAACACGGCCACCGCCAGCTGCCACCACGAGTCACCTATCACCGCGAGGGCAGCCCATCCTGCTATCAGCAGCCCAGCGGTAACCGTGATCTTCCAGGCGTAGTACCGCGGCCGCCGCTCCAGCAGCCCTGCCCGCTTGATCTGCCGGGACAACTCGGCGTACTCGCTGCCCCTCGGTGCCGGGCCTGAGATGCTCCGCGGGAGCAGCTGGCCTGACCGAACAGATCCTGCGTCGAGCGATGTCACCAGGAACTCCTAGAAGCACATCGTGGTCATCTGATGATGTGCCGCCGGGGTCCTGGGCAGCGCTACCCGCCCGGCCTTCGCGTTAGAAGGATGACGCTCGCCCGGGTGGATGCTCACCTCGATGGTACCCGGCCCGGCTGTCGGGGGATGGCCAGCAGCAGCCCGCCCGGTGAGCGTCAGGCTCAGCCTGGCCGGCCTGCCAGGCCGGAATGACTCGTAGCGGCCGCTACTCGTTGATGGTCACTTGCGCACCGGTGGCATCGGTGACAAGAGCGGCACCGAACAGTTGGCCAGCGGTCCATGCGCCGGGCTTGGCTCCGGCCAGGACGCGCTGGGTCGTTTCGGCGGCGATGGCGGCCGTTGCGCGGACGCCTTCACCGGTGTGTAGTTCGGCCGTGAACGTGCGTCCGCCGGGCCCGCTGGCCTCGGCCCAGGTGTAGGAGCCGGTGCCGCTGCTGCTGCCGCGCGCTGCTGGGTCTGCGATGTATGCCACCACGTTGGCGGCGCCGCTGGCCAGCCTGGCCGTCTCGAGGTCGCCGACCGGCCCGGGCAGCATCTGCCGCTGGGCGCCACCGAAGGTCAGGACCGTGGCGCCGCTGCCGAGGGGCTCCCGGACCACCTGATCGTCGCGGTAGATGATGGCGACGCCGTGGGACAGGGATTCCTGGATCGTCTGGCGCACACCCTCGCTTTGGCGGGTCACCCCGGCGGCGGCTGCGACACGGACGAGATCCGGCGCCGCGCCCATCTGCCCGGCCAGGCGCAGGACCAGAGTTTCGGTCGCGGCCGGGCCGAATCCAGCCCCGGTGACCAGCGTGACCCTATCCGCGCGTGCTTGCTCGTCGCGGTCCAGCATTCCCCGTACCGCCGCCCATTCGTTCGCTATGTCCACATAGGGCACCCTGGCGGCAAGGCTGGCGTCGATCACCGGGCTTCCATACCGGGCGAACGGACCGATCGTGGACATGACCACACCGACGCCGGCGATCGTCCTGGTCAGCGACGTCGCGTCGCTGACGTTGACGGTACGCACGTCCGTCGTCGCGCCATCGGCGGCCAAGGCGCGAGCGAGGTCCTCCAGCGGGCCGCGGCTGCGCCCAGCCAGGCGAAGGGACAGGCCCCGGCGGGCCAGCTCGGCCGCGATGAGCCGGCCGCTGTTCCCCGCCGCCCCCAGCAGCAGCACATCGCTGGTCATGTCTTGGCTGCCAGGCCGAGCCGGACCTGGGCGAGCAGGTCCCGGAACCGCTCGGGTTCCTCCAGGTGGGGCATGTGCGCCGAATGCTCAAACCACACCAGTTGCTTGTGTGGTGCCTCCAGCAGCTCGGCGTACTGCTCCGCCGCAGAGGGGGGTGCGACCTGATCGTGGCGGCCTTGGGCCATCACGATGGGGGTGCTCAGGCGGGTGAGCGTGTGCGCCAGGTCGAGCGCAGCCAGGTCCGGCAGCAGTGCGGCTTGCGTTGCCGGCATTCCCCGGATGATCCGGACGGCATCTGCAAGCGAGTAGTCGGGGGAGCGGAGCAGGCTGACGAGCAGGCGGCGGACCTCCGAGTTGTAGGTGTGACCGGTGCGCACGCCGCCGAAGTTGGTTGCCCACCGTGCGCGCGTCGTGAATTTCCTGGGCTCGAGGTGGGGTGGTGGCCCGATCGCTTCGAGCTGCCGGATCGCTGTGCGGTTGTTCCTGGCGTGCGCGGCCTCGAGCGCGAACTGGTAGGCGTTCTTATCGGCGGCCGGGGCGTCAATGTCCATGCCCACCGCGACGAGGGCTGTCACTAGCTCCGGGCGGCGCGCCGCGGCGAGTGCTGCGATCGTTGCGCCCATCGAAAACCCGGCCACGACCGGGGGTGTACCGAAGCGATCGCACAGCATCGCCAGCAGCCGTTCGGTGTCGCTGACCATCGCCGGGAGGCTCAGCTCACGGCTGGCGTCCGGGGCCCGCAGCGAGCGGCCGCAACCACGCTGGTCCCAGTAGATGACCGTGAAGTCATCCTCGAGCGACAGCACACGCCCGAGCGTTGGTGCCTCGTTGAGCATCGGCAGGCCCGGGCCCATCTGGACGAGGAGCAGGGGCGGGTTACCGGTGCTCGCCGCCCGGATGCGGATCCACTGCGTGCTCTCGCCGAGCTGCACGGGCTCGCGCAGGTCGATTTCCATGTCGTCTCCATTCGAGTCTGCGGGCTGGCGCGTCGCGAAAGGACCGGCACGTGCCCAGATATCCCGTGAGGTTTCACCGGCCGGCCGGTCCGGCCGGCCGGCGGCTCCAGCGGTTAGCTGCTGTCGTTAGCTATCCAGCAGCCGCTGGGCGGCGGTTGGATCATGGGCGGGCAGCACGACCAGGCCCGGCTGCTGCTCGGCGAGAGCGAAAACCTTGCGCGAGCTTTCGGCCAGTTGCCGCCGGTGGCCCACGCCGGGAAGCTGGCCGCGCCGCAGGATGTCCGCGCCGTAGGTAAGGTCCCCGGCCAGCAGCAGCGGCGGCCTGCCGGCCAGGCGGACCAGCAGCGACATCGAGCCGGCGGTGTGACCGGGGGTGGGCAGCAGCACCAGCGACCCGTCGCCCATCACATCCAGCGACTCGGTAAAAGGCGCCAGGGCGGGGTCATCGGTGGGCTCCAGGCTGATCTGGTGCCATCTCGCTCCCGGCAGCTGGATGTGGCTGCGCAGGAAGCCGCGCAGTTCCGGGGCGGGCTTGGCCAGCTCGGCCCATTCGGCGGCCGACACCAGCAGCGACGAGCCGGTCAGCTCACGCAGCCCGCCAATGTGGTCCTCATGCAGGTGGGACACGATCGCGGTGTCCACGTCGGCAGGGGTGTACCCGAGCGTGGCCAGCTGGGCGGTGAGGGTGTCATGCTCGCCGATGTCGAAGCGGGCGAGCCGGTGATACAGGTAGCCGGTGACACCGCCGGGGAAGTAGGTGGCGTCGGTGACCGAGGCCTGATCCTGCCCGGTGTCGAACAAGATCACTCCCCTGGCGTGCTCGATGACGTAAACGTTGATCGGCCGTGGCGGCGTCCACCGCCGGGAGGTCAGCAGCCACCAATACAGCGGCTTGTGGGTGCCGTACGGGTGCTCGGGGTGGATTCGCACGGTCCCGGTACTGATCACCGACACCGCCTGCACCGTCCCTGCCGATCCAGACTGCGCCCGGGACGTTGCGGTCAAACTGTTCACGGTGGGAAGCCCTCTCTGTTGCGGCCCGCCCAGTTTCCGGGCCGGTCCCATCCAGGCTGCCGCCGGCTTTCGGCTGCGTCAGTGACCTCGGTCGCGCCCCCGGCGACTAAAGTCACAGCCCAGCCGGGCCCCCGGATTCGGCGTACAGCCGGGCCGGGTCGAGGATCACCACGCTGTCCGCCGCGGTGGCCACGATCCCTGCGACGCGCAGATCACGCAGGGCCCGGGCCACCACCTCGCGGACCGACCCGGCCGCATCCGCCAGCTCCTGCTGCGACACGTGGGCCACGAGGCGGCCATGCGGCCGCTGCCGGTCGGAGGCCAGATCGAGCAGGTGAGCGGCGACGCGCTGGCGCACCGAGCCGAACGCGTTGACCACGGTCTGCTCCAGCACGTCATACAGGCGCCGGTTCAGCTCCTCGGCGATGGCCCAGGAGACCCGGGGATCACGCCGCGCCACTGTGATCAGAGTTCGCGAGCTGATCCGGAACACGCTAGATGGCTCCACGGTTTGGACGCCGGTGGCGGCTGGCCCGCCGACCAGTACCGCGATCCCCAGCACGTCGCCGGGCCGGGCGTAGCGGACGGTGACCTGCCGGCCGCCGGGCGAGCTCAGAAACACCCGGATCAGGCCCCGGATCACCAGCGCCGCCTGCGGATCGTCACCGGCCCGGTACACCGTGGTACCCGCCGGGTAGTCGGCGCGCTCGCCCTCTTCCCGCAGCCTGACAGCCAGCTCCGCTGGCAGCTCGGCAAGGAAGCTCCGCCCCAGGGCCTCGTCTACTTCCCGGTCGGTCACGTCTACGACGTTAGGCCGGATTGGGCCAGCGCAACAGAAGGGCCGGATCTGGACCACCGCGACGGATGATTCTCCCGGTCACGCTGGGGCGGCAAACGGCGACCGCGCTCGGCCAGCCCGATCATGACAGAGCCCGGCGAGGACCTCGCGACGGGCGGGGTGGCGCGGTTGGTTGTCACCCCTGGCTCTGGCTCAGCCGCCAATGTCACCCTGGCCGCCTGGACCTGACGCGTATCAGCCCGCCGTCCAGGGCCGGAGTTTCTCGGGGTTGCGTACTGCCCAGATGTGCTTGATCCGGTCGCCTGCGACGTTGAACGCGAACACCGTCACGGTGACGCCGTCCTGCTGAGCCACCAGCCCGGGCTGGCCGTTGACGGTGCGTTCCAGGAACGTCATGTTGCTGGGCGCCCGGTTGGCGATTTCGATCCAGGCGCGTGCGATCTGCTCGCCGCCTTCGATGGGGCGCAGGAAGGTAGTGGCGAGGCCGCCGCCGTCAGCGATGGCCGTGGCGTCAGGGTCGAGCAGTCCGATCAGGGCATCGATGTCCTTGGCTTCCCACGCCTGTTTGAAGGCCCTGATGATGCCGGCCTGCTGGGCCGTCGGGGTCGCCGGAGGCTGCGCGGCGCGAATGCGGCGGCGGGCTGAGGAGGCCAGCTGGCGACAGGCCGCCGGCGTACGGCCGACGATCTCGGCCACCTCGGCGAAGGAGTAGCGGAAGACATTGTGCAGGATGAACGCGACGCGCTCGGCCGGGGTCATCGATTCGAGCACGACGAGGAAGGCCATGTTGACCGACTCATCGAGGGTGACCCGGTCGGCTGGGTCGATGGTGGACCCGCCCGGCCGCCCGGTGACCCAGTCCGCAGGCCCGGGCAGCGGCTCGGGGATCCATTCGCCCACGTAGGTCTCTCGCCGGGCCCGGGCCGAACCGAGCAGGTTGAGGCAGATGCGGCTGGCGACCGTCGTCAGCCAGGCGCCGGGGGATTCGATGGCATCCTGCTGCTGCCGGGACATGGCGTACCAGCGGGTGTACGTCTCCTGAACGGCATCCTCGGCCTCGGCCAGGGAGCCAAGAAGCCGGTACGTGAGATTAATCAGCTGACGTCGCTCGCTCATGATCGCGCTCAGGCCCGGATCGGACCGGCCGTCTCCTGGCCCGGATGGGGTGGTCATGGTGCCGGCTCCCTCAGTCGCATCTGCCCTCATCAGTTCGACAGGGCAGCGGACCGGAATGTGAGGCTGACGCGTCGCCTCACATTCCGGGGGGTTGTGTTGTCGAACTGCTTAGACGAACACATCACCCAGCCCGATGCCACCGCACCGGGCCCGATGTGACAAGGAGGAAAGGACATCGATGAGTGACTTTCAGGCTCTCGCTGATCGCGTCGAGATCGAGGCGCTGCGCGGCGAGTTCACCGACGCGGCGATGATGCGCGATCGCGCCCGCCTCGCGTCGCTGTTCACGCCGGACGGCGCGCTGCGGATGCCCAACATCCCGGCCGAGCTGGTCGGCCGCGAAGAGATCCGTGCCGGGGGAGAGCGGCTGCAGGCGCAGTGGGACTTCTTCGTGCAGACCACGCACCCGGGCACGATCCAGCTGGATGGCGACACCGCCACCGGCCGGGCCTACCTCCAAGAGCTCGCGCGCACCCGCGACGGCCGCCAGGGACTGAACTTCGCCATCTACCACGACCGCTACCAGCGCACCGGTGACGGCTGGAAGTTCGCCGAGCGGGTCTACGAGGTCAGGTACCTCGACACCACTCCCCTGGCAGGCTCAGCCCCCACCCCAGCGCCGATATCAGCCCAGGAGGCATCATGACCACCCCCATGCCGGCCACACTGTTCGCCGACCCGGCGCCCGAGGAGCGGCTGGAGCGGGCGGCCGCTGCACTGACGGCCCACGGTTTCAGCACCGAAATCCTCGATGACGCCGCCGCCGCGCGTACCCGCGTCAAGGACCTGATACCCGAGGGCGCCAGCGTGTTCACCGGGGCCAGCGAGACCCTCCGCCTGTCCGGCATCGACGCCGACATCAACACCAGCGGGCGATACGACGCCGTCAAGACACGTAGCGTGGCCCTGGACCGCGTCAGGGACCTTGACGAGATCTGGCGGCTGATATCCACCCCCGACGTCATCGTGGGCAGCGTCCACGCGGTCACCGAAACCGGCTCCCTGGTGATCGCCTCGGCCAGCGGCAGCCAGCTGCCCGGCTACGCCGGCGGCGCCGCCCGCGCGATCTGGATCGTCGGCGCGCAGAAGGTGGTGCCCGACCTGGACACCGCGCTGCGCCGCGTCGAAGAGCACTGCCTCCCGCTGGAAAACGCCCGCGCCCAGCAGGCGTACGGGCAGCCCAGCGCCATCAACCACCTGCTCATCCTCAACGCAGAATCCCGCCCCGGGCGCACCGTCCTGCTGCTCCGCGAAGCCATCGGATTCTGAAGCCGCCAGGAGTCGCGATCTCCCAGGAAAGCTCTGCGCGCAGGGTGGCGGCCGTGGTCACGAGGCTGCGATGGTGATCGCCGCTCACGACGTCCGCATCCCGGCCCGCGGTCGTCAGGTCTCGGCTTGAGACCGGTGGCGGCGCCTCCCGGGCTTACTGTGGAGGAACGACGCGAACCTCTGATGCCAGGTGTCCGGCTGAGCCCGTGACAGCAGTAGTGGCAGGCCGGGGGGAAGGCCATGCCACGTAAAGAAATCACCCGGGTGGGCGAGACTGACGACAGCAGGCTGGCTGGGGCGAGAGGGCGGTTCCTGGCCGGGAAGCCGGTTGCGGCGGGCCAGGTGCGTCAGATGATCCTGGCGTCGTGGTGGCGCTCACGGCGGTGGAATGTCGCCGCCGATCACATTGACCTATCTTCCGTCCCCGATCCTGGCCTCGGCACCCCGCTTATCCGCAGCGCCCTGCCGGTGCTGCGGGGCCTGCTCGAGAATCTTGAGGGCCAGCCGGTCAGCGTCATCCTCGCCGATGCGCGCGGCGTGGTGCTCTCCCGGCTGACCGCCGATCACGATCTTGAGCGGCACCTTGATGGCGTCCAGCTGCTACCGGGCTGCAGCTACGCGGAGGAGTCGGTCGGCACTAACGGAATCGGCACGGCACTGGAGAGCGGTCAGTCCGCGCACGTGGTCGGTCACGAGCACTACGCCGAACACCTCGAGGACCTCGCGGACGCCGCGGTGCCGGTCCACCACCCGATCTCCGGAAGGACCGTCGGCGCGGTGAGCCTGACCTGCTGGCGCAAGGACGCCAGCGAGCTGCTGCTGGTGCTCGCCCAGAGCGCCGCCGGCCAGATCATGCAGGCGATGTTGACCGACTGCAGCGCGCAGGAGGTCCAGTTGCTGCAGGAGTACCTGGGGGCCTGCCGGCGCACTGGCGGGATCGTCTTTGCGCTCAGCACTGACCTGGTGATGATGAACGATAACGCCCGGGACGTGCTCGACCCTGGCGACCAGGCCGCGCTGCTCGGGCATGCCGCCGAGGCGCTGGCCACCGGTCACCTTGGTGGGGTGGATGTTGGGCTGCCCACCGGGGCCACGGCGCGGATGTACTGCCGGCCACTGCGCGGGCCGGGCCAGCGGCGGCTCCCCGGTGGTGTGGTGCAGGTGAAGCTGGGTGGGCTGGCCAGCCAGCCGGGCCCGCAGCCGGCAGCGCAGCCGCGGAGGGTTCTGCCCGGCCTGATCGGCTCCGGTCCGCTTTGGCTGCGCGGGTGTGATCAGGTTGATAAGGCCTGTACCTCGGGGGAATGGCTGGCGCTGGGGGGCGAGCCCGGAGCCGGCAAGGCTGGCACTGTTGCGGGCTGTCTGCCAGCGCCGCGGCCCGGGGCGCGCTTTGCATGTGCTGGACGCCGCCGACGGTGATGACCGTGACTGGCTGGTGCGGGTTCTCGGTGAGCTGCTTGAAGGCGAGGGCAGCCTGCTCATCCGGCACGTTAACCGGCTCAGCTCGCTGCGGCTGCGGACGCTGTGGATAACCCTGGAGCAGGCGCTGGCCGCAGAACGGCAGCAGGTGCTCTGGGTTGCCGTCACGCTCAGCCAGTCCCCGGTGCAGGGCGACCTGGCCGGCCTGCTGCGGTTCTTCCCGAGAACCGCCGAGCTTCCGCCGCTCCGCCACCACCTCGAGGACGTCCGTGAGCTCGTGCCGTTCTTCCTGGCCAAGCTGAGCCATCACGGCCCGCTGGCCTGTTCGCCCGAGGCGATGCAGCTTCTGCTGCGGTCTGACTGGCCGGGCAACACCGAGCAGCTCTGGCAGGTACTCCGGCGGGTCGTGCGCCGCCGGCGCACCGGGACGATCCACCCGGCTGACCTCCCGCCAGAGTGCTGGACGGTAGGCCGCAGGCTCCTCAGCCCGCTGGAGTCGGTGGAGCGTGATGCCATCGTGCAGAGCCTGCTGGACCACGACGGCAACAAGGTCAAGACAGCCCAATCGCTGGGCACGTCGCGGGCGACGATCTATCGAAAGATCCACGAGTACGGGATCGTCACCCCGGCCAGCTGACCGTACGTGCAGCACGTTTATGCCGGAGACTCGAAGTTCCCGTAGCAGCGCGGTAACCGGCGCACCTTTGTTTGCCCCGGCGCATACGATATGACCATCCCCGCAAGAAAGGCCCAGCCAGTGAGCACCGAGGGTGGATCAGCCGGCCTTCAGGACAGCAAGGAGCCGGGCGAGCCTGACCCGGCGCTCTTTGATACGGGCGTTGCACATCCCGCCCGGGTCTACAACTACTGGCTGGGCGGGAAAGACAATTACGCGGCCGACCGGGAAGCCGCCGAGCAGGCCATCGCGGCCAATCCGAACATCCTGCCGGGCGTGCGGGCCAACCGGGCGTTCCTCCGCCGCGCGGTGCAGTACCTGGCCGGTGAGGCGGGGATCCGGCAGTTCCTGGACATCGGCACCGGGCTGCCCACGGCGGAGAACACGCACGAGGTGGCCCAGTCGATCGCGCCGGAGTCCCGGATCGTGTACGTGGACAACGACCCGATCGTGCTGGCACACGCCCGGGCCCTGCTGACCAGCACCCCCGGGGGTGCCACCGCCTACGTGCAGGCCGACGCGCAGGACACTGGCACGATCCTGGCCGAGGCGGCCAAGATCCTCGACTTCAGCCAGCCCGTGGCGGTCATGTTCCTGATGATCCTGCAGTACATCCCGGACGGGGACCAACCACAGCAGATCGTGGCCACGCTGATGGACGCGGTACCGCCGGGCAGTTATCTGGCCCAGTCGGACACCGCCGGGGATATCGACACCGACCGGGTCGCCACCGCGACGTCGCGACTCAACGCGCGGATGGGGCCCGCTCAACTGCACCGGCGCACCCGTGAGCAGATGGCCGGCTACTACACGGGTCTGGACATGGTGGAACCCGGGCTGGTGCCCCTGCCGGAATGGCGGGCCCTGGCCAATCCCGCACACTTGATCCCCTGCTACGCGGGCATCGGCCGCAAGCCCTGACCCAGGCGGGTGAGCGCGCCCGGCCGGCCTGAATGATCAGGGCTAGAGCATCTCAGCGATGGGAGCAGCGACTCTGCGGACGGCTTCAGGATCTATGGGGCGGTAATGGACCTGCTTGCCGATCTCGCCGGCGATGGCTTCACCGATGGCCTCGGGTGAGGTGGACGCATAGTCCATGCGCCGGCCCGCGCCGTAGCGGGCGAGCCGGTACGGAACGTGGAATGTCTGCTCGAAATGATGGCCGAGCGGGAAGTAGAGAAATGGCCGGCTGCTGGCGACCAGTTCCATGGTCGTCGTCAGGCCGCCCTGAACGATGGCGAGGTCGCATACGGCCAGGTGACGGTACAGATCATGCACGTAGGCGTGCATCTCCACGCCATCGTGGGCGGGGAGCAGCCGAGGGTCGATGCGGGGCCCGGCGACGACCACCATGCGCAGGCCGGGGACGGCCCGCCGGGCCGACGGGTAAGAGTCGATGACCCGCCGCAGCAGCTGCGCTCCGACGCTTGAGCCGCCGACGGTCACGATGCATACCTTGTCGTCGGCGGCGTAGCCGAGTTCAGCCCGGATCGCGTCGCGGTCGGTCACGTCCGACGGGTCGAAGCCGGTGATGTAATCCCCGGAGAAGCCGAAGTGGGCCTCGGTCCACTCACGGATACCGGGCAGGCCGGGCCCGAAGGAATCCGGGACAATGTCCTCGGGCGCACCGACAAAGATCGCCCGGTCGCGGACGCCCGGGTAGCGGGCGATGTGCCCGATCATCTCCTCGTTGTAGTCGGCCGTCAGCGCTGCCTCGTGCGGGCCACCGTCGGGCATGGGGAGCCAGCCCACGAAGTCGGTCAGCCACGCATACGCTGCCCGCTTCTGCTCTGGATTCTCGTGCAGGTAATAGTCGAGCTCCCAGGCTTCGTCGCCGATCCACAGGTCGTAGGGGTCATCGCGGGCCAGGTCATGAAAGACCATGAAGTTCGCGAGCAGGATCTCGTCCATCTTCCGCCAGGCTTGGAAGCAGTGCAGATCGTGATCGGCGCACTCTCCCTCGAAGTGTCCTGACTCGCTGGCCAGTTCCCTGGAGGCGGGGTGGATGTGTTCCCCCTTGGCTTGCAGGAACGTGGTGACAGGGTGCTGGGCCAGCCAGTCGATTTGCAGGCCAGGATGGAGCCGGCGAAGCTCATCGGCGATGGCCTGGTCCCGGCGGGCATGGCCCAGCCCGATGGGGGAGGAAATGTAGAGAGCCCGCTTCGGGGGGCGACGGCCGCGGTTCGGGCGTGGCGGATTCGCCGGGGGAGCAGGTTTGAGTGCCTCAACGAACTCACGGATGAGCAGGTTGACCTTGACCGGGGCGCGGGCATGCGGCGAGTGTCCCGATCCGGCCAGTTCGACCAGCCGGACCCGGCCGCCCAGGACTTCGGCGAGCCTGGGGCCGGCGTCGGGCCCAACGATTGCGTCGTCGGTGCCCTGGATGACCAGGCACGGGCACTGGATATCGCCGAGCAGCGGCGCCATGCCGTCGCGCGCTTCGCGGATGGCAGCCAGCCTCGTGTCTATGAGCGTCTCGGGTGTAGTTTGCAGCCCCCATGTGACGCCGTCCTCGATGGGCTTGGTCGAATGGGGTTCGGTGAACACCTGGGAGAAGAAGAATTCGAGGAACCCGCGGTAATCCCGTTCCCAGTAGTGGGCGTTGTCCTTGGCCCAGCCCTCGTCGCTGTCCAGCGGCTCCTCGAATCGCCTGGCATAGGCCAGCCGGGGCGGGGAGAACGGAGCCAGCGGGGTTGTCGGGCAGATGAATACGTGGCCAGCGACGCGCTCGGGCCGGGCCGCGCCGAGACGCAGCGCGTAGGCTGCTCCGCGTGACAGCGAGATGACGGCGGCGCGGCCGGTACCGGTGGCGTCCATGATCGCCAGCGCATCGGCCGCGTACTCGGCGGAAAGGTAGCTCTCCGCCCCGGCGGGACGGTCCGAACGGCCGTTCCCCCGGCCGTCGAAGGCTATTACCCGGTAGTGCCGGGCCAGGAATGGGACCTGCATTTTCCAGGTGCGCGAGTGGATGACGGACCAGGCGGGCATGAGCAGGATCGTGGGCTCGCCGTCCCCGAAAACTTCGTACGAGACCTTGACGCCGTCGCGCTCAACGTAGCCGCCGTCATCTGGCTGGCGCGCTCTCATTGCTTTCCCTCCTGCCAGTTCGCGCTGCCGCCGGCCACCACCGGGCGACCGCCACCAGGTGCCAGGCGGAGGTGCCGGGAGATTACCGCACTGACGTGGGCAGCTTGATCGACAAGAACCGCTCGATCATCAGGTTTACCTGCTCGGGAACTTCGAGCTGGTGGAAGTGACCAGCCCCGACTGTCTGGCCAATGGTGATCGCCGGGTTAGCTTCCAGCAGGAAGGCCGGGCCGTTCGTCGGCACCGCGGACGCAATCGTGAGGACCGGCACCTCGCAGCTTCGGAGGACTGCTTCCCCATCGAATGCTGCCATCGCCTTGACCATTCCTACGGCGACGTCACTTGGCACCCCGCACATCAACTTGATGATCTGCGCCCGGCGGTCGGCATCGTCGGTGGGCAAGAACATCTGCTCGACGAACTTCCGGCGGCCTGCCGCCGCGTCCGGACCCTGGAATGCTGGCAGGAGCTCACCAGCGAAGCCCTTCCATACCTCCTGGCTCAGCGGCGGAGGATCGACCATGATCACCGCATCCACGAGCTCCGGCGCCTGCCGGGTCAGTTCGAGCGCGACCATCGCGCCCAGGCTGTGGCCGATCGCGACGCCGCGTCCCAAACCGGGCTGACGCGTAACTGCCGCGACCGCGGTGGCAAGGGCTTCGATCGTGTACGCCGCCGGCGCCTTGCTCGCACCGTGTCCGGGCAGGTCCACGCTGACGACCCGGTGCGATCCGCGGAAATGATCGAACTGCGGAGCGAAGAAGCTGCGATCGCCGCACCAGCCGTGCAGGAAAAGCATGTGCGGATCACCCGCTCCCGCAACGTCGAACGCAAGCCCGGTTGTGTTCGTCTCAGTGCCTGCCCAGGTGCCCGGTTCTTCGATCTTGGTCATGGCATCCTCCTGGGTTCCGGCTGGTGCTCTGGACCCTAGGCCGCACCGGGAAGCCGCCGCATCCGGTCATCCCCCTAGTCCGAACCTCGCCATGGGGGCTTCGTATCAGGGTCTGTCTCACCGTCCCGGCTCTGGCTGCGTGCCGGAAAACCGTGTCACCTTCATGTGACCACTGCCTGTCACCATAAGAGCCCAGGTCAGGCCCTAGGCCCCCGGGTTTGAGCGCCGGGGATGCTGGGTGACCGGGAGCAGCGGCAGCGGGACAGCCACGACCAGGCCGGCGAGCCGGCCGCCACCGTCAGCCAGTGCGGGCTGGGGCGCATGGCGGCTGGCCATCTCGCCTGGTGGTGTCGCCGGGTAGGGCTGGCTGGTGTCACGGTGCTGCGGGCTTACCGGGCTGGCGCGGCGCAGGCTGGTGCCGATGAGACCGGGAGCGAGCCGCCAGGTGAGGCAGGCCAGGGCGCCGAGGGGGATGGGGGGCAGGTAGGTGACGGCCCGGTACAGGAGCACGGCGGCGGTTACCTGGACGCTGGCTGCGGAGCCGGCGCTAGTGACCAGGATGCCGACCAGGCCCAGTTCGGTGACCCCGAGCCCGCCGGGGGTGATGGGCAGGGCGGTGAGCAGCCGGATGAAGGCGAAGGCCGCGAGGGAGGTCTGCCAGGGCATCTGGGCCTGGGACAGGCCGGTGCCGCGCAGGCAGGCCAGCAGCACGAGCCACAAGGCGAGATAGCTGGCCACCGTGGCGGCGGTGATCCGCCAGCCGCGCGCCGCGAGCAGGGCACCGGCCCGGTCGCGGAAGCTGGACAGCGACCCACCGGCATTGGCGGGCGGTGGCCGGCGGGCCAGCCGGCTGGCGACGGCCAGGACGCGCTGCAGCGCGCGGCCCGCACGGAGCGCGAAGGCCTGGCTGTGCAGGAGGAGGCCCAGCCCGGTGACCATAGCCGCGAGCACGGCCAGGCCGGTCACCGCGGCGGTGATCAGGACCCCATCGGGGCGGGTGGCCGTGGCCATGACCAGCAGCGCGAGGACGGGCATGCCCAGCAGGGTGAAGACGTTCCAGATCCCCGTGACCAGGGTGTAGAGGACGAAGTCGGCGGTGGACAGACCCCAGCTGGAGAGCATCGCCCAGCTGACGCCCATGGCCAGGGCACCGCCCGCGGGCAGCGTGTTGGCCACCGCGTTGGAGCCGAGGTTGACCGCGGCCGCCTGGCGCAGCTTCAGCCGGGGCAGTACCGCCCGGATCGTGATCCAGTAGGAGATCATGCTGGCCGCGGCGGCGACGGCGACGAGCAGGATGTGCGGCCAGGTCATCGTGTGGACACTGGCCCAGACGCTGCGGTAGGACGCGATACGCGGGATGGCGAACCCGAAGGTGGCCGCGATGAGGACGGCTGAGGCCACGGTGCTGAGTATCTTGCGGCCGCGCCGGGGCCGGCCTTCGATGGCGGATCCAGGTTCCGTGCGGGATGCACAGTGATCGTGGGCCGTCTCGACCGTGGCCTGGTCCTTCCCGGCCTTCCGGTAACTGCGCTCCGTTGGTCCCGGCATCGCGAACGCGTCCCGGGTCAGGCTGCGGCGAGGAAGACGGGACGGCCGGCTGATAGCGGGGCTGCCCGCCGCGAGCGTCCGGTGCTCCCGGTCGCCTCGCCCACCCCGGCATGAAGGCGGCAGACAGCGGTCAGCTGGGTAAGGGTCGAGACCAACATAGCGGCCGCCTTCCTGCGTCAGCAGCAAGGCGGGGGCTGGGCCCAGCGGCTAGTTCACCGGTCCTTCACTAAGGAGATTACGCTAGATATCCGCCCCTGTCCGGCGTGCGCGATACCCAGTCGGCTGGGCCGCGAGCCTGCTGTGTGCCCGCGGGCTCTGGTGGGGGGCGGTTATCGCGGGATGTCACGGCGGACGGTTGCGCACCACGCGGCGATCTCGGCGCGGCGCCCGGCACCCAGTTTCGAGAGGATGTGCGTTACGTGCGCCGAGACCGTCTTCGGCGCTACCACCAGTTCCTGGGCGATCTGCCGGTTGGTGAGGCCGGCCGCCACCAGCTGGGCGACCTCGTATTCGCGTTCGCTCAGCGGATGCCACGGGCCAGCCGGCCGCGCCGGATCGAACGACCGGGCGAGCCGCTCGGCGTCATCGGCGAGAGTGGTGGCTCCGGCCGCGGCAGCGATGGTGCGGGTTTCGGCCAGGAAGCCGGCCGCCTCGCCGCGGCGGCGCGCTCTGGCGGCGGCCGCCGCGAGATCCAGCAGGGTCCAGGTGCCCTCCCAGAACCGGCGCCGTGCCCGCCACGATTCCCGCGCCGATTCGAGCGCCTGGCGCGCGGCAGGAACTTCGCCCCGGGCGAGCAGGGTGAGCGCCCGGCCGTGGCCGATCGCCGGCAGCGTGCCCGGGATGGCGCGGGCCTGGAGCACCGCGCCGACCCGGCCCGACCACTCCTCGGCGGCCGCCACGTCGCCGCGGGCCAGGTGGGCCCGCACGCCGGTGAGCAGGTACGGGAACAGGCAGGCGGCGTCCATGACCTCGGCCGAGGCCTGGTACCCCCGCTCACACCGGGCGAGCGCCGTGTCATAGTCACCCTGGCATCGCGCGGTCTCGGCCAGCCCCCACAGCGGCGGCGACAGCCGCTGCAGCTCAGCCATGCGCTCACCAGCGGCGAGTGCCTCCCGCAGCAGGTTCTCGGCGGCGCTCCAGTCACCGCGGCCCATCGCGAGGTAGCCCAGCACGTACTGTGCGGTGATCCGGGTGGTGATGCCGCCGCGCCCGTCGGCCAGCGCGCTCTGTGCGGTCTGCGCGGCCGCGTCCCACTGACCGGTCGCCCACTGGACGTGCGCGAGATGCGAGGCCATGTAGTGCCGGTGATTCCAGTGCTCGACGTTCTCCGCGTACCGAACGCCCTCGGTGAGCCAGTGCTCGGCGCGGTCGTACTCCATCAGCTCGGAGGCTGATGATCCGGCCATGCGGTACCCGCGGGCCGCCTCCGCTTCCTGGCTGGCCTCACCGGCGCGGGATATGGCGTCTTCCAGCAGTTGCCAGCCGTCATCCATCCGGCCCGCGAACATCAGCGCCGAGCCGAGCGTAATGGCGGCGTTGAGCGCAGCCTCCTCGTCGCCGACCTGCTGGCTCTCCGCCCGGCCGCGTTCCCCGTGGGAGATGGCCTCGTCGAGACGGTCGTCCACCAGGTAGGCAGCGGCCATCGCCGAGTGCAGCCGGGCCCGCTCCCGGTCCGCGCCGGCCACCCCGTCCAGGCTGTCCAGCGCCGCCTGCAAGGTGCTGATCCGGGTGTCGAGACTGGTACCGAGCAGGTGGGCGACGGCGACCATGCGCGGCACCAGCGCCGCGGCCGCCTGCACGTCACCGGCGGCAGCCATCAGCTCATGGGCCGTCCGGTATGCCCCGGCCGCGGCGCTGTTGTCGTCGGTGGCCGCGGCCTCGTCGCCGAGCGCGGCGAACAGCGCGGCCTCCTCCAGCGCCGGAAGCTGGGCAGGCCGGTTGCGCACCGCGCGGCGGCACAGCTCGAGTGCCTCGCCGTGGGCCGAGAGGGCACTGGCCTCGTGCGCGGCGGCGACCGCGTACTCGTAGGCCGGCCCGGGACACCCCGCCTGCTCGAAGTGCGCCGAGACGAACGCGCCCCGGTAGCCGCGTTCGGCGGCGGCCCGGGCCACCTTTTCGTGCACCCGCCGCCGCACGGGCAGGCTGGTGTCGGCGTACAGGGTGTCGCGGATGAGCGCGTGCCGGAAGTCGAACGTGACCGCGTCGGCCCCGGGGACGACGAAGTATGCCTCCTGCAGCTCGCGCAGGGCGCCAGCCACGTCGTCCGGGCCGGTATCGGTGACCGTGGCCAGCAGGTCGAAGTCGAAGGAGCGCCCGATGACGGCGGCGGCCGAGGCTATGGCGCGCGTCGGTGCGGTCAGCTGGCGGGCGCGGCTCAGCACGGCGTCGCTCAGCGTGTCCGGCACCGTGGCGGCCTGCACGGTGGCACCGGAGTGCGGGGTCAGGGTGTCCTCGTCGACAGCCGCCAGGAATTCCTCGACGTGCAGCGGGATGCCGTCGGTGCGCTCGTGGATCGCGGCCACCAGCTGAGCCGGCACCGGCCGGCCGAGGGTGGCGCTGGTCATGGTCGCGGTCTGGTCCAGGGCCAGGCGCGGCAGGCGGACCTCTTCGGCCAGCCGCTGGGCGAGCAGGCGCGCCCGCAGGTCGCGCATGGGCAGGCTGGGGTAAAGCTCGTCGCTGCGGTAGGCCCCCGCGACCAGCATCGGCATGTCCGAGATCCGCCGGGCCAGATGCCCCAGCACATCGAGGCTGAGCTCGTCGGCCCAGTGCAGGTCTTCGAGAATGATCAGCACCGGGAAGCCTGGTTCGGCGGTGACGATCAGGTCGGCCAGGTCCTGCACCAGCAGGCGGCGCCGGTGATGCGCGTCGCCAGCGTCGGTGGGAATCGCCCGGATCCGTGCGGTGAGGCTCTGACCCAGGACGGCCAGGGCCGGCGCGGGCGCGGACGACAGATCACTGGCCAGGTCGAGCAGCAGGCCCGCGAGCGACTGCACGTCACCGGGAAATGCCGCCGCGCGGGCGACGGTGAAGCCGCTGGACTGGGCGTGCCGGGCGATCGAGCCGAGCAGGCGTGTCTTGCCGATGCCCGCTTCACCCGCGACGAACAGCACCCGGCCAGCACCCGCCGCAGCGTCGGCCAGCCAGCTCTCGGTCAGGGCGAGGAAGGCGTCCCGGCCGACCAGAACCGGTGACTGGATCACGCCCCGAGCCGGCACCGCGCCACCTCCCCCCGAAGTAAGTAAGTACCCGGTAAGCCCCGATTAGGGCAACTGACCGATGAATCGCAGGCGCCGCCGGACGAGGCTGAAGTCATCCCCTTCTGCTGACGGTGAGGAGCGTGACATGGCGAAGTTCATGGACATCCATCACGGGTTCATCGGTGTAACCGAGCCTCAGCTGCGCGAGGCCCACCTGTGCGATCAGGCGGCCGAGGCGGCTGAGGGCGTGCACTTCGAGCACGCGTGGCTCGACCCCGAGTCAGGCACGGTGTTCTGCCTGTCCTCCGGGCCGTCGAAAGAGGCGGTGCGCCGGGTCCATGCCAAGGCCGGGCACCCCACCAGGGAAATCTACGAACTATCGGTCGAGGTCCAGTAGCCACCCCGCGTGATGCGGCTGGACCGCACCGGAGTGGTCGCTAGCCGGCCACCTTCGAGGGAGCAATTTCAAAATGATCAGCCACCACATCCACGCCGCGCTGGCCCGGGAGCGCCAGCACACCCTGCTGGCCGAGGCGGAGGCCGCCCGGCGGGCCAGGCAGGCGCGGCCGCGCCGACCGGGGGCCGGCGCGGCCGTGGCCCGCTGGCCACGGCTCGCCTGGACCGCGCGCCGGTGGCGTCCGGCCTGGCCGCGTCCGGCCTGGCCGCGTCCGGGGTGGGACCGCCTGCCCGGTCTCCCGCCGCGATCTGCGTCAGCGGGTGACCGGGTCACGCTGCGCGACGGGTCACAGGTGCTGATCCGGCCGGTCCGCCGTACCGACGCGCCGCTGCTGGCGGACGGCTTCGACCGGCTCAGCGTCAGATCGCGCTGGATGCGGTTCCTGACGGCCAAGACGGAACTGTCCCCGGCGGAGCTGCGCTACCTCACCGACCTGGACCACCACGACCATGAGGCGCTGGGCGCGGTGGATGACCGCGACGGGCGCGGGGTGGGCATCGCCCGCTTCATCCGGGACGCCACGGACCCGCACGCCGCCGACCTCGCCGTCACCATCGTCGATGACTGGCAGGGCCGGGGGCTGGGCGCCGAACTGCTGGCCCGGCTGTCGGACCGGGCCCGCCAGGAAGGCATCCACCGCTTCACCGCGCTGGTCGCGGCGGACAACGTGGCCATGGCCGGACTGCTGCGGAACGTGTGCGCCAGCCTGGTCGGCCGTGAGTCCAGCACCCTGGAGTACGAGATCAGCCTGGTCCCCGGGGCGGAATACGCCGGCCAGCCGGGCGCCCTGGTGCCGGGATGAGCGCCCCGGCCGGCCACGGCGACGGCGGCCAGGTGGATGACGGGATCGCGTTCCTGGACGCGCTGGCGGCGCAACTGCGCTGCCGCGGCTGGACCGCCTACCTCAGCACGGCGCCCGGGCGGCTGCCGGGCCTGTGCGTCCAGGACCCGCGCCAGCCCGCACAGTGCGGTGACGTTATCGCCGTACCCAGCGGCCCGGCTGGCGATGTGTGGTACTGGTTCAGCTGGGCCGAGCGGATCGCCCCGGTCCGGGCGCCGGGTGCCGGCCGCGGACGCCATCATCAGGACCTTCCGGCGGCCCGCGGACGACACGCCCGCCGCTGTCACCGGCGGGCGGGCAGGCCGAACGCGGTGAACATCGACGGCTGCCCGAAGGACAGGTCCGAGCCGCCGGGCTAGGCCAGGTCGTGGCCGGAATGCCCGGGCGGGCCGGCGTCAGCTGGTGGAATCGGCGGCTGGGGAGCCATTCAGGGGGGTGACCGCGGCCGTGCTAGCCGGCTGGCTGGCCGGCAGGGCTGCGGGCGGGGGCGGGAGGGCGGTGGACTCCTCAGCCTCGGCGGGCGGGGGCGGGAGGGCGGTGGACTCCTCAGCCTCGGCGCGCGGCGGGGCCAGGCTGGCGGGCAGGGAGGTGCGGTCGAAGAAACGCAGCAGTTCCACCGGGAAGGGCATGACCAGGGTGCTGTTCTTCTCGGCGGCGACCTCGACGACGGTCTGCAGCAGCCGCAGCTGCAGGGCGGCGGGGTCGGCGGCCATGACCGTGGCGGCCTGGGCCAGCTTCTTGGACGCCTGGTACTCGCCGTCCGCGGCGATGATCCGGGCGCGGCGCTCGCGCTCGGCTTCTGCCTGCCGGGACATGGAGCGCTTCATCGATTCGGGCAAGGAGATGTCCTTGACCTCGACGCGCTCCACCCGGATGCCCCAGGGTCCCTCGGTGGGGGCGTCGATCACGTCCTTGAGCTCGGCGTTGACATGCTCCCGCTCGGACAGCAGCTGGTCCATGTTGCTGCGCCCGGTAACCGCCCGCAGCGAGGTCTGGGCGACCTGGGAGACCGCGAGGTGGTAGTTCTGCACGTTGATGATCGCCTTGAGCGGATCCACGACCCGGTAGTAGACGACCGCGTCCACCTTCAGGGTGACGTTGTCGCGGGTGATGGTCTCCTGCGCGGGCACACTCACCACCGCGATCTGCATGTTGACCTTGACCAGCCGGCTGGTGAACGGGTTGACCCAGATCAGGCCCGGCTGGCGGATGCCGGACTGAGCCCGCCCAAACCGGAAAACGATGCCTTGCTCGTACTGACGGATGATTTTGAAGCCGAACACCTCGGCCATCCCAACCCCGGGCACAGGCTGCGCCGGGTTACCTGGCCAGCGGACGGCGCCAGCGTGACTGCCAGCGTTCGGAATGCCCACGGCCTGACTTCACACTACACACCGCGGTGCCCGGCCAGAACGTCCGCCAGGTCAGCGGCGGCTCGGCTGAGCAGTGGCTGAGGGGCAGCCGGTGGGCTAGACGGACGTTCAGTCAGAGCCTGGTCAGCTTGGCGTAGGGCGCGCTGATCCGGTACGTGACTGTGCCGAAATCCACGAGCACCGTGTCTGCTTCACTGGCGATCACGCGGCCAAGGCCATACCGGTCGTGCGTCACGAGATCCTGGACCGCGAACTGCTTAACCGGCTCGGGCGCGGCCGCGGGCTTGCTGAACGGGCTTCCTGGCACGGGGCGCCGGGTCATGGCGCAGGCTGGTTTCTCATCACAACCAGTATGCGCTCCCAGTCCCGCCGATGGGAGGAGCGATACCGCACGGTCGTCCCCTCACAGTGCACCGGTGACCCAGTGCCAGCCCTCCTGCTCATCCCACGCCGGGTAGATCACCGCGGCGCCCGCAGCGTCGGACAGCTGGGACATGACCCGGATGAGCTGGCGGTGGAAGTCGTCGGGCGTGTGCTTGCCCTCATGAGGGGCGACCGCCACCAGGGTCACAGCCGATCCCTCGCCGCCGGCCAGCCGGGCGGTGACGTTGCCGTTGTAGTCACGGGTAACGGCCGCGATCGTCTCGGCCCGGACGATGTCAGTGCCGTCGTCCTTGACCACCCACACGTCGGGCGCGCTCATGGGCCCACCTCCAGCTCATCTGTCCAGCTCATCCTTCCAGCTCATCCGGGGCAGCAGTTTCCACAGTGGCACATCTGCGCCGCCATGGCCGGGCCGTGGCGCGCCGGGCCCGGTGCGGGGCGGCCGGGCCATCCTGGCCTGCCGCCCCGGGCGCGGCTCAGTACTCGAGCTCGGGCCGCAGCGGGCCGCCGACGGTGTGCAGGTGCCGCAGCACCTGGCCGTAGGAGGCGAAGAAGCCGGTCTCCCGGTAGGCGATGCCGTGCTGCTCGCAGAACGCGCGCACCGGCTCCTGGGCGTAGCGCAGGCTAGGCCGTGGCATGGAGGGGAACAGGTGATGCTCGATCTGGTAATTCAGGCCGCCGAAAGCGAAGTCGGTGAACCACCCGCCGCGGATGTTGCGCGCGGTGATGACCTGGCGGCGGAGAAAATCGAGCTTCTCATCCTCGCCTACCACGGGCATGCCCTTGTGGTTGGGGGCGAACGAGCAGCCTAGGTAAATCCCGAACAGGCCCTGGTGGATGAGGATGAAGGCCACCGCCTGCACGGGGGACAGCACCAGGAACACGGCGGCCAGATAGCCAGCCATGTGCACGCCGAGCAGGGTCCCCTCGGCCAGCTTGGCCCGCGTGCCGCGGCGGCCCATCAGGGCCCGGACCCCCGCGGTATGCAGGTGGAAACCCTCCAGCAGCAGCATGGGGAAAAACAGCCATGCCTGGTGGGTGGCCAGCCAGCTGCCGATCCCGTGCCGGGCCTGTGCCTGCGCCGGGGTGAAGGCGATCGCCCGGCCGCCGATGTCAGGATCCCGGCCCGCCTGGTTGGGGTGGGCGTGGTGCCGGTTGTGCTTGGTGGTCCACCACCCGTAGTTGAGCCCGATCAGCAGGTTGCCGTGGAGCCGGCCGATCAGGTCGCTGGCACGCTTGGAACCCGAGATCTGCCGGTGCCCAGCGTCATGGCCGATGAATCCGGTCTGGGTGAACATCACGGCCAGGAAGACCGCCACCAGCAGTTGCCACCAGGACCGCCCGAGCAGGAAAAACACGCCCCACCCGGCGGCCAGCAGGACCAGGTTCACACCGATCTTGACGCTGTAATACCCGCGGCGCCGGCGTAGCAGCCCGGCCGCCCGCACGCGGCGGGACAGCTGGGCATAGTCACTGCCTGGGCCGGTGACGAGCGTGTCCCGGCCAGCCACCGGGGGGTATTCGGCTAGTGGGTGTGCCGCGTCAGCGGTCAACCTGATCCTCCTGTGGCGAGCGGTTCGCGGCCTGCGGTCGGCCCCTGGAAGGCCATGGCCCGCCCCGGGGGGCGGGCCATGGTCAGCGTACGGGGCCCGCGCATTCCCGCGCGGGCCCGCCACCTTCACCAGATCAGATCGCGTGGACCTGTTCCGCCTGCAGGCCACGCGGGCCCTGGCGGGTGGTGAACTCCACCTTCTGGTTCTCGTCCAGAGTCCGGTACCCGCCCATGTCGATCGCCGAGTGGTGCACGAAGACGTCGGCGCTGCCATCGTCCGGGCTGATGAAGCCGAAACCCTTATCGGGGTTGAACCATTTCACGGTTCCCTGTGCCATTTGCTGTCTCCTTCTAAGACGAGCCCAAGATCCGCGCAGTCGAGCGGATCAGCTGCTGGTGCCCGCCGCTGGAGGTAGAAATGCACAGCCAGACGGCAACGGACGCCCACTGTCGAGAAATGCGGGCGCCTTCACGATCGCAAACGTCGACAACAACTTCGTATGTGAAACGTCATGCCGTGGCCGGTATATTCCCACGCCTGTTTTCCTGGCATCCGGCCAGGGCAGCGCGGCGGGCCGTGACTTACCTCTTGCGGCGCCCCCGGTAGCCGGCGGACATGGCCACCGCGCCGCGGCCGGTGCCCGGGCTGGTGGCCAGCGCCGTCCCGGTGACGGAATGCAGCGGCCGTTCGGCCCGGGGGCCGGCGGCCGGCGATGGAACGCAGCAGCGCCGAGCCGGGGCTGACGCTGGCCGCCAGCGGGTTCACACCGGCCCGGCGCATCAGCACCCGCACGTCACCCGACTGGGCCGGGCTCTGCACGGTGATCACTACACCGTCCGCACCGGCCCGGGCGGTCCGGCCGGACCGGTGCAGATAGGCCTTGTGCTCGGCAGGCGGGTCCGCGTGGATAACCAGGTCGATGCCATCCACGTGGATGCCGCGGGCGGCGATGTCCGTGGCCACCAGGACCCGGGCCTCGCCCGAGGCGAACGAGGCCAGGTTCCGCTGCCGGGCGCCTTGCCCGAGGTTGCCGTGCAACTCGACCACTGACACGCCCGCCCTGGCCAGCTGGGAGGTGAGCTTCCGTGCCCCGTGCTTGGTGCGGGTGAAGACGAGCGACCGGTTGCTGCCCCCGGCCAGTGCGGCGACCACACCCAGCCGGTCTCCCGGCGTGACCGTGAGCAGGTGGTGCACCATGGCCCCGGGCGGGGCGGTGACCGGGTCCACCGAATGCACCGCCGGGTCACTGAGGAATCGCCGCACCAGCACGTCCACGGCGTTGTCCAGGGTGGCGGAGAACAGCATCCGCTGGCCATCCGGCGGGGTGGCCTCCATCAGCCGCCGCACTGCCGGCAGAAAGCCGAGGTCGGCCATGTGGTCGGCCTCATCCAGCACGCTGATCTCCACATCGCCCAGGTGGCAGTGCCCCTGCTCGATGAGATCCGCCAGCCGCCCCGGGCAGGCCACGATAATGTCCACCCGCTGATGCAGCGCCTTTACCTGGGCGTTCTGCCCGGTGCCGCCGAAGATGGTGGCGACCGTCAGGCCCATGGCCCGGGCCAGCGGCAGGAGCACCGCGTGGACCTGGCTGGCCAGCTCCCGCGTGGGCACCAGGACCAGGCCGCGGGGGCGGCCGGCGCTGGTGTGACCCCCGGCTAGCCGGGCCGCGAGCGGGATCGAGAACCCAAGTGTCTTGCCGGAACCAGTCCGGCCCCGGCCCAGGATGTCCGTCCCGGCCAGGGCATCCGGCAGCGCGGCGGCCTGGATCGGGAACGGGGCGGTAATGCCGCCGCTGGCCAGCGCGGCCACCAGTGGCCCGGGGACACCCAGCTCCGCGAAGGTCATGTTCAGCGCGGCCAGGTCAGGCCGGTGGGCGGCCAGGGAGGGCCCGGGGACGCGGCCGCGCTGGGCCGGCCCGGACGGTGCACGGCCGGGGGCGGAGGGTGCGCGGCCCGGGGCGGAGGGAGCGCGTTTCGCCCGGCGGCGGCGCTGGCGGGCATGCGGGTTTTCGATGGGCAGGGCTGTCATGGGTGTCGTGGGTGTCGCTTCCGGATTCAGGTGGCCGCTTTGCCTGGGCCGCCACATCTCATCCGTGGAAAACCAGCTCGCTCACCGAGCGACGTACGACCGGCGCACGCCCTGATGGCCGCGCCTGCACAATGTGCTGTGTGAAGCAGCCTAGTGCATGGTGGGGCGGCGGCGCGCATTCAGGGCCAGCCACCACTCAGCATTCGCATGCTGATACTAGCAATTTATTTCTAGAAACCATGGTACCATCGCCGGCATGAGCGTGGAGAACTCCGGAACCGCAGTCGCTCCCAGCCTTGACGTGTCGGCCCGGGCCGGGAACGGCATCGTCATCGCTGAGCTGGCCGGTGAACTCGACATTGCCACCGCCCCGGCCCTGCGCGAGCAGCTCCTGAGCCTGCTCCGGCCCGGCTCCAGCCGGCTGATCATCGACCTGTCCAGGGTGACCTACTGTGACTCCAGCGGGCTCGCCGTACTGGTGGGTGCCGGCCGCCGCGCCCGGCTGCTCGGCGGTTTCCTGCACCTGGCCGCGGCCTCGGCACAGACCCGCCGGGTACTCCAGCTGACCGGGCTCTACCAGCACCTTCCGGTCTTCCCTACGGTCAGCGCCGCCGCAGCGATCCTCCCGGCCCCCCGTCCACGAGGACTGGCGTGACTGCGGTAAGCGCCCGGCACGGCCCCGCCAGGCGTGGCGTTGCGGCCGCTGCCGTTTACGTGTGGTCATCGTGGTCGCGGCGGACACTGATGACCACCTTGCCCGGGGGCCGCGGGGCCCGCTGAGCCTGGAAGGCCGCTGGCAGCGCGGCCAGTTCGAAGACCGCCGAGACGGCCGGGCGCAGCTGCTGCCGGTCGACCAGGGTGGCCAGTTCGCGCAGCTGGACACCGTCTGGCCGGACCACGAAGTACACGCCGCGGACGTCGTCACGGCCGCCCTGGCCGGGGTCTGGCTCCTCGGCGATGGAGACCAGGGTCCCGCCGCTGCGCAGGACCGGCCAGGAGCGGGCGGTGGTGGTGCCGCCCACCGGGTCGATCACGATGTCCACGTCGCGGACGTGGTCTTCGAACCGGCCGGAGTAATCCAGGACATCGCGGGCGCCGAGCCCGGTGACGAAGGCCAGGTCCCGCGCGGACGCCGTGGCGGTCACCCGGGCGCCCGCCACCGCCGCGAGCTGGACCGCATACGCGCCGACGCCGCCGGCCCCGCCGAGCACCAGGACATGCTGCCCGGCGGCCAGCTGGGTGTGCTCGTGGAGGGCCTGCCAGGCGGTCAGCGCGCCGAGCGGAACGGCGGCCGCCTGGAGGTGATCCACGGAAGCGGGCTTGGCAGCAAGATCGGCGGCGGGGACGGTGACGAACTCGGCCGCCGCGCCGGGGCGGTCGAAACCGACCAGGCCGTAGACCTCGTCGCCGGATCGCCAGCCGCCGGTCCCGGCACCGGTCGCCGCTACCACGCCGGACAGATCGTGGCCGGGGATGGCGGGCCAGCTTTCCGGCCAGGCCAGCTCGCCGGCGGTGATGGCGGTGCCGCGGACCTGCACCAGCAGCTCACCCGGCCCTGGATCCGGGACGGGGACGTTCTCGCTGGTCAGGCTGGCCGGGTCAGAGCTGGATGCGCACATGGCACGCATGGTGCGGATGGCGTCGGTCATGGTGGCGTCCCTCCTGTGGCGTGACGCTTTGCTGTTACTGGCCTGCGGACCAGTATTCAGTGACCGTTTACGTCCGCCCATGACTGCCCACGTACGCTGAGCGGGGATCAGCGGATGAAAAGGTTATCTGGATGACCGTTCCGGACGGTGATGATGTCCTGGAACTGGGCCGCGAGCGAAGGCGGGCCCCCCGGTGGCGGCGGCCAGCCGCGGCCACCGTCCTGGGGGTGGCGGGGCTGCTGGCCGGCCTGGCCATCGGTTACGCGGCCGGTGCCCGGCACACCGGGAAACCGGCCGCGCCGCCCCCGCCGTCGCATACCGCCACGCCCGCCGCGCCTGCCGAGCCGTTCGCCGCGGGCGGCTTCCCGCTCAGCCAGTCCGGCCCGGAGTGCTCCGCGCAGAACGGCCACAAGCTGCAAGTGGGCCTGCAGATCACGAACCTGTCGGCGGGGTCGGTCAGGCTCCGCCGGGTGCGGGTCGTGCTGCCGATGGGCGGCCTCCGGGTGACCGCGCAGGCCTGGGGACCGTGCGGTCAGCTGCCGGCCGCTGGCGAGCTGCCGGGCAGGACGCTGCCCCCTACCCTCGGGCCCGGGGCCAGCGCCTGGTTCGCCGTCACCTTCCAGGTGCTCACCAGGTGCCCGCAGCCACTGCCGGTCCAGTTCACGCTGGACTATGACCAGCAGGGCCGGTCGGCGGCGATCCGCCTGCCGGGCTTCCCCGACCTGGGCCAGGTTCCCTACTCCGGATGCCGCTAGCCGGGGCGGCCCCCGGCCGGCTGGCACCCTAGGGCGGGTCGAGTCCCAGCAGGCGCCGGCCCAGCGGGCTGAGCGACGCGGGCTGAGCCCGCCGCTCCTCGATGCGGCGCGGGTCACCGGGGAAGGCATCGCCGTCCGGGGCGGCACAGGCCGACCAGGAGCTGATGCGTGCCCGCCGCAGCGTCTCGCGCGGCTCCCCGGCCGGGGGCGGCGGGTTCATCGCGAGGTACTGGGCCAGCCGCGGGCGGTGGGCGGAGTTCCTGCCGTTTCCGTGCAGCAGCGTCGTCTGCCAGATGACCAGGTCGCCGGCGGCCAGGGGAACCCTGACGATCGGATGGCCGCCGATGCCGGGGGCCCGGGGCACCGGGCCGGCCCTGGATTGCTCGTCCAGGAAGCGCTGCTGGTCCCGGTAGATGGCGGGAACGCACTGGAAACCGCCCATGTCGGCGGACGTATCCTGCAGAGCCAGCACCCCCTGCAGCCCGAACGGGATGTGCGGGTACCGGTTCATGTCGGTGTCCCAGTGGATGAAGCCAGGCTGGTCATAGTCAGGCTGGTCAGGGCGGACCGGCGGCTTGAACGCGACCCGGTCGATGGACACCCACAGCTCGTCCGTGCCGTGCAGCCGGCGGAAGATGCCGTAGACCGCCGGATGCTGCCGGACATCCCACATCGACTGGTAGTGGTACATCTCGACCATGCCCGTCCGGGGCCGGATGATGTCCGGCTGGTACCACGTGGCGGGGTCACCGGGCCGGGCGCCGGTATGACGCCAGATGTCAGCCACGACGGCTTCGAGGAGCGGGGCGGGCAGCCCGGTCGGCACGACGACGTACCCGTCGGCCGCCAGGGCGCTCCGCGTCTCGTTGGGTACCACTGGCCCAGCTGCGCCCGCTTCCATCCCTAACTGGAGGTCATTCCGGTGAGGGCGCTGGCCGCGCCGGTCACAGACAGCGCCCGGACGTGGGCGAGGGCTTCGGTACGCGACCTGACGCCCAGGGTGCGGTAGATGTGCTGCAGATGGGTCTGGACGGTGCGGATGCTGACTCCCAGTGCCCGGGCCACGTCACGGTCGGAACTCCCGGCGGCAACAAGCTGCAGGATGCGGGTCTGGCGTGGGGTCAGCAGCGGCTTGCCGTCAGCGTCGCGCGGTGTGCCGGGCACGGGCTGGTTCAGCAGGGCGGCGATAGCCGCGGCCTGCCTGAGGTGCGGGCTCAGCAGGTCGAGCAGTTCGCGCTGCTGGTCGGAAAAGTCCCGCCGGTGCCGGTTCAGCGCGACGCTGATCATCCCGTGCTGCGGGGCGGGCACGCTCACGACCAGCTGGTAGTCGACCCGGGCCGGCCGGTAGAAATCGGCGTACAGGCCGGTCGAGCGGAACTGCCGGTCGCTGGCCACATCGGAGATGCGCCGGGCCGCGAGGTCGCCGGTCGTCTGGTAATGGTGCAGCAGCGGGTGCTCGGGCAGGTGCTGCTGGAACAGCTGCCCGGCGTCCGGGAAGTCGAGCACGTCAGCCGGGTCGATCTCCCAGGCGACGGCGACCGGGCCGACCAGGTGGTTGTACGAGCACGACTCGGCGGCAATCAGGCTGGATACCAGGCTGATCACCCGGGTGGGGAAATCACCGCCGCCGGGCAGGTACAACTCGGCCAGCCCGGTGCTGAGCCGGTGCAGCAACCGGCTGTCGAGCGTCATGATCCTGCTCCTGGCACCGCACCAGGGTAAGCAAAATTGCTGATACCACAACAGCCCGGGTGTGGCGCAGAGTAACTGGTACCTGCTGGCAGCCCCGGCAATGCTGGGTGGGGGGTCCCGGAGCTGCCAGCAGGTTGACGTTTCGCTGGACGGCTGAGCGGCCCGCGTCAGCGTGGGGGGGACACGCGAGGCGGCACGGCGCGGGCCGCTTCCGCCCGGCGGGTGCCGCCCCCAGGGCAGGCTCACCGGGCGGGAACCCACCGTGGTCCAGGTATGAGCCGGTCCAGGCTCTGCCGCCACTGCCGCTCAGCTCACGTCCGGGGGGTCTGGACGTGAGCCAGGCCGGCACCTGGCCCTGGTGGATTCATCAACCGCAGCCCAACGGTAGACGGCAACGATCAGGCCGTCCAGGCCTGGCCGCCGGCCGGTTTCCGGACACCACCGGCTCCTGACCAGGCGCCGCTGGGTTCACCCAGCGGCGGCCGGCTGGGCCGCGGGCCGCACCTGACCAGCCACCGCGCTGCATTCGTTTATTACCTAACGCAACGCGTCCGCGAGGCTGCCACCCGCCTGACCACTGACCAGCCGGGCAGCTGACCAGGACCCTCCGGCCCGCCGGGCGACTGCGCCGTGCGCCGTGCGCCCTGGGATCGATTCGGCGCCGCTGGTCCGATGTTGACTGGCCCATCACGATGATGGTCGCGAGAAGCGATGTGACTCGGTAGTTACTACGCGGGCGCCTGCCTCTCCCGCTCAGCCCCCGGCGATGTTGACCAGCCAGTTGATGCCGAACCTGTCGGTGCACATGCCGAAGACGTCGCCCCACGGAGCGGGACCCAGCGGCATGGTCTCGGTGCCGCCGGCCGAGAGCTTGTCCCAGTAACCTCGCAGCTCATCCTCGTCCGCCTTGTCGCCGCTGAGCGAGATCGAGAAGTTGTTGCCGGGGGTGTAATCCATCCGGTTGGGCGTGTCGGACGCCATCAGCGCGAGGCCACCGCTGGTGGTGAGCATCGAGTGCATGATCTTGTCCTTCTCGGCCGGGTCGTCGCTGGCCTGGAACTCAGCGAACGTGCTCGTGGTCAGTTCCCCGCCGAACACCGAGTGGTAGAAGTCCATCGCCTGCTTGGCGTTGTCGCGGAAGCTGAGATACGGGTTGAGCTGCGTGGTCATGTTTCCCCCTGTTCGCTTGACGTGACTTCAGTACAGGGCAGCCGGGTGAAAGCGCGGCCAAGGCCATGTGCAGCCGGGATGGAGGCGGGCACGGGCTCCAGGTGTGAGCCGCCCGCCGCAGGCAGCGCTGCCATCGGCGATACTGCCCATCATGCCCGGCCCCGGCCGGCCGGGCCGGGCCGGGGTGGCCGCCCTGAGGATGGCCGGTCTTACCAGGGCAGTGGCTGGCCGTCGCGGAAGAACCCGCCGGTCGGGCCGGTATCGGGCAGCGTCGCGGCCCACACCACGCTGGCTGCGCCGTCGGTGACGGGCCGGCCTCCAGGGCCGCCCATGTCGGTGGCCACCCAGCCCGGGCAGACCGAGTTGACCAGGATCCGGTCACCGCGCAGGTCGTCGGCGAGCATCCGGGTGAGCGCGTTGAGCCCGGCCTTCGACACCGTGTACGCGGGCGTGCCGCCGCCCATGCTGGCCAGCGACCCAGCCTCACTGGACACGTTGACGATCCGGGGATGGTCACTGGCCCGCAGCAGGGGCAGGAACTCCTCGGCCAGCAGCCATGGCCCGTACAGGTTCGTCTCCATGGCTTCGCGTACCACGGCCAGGTCGGCGCTGGCCGCCCGCTGCCACGTGTCGTAGCTGATGGCCGCGTTGTTGACCAGGACATCCAGCTTCCCGTACCGGCCGCCCACGTACCGGGCCGCCTCGGCGATGCTGCCCGGGTCGGTCACGTCCAGCCGCAGCGGCTCAGCGCCGGTCTCCCGGGCCGCGGTTTCGGCTGCGCTGGCCGAGCGCGCGGTCAGCAGCACGGTCTGGCCACGTGCGGCCAGCTGGCGGCAGACTTCCCGGCCGATGCCCCGGTTCCCGCCGGTGACCAGGCTGACGGTGGTCAAGCCCGGGAATCCGGCCGGGTGGCGGGAGCCAGGCCGCGCAGGGCATGACAGGCGCTCATCTGCCCGATGATTCCCCGGTCCGGGCCGCGTTCGCCACCCACTTCCTGACGTCTGGCTGAGCCAGTCCCGGCCGGCGGCCTGCGGGCACTGTGCGAGGTCAGGCCGTCAGTCGCTGAACACGGCGCGCCGCAGCGGGCCCGCGACCGCATCCGGCCGTCGGCGCGGGTGAGCAGCCCTGGGTTAGGGCGCGCGGGTGAGCAGCTCCATGCTGTGCCCGTTGGGGTCGCGGAAGTAGACGCCCCGGCCGCCCCAGCGGGTGTTGATCTCGCCGGGCTGCTGGTAGTCCGGGTCGGCGAAGTAGGCCAGCCCGGCCGCGCGGATCCGGCCGAACGCCGCGTCGAAGTCGGCGTCGCTGACCAGGAACGCGTAGTGCTGCGGCGTCACATGACCGCGGTTCATGTAGTCGAGGGTGACCCCGTTGTCCAGCTGCACGGGGGTGAACGGCCCGGTGTCCGCGCCGATGGCCCGGCCGAGGATGTCGGCCAGGAACCGTGCCGAGGCATGCTTGTCCGTCGCGCCGACGATGGTGTGGTTCAGCTCGATGCTCATCGCGTGTCATCTCCCTGTGGTGCTGTCATGGGCTGGCCCTGGCGGTACATCTGGGGTGGCTTGACCCCGGCCGACTGGCCGCCGTCGACCGGGATGACCGTCCCGGTGACGTACGAGGACTCCGGCGAGGACAGCCACAGGACGACCCGGGCGACCTCGGCCGCGGAACCGATCCGGCGCATCGGCGCGGCCATGGCGGCCAGCCGCTGGGCCTCGGCGCCCGCGGCCTCGAGGTGGTGGGTGAGGATGGTGCCGGGCGCCACCACGTTGACCCGGATGCCCTGGTCGGCGTAGTCGAGCGCGGCCACCTTGGTCAGGCCGATGATCCCGGCCTTGCCCGCGACGTAGGCGGCCAGGTTGGCCACGCCGGTGATCCCGGCCAGCGAGGCCATGTTCACGATCGTCCCCCCACCCGTCCGCAGCATGGCGCCGATCTGGTACTTCATCCCGAGGAACGTACCCCGGACGTTGGTGGCGATCCCCCGGTCGAACTCCGCCGGGTCGATCTCGGCCAGCGGCGCGGGCAGCGGGCCGTCGGTCGCGTTGTTGAACGCGGCGTCGAGCCGGCCGTACCTGTCCAGCGTGGCCTCGACCAGGTGGCGCACGGAACCGGCGTCCGACACGTCGGTGCGGACCGCGGTCGCCCGCCCGCCGCGGTCGCGGATCTGCTCCGCGACTTTTTCCAGGGCGGCGGCGTCCCGCGCGGCCAGCACGACGGCCGCCCCGGCGTCGGCGAACGCCTCGGCGGTGGCCGCGCCGATGCCCTTGCTGGCCCCGGCGACGAGGGCGACCCGCCCGTCCAATGGCCGGCCGCTGGCGGGGCCGGGCGCGTCAGGCGTGTTCATGGTGGCTCCTTCAGGTAGCTGGTCCCGGGCCGGTCAGGCCAGGTGGTAGAGGATCGGCATGGCGGCGGTGCGGTTGGCGTGCAGGTTGGCCAGCACGTAGCGGTAGAAGGACGGCTTGCTGAGCTGCCTGACCGCGAAGCGGGGCAGGCTGATGTCCCAGCGCGCGTGGTTGACGAACACGTAGTCGCTCTTGTCCACCGGGCCGAGCAGCGTGGAGTTGTCCAGGCCGGTCTCGGCCGCGTACCAGGCGGCGAGGTGGTCCCACAGATCCAGCGCTACCGCCGGGTCCTCGGCCACGAAGAAGTTGAACAGGAACAGCCCGGGCCGCGTCTTGTCCACGTCCGCAACCCGGCGCAGGCAGCGGGCGCGCAGCAGGTACACCTCGCGCGCGGCTGAGGTGACCGTCTCCGCCAGTTTGCCGAACTCCGGCCCGGCGGCCACGTCGTCCACTGCCGCGACGCTGCTGGTTTCGACCAGGGCCACCACGTCATAACGCGCCGGGCGGCTGCCCATCCGCAGGGCGTCGCGGTTCGGCGGCGGGAGCAGGGCGGCCCGGTACACGGTCGCCTTGCTGACCGTGTCCAGCTGTTCGAGGCTGGCCGATAGCGCCTTCATCTCGGCCAGCAGCGCGGCCTTTCGTGGCCCGCGCCGTGGGAACGGGGTGCGGCCAGCCGCCGGCTCGGCCACCGCGGCGAGAAGCAGATACCCGGTGGCCGGTGGCTCGATCAGCCGCACGTGTGCGTACTTGGCATGCGGGTTGACGATCGTCAGTTCCATGGTTCTCTCCTCCCGGCGTCCTGGGTTGAACCATAGATACGAAACTCTTTGATGTCAAAGGGTTAGAAGTCAAACGGAGATGGTATGCTCACCGCATGCCCGCGGCAGATGGACGTCCCGCCACAGCGCGGCCGCGGCGGGCGGGATCACCGGACACCGCGGCGCAGCCGCCGCCGGGCCCGCCAGTCAGCCCGCCGCTCGGCCGGCACCTGGCCCGTACCGCCCGGGAG
This sequence comes from uncultured Actinomycetes bacterium, assembly GCA_963711705.1. Taxonomy (GTDB): domain Bacteria; phylum Actinomycetota; class Actinomycetes; order Streptosporangiales; family Streptosporangiaceae; genus RYN-230. Next base: position 87,105 of record CAVQFM010000014.1, read on the forward strand.
ATCACCCGGGCCTTCGACGAGGCCCTGGCCGCGGCGGGCGGCTCCCAGCCGGTCTGGCTGGTGCTGATCTCCCTTAAGACGCGCCCGCTGGCCAGCCAGCGGGAACTCGCCGAGGCGGTCGGTATCAAGGAGGCGACGCTCACCCACCACCTCAACGCGATGGACGCCAGCGGCCTGATCACCCGGCGGCGGGACCCGGCCAACCGCCGGGTGCACCTGGTCGAGCTGACCCCCGCGGGTGAGGAGGCCTTCTTCCGGATGCGCCAGGCGGCGTTCGCCTTCAACGACCGGCTGCGGGCCGGGTTCGCCGAGGAGGAACTGGCCGAGTTCGCGCGGGTGCTCGACCGGCTGCGCAGCAACGTCGCGGGCGGGACGGTGCCAGCTGGCGGACCGCCGCGATAATCGGGAGCAGCTCAGCTGAGCAGCACCAGCAAGATGATCAGCGCGGCGGCGGCCAGCACGGTGGTGGCGAAGATGGCCCGCGGCGGTCCGGAAGAACGGCCGTCTCGCCGAAGTTCCGGCGCACCGACCGCACCAGGTTGCCCAGCCCGCCGTGGCCGGGCAGTGGGGTGGCTGGCCTGCGCCCGGCGGGCGCGGTGCGCCCGCCGGGCGGCATAGCTCAGGTGACGATGCGCATCGTCCAGAAGTCGGACGCCAGGCCACGCGTGGTCAGGTAGGCGTACGGCATCGTGAAGTCAGCCGGCCTGGCCCCAGTCCGTCCCCCACGAATTGCGGACGATGAACCGCTGCGAGGCGTCGTCGTACCCCGCAGCCAGCACGGCGTGACCGCCGAGCACCTGCTCATCGGGCTGCGGCATCTGCAGCACACCACTGTGCGCCATGTCCTGGGTCTCGAAGCTCTCGTAGACAGTGAACCCGAAGACGAACGGGTAGCCGGCCGCCAGGCAGCCGCGCATCTGGTCCAGGTCCTGCAGAACCCGGCTGTAGCTGGTCAGCCGGTGGTCGAGCGCGTCCTTGTAGCACGCGGGCGTGGGCTCTTCACCATCCCGGGCCCCGGCGGGGAACTGCCCGCCGTCGGTGGGCGGGGGAGTGTCGTCGTAGGGCCACTCGTCCTCGGAACACACGCCCTGCGTCGCTACGCTCTTCACCCCGTCGCGGATCTGGGCGCCCGAGTCATACGCGACATGGCCTTCCATGGACCGTTCGTTGTAGTAGATGAACAGGCGCGAGGGCATGAAATCGGCCAGGCCCTGCTTCTTGAGATCGAACTCGAAAGCGCCGCCGATGGCGTTCGCGGTGCAGCTGCCGATCCGGCCCTGGTTGTACACGGGCGGGCACTGGCTGCGCAGATCGGCGCTGGGCGGCAGGGCCGCGATCGCGATCTGTGGTGCCGCGAACAGATGGTCTCTGGCGTCCGGCAGGTCCGGCACCCAGCCGTAGCGGGCCGTTCTGCGTGTCCTGGCCGGTGGTCCCTGTGCTGCCATCGTCGTGTCCCCTCCTGCTGACCTGTGTGCTCGCCGCCTGAGGCCGGGTCCGGCCAGCCGTGGCGAGCGATCCCGGCTGGGTCCCTGCGACACCAGCCCTGCTGGTTCAGAGCAGGCCGCTGCGCCGCTGATACATAGCACGGCCGGCCCGTTCCTCAGCTGGCTCTCCGCCCGCCACGCCCAGCCCACGGTGAGTTACTGCCGCCCTGACCTGCTGCGGCACGAGCAGGGCGCGGCACTAGCTCGCTAAAGAGCGCACCGTGCACCGGGGCAGGCAGCGCTCGACCAGATCATGGGCCACATGCTGCCAGACGTCGCGGCCGTGGTGCCTGATCGGTATGCCGAAGCTCTGCGCGTAGACCTCCAGCCGGGGCACGGCCGTGCCGAGCACGTCGTAGCCGAGACCCTGGAGTACTTCCCGGGCGTCGGCGGTGGAGTTGGCCCGCCCGATGCACCGGTTCAGCAGCACGGCCGACCGAGCGGGCCGGTCCCGGACCGCGCCCACCTCGCTGATCTCGTCCTGCACCGGCGTGGTCCGGTTGATCTCGATCGGGCTGGGCGCGCACGGGATGAGGATCTCGTCGGCATAGCGCAGCGCCGACCGGGCGATGCCGGGATGATCTTCCAGCTGCGGTGCGTCGATGATCACCACGTCGTCCTTGCTGGCGATCTCCGGCACCCGCCGGTGCAGTTCCCGGGAGGGCAGTGCCACGATCCGGAACGGGAACGCCGCTTCCTTCAGCGCGAGGCGTGGGTACATGGCGGCCAGGTCGGACCACTCCAGGGCACTGCCCGACGGATCGGCGTCCACCAGCAGCACGCGGTTACCCGCCTGCGCGAAAACGTGGGCCAGCCAGACCGCCGAGGTGGTCTTGCCCGTCCCTGGCTTCAGATTCGCCAGTGCGAGGGTCAGACCGGTCATCCGTGCATTATCGCAGCGTCTAGTGCCTTTCGGTAGACGGCCCTGTCTATTATGCAGTCCTTAAGTATTGCAGTTTTTACTGCATTACATAATGCGCGGCGGGTAGGCCCCCGCCACCAGCACGGCCGGTGCCGGGCCGGCCCGGGCCGTCAGCGGACCGGGAAAACGAGGATCATGTCGTCGCGGGGCCGGGGGATCCCGCGCCCGTCCCGGTTGCTGGTCGTGACCCACAATGACCCGTCCGGCGCCCGCACCACCTCCCGCAGCCGGCCATAGTCACCGGCCACGTGCGGTACCGGCCGGCCCAGCTGGCCACCCGGCCCCAGCGGGACCTGCCACAGCCGTTCCCCGCGCAGCGCGGCCACCCACAGGCTGCCGCCGGCGATGGCCACCCCCGACGGCGACGCCTCGCTGGGCGCCCAGGTCAGCTCGGGATCGGTGTACCGGCCGCGGCCGCCCGCGCCCTCGATGACCGGCCAGCCGTAGTTGTGCCCTTTCTCGATCCGGTTCACCTCGTCGAAGCGGTCCTGGCCGAGTTCGCTGGCATACATCCGCCCGGCGCCGTCCCAGGCCAGGCCCTGGACGTTGCGGTGCCCGTAGGACCAGACCAGCGTCCCGAACGGGTTGCCCGGCGCGGGCCTGCCCTCCGGCGTCATCCGCAGGATCTTGCCGCCCAGCGAACTCCGGTCCTGGGCCAGGCCGGGCTCGGCATGCTCGCCAGTGGTGGCCCACAGCATCCCGTCCGGGCCGAACGCCAGCCGTCCGCCGTTGTGGATCGCGCCGCGCGGGATGCCGGTCAGGACCGGCTGCGGGGGCCCGAGGTGACCGCCGGTGTACCGCAGCCGCACGATCCGGTTGTCGCTGTGCGTGCTGAAGTACAGGTAGACCAGCCGGTCGTGGCTGAACGACGGGGACACCGCGACGCCGAGCAGCCCGCCTTCACCGTAGGGTTCCACCCCGGGCACGGTGCCGGCCACGCTGACCCGGCCGTGCTGGGTCACCCGGAGCAGCCGGCCGCTGTCGCGTTCGGTCACCAGCGCGTCGCCGCCGGGCAGGAACGCGATCGCCCACGGCACTTTCAGGCTCCGGGCCAGCACAGTCGGCTGGCCCAGGCGCGCGGCGGCCGGGGCGGCCGCGCTGGGCGGGGCCGTGCTCTGTACCCACGGGCGTGGCCGCGTCGCTGGTGCACGCGCTCGCGGCCAGGCCGGCGCAGAGCGCGATGACCGCGATGACCCGTGACTTCATGGACGACCCCCACCACTGCGCCTAGTCCCCGCGTCTTCATCGTCCGGTGGGGTGGTGGGGGTTGTGCGCCGGCCGGGTGGAGACGGTGCGGAGACCGGTGGTAGGGGTTGTGCATCGCCGGGTGGTCGGGCTGGGCCGCGGACCGCGTGACCCGGCGCAGGGCCAGCCGTCTAGCCCGCCCGGGCCGACAGCAGGATCTCCACGATCAGCAGCCGGCTTCCGGCAGTAACCATCGGCCGGCCCCTTGCACCTGGCTATTTGCACCCGGCCCCTTGCATCGTCCCGGCTGCGGCGCTTCTATGGTCGGTGGAAATGCCGATCATGGGCCTGCGCCACCCCCCGCCATGCTGCGGGCCATACCGGTAGCCACTGCGTGGCCAGCTGGGCTGGTACGGCCTGCGAGCATGGGAGGACTGCACTGGCTGGCAAGTTGCGGCTGGCCGAGGCGGCCGGCGTCCTGTCGCTGTCCACCGACCTGGCCATGGGCCAGCCCCTGGAGCACGGGCTGCGCACCGCCACGCTGGCGTTGCGGCTGGCCCAGGCCATGGGCCTGACCGAAGACGAGCAGGTGACGGTCTTCTACACCGGCCTCCTGCACTCCGCGGGCTGCACCGCGGACAGCGAGGTCGACGCGCGCTTCTTCGGGGATGAGCTGGCCGCCCGGCCGCCGATGATGGCCGCGTTCTCCGGGTCCCGGCTGGGGCTGATGGTGGCGGTCATGCGGGTCGCGCACCAGGGGAGCGCGCCGCTGGTGCGGGCGGCGATGATGGCCCGGGGCGCGATCGGCGGGGTAGCGGAGTTCCGCTGGTGGGCCCGCGCGCATTGCGACGTGGCCCGGCTGCTGGGCGCCCGGATGGGGCTCACCGGGCCGGTTCAGCTGGCGTTGCGCCATCTGTATGAGCGCTGGGACGGCAAGGGCATGCCGGGCGAGCTGCGTGGCCAGCAGCTGCCGCTGGCGGTGCGGCTGATGCAGGTGGCCCAGGACGCGGACATGGCCTGGCAGCAGGGCGGGGCCGGGCTGGCCAGCGGGCTGCTGGCGGAGCGGGCTGGGTCCGGCCTGGACCCGGAGGCCGTGGCGGTGTTCCTGGGCCTCGGCGGCCAGGTCTACGCGGGCCTGGACGCGCCCTCGATCTGGGACGAGGTCATGCTCGATGAGCCTGGTCCACAGCCGGTGCTGAGCGAGGACCGGGTGGACGCGTGCCTGTCGGCGGTCGCGGACTTCGCCGACCTGAAGAGCATGTGGACGATCGGCCACTCGCGCGGTGTCGCCGGGCTGGCCCGGCAGGCCGGTCTGCTGGCTGGGCTGCCCCCGGCCGAGGTGACGCTGCTGTACCGGGCCGCGCTGGTGCATGACATCGGCCGGGTCACGGTGCCGTTCCGGGTGTGGGCCAAGCCCGGCCCGCTGAGCCGGGGCGAGCGGGAGCAGGTACGGCTGCACGCCTACCACAGCGAGCGGGTGCTGGACGCGGCCGATGCGCTGCGGCCGCTGGCCCGGCTGGCCGGTTCGCACGGCGAGCGCTGTGACGGGTCTGGCTACCACCGTGGCAGCCGGGCCGCCGACCTGCCGCTGACCGCGCGGCTGCTGGCCGCGGCCGACTGTTACCACGCGATGCGGGAGCCCCGGTCCCACCGGCCGGCCCGGCCGCCCGCGCTCGCGGCCGCGGAACTAAGCCGGGAAGCCGAGCAGGGCCGGCTCGCGCCGGACGCGGTGAACGCGGTGCTGGCCGCGGCCGGACAGCCCGCCCGGCCGGTAGCCCGGCCGGGCGGGCTGTCCGAGCGGGAGTGCGAGGTGCTGACGCTGCTCGCCCGCGGGATGGCCACCAAGCAGATCGCCCGCCAGCTGGGGATTTCCCCGAAGACCTGCGACCACCACATCCAGTCGGTGTACACCAAGGCGGGCGTGTCCACCCGGGCCGGTGCGACGTTGTTCGCGCTTGAGCACGGGATGGCCGCCCTGCGGTGACACGGCCGCCTTAGCACGGAATTGGCGATTTGACCGGGCTACCGGCTGGGCCCGGCGATGGGGAATTCTCCCCATTGCCGGTCTTGCCGGGCCCGCCTAGCGTCGGCCTAGCGCAGGCCCGGTGGAGATGGCCGCGCGAGCTGCACACGCAGCCTGGCAGCGGGGGGCTGCCAGGTCCGGACCGAGGCCGCCGTCGGCCGACGCGGGCCGGGCGCGCCGGCCATCTCCGCTGGTCTGCGCTGCCCGGCCCGGGGCGCACCCGCCGGAGTCACGAGCCACGCGGGCAGGGGTAGAACACGCGGCCGTCCAGGTCCACGTCGAACTTGACCGCGGCGAAGCCGTTGGCCGGCGCCCACACCGCCCGGCAGAACGCGGCAAAGGTCCGCTTGCCCTTGCCGCACGGCTGGCCCGGGTTGCAGACGACGTGATCGGCGCCGTACTCGGCCTCGCCCACCCATTTGCCGGTGGGCTGCTGGGCGGTCCGGTCCGCGGTGAAGTCATCCCAGCCGCACGGCGTGCGGCCGTGCAGGCCGGTGCAGGTGATCCCGTACTGCTTGCTGCCCGTCAGCTGCGACGCGAAGCACATGTGGTAGGCGTAGCACTCCTCGACGACCGCGCCGTCCGCGTAGTGCCGCCCCCACCAGGACAGCAGCGGCGAGTTCTTCCACAGCCCGGCCATCCCATAGCGGTGGATCTCGTTGAACGCGTAGGCCAGGAAGTTCTGCGCGTCGCCCGGGGTGAGCCGGAACCCGGTGGTGGACGGCGGGTCGAAGCTGTCGATGTCGTCGAGCTCGACCGCGTCGAAGCCCTTCCGGGCGCACATGCTGATCCGCTCGCGGAGCATCGGCTTGAGCGCGTCCAGCTGGCGGAAGTCCAGCCACCGCTCCTGCGGGTAGCCGAAGTACACCTTGCCCAGCGTGGCCGCCGGGAAATAACCGCCCCACGGTGTCGGGCTGCCGTCCGGGCGGTAATCCTCCCAGGCCAGGTCGAGGTAGCAGACGGTCTTCGGATGGGCCAGGGTGCTCGCCTGCCAGCGGGTCTCGATCGCGTGGACCTGCGCCCGGGTGGTCAGGAACCCGTCGATGTCGTAGATGTCCACCGCGTGCCGGCCCGTCCGCTGCAGCGGGGTGACCCGGCCGATCTGCCAGTCCCAGCGCATCGGCCGATGGCTGGCCGCCAGATGCGGCGGGTACCAGCACTGGTGCTGGGCGGACGACTGGCATCCGGCTGGCGCGGGCAGCGGCACGACATGCCAGCCGAACCGGATCACCGTGCCGCCAGCCCGGTTGACGGTGCGCACCGCGACCTGATGCGGGCCCGGCCGCAGGTGCCCGGTGTAGAACACCCGGTTGCCGGGCAGCGCCCGCCACTGGCCACCGTCCACCTGATACCGCTGGGCCGGGCGGCCGTCGGCCTGGTTGTAGTGCGGCGCCTCGACCTGGAAGTACTCGGCGTCCGAGGCCGTGTACGCGCTCCGGGGTCCCGTTGTAGAACTCCGCGGCCGGCGCCACGTGCCGCCGGTACGCCCGGACCGTCCCGGCGGTCAGCCGGCTGACCGACCGGCGGATGACCTTGAACGTGAACGTGGACCGCTGGGTCTCGACCGTCTCGGCGGCGGTCTCGGTGACCCGCAGCCGCCGCCCGGTGTCGGCGTGCCCGACCCGGTACTGCCGGGCCGCGAACGGCGTCGCGGTCGAATCGGCCGCGGTCACGCAGTGCCGCCCGGTCCGGGTGCAGCTCTGCCAGGTGTAGGCGACCGCGAAGCTGAGCAGGTGCATGCCGCGGGGCAGCCGGGGCCGGTGCCAGGTCAGCCCGGTGGCGGTGACCGTGGCGCCGTCCCGGAGCGGGCCGGTGATCCGCAGCGTGCCCCGGTGGCTGGGCGGCGGGACCGGCCGGCTGGCCGCGCTGACGGCGGTGACGGCCCCCTGGGACGCCCGGGCGGGCGGGCCCGCGGCCAGCGGCAGCACCGATGCGGCCAGGATGACCGCCGTGATCCCGGCCAGCCGGCCGGACCGGGTAAGCGAGGCCAGGCGCATGACGGCTCCTCGTTCGCCGCGGACCATGATCAGGGCAATCTGTGTCACCAGCTGGCGCACATTGATCACGATCATGGATGGGGGTGGGTGGGGGGGATGGGGCCGGGGGAAGAAGTGATGGGGTCGGGTGAGGGGGGGTGGCGGGGTGGTCAGCGGGTGAAGGCGCGGGGAAGCAGGTCACTGTGGGCCTCGAACAGGTCGTCGCACATCGCGACGATCTCGGCTGTGGTCAGGGTGGCGGCCGTGTTCGGGTCGAGCAGCGCGGCCTGGTAGACGTGGTCGCGTGATTCCTCCAGCGCGGCCCGGACGGTCAGCTCGACGACGCCCAGGAAGGTCCGGTTCAGCGCGGCGAGCTGCGGCGGCAGTTCCCCAACGGCGACCGGCTTGGGCCCGCCCGCACCAACCAGGCAGGGCACTTCGACGCAGCACTCGGCGGGCAGGCTGGAGATCAGCCCGCCGTTGCGGATGTTCACGTGCAGCTCGCGTTCCTGGCCGGTCTGCAGTGAGTGGATGAACAGCGACGCCAGCTCGTCGGTCGGGGTCAGGTCGAGCGGGGCGCCGGTTGCCAGGTCCTGCTGCAATGACTCGAGCTCACGCAGGTTCTCCTCGGACCGGGCCAGGTAGTCGCCCACGAAGATCTGGAACCGCTGGATCTGCGAGTCGTGGTGCATGAACCACGGCACGTACTCGGCGGAGTGCTCACTCGACTCGGTCGGGAAGTAACCGAACCGGCGGAAGATCTCCACCCGGACCCGGCGCTGCAGCTGCGGCGAGCCCTCGATGATCTGCGCCAGCCGGGGGTACAGCGACTCGCCGTCCTGCTCGAAGCGCAGCACGAACGCCTGGTGGTTGAAGCCCGCGGTCAGGAAGCGCACCCGGTCCGGGTCGGCACCGACCAGGCTGGTCAGGAAGGCCTGCGTGTCGCGGACCGAGTGGCACAGCCCGTACACCCGGCGCAGCCCGGTCCCGGCGTACACCGCCCAGGGCAGCATGGCCATCGGGTTGCTGTAGCTGAGCAGGTAGGCGTCCGGGCAGACCTCCGCCATGTCCGCGGCCAGCGCCACCACCACCGGGATGGTCCGCAGGCCGCGGAAGATCCCGCCGATACCCAGCGTGTCGCCGATCGTCTGGCGCACCCCGTACCGGGCCGGGATGTCGAAGTCGGCCCGGGTGGCCGCGTACCCGCCCACCTGGACCTCGTTGATCACGTAGTCGGCCTCGGCCAGCGCGGCGCGCCGGTCGGCGGTGGCGGTCACCTCCGCGCCGCACCCGGTCTGGGCGGCGATCCGGCGGGCCAGCCGCTCGGCGTGGGCCAGCCGCTCGGCGCTGATGTCATACAGCGACAGGTGCAGGCGGCCGTGCAACTCCGGGTAGCTGCACAGGTCCGTCACGACGTTGCGGGTGAACTCGATGCTGCCCGCGCCGACGAAGGTAACCTTGATCACAGCTTGAGAGTGTCGCATTCCGGCCGTTTTCGCGCAAGACCGCGCATCCAGCCGCCATCCCCTGCGCGCAGGCCCCTTGACACCACCACCTGGGGCTCAAATTGTCGTTCTCTCGTGTCTAGCCTTGTTGCGGTCACCGTGGCGGGACTCGATGACGATAGGCCCCTCACACCGTCGTAACGGCCCTCGCGGCGGGCCCGGTGGACAGCCTCCACCCGCTCTCGGTCACGGCGTGCCCGATCACGGGCGCGCCGACGGCCTCAGCGCCGGCTCGACCGCCTCGGCGTGATCAATGCCAATGACGTTGAAGGCGCCAACCAGGGCGGCCGCCCGCCGTGGACAGGCTGCGCCCGGCGAGGTCTTCCCGCTCGCCCAGGTTCGGCTTGACGATGGCCGGGCGGGCGGCCGTACCCCGGAGCAGTGCCTCGCCGTGCGCGTCCAGCACGGTGGGTGCGCCGGCCTGCCACGGACCGTGTCGACCACGGCGAAGGTCCGCCGGGTTTGCCGCCGATCCGGGTGAGCAACGCCGGGCACGTGACGGGTCACATCCCGAGCCGGGGGTGGGCGACGACGAGGATAACTGTGATCTGCTGGGATCAGCACGGGCGAGGGAGACCGAACGGGCCAGGTGAGAGGGCTGGCCGGGGCTGGCGTGCAGCCAGGCGAATCGACCGTCCTGATCGTTCCAACAGCACTACGAACGACCAGAAGCAGCCTTGCAGAGCGCACGAGTGTGTTCTAATATCCGCACATCCGAGCGAGAACGAAAGCAGACGCGACGACGAGGGCTCCCGGACCGCGGTGGTGTCCCAGCCCCGTCCGCGCCGCGCTCGCAGACCCATATGAGCCGGTGGAGGGCTGATGGCCACGACCATCGACGAAGCCACCATCGCCCGGGACGCCAACCGCCGTATCCGCCGCTCAAGCAATATCGCCGGCTGGACCTTCGCGGGCCCGTCCGTGTTCATCGTGCTCGGCCTGTCCTTCATCCCGATGATCTGGGCGGGCTACCTGTCGCTGACGGACTCGAACCTCCTGTCGGCGGGCCACTTCATCGGGTTCGCGAACTACGCCGCCCTGGCCAAGGATCCATTGCTCCGCCAGGCGTTCACGAACACGCTTCTGCTCGCCGTCATGTACCTGCCGGTCGGCCTCGTTGCCGGGCTGGGCGTGGCGATCCTGCTGAACCGGAAGATCAAGCTCATCGGCTTCTACCGCACCTGCTTCCTGGTGCCGTTCGTCGCGTCGGCGGCGGCCGAGGGCCTGCTGTTCGGGTTCATCTTCGATCCCGACTTCGGGATCGTGAATGCCGGATTGCAGGCGGTGGGGCTGCCGCGCCAGGGCTTTCTCCAGGACCCCTCCCAGGCCCTGATCGTGCTGGCGATCGTGTACTTCTGGACCCAGTTCGGCTTCAACATCGTGATCTACCTCGCGGCACTCCAGGACATCCCCCAGGAGGTCTCCGAGGCAGCGTCGATCGATGGCGCGGGCAAATGGGCCAAGTTCTGGCACGTCACCGTGCCGACCGTCCGGCCGGTGACGATCTTCCTGCTGGTGTGGGGCCTCATCGACGTGTTCCAGTTCTTCGACCTCGTCTACACGACGACGAAGGGAGGGCCCCTCAACTCGACGCTGACGCTCGTCTACTACATCTGGGAGCTGGCGTTCAACTTCTTCACGGCCGGCTACGGCGCGGCCGTCGCGTACGTCCTCTTCTTCACCAGCCTGATCGTGACCGTGGCCGCGCTCGCCTACGGCCGCAGGCGGAGGGTCACGCTGTGACCAGCGAGCAGACCCTGCGGCCCGTGCCCGGCGTCGACATGGCGCTGCATCGCGCCCGGATCGAGGAGGCCGAGCGGCGGATGCGCCGGATCGGCTGGCGGCGCCACCTGCCGCAGCGCTGGCATCTGGTCCTGCTGCCCTTGTCGATCATCATGGTCCTGCCGTTCGTCTGGATGGTCCTCACGTCGTTCATGACCGACACCGAGATCAACCACCTCCCCCCGTCGATATGGCCTCATCACCTGTACACCGGGGGGTATTCGACCGTCCTGGCCAGCTCGGACTTCCCCTACTGGTTCCTGAACAGCCTGATCGTCTCCGGCGCCGCCGTCATCGCCCAGCTGGTCCTGTGCAGCCTGGCCGGCTACGCGTTCGCGCGCATCCAGTTCCGGGGGTCGTCCGTGATGCTGATCCTGCTGCTCGCGACGGCCCTCATTCCGTTCCAGCTGACGGTGATCCCCACTTTCGTGATCTTCCACGACATCGGGCTCATCAACACGCTCGGGGCGCTCATCGTGCCGCAGCTGACATCCGCGCTGGGCATCTACCTCATGTACTCGTTCTTCCAGTCGTTCCCCAGAGAGCTGGAGGAGGCGGGGCGCATCGACGGCTGCAGCCGCCTGCAGGTCTTCCGGAAGATCGTGCTGCCGCTCGCGAGGCCGGCCCTGGCCGCCCTCGGCATCATCACGTTCATCTACGCGTGGAACGATCTGTTCTGGCCGCTGATCGCGATCACGTCGAGCCGCAGGTTCACCGTGCAGGTAGGCCTCACTACGTTCCAGGGTGAGCACATCACCCACTGGTCGCAAATTATGGCCAGCACGGTCTTGACCACGGTGCCAGTGTTGCTCGTGTTCGTTTTCGGCCAGCGCCGGTTTGTGCAGGCGATCACCGGAGCCGTCAAGGGATGACCGGCAACGGTCAGGGCTGACGAAGCAAGGAGACCAATATGAAGCGAATAGCGCTGGCGGGGATCGCGGCGTTGACCCTGGTGATTGCCGCATGCGGGGGATCGTCGGGATCGAGCTCGGCCCCTCCCTCGGGGGGCAGCCCGACGGGGACGGTCACGCTCCAGTTCTGGCATGCCCAGACCCCGCCCACAGACAAGGTGATGCAGGGGCTCGTCAATTCCTTCAACGCCTCGCATCCGCACATCGTGGTGCAGGCGAGCTCCGGGGGGACCGCCACCGGGGATCTCCTGCCGAAGGTCACGACGGCGCTCGCGGCCGGGACCGCTCCCGACGTCGCGTACATCTACGGGTCCTACGCCGCCAACATCGCCCAGAGCGGCAAGACCGTGAACCTGGCGAACATCATCCACACGCCGGGATACAACTGGAACGACTTCTACCCGGCGTCGAAGCAGATCGTGGCGCCCGGAGGCAAGGTCATCGGGTTCCCCGCGCTCATCGACAACCTGTCGGTGATCTACAACAAGAAGCTGTTCGCCGCGGCCGGCGTCCCCGCTCCGTCCCCCAACTGGACCTGGGACCAGTTCCGCGCCGTCGCGAAGAAGATGACCAATCCGGCCAAGCACATCTACGGCGTGAACTACCCCACCGGCGGGGACACGCTCGACACGTCCTGGCGGTTCTTCCCGGGCCTCTGGCAGCGCGGCGGGCAGATCCTCTCGCCCGACCACAAGAAGGCGCTGTTCAACTCGCCGGCCGGGGTAGCGAACCTGACGCTCTGGCAGCAGATGGCGACCGTCGACCATTCGGTGTACCTGGACCCGACGGCAGAGAAGGCCGAACCGCTGTTCACGAGCGGGCATCTGGCGATGTTCGTCAGCGGCCCGTGGGAGGTCCCGGTGCTCAACCAGGCGAAGGTCGACTGGGCGGACGTGCCGCTGCCGGCCGCGGACGGCAGCCACCAGACCGTGTCCGGCCCCGACAACTGGGTCATCTTCAACAACGGCTCCGCGCGGGTGGCCGCCGCCATCACGTTCCTGGAGTGGCTGACCGCGCCGCAGCAGGAGCTGACGTGGATGATGGGGTCCGGCTCGCTCCCGATCCGGCCGTCCATCCTCAAGCTGCCGGGCTATAAGGAGTGGCTGAAGAAGTACCCGGGGATCGGGCCGATGGCCGCAAATCTGGTGAACGCCAAGGAGGCGATGCCCACGCTGCCGCAGTGGCCGCGCATCGTCAACGCCCTCGGCAACAGCATCGCGTCGGTGCTCCTCGGCCGGGCCGCCCCGGCGGCCGCCCTCAACCAGGCGGCGCAGCAGTCGGACACGCTCCTGAACGTGCCCGGCGCGGCCGGCGGGTAGCGGTCGGGTGGCTCACCCGGCCGGGTGACCAGGCGGCTCAGCCGCCGCGGATCCCGGCCGGGATGAGGCCGCCGTGCGCGCTGATCAGCTCGTCGCACACGTGAACGATCTCGTCGATGGACAGCGTGGCGGCCGTGCTGGGGTCGAGGAGCGCCGCCTGGTACACCAGGTCGCGGCGCTCCTCGAGCGCGGCCCGCACGGTCAGCTCACAGACGTTCAGATACAGGCGGTTGAGCGCGGCGAGCTGCGGCGGCAGGCTCCCCACGCGGGTGGGCTGGACCCCCGCCCGGTCCACCAGGCACGGCACTTCAGCGCAGCAGTCATCCGGCAGGTTGTCGATCGAGCCGCTGTTGCGGACGTTGCCGTAGACCATCCGGGGCGTCCCCGTCTCGATGGAGTGGATGATCTGCGGCGCGTACTCGGGACCGCGCTCGAGCCCGAGCGGCTCGCCCGCCTCGAGCTTGCGCCGGGTCTCCGCGTAGGAGCCGAGGTTCCGCTCACTGCGATGCAGGTACTCGTTGACGGGGATCCGGAAGCGGCGGACCTGGTCCTCATGGGGAAGGAACCAGGGCACGAGGTCCGCGTTGTGCTCGCTCGACTCGGTCGGGAAGTAGCCAAACCGGTTGAGCATCTCCACCCGGACACGCCGTCCGAGCCCGTCGGGGTCGTCTTGCACGATCTGCCGGAGCCGTGGATAGAGGTCCTGCCCGCCGTGCTCCAGGCGCAGGATCCACGACTGGTGGTTGATCCCGCCGGCCAGGTACGCGATCTCGGCGAAGGGGACATCGAGCAGCTCCGCGAGCTGCTGGGCGGTGTTCTCCGGCGACATGCAGACGCCGACGACACGCTGGTGGGCGGTCCCCGAGTAGATCGCCCACACCAGCGCCGCCATCGGGTTCGTGTAGTTGTAGAGCCAGGCGCCGGGCGCGACCTCATGCAGGTCGCGCGCCAGGTCGAGCAGCGCCGGGATCGTGCACAGGGCCCGGAAGATGCTCCCGATGCCCATGGTGTCGGCCATCGTCTGCCGTACGCCGTGCCGCCCGGGGATCTCGAAGTCGAGCCTCAGCCCGTCGTGCCCGCCGACCCGGATCATGCTGATCACGTGATCCGCTCCGTCGAGCGCCGCCCGGCGGTCGAGATGCGGCTCGATCGTGGCGGGCGCCCCCAGTGCCCCCGCGGTCCACCGCGCGATGGCCGCCGCGGTTTGGAGGCGCTCGCCGTCCACGTCAAACAGCGCGATCGTGGACCCGGCGAGCTCGTCGAAGCCGAGGATGTCGGCCAGCAGCTCTTTCGTGAACTCGACGCTGCCGGCCCCGTTGAGCACGATCTTCGTCATCAGGCCGCCAGGTGGGGCAGGACGTGCTCGGCCCACAGTTCCAGCTGCGCGGTCAACGGCTCCAGGGTGTGCAGGATCAGGTACTCGACGCCGATGGCCATCCTCGCCTGGAGTTTCTCCACGATCTCGGCGGGCGTGCCGGTCAGGTACACCTGCTCGAAATACTCGAAGGGCCTGCCGCCTCCCATGATCGTCGCGTAGGCGCGCCGCTGCTCGGCGCGGGCCTTCGCACGGTCCTCGGTGGGAACGAGATGGAGGAAGTTCTCATGCGCGACCGTGAACGTGTCCAGATCGCGGCCCGCCGCCTCGAGCGCGGGGCGGATCTCGGCGAGGTCTTCCTCGATCTGTGACGGAAGGGACGTGGGCCGCGCGATCCACCCGTCGGAGGCGGCGATCCGCCGGAGCACCGCCGGGGCCAGGACGGGCCGCTCGGGGGAAGCTGCGTGCGGGAGCTGCCGGCCACCAGCGCTCCACAGGCACAGCGGCGAGCGCATGGCCGGGCCAACCGCCACGTCCCGCAGCTGGTAGAACCGGCCCTCGTAGGTCACGGACTCGCCCGCGAGCAGCCGGCGTATGATCGCGATCGATTCGTCGGTCCGCCCGCCCCGCTCCGCTCGTTGCTGGCCGACGGCCTGGAACTCCCGGTCATCCCAGCCCGTTCCCGCGCCGAGGATGTAGCGCTCATCGGTGAGGGCCTGGAGTGTGGCTATCTGTTTCGCGAGGACGACCGGCTGGCGGGTCGGCAGCACCAGGACCGAGGTGCCCAGGCGCAGCCGCGACGTCGTCGCGGCCACATAGGTGAGCGAGACGATCGGGTCGAGCCACGGGACCGCGTAGAACCTGCTCTGGTGCAGCAGGTGATCGGTCGCCCATACGGAGTCAAACCCCAGGTCCTCGGCGCGCCGCGCGAACGCCGCGAGCTCTGCTCCGGTGCGCCCGTGGTCCCCCGCGAACGTAGGCAGGAACACGCCCACTCCGCGCAGGCCCACTAGAGGAGTCCCGCTTCCTTGAGCGCGCCGTCCACGAGGTCGCCGGCGTCTTTGGACAGTGGGCGCAGTGGCGGGCGAACGTGGGCTTCGCCGATGACGCCCAGGCGCATGAGCGCGTGCTTGAGGCGAGCGCGATAGTCGCGGACGGGCGGGGCGAAGATCGCGTCGCACAACGGCTGGAGCATGTCGCGGAGCTCGAACGCACGGGGGAGATCATGATCGCGCGCGGCCTGGTGCATCTGGACCTGCTCGCGCGCGGCGAGCGTGCCGAAGCCGAGCAGCGCACCCTCGGCCCCGAGGAGATACGCCTCGAGCAGGAAATTGTCGTTGCCGTTCAGGACGGTGGGGCGGGAGGGCAGCGACTTCACCAGCCGCGCGGTCTCCACGAACCGCTTCGCGTCAAAGGACGCCTCCTTGATGGCCACCACGCCGTCGATGCTCATCGTGCGCTCGATGGTCTCGGCCGAGAAGTTCACCCCGCCCAGCGCGGGCTGGAGCTGGAAGGCGATGAGCGGAAGACCGGACGCCTCGGCCACCGCACGGTGGTACGAGGCGGGAATCTCCGGGTCCAGCGGTTCGCCCTGGTACGCGGAAATGGGGAAGACGAGCAGGGCGTCTGCTCCGGCCCGGGCGGTGTCGGCGGCCAGCCGGCGGGCCTGCTCGGTAAACGAGGCCGCGAGCCCGGCGACCACGAGAGCCCGGCCGCCGACCGCTTCAACCACGATCTCCAGCACCCGCAGACGTTCTTCCGGAAACAGGTGTGGCCCCTCGCCCGTGTCCACGTTCACGGCCAGCCCGCGAACGCCCTGGCCGGCCAGCCAGTCAGCGTATCCTCGGAGGGACTCCTCGTCGATCGACGTATCGCTCCGCATGGGCGTGACGATCGCCGCGATCAAACCATTCAGGTCCGGCCGCTCCATGCGCTTCTCCTTTCTCGCTATCGCCCGGCCCACCGCCCGGCACACCGAGCAGCGCATCGCTGATGGCCCGCCAGACCCGATCCGGGCTCATCGGCATGTCGATGTGCCGGATACCAAGGTGAGAGAGCGCATCGATCACCGCGTTGTGGACCGCGGGCCCGGCCCCGATAGTCCCCCCCTCGCCGACGCCCTTGGCCCCCAATGGGTTCCGGGCAGTGGGGGTGGCAAGCGGGACGGTGACGAATGAGGGGAGCTCCGCCGCGCTCGGCATCGCGTAGGTGGCGAGGCTGGACGTCAGCGGATTGCCCAGCTCGTCGTAGACGAATGATTCGAACAGCGCCTGGGCGGCGCCCTGCGCGATCCCCCCGTGGATCTGTCCGTCGACGAGCATCGGGTTGATGCGGCGCCCGCAATCGTCCACCGCGACATGACGGACCAGCTTCACCTTCCCCGTCTCGGTGTCGACCTCCACGACCGCGATGTGGGCACCGAACGGATAGGTCGAATCCTCCATCTCGAAGTCGTTCTGCGCCCGCAACCCCGTCTCCATCCCGGGCGGGAGAGACGAGGGGTCGGCGGCGGCGGCGGCAAGCTCGGCCCAGGAAAGCGACAGCTCCGGGGCACCGCCGACGCCGATCCGGCCGTCCAGACGGCGGATGTCGCTCTCGCTCGTCCCCAGCAGGTGGGCCGCCAGACGCCGGGCCTTGTCCAGCAGGGCCAGCGAGGCCCGGAGCACGGCCGAGCCGCCCACCTGGAGGGACCGCGACCCCATTGTCCCCTCGCCGCGCGGGACGAGCAGCGTGTCCGAATGCCGGACCGTGACGGCGTCGAACGAGACGCCCAGGGTGTCGGCCACGATCTGCGCCCACGCGGTCTCGTGCCCCTGCCCCTGAGGGCTGGTCCCGGTCAGGACGGTGAACGTCCCCTGGTCGTCGGCGTCCACCGACGCGAACTCGCTTCCCCAGCCCGTGACCTCCACGTAACTGCAGATGCCGATGCCGAGCTGGCACGTTTCCCCCCGGCCGATGCGTGCCGCCTGTTCCTGGCGCAGTTCGGCGTATCCGGCCGCATGAAGCGCGATATCAAGGGCCCGGCCCGGGTCCCCGCTGTCGTAGTTGGCGCCGGTCGGGGTGCGGTAGGGGAATGCCTCGGGGGGGATGAAATTGCGCCGCCGGATCTCCGCGGGATCGATCCCGAGCTCGGCCGCCAGCATGTCCAGGGCCCGCTCAAGCAGCCACGTTGCCTCCGGCCGGCCCGCGCCCCGGTAGGCACCCACCGGAGTGGTGGTGGTCACGACCGAGACCGCATGGAAGTCGATCCGGGGGATCCGGTACGGGCCCGAGGCCATGAGGCCGGTGAGCGGTGGCAGGGTCGCGGCCTCGCTGGCGTACGCCCCAATGTCCTGGATCACGAAGACGCGAAGCCCGAGCATCCGCCCGTCCAGGGTGGCGCCCAGCTCAACGTGCTGCACCTGCCCGCGGCCGTGCGTCATCGCGAGCATGTTCTCGTTTCGCGTCTCCGACCAGCGAACCGCGCTGCCCATATGGCGGGCGAGCCACGCGATCACGACGTGTTCGGGGTATGTCGGGATCTTCCCGCCGAATCCGCCGCCCACCGCCGCGGTGCGGACGCGCACCTGGGCGGGGTCCAGGCCGAGAACCTGGGCGACGACGCGGCGTGTGTCGTGCGGCGCCTGCACCGAGGCCCACAGCGTGACCGATGACTGACTGGCGCCGGCGCCGGCGATGGCGAGAGCGCCGTTGGGCTCCATCGGCACCGGCGCCACCCGCTGGTTGACGAACCGTGCCCGCACGACGATCTCGGCATCCCCGAGCGCGCTGGGATCCTCGGCCACATCGTCGACGCGGATGGCGAGGTTGGAGCCGTGGGCCGGGAACAGGACCGGCGCGTCAGGCTCCAGCGCCTTCTCGGGATCGATCACCGGGGCGAGCGGCTCGTAATCGACGGCGACGGCGTCCGCGGCGTCCACGGCCTGCGCCCTCGTCTGCGCCACCACCACGGCCACCGGCTCGCCGACGAACCGGACCCGGTCGATGGCGAGCAGGGGCCGGGCGAACACCTCGGGACTGTCTTCCACGGGGGGCATGCGCAGCCCACCCAGGTCCCCGGCGGCGAACACACCGACGACACCAGGCATCGCACGGGCCTCGTCCGCATCGACCGACCGGACGAGCGCGTGTGCCATCGGGGACCGGACGAACACCCCGTGCAGCGCCCCCTCGCACGCGACATCGTCCAGGTACCGGGCCGCTCCGGTGAGCAGCGCGCGATCCTCGCTGCGGAGCACGGGGCGGCCCAGCACCCGCTCGGGTGCGGGCACCTCCAGCAGGTCAGGAGCGTGGGCGGTCATGCCTGCGGCTGCGGCCCCCATTCAGCTGCCGTTGCGGATGCCCTCGGGCATCAGCGCCCCGTGTGCCTCGATCAGGTCGTCGCACATCGCCACGATCTGCTCGGTCGTCAGGGTGGCGGCCGTGTTCGGGTCGACCAGCGCGGCCTGGTAGACCAGGCTGCGCCGCTCCTCGAGCACCGCGCGGACCGTGAGTTCCACTACGTTCAGGAAGGTCCGGTTCAAGGCGAGGCACTGCGGGGGGAGGGCACCGATCCGGGTGGGCTGGACACCGTTCTTGTTGACCAGGGTCGGCACCTCGACACAGGCGTTGCCGGGAAGCCCGTCGATCAGCCCGCCGTTCCGCACGTTCGTGTAGACCTCACGGGCGGTGCCGGTCTCGAGCGAGTGGATGATCTCCGAAGCGAGCTCGGAGGCGGGCTCGACCTCGAGTTCCTGGCCGGCGTCCAGGGCCGCCTTTGTCTGCTCCCAGTCCTCGAGGTTCCGCTCGCTGCGGCGCACGTACTCGTCGATCTCGCACCGGAACCGCTCGACCTGCTCGTCGTGGTGGAGGAACCAGGGAACGTACTCGCTCGAGTGTTCGCTGGACTCGGTGGGGAAGTAGCCGAAGCGCCGGAAGATCTCCACGCGCACCCGCCTGCCCAGCCCGTCCGGATCGGCCTCGATCACTTCCCGGAGCCGCGGGTAGAGGTCCTCGCCGGTGCCACGGTGGCGGAACCGCAGGACGAAGCACTGATGGTTGAAGCCGGCGGTGCGGAAGGCGACGTCTTCCTCGGGCACGCCAACGGCGGCGGCCAGGAAGGCATGGGTGTCCCGCACCGAGTGGCACACGCCGACCACGTTCGCGAACGGGGTGCCCTCGTAGACGGCCCACGGCACCATGGCCATCGGGTTGGTGTAATTCAGCAGCAGGGCGTCCGGAGCCAGCTCGTGGAGGTCGTTGCCGATGCCCACCGCGACGGGAATGGTGCGGAGCCCGCGGAAGATGCCGCCGATCCCGATCGTGTCGGCGATCGTCTGACGGACCCCGTACTTCTTCGGGATGTCGAAATCCATGAGGGTATGCCGGTACCCCCCTACCTGGATCTCGTTGATGACGTAGTCCGCGCCCGCCACGGCGGGCCGGCGCTCGGCGCTGGCCTCCACCCGGTGCCCGGCGCCGGTCCGCCGCACGATCGACGCGGCGGCGCGCTCCGAGTACGCGAGACGCTCCGCGTTGATGTCGTGCAGGGCGATGGTCACCTGCCCGGATAGCTCCGGGAACGAGCAAAGGTCGGCCACCACGTTGCGGGTGAACTCCACGCTGCCGGCACCGATGATCGCGACTCGGATCATGAGCGAGAGTGTTCCATGTATGGCTCAAGTGAGCAAGTGCGAGCAATCTTGCGAAAGAACCAGCTGGGTCTGGCCGGGGTTAGACGGTGATGACCTTCACGCCGGCTTCGGTCAGGGAGGCCAGGATTGCGGGGTCGGCGGCCCGGTCGGTGATCAGCTCGTCGACCGTTCCGACCGCACAGATCTGGGCGAAGGCCACGAGGCCGATCTTGGAGCTGTCGGCTACCACGACGACCGAACGGGAGCGCTCGATCAGTGCCCGGTTCGTATGGGCCTCCACCTCGTGATGCGTTGTGAGGCCGGCCTCGAGGGAGACCCCATCCGCGCCCACGAACACGATGTCGAGGTTCAGCCCGCCCAGGCTCGCCTCGGCAATGGGCCCGACCAGCTCATAGGACTCGGACCTGGCCACCCCGCCCGTCACCACGAGCTTGAGATTGGGGCGTACCGCCATCTCGGAGGCGATGTTCAGAGCGTTCGTGACCAGCGTGAGGCGCTGCTGGTCGACCAGCGCCCGCGCCACTTCCGTGGTGGTGGTTCCGCCGGTGAGCCCGACCGCGTGACCTGCGGCGACTCGCGTCGCGGCCTCGCGGGCGATCCGGAGCTTCTCTTCCTTGTGCCGGCCGCCCTTGTAGCGAAGCGGGAGCTCGTAAAAGACCCCCTGCGCGACCGCGCCGCCATGCGTGCGCGCCAGCAGGCGCTGGCGCTCGAGAAGATCGAGGTCACGACGGACCGTGGCGGCCGACACGCCCAGCTCGTCCGAGATGTCGGCGACATTCACGCTGCCGTTCCCGGACAGCCACTCCAGGATCGTTTCCAGCCGCTCGGCCTGCCGCATCGCAACCTCCCTCAGGATCCGGCCAGGCGCCGGGAGGCGAAGGGTTCGGACCAGGCCACCGCCTCGCCCGACGCGGCATCGAAGAAGTGCACGTCTTCCAGTGACATCCCAAGGTTGATCGTCTCGCCCACCGCTGGCTGACGGCGTGCGTCGAGCCTGGCGACGATGATCGCCCGCTCGGGGGGCAGGGATTCGATCCCGGGGGTGGTGGAGGCGGTGGCGACACGGTGACCGCGAATGCTCCCGTAGACGATCGTCTCGTGGCCGAGCAACTCCACGACTTCCACGCGCACCGACATGGCGTGCTCTTCGGCGGCGTCCGTCCTGAGGCGCAGGGCCTCCGGCCGCACGCCGATGACGAGCTCGCCGTCGGGGGCGCCGGGAGCCTCGAGCACGAGATCGCCCGCGTCCACGCGGCCGTCCCTCGCGGAGGCGCTGAGCAGGTTCATCGGGGGGCTGCCGATGAACCCGGCCACGAACACGTTCGCCGGGCGCCGGTAGATCTCCTGCGGTGTGCTGAGCTGAAGCAGCTTCCCGCCGGACATCACGCCAATGCGCTCGCCGAGCGTCATGGCCTCGACCTGGTCGTGCGTGACGTACAGGGTGGTGGTGGAAAAACGCTGATGCAGCTGCTTGAGGTCGGCGCGAAGCTGGGTCCGGAGTTGTGCGTCCAGATTCGAGAGTGGCTCGTCGAGGAGGTAGACGCGCGGCCTGCGGGCCAGCGCGCGCCCCATTGCCACGCGCTGCCGCTGACCGCCCGAGAGCTGGGCGGGCTTGCGGTCCAGCAGGTCATCGAGGGTCAGCAGCGAGCTCACCTCCCTGACCCGTTCCGTGATCTCGGCGGTCGGCATCTTGTGCTGCCGGAGCCCGAAGGCCAGGTTCTGGAGGACTGTCTTGTGCGGATACAGCGCGTAGCTCTGGAACACCATTGCGATGTCGCGGTCCTGGGGGGAAACGCCGTTCACGACCTCCCCGCCGATGGCGATCGCTCCGGAGGTCGGCTCCTCCAGCCCCGCGATCATCCGGAGGGCGGTCGTCTTTCCGCAGCCGGACGGCCCGACCAGGACCATGAACTCGCCGTCGGCGATGGTGCAGGTGAGCGCGTCAACCGCCCTGGTCCCGTTCGGGAAGACCTTCGCGACCTCATGGAACGAAACCTCGGCCACGATCAGGACCTCCTGCGTGAGCGGTTGCGACTCACGGCAGCACGACCGAACGAGTCAGGTGCTTCGGATGATCGGGATCGAGTCCCTGAGCCTCAGCGAGTTCGACGGCCATCCGCTGGATGAGAACGAGCTCGGCCATCGGATCTGACCCCCCGTTGACGATGGTGGCCCCGGTGTCCGCCGCGTCGGCGAGCACGCCCGGATCGACCGGTCCGATGGCCCACACGAGGGTCCCGCGGCCGGCCGCGCTGATCGGGCCGTGGCGGTATTCCATCGCAGGGTACGCCTCGGTCCAGGCGGAGGCCGCTTCGCGCAGCTTGAGGGCCGCCTCATCCGCGAGGCCTACGGTCCAGCCCTGCCCCAGGAACACGAACTGCCTGAACTCCGTGGGCTCTACTGGCAGCGCCCGGGCGAGCGCTGCCTCCCCGTCCACAATCGCGGCTTCGAGCCGATCACCGATGTGCGCGCGCAGCAGGGCGAGCGCCGTGGTCGCGAAGCGCGTCTGAACAACTGACTGCTCGTTCGCGAAGTCCAGCACGATCGTGTCGTCGGCGGTCGACGCGACCGGCGATCCGGGGACCGCGGTGATCGCGACCGTGGCGATGCTTCCCCTGAGCCGCTCGAGCGCGCGCAGGACCTCCGTCGTGGTACCCGAGCGCGAGATGGCGACCACGCGCCCGTAACTGCGGTGCGGTGACAGCTCGGAGGCGGTCGCCGCGTCCGTCGTGCCCAGGTTCATTTCCTCGCGGAGCGCGGCGTACGCCCGCGCGACGTGCAGGGAGGTCCCGCAGCCGATCGCGGCAGCTGGTTCGCCCGGCGCCGGAAGCAAGCCCGCGACCGCCGAAGCCATGCCCGCGGTCTTCCGCCACAGGGCAGGCTGGCTGTCGATCTCGCTCGTAATGGCACGCACCCAGGTGAATCTACCGTTCTGCTCGCTCAGGCAGCAACACTAACGACCAGAAGCAGCCTTGCCGTGCGCACGAGTGTGTTCTAATATCCGCTCATCCGAGCGAGAACGAAAGCAATGATACGACAGCGAGTTCTCGGGAACGTGTTCCTTGCTGGTCAACGCCGGTTCGCGCTGGCGATCAACGGGGCCGTTAAGGGATGGCCCATGGGCGGCCCGGAGACCCAGCCGGCGAACGAGACCACGGGCTTACCGCGATGATCCGGACGACGGAGGTGTCGCGTGGCGGCCAGCCTCGGGTACTCGGCGCGGGCGGCGGCGAGCTGTCGACATTGATCAAGGTAAGCGTGAGCGCTCCTCCTGCCCTGGCGCCAGTGCGAGTGCTGCTCGACAGCCAGGTTCCAGATAACCCGGGCGTGCGCACAATGACCCGGCAGCACCCGCTCGGCCTGGCCGGGACGTGAGCCCGGGACGTGTGCCGCTGGACGTGAGCCCTGGACACCGGCCGGGCGCCGGAGGAGAACGAGTGCAGAGGAATGAGGAGCAGGCGATGAGTGAGGAGGCGGAGGTGGCAGCCACCGGCAGTATCGAGGTGGAGGTGGCCTCGCAGCCAGCATGCTGGCGGCAGGCGGCCGGGCTGGCCCCGGAGGTCGCGGGCACGCTGCCCGCCCGCGGGGAACGGGTCGCGGTGGCCGGGTGCGGGACCTCCTGGTTCATGGCGCAGGCGTACGCGGCCGCGCGGGAAGCCGCCGGGCACGGCGAGACCGACGCGTTCGCCGCCTCCGAAATGCCCACCCACCGCCGCTACGACCGGGTCCTGGTGCTGTCCCGGTCCGGGACGACCACCGAGATCCGGCAGCTGCTGGACCGGCTGCGCGGCGCCGTGCCCACGGTGGCGATCACCGCCGGGCTGCCGAACCCGGTATCCGATACGGCCGGCGCCACCGTCGACCTCAGCTTCGCCGACGAGGAATCCGTGGTGCAGACCCGGTTCGCCACCACCGAGCTGGCCCTGCTGCGGGCCAGCCTGGGCCAGGACATCGAGCCGGTGGCCGGGGCCGCCGAGCGGGTGCTGGCCCAGCCGCTGCCCGCCGAGCTGACCGCGGCCCGCCAGTTCACCTTCCTGGGCACCGGCTGGACCGTGGGCCTGGCCAACGAGGCCGCGCTCAAGCTGCGCGAGGCGGCCGGGATGTGGACCGAGGCCTACCCGGCCATGGAGTACCGGCACGGGCCCGCCGCGGTGACCGGCCCGGGCAGCGTGGTGTGGCTGCTGGGCCCGCCGCCGGACGGGCTGGACGCCGAGGTTCGGGCGGCGGGCGGCATCCCGTGGCACAGCGACGAGGACCCGCTGGCCGAGCTGGTCCGGGTGCAGCTGCTCGCGGCCACCGTGGCCCGGGCCCGTGGGCTGGACCCGGACCGGCCGCGCAACCTGGCCCGGTCGGTCATCCTCACCCCCCGCTGAGCCGCCCGCCGTGATCGCAGTCGTCTGCCTCAACCCGGCCCTGGACATCACCTACCAGGTGCCGGCCGTGGACTGGTCTGGTGTGAACCGGCCCAGTGCGGTTCACACCAGACCGGGGGGCAAGGGCCTGAACGTGGCCCGCACCCTGCGCATTCTCGGCGCCGACGTGCTGGTGCTGGGGCTGGCCGGCGGGGTCACCGGCGCCGCGGTCGCCTCGGCGCTGGCGCAGGCCGGGGTGCCCGCCACGTTCACCCCGATCGGCGGCGAGACCCGCCGCACGGTGACCGTGGTCAACGGCGCCAGCGGCGCGGTCACGGCGTTCAACGAGCCAGGCCCGCGGGCCGGCCCGGGGGAGTTCACGGAACTGGCCGTTAGGTATGAAAAGGCAGTGGGCGGGTGCGCGGCGGTGGTGCTGTCCGGCAGCCTGCCGCCGGGCGTGCCCGCTGACAGTTACGCGCGGCTGGTCGAGACGGCGGCCGCGGCCGGGGTGCCGGCCGTGCTGGACGCGCATGGCGAGGCGCTGCGGCTCGGCGCGGCCGCCCGGCCCGCGATCGTCAAGCCCAACCGGGCCGAGCTGGCCGGGCTGGTGGGCCAGCCGCTGGCCGGGCGGGCCGCGGTCAGCGCCGCCGCCGGTGCGCTGCGGGCCACCGGCCCGGGCGCGGTGGTGGCCACGCTCGGCGCGGACGGGCTGCTCGCGGTGACCGAAGACGGCAGCTGGGTGGCGGCCCCGCCCGCCGCGGTGGCCGGGAACGCGACCGGCGCGGGCGACGCGGTGGCCGCGGGCCTGGCGTACGGGCTGGCCGCCGGGCTGCCGTGGGACGAGCGGCTGCGCCACGCGGTCGCGCTGGGCACCGCGGTGGCCGCCGCGCCGGTGGCCGGGGAGTTCCGGCCGGCCGACTATCAGCAGCTGCTGGCCGGGGTCACCGTGCGCCGCGAGGGGGCGGGCTGATGCCGCTCACCCCGATGGCGGACATCGCCGGGCCGGCCCGGGCGGCCGGCCGGGGCGTGGGCGCGTTCAACGTGATCGGCATCGAGCACGCCGAGGCCATCGTGACCGGCGCCGAGGCGGCCGGGGCCCCGGTCGTGCTGCAGATCAGCGAGAACTGCGCCGCCTACCACGGCGCGCTGGCGCCGATCATGACCGCGTGCCTGGCCATCGCGGGTGCGGCCGGGGTGCCGGCCGCAGTGCACCTGGACCACGCGACCAGCGTGGACCTGGTCCGGGAGGCGGCCGGGCTGGGCGCCGGCTCGGTCATGTACGACGCGTCGGCCCGGCCCTACGACGGCAACGTCGCGGCCACCGCCGGCGTGGCCCGGTGGTGCCAGCAGCGGGGCATCTGGGTGGAGGCGGAACTCGGCGAGATCGGCGGCAAGGACGGCGTGCACGCGCCGGCCGCGCGGACCCGCCCGGACGAGGCGGCCGGTTACGTGACGGCGACCGGGGTGGACGCGCTGGCCGTCGCGGTGGGCAGCTCGCACGCCATGCTGACCCGCGACGCGGCGCTGGACCTCGGGCTGATCACGCGGATCCGGGCCGCGGTCCGGGTGCCGCTCGTGCTGCACGGCTCGTCCGGCGTGCCCGACCAGGACCTGGCCGGGGCGGTCGCCGCTGGGATGACCAAGATCAACGTGGCGACTCAGCTGAATAAGGCGTTTACCGTTGCCATACGCCAGTCCCTGGCTGATGACTCGCGCCTGGTCGATCCCCGGCGGTACGGTGCCGCCGGGCGGGATGCGATCGCCGCGGAAGTGGCCCGGCTGCTCGGCGTGATCGGCGCGGCGGACCGGGCCGCCCCGGCGGGCCGGGACGGGCAGGATGGCGGGAGGCGCCGGTGAGCCGTTATCGCCGGTGGGATGAGCTGCTGGAGCTGCTCGCGGCCGCGGGCCAGCTGCAGGCCGGGGACGCGGCCCGGGACGCGTCCCGGCCGCGGGACGCCGGGGCCGACGTTGCCAGCGCCTGACCTGGTGGTGCTGGGCGACTGCAACCCGGACGTGCTGGTGCTCGGCGACGACGTGACGCCCGCGTTCGGCCAGCAGGAGAAACTGGTGGCCAGCATGTCGCTGGTCATCGGCGGATCGGCGGCGATCACCGCGGTGGCCGCCGCCCGGCTCGGGCTGCGCGTCGCGCTGGTCGCCGCGGTCGGCGCCGACCCGGCCGGCCGGTTCATGCTGGACCAGCTGGCCAGCGAAGGGGTGGACACCGGCGCGGTGGCGGTCCGCGCGGACGCGCCGACCGGGATGACCGTGGCGCTGTCCCGGGGCGGCGACCGGGCCATCCTGACCGCGCTCGGCGCGGTAGCCTCGCTGACCGCTTCAGACGTCCCGGCCGCGCTGCTGGCCGCGGCCCGGCACGTGCACGCCAGCTCGTACTTCCTGCTCGAGGACTCGCTCGGGCCCGGGCTGGCCGGGGTGCTGGCCGCGGCCCGGGCGGCGGGCGCCCGCACCTCGCTGGACACCAACTGGGACCCGTCCGGGCGCTGGGGGGATGACCGGCTGCGCGCGGCGCTGGCCCAGGCCGACGTGCTGCTGCCGAACGAGGCCGAGGCGCTGCGGCTGGCCGGCCAGCCCGGCCTGGCCGCTGCGGTGGCCACGCTGGCCGGCACCGGGTCGGCTGAGACTGGGCCGGCGGTGGTGGTCAAGCTGGGCGAGCGCGGCGCGCTGTGCGCGTCCCGGGGTGAGCGGTGGCGGGTCAGCCTGCCGCCGGTCACGCCGGTTGACGCGACCGGCGCCGGGGACTGCTTCAACGCCGGGCTGATCGCGGGCCTGCTCGACGGCCTGGCCCTGCCCCGGGCGGCCGCGCTCGGCTGCGCGGCCGGCGCGCTGTCCACCCAGGCGGCCGGGGGCACGGCCGGCGCCCCGGACCGGGCGGCCGCGGCGGCCCGGGCCCAGCTGGTGTCCGTATCTTGATCGCCGGTGTCTTGACAGCAGCGGTGGGACAGGAGAATCCTTCGGCGGGATTCGCAGATTCCAGGTGGGCCAGGCCGTAGCGCGGCTGCGCTGTGCGGCAGACACATTCGCGCGCGGCCGCGCGCGGTCCGGCGGAGGTGGGCTCGCTGTGCAGGCGCCCATTACCGCGTTCTCCAGCCAGGACGCCGGGAGCGGCTGAGCTGGGCGGAGGCTGGCCCGGCACAGTGGTGCGGCACGGCCCGGTCGCCGCTGGCCCGGGCCCAGGTCAGGCGGTCAGCCGCCTGGACGGCAGGTCCTCCTGGGGCGGCAAACCAGCCCGCCCACCGTCATCAGCTGGCCTGGGCTGGGGAAGGGCCGCCAGTGCCATGTCGGCGGCGGTGGGAGCAGCGGGCGCGGCAGCGGGTGCGCTGGGTGGCCGGCGGTGGATCACATCGAGCATGACTAGGTGGGCATAGCGCGGGTGGCGTGTTGCATAGACATCATCGGCCCAGCACGCGGCGCTGAGCAGGCCGCGCGCCGAGGTGAAGTCTGCAGCGCTGGTGCCGGCCCGGCACCACAAGTACACCCGCTCGCCGGCTGGCTGGGGCCGGGTGAGCAGGACGATCGGGATCTTCCCGTTCCGGGAGTGGATCCAGGCCTGGGCGCAACCGACACGCACCCGGTGCGGCGTAATGATGACCCAGGCCCGAGCGGCCAGGAAGCTGCGCCCCCCGGGCCAGAAGACCGCGGTGAGGACAAGCACGGCGGCGGCACCCGCGATGATCATGGTTCCGGCGCCCAGCCCGAACGTGGCCCAGCAGGCGGCCAGCACGGTCGCGCCGGCGATTTCATAACGCCACCTGTAGGCGACGACGACCGGGTTCGCCCGCGCCACTGTCCCGACCGCATAGGCCAGGCCGGCCTGAGCCTGCCTGGTGCTGCGCGGGCGCGGGGACGGGATCACCGCGGCCCTCCTGCGTCCCACCTCGGTGGTTCTCCTGTGTCCCACTCCGGCGGCCTGCCCGCCGCGCCGGGGCCATCTCCGCCTGGGTACATGACCTGGAAGCGGCGGCCAGCCGGGCCACCGGCCAGGACATCGAATCGCGGGGCTCGGCGGATCCCGGGACCGTGCCCAAGGCCATGGATGTGCTCACTCCGGCCGGGGTGTCCCAGGCCACCGAGCTCGACCCCACCCTGGGCCCGGTCGTCATCCAGCCGGTCACCGTGCCCTAGCGGCTGGTCCCCAGCCACCGGCTGGGTGCCCAGCCACCGGCTGGCTTCCATGATCGTGGTCAGTTTGTGCTCGTTGCGAACCCAGATTGACCACGATCATGGGAGAGACGGCTAGAGGTGGAGTGTGCCGTCGGCGACGACCAGGCCTGAGCCGCCCACCTGTACCTGCTGCCCCGCGATCTTGACCTGGATCCGGCTCGGCCGGCCCAGCGCGTAACCCTGCTCCACGATGGCCGTGCTGTTGTCCGGGACCCGGCCGGCGGCGGCGAGCCTGGCGACCAGTGGGCCGGCCGCGGTACCGGTAGCTGGATCTTCGGCGATGCCCATGCCCGGGTTGAAGAACCGCGCGTACGCGACCGCGCCAGCGCCGCCGACCGGGTCCGGGCTGTACAGATAGCAGCCCTCTGCGCCGGCCGCCCGCAGCACCCCGGCCAGCCGCGCCGGATCCGGCGCGGCCCGGTCCACGGCTGACCGGTCACGCGCCGGGACCATCAGGTGACCCGCGCCCGTCGAGACCACCTGAGCGGTCTCGTCCGCCACGAGGTCGCTTTCGGTCAGCCCCAGCGCGGCGGCCAGTTCCGCGCGGTCGCGGGCGCAGCCGCCGAACCGCGGCGGTGACTGGCTCATCCAGACCGTGACCGGGCCCGGGCCCGCGCGGATCACCTGCACCGGCAGCACCTCACCGGCGATCTCCTGGGCCAGGACCAGTTCACCGTGCCCGGGGCCGAGCCTGCCGGCGGCGGCCAGCCACAGCCAGGCGCCCAGCGCGTTGTGTCCCGCGCCGGCCACCTCGGCGCCGATCGGGGTGAACGAGCGGAGCCGCCAGGTCGCGCCGGCCAGCGACGGGCGGAGCAGGAAGGTGGTCTCGGACTGGTTGAACTCGCGCGCAATGGCGCGCATCTGCGGTTCGGCCAGGCCGTCAGCGTCGGTGACCAGCGCCAGCGGGTTGCCGGTCAGCGGCTGGCTGGCGAACACGTCCACCAAGCAGAAGGGCACCTGGGTCGTCATATCCCTACCGTGCCGCGGCCCGGCGTCCAGCGCACCGGAAAATCGCCACCCAGCGCAGCCGGCTGTGCCGTGGCCCGGCTGGCCGCCGCCCGCACGTAGGGGCCCGGGCGTGCGGCCCGTGGTGATGGCTGCACGCCCAGGCTCCGGCTGGTTAGCTGCTGGCCGCTCGACCCGGCCGCCTGCTGACCGGCCGCCTGCTGGCCGGCGGTCGGCGGCTGGGCGGTTTCCTCAGCCTGCGGTCAGCTCGGCCAGCGCTACCTCCGGGTCGGCCAGCCGGGCGGTATCCACCGGCTGGCCGGAGCGCACCAGCGCCTGGATCGCGTCGGTGACGCCCCAGACGTTGACGTTCATCCCGGCCAGCACCCGCCCGCCGGCCAGCCAGAACGCGATGAACTCGCGCCCGGGCACGTCGCCGCGCAGCACCACCTCGTCGTAGCCGCCGGGCGCCACGTACCCGGAGTACTCCATGCCCAGGTCGTACTGGTCGGTGAAGAAGTAGGGCAGCCGGTCGTAGCTGACCGCCTGGCCCAGCATGGCCCGGGCCGCGGCGTGCGGCTGGTGCAGCGCGTTGGCCCAGTGCTCGATCCTGATATGCGTGCCGAGCAGCGGGTGGAACGCGTTCGCCACGTCGCCGGCCGCGTAGATGTCCGGGTCCGTGGTGCGCAGTTGCGCGTCGACCCGGATGCCGTTGCTGACCTCCAGGCCGGCCGCCTCGGCCAGCTGGGTGTTGGGCGCGATGCCCACGCCGACGATGACCACATCCGCTGGGACGTGGCTGCCGTCACTGAGCCGCACCCCGCTGGCCTGGCCGCCACTGCCGGTGATCTCGGCCACCTGCACACCGCACCGCAGATCCACGCCGTGCTCGGTGTGCAGCGTGGCGAACACCTGAGCGGCTTCCCGGCCGAGCACCCGCAGCAGCGGTAGCTCCGCGTATTCCAGCACCGTCACCTCGGCGCCCGCGGTGCGGGCGGCGGCCGCGGTCTCCAGGCCGATCCAGCCGGCCCCGATGACCGCGACCCGGGCGGCGGACTGGAAGGCCTTCTTGATCTGGTCGCTGTCGCTGGCCCGGCGCAGGTAGTGCACGCCGTCCAGGCCGGCGCCCGGCACGTCCAGCCGGCGCGGCGACGAGCCGGTGGTCAGCAGCAGCTTGGCGTAGCCGACCTGGCTGCCGTCGTCCAGGGCCACCTGGTGCGCGGCGCGGTCGATGCCGGTGACCGTGGTCCGCAGCCGCAGGCTGACGTCGTTCCCGGCGTACCAGTCCGCTGGGTGGACGTAGATCGTGTCCCGCTCGGCCTTGCCCAGCAGGTAGTCCTTGGACAGCGGCGGCCGTTCGTAGGGCCGCTCGTCCTCGTCGCCGATCAGGATGACCGGCCCGCCGAACCCGCCGTCGCGCAGCGCCTCGGCGGCCTTGGCCCCGGCCAGGCTGGCCCCGGCGATTACATACGACTCGCTCCCGCTCATCTCAGCTCCCCTGCTGTCCTGGAGACTCCCGCCGCAGGCTGGCGGCGAGTTGCTCACCCAGCTGCTGCCAGCTGGCGTCGAACTTGGTGACCGCGTCATCTTCCAGGCCCTGGACGACCTCGTCGTAGTCGATGCCGATCTCGCCCAGCCCGCCAAGCACCTCGTGCGCTTCGGCATAGTGCCCGCGCACCGGGTCGGCGGGGATCACGCCGTGGTCGGCGACCGCGCGCAGGGTGGCTTCCGGCATCGTGTTGACCACGCCCGGCGCGACCAGCCCGGTCACGTACTTGGTGTCCGGGTAGGCCGGGTCCTTGACCGAGGTCGAGGCCCACAGCGGGCGCTGCGGCCGGGCCCCGGCCGCGGCCAGCGCGGCCCACCGCGGCGAGCCGAACACCCGCTCGTAACGCTCGTAGGCGAGCTGGGCGTTCGCGATCGCCGCCCGGCCACGCAGCTCGGCCGCCCGGGCGGTGCCAATCTTGTCCAGCCTGCTGTCCACCTCGGTGTCCACCCGGGACACGAAGAACGACGCGACCGAGCCGATCCGGGCCAGGTCGTGCCCGGCCTGCCGGGCCCGTTCCAGGCCGGCCAGGAACGCGGTCATGACCGCGTCATACCGGTCCAGCGAGAAGATCAGCGTGATGTTGATGCTGATCCCTTCGGCCAGGCAGGCTTCGATCGCGGGCAGCCCCTGCCGGGCCGCCGGGATCTTGATGAACAGGTTGGGCCGGTCCACCAGCCACCACAGCGCGCGGGCCTCGGCGATGGTCGCGGCGGTGTCATAGGCGAGCCTCGGGTCCACCTCGATCGACACCCGGCCGTCCACCCCATCGGTGGCGTCGTAGACCGGGCGGAGCACGTCACACGCCCAGCGCACGTCGAACGTGGTCAGCGCGCGCAGCGCCTCCCCCACCGGGATACGACGGTCGGCCAGGTCGCTGAGCTGGGCGCGGTACGCGTCGCTGCCGGTGATGGCCTTGGCGAAAATGGTGGGGTTGGTGGTCACCCCGGTCACGTGGTCGCGGGCGGCCAGGTCGGCCAGGCTCCCTCCGGTCAGCCGGAGCCGGCTCAGGTCATCCAGCCAGATGGATACGCCTGCCTGGGTCAGTTCGGTCAGCGGATCGTCGTGCATGGTGCTTTCCCTCCCTGGATCGCCCGGTGCCCGGGTCAGCCCCGGACGCCGGTCAGTGCGAAGAATTCGGCCCGCGAGCGCGGGTCGTCGCGCAGCGTCCCGAGCAGCGCCGAGGTGACGGTCTTGGAGCCGAGGGCGCGCACGCCGCGCTGGGTCATGCAGGAGTGCTCAGCCTCCAGCACCACCCCCGCCCCGCGCGGGCCCAGGTGCTCGACCAGCGCATCGGCCACCTGTTTGGTCAGCCGCTCCTGGGTCTGCGGGCGGGCGGCGAAATGCTCGACCAGGCGGGCCAGCTTGGACAGCCCGAGAATCCGGTCCGCGGGCAGGTACCCCACGTGCGCGATCCCGGCGAACGGCAGCAGGTGATGCTCACACACGGTGCGGAACGGGATGTCCCGGGCCAGCACCAGCTCGTCGTAGCCCTCGTCGTTCGGGAATGTGGTCAGCTCGAATGGTTTTGGGGCAAACAGCTCGGCGTAGGCGCGGGCCATCCGGCCCGGCGTGTCCCGCAGTTCCTCCCGGTCCAGCCCGATCCCCAGCGCGGTCAGGAAGTCCGCGGCCGCCTGCTCCGCCGCGGCCATGTCGACGGGGGCGTCGTCACCTGCGATGCGCAGCACGGGCCGCCGCAGGCCGCTGTCCGGCACGGGCAGCAGCGGCTCGGCATGCTCAAGGGTCAGGTCGTGCGCCATGGCGTTAGGCCTCCAAGGTTTGCTGGCGGATAGCGACGCAGCAGTTGCCTGGCTGCGGGTCGAGTACCGGATGCAGGCCGCAGGTCCCCAGCCCGGTGATCATTCCGTCGACCAGGGCGAGGTTCATCCCGCAGACGGTGCTCCGGTCCTGCTGGGCGAGCTGGTGGAACGGGCAGTTGCGCAGCCGCATGGCGCCGTCCGGGTCATCGAACGGCTCGAAGCCGTGCTGCTGGAGCACGGCCGCCAGGTCGCGGCGGGCGCCGGTGCGAGGGGTGCCCGGGCCAGCCGGTGCCGTGGGCCGTCCGCCCGGGGCCTGGGGCGTGGGTGATGCGTGGGGCGTGCGTGGTGGCGTGGGCGCGTGGCGGTGCGTCCGGCGCGGATGGTGTGTCCGGCGCGGGTGGTGGGCCGGCCCGGTGGCGCACGGCGAGCTGGGTGCCGAGCTGGCGGGCGGCGCTGTCCAGGGCGGCCCGGGTCTGCCCGGTCTGGTCGGCGCCGACCGCCTGGACGAGCAGCCGGGCGGCCAGCTCGTACTCCCGCGGCGGCACGCTGACCGCGAACTCCCGGCCGGATCTGGTGTAGAGCTTGGCGGGGCGGCCGGCGCCCGGCCCGGACCGGCCGGCCAGCCGCTGGTAGGTGACGCTGAGCAGGCCTGCCTGGACCAGCTTGTCCAGGTGGTACACGGCCAGCGCCCGGCCGATGCCGACCGCCGCCGCCGCCTCATCACGGCCCACCGGCCGGCCGCAGCCGGACACGAACTCGTACAGGCTGCCCCGTACCGGGTCGTCCAGGCTGCTCAGCGAGGCCAGGTCAGCGTCGTCCGGAGGCAGGATCACCCCTGAACTCTATCACTAATAAAAACTACTTTTAGAGCCCACCCCACCCCAGCCAGCAAGCCCGCTGGCCGCCCAACCCCTTCCGGCCGCATCTGTGCGGTACATCGTGTGTGGTGGGGCACCCACAGGGCACCGCGCTGACCAAACGCACCGCACTGATGCGGGTGGCCCGCGGGCCGGTTCCGTCCCGGCCACCGACCCTGGCCGCGCCGGGGGCGATCAGTTCCGTGGGCGGTTGCGCCCGCCACCCGGCCGGGTGGCTGCGCTGGCTCCCCAAGCTAGGCGGCCCCGCGCCGGCCGGCCCGGGACGGGTCAGCGCAGCGGGATGGACCGGCCCCGCTCGGCTTCCGGCCGGGGGCCGGAGATGCGCCGGTCGGCCTCGCTGATCGGCACATCGTTGATGCTGGCTTCCCGGCGCCGCATGAGCCCGTCGCTGTCGAACTCCCACAGCTCGTTGCCGTAGCTGCGGTACCACTGCCCGCCCGCGTCGTGCGACTCGTACTGGAACCGGACCGCGATCCGGTCGCCGTGGAACGACCACAGCTCCTTGCGCAGCGCGTAGTCGAGCTCGCGGGCCCATTTCCGGCGCAGGAACTCGACGATCTCGGCCCGGCCGGAGAGGAACTCGCCGCGGTTGCGCCACACCGAGTCCTCGGTGTACGCACCGGCCACCCGTTCCGGGTCGCGGGTGTTCCAGGCATCCTCGGCCGCCTGGACCTTCTGCCGGGCGGTCTCCTCGGTGAACGGCGGGAACGGTGGCCGCCGGGTCATGGGCTCTCTTTTCCGCGCGGGGGGCGGGCCGGGTCGGCTTGCGGCCGGCGCCGCACCACGCCATGGTCGGGGCTAGGCCTGGTCACCAGATATGGCTCTGAGCCTATGACCGGCATAGGCCGGCCGGATCAATGGCCCACCTCACCAGCGCCGCGGCGGTCTCCCCACCGCCCATGAGAACGGGCCGCCACCGAGGCAGTTCGGCGCATTCCCGGCGGCGGGCTGACGATGTCAGCGGCCCGGCCTACCGTGGAGTCCGTGACCACCATTGACCCGGCGACCACCGAGCGGGTGACGGCGGTGCGTGTCCCGGAGCCGCTGAGCCCCGCGATCGTCCGGCCCCGCCCGCACGTGGAGGCGGTGCTCGCGCAGAGCCTGCGGGAGACCGGCCCGCGCGGCCGCACGGCGCTGGCCTGGGCCTGGGCGCTGACCGGCACCAGGCCCTCCCCGGTGACCCTGGGCCTGGCCCCGGGCTGCCCGCCGTCCCGCCCGGAGATCCTGGCCGAGGCCGCCGCACAGATCGAGGGCTCCACCGCCCCGCGCGGGGTGCCCGCGGATTTCCGCGACCAGCTCCGGCAGACCCGCGGCGTACTGGCCTGGCTGGCCGGCGGCAGCGACCTGATCCCGGTGGACACTGACAACCGCGGCCGCTTCATCGGCGCCCGGGGTGACTACGCGCGCACCGACGCCGAGATCCGCGAGGCTCGCGGGCACGCGATGCGCGGGCTATCCGCCCGCGACCTGCCGGAGCCGCTGTCCGCCGCCGACGCCCGGCACCCCTGGCGCTGGGACCCGGCGTGGATGCAGGCGGCCCGGCTGCGCGGTGTGCGTGACCTGCTCGGCTGGGTGCTCGGCGATTGCCCGGCCGCCCCGCTGTGCCAGCGCTCCGGCGGCCGGCCATCCACCTACGAGCTCACCCACGAGGACGCGGCCGCCAACGACGTGGTCATGCAGGGCCGGTCGGGCGGCCGGCCGGTTAACCCGGACCGCTACCCGCCGCCGCAGTACGGGGAGGGGGTCCAGGCCGCGATCCGCTGGCTGCGTGGCGAAGCCACCACCCCGCCGGCCAGCGCGGACGGTGCCAATCCCTACGCCAGGCGGAAGTCCATTTCCACCACATAGTCCACGTCTGCCGGGTCGCCGGGGCCAGCCGGCCGGAACGGCCTGACCAGCGAGTCCTTCACCCCGAATACCGCGTCGCTGTCCAGGTAAGGGTTGTCGGCGTCGAAGATGTGCGTGGTCACCGAGCGTCTTCCGGGGGCGGAGACGATCGCGTGGATGTGCGCCGCCCGCCAGTTGTGCCGGCCCGCGCCGCGCAGCAGCCCGCCGACCGGGCCGTCGGTGGGGATCGGGTAGCTGACCGGCCGCACCGTCCGGAACTGGTAGCTGCCGTCTGGCCCGGTGACGAACACCCCGCGCAGGTTGAACTCGGGCTGGCTGGGGTCCTGGGTGTCGTACAGGCCGTTGCCCGCGGTCTGCCACACGTCCAGGCGGGCCCGGTCCAGCGGCCGGCCGGCCAGGTCGGTGACCCGGCCATGCACCAATGTGGGACTGCCGTCTTCCGGCCGGCCGATCTGGTCGCCCATCTCGCGGGCCGGGGCGCCCGATACGTAGAACGGGCCGAGCACCGTCAACTCGGTCGCGCCGCCGGCCGCGTTGACGATGTCCACCAGGGACGACACTCCGAGCACGTCGGACAGCAGGACGAACTCCTGCCGCCGGTCGTCGCACTTCTGCCCGGTCGCGGTGAGGAACTCCACCGCGGCCAGCCACTCCTCCGGGGTCAGCCCGGTCTCGGTGACGAACCCGTGCACGTGCCGGATGAGCGCGGCGATCAGCTCACGCAGCCGCGGGTCGGGTGCCCCCGCGTAGGCGGCCAGCACCTGCTCGGTGAGCTCGGCCGGTTTCATCGCGGTCATTGGATCCTCCTTGGCCATCGGCCGGGCTGGCCGGATGCGCCGCTGGCCCCATTTTGCCCGCCCGGGCACCGGCCGGGGCAGCCACGCGGCGGGCCGGGCTGGTGCAGCCGCCCGGCCCGCGCCGGCCCCGGCTTGCGCACCCCGGCTTGCACCCCGGCTTGCGCGCCCCGGCTTGCGCCGCCCCCGCCCCACGGCGGCCGGGGGCGGGTGGACAATGGCCAGTAGGCGCCGAGGGACGGGCCAGGAGGTGCCGGGATGCCGCCAGAGGTCAGAGTCCGCCGGGTGTACGAGGAACCGGCCCCGGAGGATGGCATGCGGGTGCTGGTCGACCGGATCTGGCCGCGCGGCCTGCGCAAGGACGCGGCCCGGCTGGACGAGTGGGCCCGGGACGTGGCGCCGTCCACCGAGCTGCGCACCTGGTACGGGCACGACCCGGCGAAGTTCGGCGAGTTCCGCCGCCGCTACCAGGCCGAGCTGGCCCAGCCCGGGCCCGCCGCCGCCCTGGCCCGGCTGCGTGACCGGGCCAGCGCCGGCCCGGTCACGCTGCTGACCGCGACCCGGGACGTGGCGCACAGCCAGGCCACGGTCCTGGCCGGAGCGCTGCAGCCCGGCCCTGGCGAGCAGGCCGGGGACCCTGATCCCG
Organism: uncultured Actinomycetes bacterium; assembly: GCA_963711705.1. Lineage (GTDB taxonomy): Bacteria > Actinomycetota > Actinomycetes > Streptosporangiales > Streptosporangiaceae > RYN-230. The sequence goes on from CAVQFM010000014.1 coordinate 124,108, forward strand.
GAACCGGCGGCGAGCCGGCCTGCTACGCCCACCTGGTCTGCCCGGAGTGCGGGTCGGTGACCACCGAGGGGCACCGGCCGGGCTGCTCCATGGACCCGACCGCGGCCGGTACTCAGCCCGGCTGAGTACCCACCTGGGTTCCGGATTGAGTATCCGGGCTCACCCGGCGGGCCGGCCTGCCGCCGACGATGGGGCGCATGGTGCACCCGGCCGGGCGTGCCTTACCTTGGCCTGGGCCGCTGAGCACGCGAGGCGGCCGGTACCGGGCCAGCTGGCGGCCGGTACCTGACCAGGCGGCGGCCGGGAAGGTGAGGCAGATGCGCGGTGACGGCCCGCCGCCGGCCAGGCCCGCGGCTGGGCGGAACGCCGGGTCGGCCGCGGACGCGGCCGAGCGTTTCCTGCTGCCGCTGGCCGTGGTGGTCGCGGCGGCCGGGATCGCCGCGCCGGGACCGGGCCGCGCACTGTCCCGGCACGACGGCATCGGCGCCGCACTGGCCGTGCTGGTCTTCGCCACCGGCCTGACGCTGCGTGCGGCCGACCTCGCCGCGGTCCGCACCGCCTGGCGCCGGGTCACGGTGGTGCTGCTGGTCAGCACCGTGGCGCTGCCCGGCCTGGCCTGGTCGGCCAGCCAGCTCATCGGTGACCCGGTGCTGCGCTCCGGGATGCAGGCGGTGGGCGTGGCCCCGGCCGAGGTGGCCACGGTGGCGCTGTGCACGATCGCGGGCGGCGACGCGGCCGTGTGCGCGGTGCTCCTGGTGGCCTCGACCCTGCTGACCGTCGCTGCTGGCGGGCCCGGTCCTGACGCTGCTGGGCGCGCCGCTGACGCTGTCCGCGGCCGGGCTGCTCGGCGCCCTGCTGCTGGTGGTCGCGCTGCCGCTGGCCGCCGGGGTGGGACTGCGTGCGGCCTGCCCGCCGGGGGCGCGGGCCGGAGCGGGCATCCGGATCGTCACCATCGCCGCCCTGCTGGTGCTGCTCTGGCAGGTGGCCAGCCAGATCAGGCTGGACGGGGCCTACCTCCGGGTGCTGGCCGCGATGGCCGCTTTCCTGGCCGGCTCGCTGCTGCTGGGCTGGCTGCTGTCGGCGCGGCTGCCCGCGGGCCAGGCTACGGCCGTGCGGCTGCCGGTCGGCCTGCGGGACTTCGCCGTCGCGGCTGGGATCGCCGCGGCGGCGGCCGGCCCGGCGGCCGCCGCCCCGCTCGGCGTGTACGGGGTGCTGGTGCTGCTGGCCGGCTCGGCGATCAGCCAGGCCCGGCCCGCCCGGCGGCCCCAGTCAGCCGGGGGGTAGGTCCAGGCCCACCTGGGAACTAGGCGCCGCCCCATGGCGGTACCGGGCCTTGCGGGGCCACGATTGACCCATGTGGATGATGCTGAAAGTCCTGTACCGGTTCCTGGCCCGGCTGCTGCACCAGCTCGGCCGGGGCGCGTGGCTGGTGCCGGTGGCCACGCTGAGCATGCTGCTGTTCGGCATCAACCCATGGACGGTCGCCGCGGTGGCCGGTGCCGTGGTGGTCGCCGTCCGGCTGCCCATCATGGCGGCCAGCCTGCTGCCGGCGGCCCTGGTCGCACTGGGCATCTGCGGGCTCGTGCTGGTCGCGACGGGCAGCGGGGCTACCGCGACCTGGGCGGTGGCCGCCCCCGCGGTCTGGCTGCTGCCGCGTTCTTTCCAGCAGGTCAATATGCAGGTGGCGGTGGGCAAGCTGGTGCAGCGGATGACCGGCGGGCCGGGCCGGGTCGTCGTGGTCGGGCGGGGCCCCAGGTTCTTCCTGCCGGGGCCGCACCCGGCCGCCGCGCTGAAGCAGGGTTTCGGGGCCGCCCGCTCGCAGATAACGATCAACGCCGTCCGCCCGCGACCACTACCGCTACCCAAGCAGGTGCTGTCCCCGGCCCACCCCCCGGGCGGCCAGGTCGCGGCGATCGTCATCCACGGCGGCAGCCGTTTCCCGGGGTTCGTCAACTGGCAGGGGCCCGGTGCGCGCAGCGGGGTGCTGCTCCCGCTGGCGTTGCTGCTGCTCACTCTGGGCCTGCTGCTCACCCCGCAGGTGCTGGCCGGGCTGCGTGGTCACGTGACCGGCATGCTGCCGTGGCTGCGCCGCCGGATGCTGGAGAATCGCTGGGGCATTCTCCTGATCCCGGTCTCCGTTCTCGGGTTGTCCGTGTTCGGCGTGCACCTGTGGACGGTGGCGGCCGTTATCGCCGCGCCGGTCGTCCTGATCGGGTGGCCGGCCCTGGCCGCAGATCTGGTACCGATCCTGCTGACCGCGTTCGCGGTCCGCGGCTTCGGCATCGCCGCCCACTGGCAGGCGCTGCCGCTACCGGTCCACCTGCCGAGCACGCTCTATGGCGCGATCCTGGTCAGCAGCAGGCAACTGGCCCTGCTGGCCGGCGGCGAGGCATGCCTGTTCCTGGCGGCCGCGGCCTGGCTGGTGCCGCGCACCATCGGCGCGCACGCCCATGGGATGCTGGCCTCCCAGCCCGATCCTGAGCTGGCCGGCCGGGTGCAGCGGCTGACCGAGACCCGCGATCACGCGGTGGACGCCGCCACCACCGAACTGCGCCGGATCGAGCGGGACCTGCACGACGGGGCCCAGGCCCGGCTGGTCGCGCTGGGCATGAACCTGCGGGCGGTCGAGCGGATGCTGCCGGGCCGCCCGGATGCCGCGCTGGCCCTGGTCGCGGAGGCCCGGGAAACCTCGCTGCGCGCCCTGAACGACCTGCGCAGCCTGGTCCGCGGCATCTACCCGCCGGTCCTGGCCGACCGCGGCCTCGGCCACGCGGTGCGCGCGCTGGCCCTGGACACGCCGCTCCCGGTCGACCTCGACATCGACCTGCCCGGCCGGCTGACCGCGCCGGTCGAGTCGGCCTGCTACTTCGCCATCGCCGAGGCACTGGCCAACGCGGTCAAGCACGCCGGGGCGCGGCGGGTGCACATCCGGATCCGGCACGCCGATGGCATGCTCCGCATCGAGGTGGCTGACGACGGGGCGGGCGGTGCCGACCCGGCCCAGGGCAGCGGGCTGCGCGGAGTAGAGCGCCGGCTGGGTACCTTTGACGGCATCCTGGCCGTGAGCAGCCCAGCTGGCGGGCCGACCATGGTCGTCATGGAGGTGCCGTGCGCGTTGTCGTCGCCGAAGACCTTTTCCTGCTGAGGGACGGGCTCACCCGGCTGCTGTCCGCGCACGACTTCGAGATCGCCGCGGCGGTCAACACCGCGCCTGACCTGCTCTGTGCCCTGCTGGACAAGCGGCCCGACGTGGCGGTGGTGGACGTGCGGCTGCCGCCCTCGTTCGCCGACGACGGGCTGCAGGCCGCGCTGGCTGCCCGGCAGCAGGTGCCCGGTCTGCCGGTGCTGCTGCTGTCCCAGTATGTCGAGCAGCTGTATGCCCGGGAGATGCTCGCCGACCAGGCCGGCGCGGTGGGCTACCTGCTCAAGGACCGGGTGTTCAACGATGACCAGTTCGTGGACGCGATCCGGACCGTGGCGGCGGGCGGCACGGTCATGGACCCGGAGGTCGTGTCCAAGCTGCTCGGCCGCCGGGCCCGCGACGAGCCGATCGCCCGGCTGTCCGGCCGGGAGCGGGATGTGCTGGCGCTGATGGCCGAAGGCCGGTCGAACGCTGCCATCGCGCAGCGGCTGTTCGTCACTGAGAAGGCGGTCAGCAAGCACACCACCAGCATCTTCACCAAGCTTGGCCTGGCCCCGTCGGAAGACGACAACCGCCGGGTGCTGGCCGTGCTGGCCTACCTGAACTGCTGATCACGCCTGCCCCCGCCGGCGCATCCAGGCTCTGGTTACCCCGCGTCCAGCTCCGCCCAGGCCGCAGTGGGCACTGCGGTCGCGAACCGGGCCAGCGCGGCGTCCACCTCCTGGCCGCTGCGCATCCCGGTGACCACTGACACCACGGCCGGATGGCGCAGCGGGAACTGGATCGCGGCATCCGGCAGCGTGACCCCGTGCTGGGCACACACCCCAGCCAGCGTGCGCGCCCGGGCGACCAGTTCGGGCCCGGCCGGGGCGTAGTCGAAGTACACGTCGTCCGGCGGCTCGGCCTGGGCCAGCAGGCCGGAGTTGTACGGCGCGGCCGCCACCACCGCCACCCCCGGGCGGCACACTCGTCCAGCAACGGCTGCCCGGACCGGTCCAGCAGCGTCCACCGGCCGGCCAGCATCACCACGTCCAGGTCGGTCTCCCGGACCATCCGCAGCGGCGCCTGCCACTGGTTCATGCCCACCCCGACCGCCCCGATCGTGCCCTCGTCCCGCATCCGGATCAGCTCCGGGATCGCGCCGCTGATGGCCTCGTCCACGTGCTCGTCAGCGTCGTGCACGTAGACGACGTCCGCCCGGCTGGCGCCCAACCGCTGCAAGCTGTCCTCCAGGCTGCGGCGCACCCCGGCCGCGCTGAAGTCCCAGCGGCGGAGCAGGTCATCGGGGACGGCAAACCCCTCCGCCGCCAGGTCGGAGCCGGTTGGCGCCGGGTTCGGCTCCAGCACCCGGCCGACTTTTGTGGACAGAACGAAAACCTCCCGTGGCTGATCGCGCACGGCCGCGCCCAGCCTTCGCTCCGACAGCCCGAGACCGTAGTGCGGGGCGGTGTCGAAATAGCGGATCCCCGCTGCCCAGGCGCGGTCCATGGCGGGCCGCGGTCTGCTCGTCGGTCGTGTCCACGTAGAGGGTTGCCGGCCGGGCCGCCGCCGAATCCCAGCTCGGTCACGAGGACGGCGGTCTGCCCCACCTGGCGCTGCTTGAGGCCGCTCACTGTCACGCCTCCCGGGGTGTGTCCCGCGGCTCGGCCCGGCCGGGCGCCACCCGGCCCGCGCTGACGGCCGCCGCGCCCGGTCCTGCGGCCGCAGGAGCAGCGTAAACCGCGGTGCTCGGAGGCTCGGGTGCCGCGCCTTCGGGGGGTTGGATGCGAGCGCCTCCGGGGGTGGCGTGCCTACCGGAGGATGGCGGCTGCGCCTCCCGGGTCGGGCGCTGCACTTCCCCGGGATTGAACCCCGCGCCTCCCGGGATTGAACCCCGCGCCTCCCGGGATCAGCGCCGGGCTTAGGGGATGGGCACCGCGGGTCAGCCGGGCGCGCTGACCGCCGACGCGATGGCCTGCTCCCAGTGCCGCAGGAACTGCGGGAAGCCCGCGGCAAAACGGGCCAGTCCATCCGCCGCCGCCTCGGACAGGGCGGTGAGGTCGTAGCTGACCGTGGCCACCGGGCCCGCCCAGCCGGCCTGGCGGCCCAGGGCGACGGTGACGGTGCCGGCCTCCTGTCCGGGGATGATCCGCGCGTACCGGATGGACCGGCCGGGCTCGCGGGCACACACCACCCAGGTCACCGTCTGCTGGCCGTGCGCGGTCTCGAAGACCGTGCCCGGCTCACTGTCATCGGTGACCGGGGCCGGGAACCGCGGGTCCCAGCCCTCGGCCCAGGCCCGCTCCCCGTTCGGGGTGAACAGGGCCAGCGGGGCCGGGGCACCAGCCGGAACCCGGACCAGCCCGGACAGATGGGCTCGCCGCGGCCGGTCAGTCAGCTGCGACCCGTCGTTGTCTACCATGATAGAAAGGTACCATGGTACCAATCGAGCGCGTGCAGACCGGGGTCCGCCTGGAACGCAACCTGCTGAAGGTGCTCAAGGGCCTGGCCGAGTACCTGGATCTCTCGCTGGGCGATCTGCTGGAGGGCATCGTGCTGCACTCGTTCGAGGGCACGGCGCCGTTCGGCCCGCCCACCCGGGAGGTCATCGCCGAGCTGAAGCGCATCTACGGCTGCCAGCTGACCGCGGCCGACAGCCACAAACTGACCGAGGCCGCCCCGGGCGGATGACCCGCAGCCCGGCCTCTGACCGCAGCCCGGCCGGGTCAGTGGAGCCGCCCGCAGGCTTGGCCAGGCCGGGCCGGTCAGCGGGCCCGGGCCAGGCGCGCGGCCAGCACCGCCTTGGCGGCCGGCCAGTCGTCGTCCACCATGGCGTACTGGACCGTGTCCCGCCAGCTTCCGTCGTGGCGCAGCCGGTGCTTGCGCAGCAGCCCTTCGCGGGTCGCGCCGAGCCGCTCTATCGCCGCCTGCGACCTGATGTTCTGGCTGTCGGTGTGCCAGACGACCCGCACCGCGCCGAGCGTCTCGAAGGCGAACGCCATCATCAGCAGCTTCGACTCGGTGTTGTGCCCGGTCCGCCACCAGCGCTGGCCCAGCCAGGTGTGCCCGATGCCGAGGGTGCGCAGCACCGGGTTCACCTGGTAGTACGACGTGGTGCCGGCGAATTCCCCGGTGCCCGCGTCCAGCTGGGCGTACGGCAGGCGCAGTCCGCGGGCCCGGGCGGCCAGCGCATCGGTGATGTGCCGGCGCGCGTCCCCGGCGGTGACCGGCTGGGCCAGCGCCCCGCCCGGCGGGCTGAGCCAGCGGAACACCTCGGCCGCCTCCGCTTTGGTCCCGGCGGCTGCGAGGTAGCCCGGGGCGTGCTCGACGGTCAGCGGCTCCAGGCGGATCAGGCGGCCGCTGAGCACCGGCATCGCGTACCACAGGTCGTCATCGGCCACGCTGCGCATGATCCCAGCCACCGGGACCGGGGCGCTGCTCATTTTCGGCCGCGGCCAGCGAGGGGATCGGCTTCCACTGGACCGGTTAGTGACGGATCGGCTTCCATTGGGCCGGTTAGTGACGGATCGGCCTCCGGCGGGGCAGGCCAGGCCGAGTGGCCGCCCGGGCCGGCTCCGGCGGGCCGGTCAGCTCCAGGCGATGCCCTCGGGGGGCGCGTCGTCGGCCAGCACGGTCCCCTCGATCAGCCCGTACGGGCGGTCACCCGGAAGGTACACCTCGTTGTCGTTGCGCAGCCCGAACGGGGCCAGGTCGACCAGGTAGTGGTGCTTGTTGGGCAGGGACAGCCGGACCTCACAGACCGCGGGCACCGCGGCGAGGACCCGCTCGCCGATGGCATACAGGGTCTGCTGGAGCGAGTAGCTGTAGGTCCCGCTGAACGCGTCCAGCACCGCCTGGTGGGCGCCGCCGAACGCGGCGGCCCAGTCCACATCGGTGCCACGGTACCGCCACCACGCGCTGACCTGGGTAGCCAGGATCCGGTCGGTGGTCTCGGCCAGCGTCGTGTACTCATCGCGGGGGAATCCCCAGAACTCCGAGTCGGTGGTGTTCAGCACGATCAGATCCTCGATCCCGGCCACCACGCTGGTACCGAGGTCGGTGTCGGTGATCACCCGGGTGGCCCGGGTCAGGTCGCCGCGGCGGGCGAACGAGTGGCCGGTGCGGCCGATCCGGCTCCAGCCATATTCCTCGATCGCGATGCGGGCCCGGGTGATCTGCGGCTGGCTGGTGACGAAGTGGCTGGCCAGCGCCATGCCGAGCACCTCGGGCTGGCAGGCGCCGAGCCGGCTGGCGAACGCGTACACCGTGTTCTTCTGCGTGTCCGTGGCCAGCACCGCGGAGTTGTCCCCGGTCAGGTGGGTCGCGGCCAGGTCACCGGACAGGCTGGTGGACACGTTCCAGTCCCGGATCTCATCCTGCCCGCCGGGCTCGCGGCCGCGGGCCACCCGCAGCACCCGGACTTCTGCCTTCCCGTACCGGTTCGCACCGAGCTGGGCCATGGCTGCCTCCCTAGAGGTCCTGGGCGATACGCCTGCTGGCCCGGGCGGCCGCCGCGGCCAGGGTGCCAGCATCGGCGGTGCGCAGCTCGCCGCCGGTCACTATCTGATGCCCGCCGACCAGCAGGTGTTCCAGCTCGGGCGCGCCGAACACCAGCGTGCCCACCGGGTCCTCGATCCCGGCGCCGGCCAGGCCGTCCACCCGCCACAGGGCCAGGTCGGCCAGTTTGCCCGGCTCGATCGAGCCGAGCTCACGATCGCGGCCCAGGCACCGCGCCCCGCCCATCGTGGCCATCCGCAGGCACTCCCGCGCGGTCAGCGCCAGCGGCCCGCCCGCGTACCGGGCCGCCAGCAGTGCCTGGTGCAGCTCGTCGGCCATCCGGCCGGACTCGTTGGACGCGCTGCCGTCCACCCCCAGCCCGACCACCGCGTGCGCGTCGAGCAGCTTGCGGACCGGCGCGATCCCCGAGCCGAGCCGGCCATTGGAGGTGGGGCAGTGCGCCACCCCGGTCCCGGTGGCGGCCAGCCGGCTCACCGCCTCGCCGGACAGGTGCACGCAGTGCGCGAGCCACACGTCCGGCCCAAGCCAGCCGAGATCCTCGGCGTACTGGACCGGGGTGCGGCCGAACCTGGCCACGCAGAACTCTTCCTCGTCCTGGGTCTCGGCCAGGTGGGTGTGCAGCCGGACGCCCCTGGCCCGGGCCAGCGCGGCGCAGTCGCGCATCAGCTCCCCGGTCACCGAGAACGGCGAGCAGGGCGCGATCGCCACCCGGGTCATCGCGCCGAAGGACGGGTCGTGCCACCGGTCGATGGCCGCCTCGGAGGCGGCCAGGATCGCGTCGTGCGATTCGACCACGGAATCCGGGGGCAGGCCGCCAGCTGACTCGCCGAGGTTCATCGACCCCCGGGTCGGGTGGAACCGCAGGCCGATCTGCCGCGCTGCGAGGATTTCGGCTTCGAGCAGGTCGCCCGCGCCCGCCGGGAACACGTAGTGATGGTCGGTGCTGGTGCTGCACCCGGTCAGCGCCAGCCAGGCCAGGTTGGCCGCGGCCGCGTCGGCCAGCAGTTCCGGGGTCAGCCGGGCCCACACCGGGTACAGCGCCCGCAGCCAGCCGAACAGCGTGTCGTCGGTGGCGTAGCCGCGGGTGATCCACTGGTACAGGTGGTGGTGGCTGTTGACCAGCCCCGGGGTCACCAGCAGCCCGGCGCCGTCGATCCGGGTGGCCGGGGCGTACTCCGGGGGGGCCGGGCCCGCCCCGGCCGCCACGATCCGGCCCTGGTCGGCGACGACGTGCCCGGCGGGGTATTCGTGACCGGCCTCGTCCACGGTCGCGACGTAGCAGCCCTCGATGCTGAGAGTGACTGGGGTGGTCGGCACGGGCGCTCGCTTCCCGGTCGCGGTCGGCTCGCCCGGCCCGCCAGGCGGGTCCCGGGGCTGGTCAGGAACCACGGTAGGTGCTGTACGCGAACGGGCTGAGCAGCAGCGGCACGTGATGGTGCGCGGCCGGCTCGGCGATCCGGAACACCACCACGACCTCGGGGTAGAACGCCGCGTCACCCAGGTACGCCCCGGTCTGGAAGATAATGCGGTACACCCCCGCCGCGACCTCCCCGGCCAGGTCACCGACCCGGCCGTCCGCGTCGGTGACCCGGTGGCCCAGGTCCACCCAGCCGTCCCCGGCGCGCTGGCTGAGGGTCAGCGCCAGGCCCGCCGCGGGCCGCCCGGTCGTCGCGTCCAGAACATGCGTGGAGATACTCATCCCCGGCTACCGGAACGTCTTCGCCAGCCGGAGCCGGACGATGCGCAGCAGCTCATCCCGGACGATCTCCCGCTCGGCGCCTGGTTCGTTGCTGAGCCGCTGGCGCAGCGCGGCCAGCATGTCCGTGGCTGACTGGCCGGTCGCGCAGATCAGGAAGATGTGCCCGAACCGGGTTTCGTAGGCCAGGTTGCCGGCCCCCAGCGCGGCCTGCACGTCCGGCGCGGCCCCCGCCGCTCCCGCCTGTTCCTGCCGCGACCAGGCGGCTTCCCGGTCCCCGCCCGGCGCCCGCGATCCGCCGTCCGCCGGCTCCCCGGCGGCTGGCTTCCCGGCGGCTGGCTCCCCGGCGGCTGGCTCCCCGGCCGCGGACTCGCCCGCGCCACTGGGTGCGCGGTTGCCGATCCGGGGATGAGCGGCCAGCGCCTCCTCGATATCCGGCCAGCTGAGCGCGCCAATGGCGGCGTCGGACGCACCGATCAGCCGGTCCAGCGACTCATGCGGCCGGCCATCCACCAGCCGCCTGATCCACCGGGTGCTGGCGCACGCCGGGCGCAGCAGTGCCGCCGCATCGGCCGCCGGGGCGCGGTCGAGTTCGGCTACCGGTACCAGGTCGGCGTCGCTCATCCAGACGACCATAGAGCCCCGCATTGCCGGGCGGCCAGACTGAAACACCGGTATGCGAGGATCAGGTCGAGCAGCAGAAAGGCGGGCGCGGGTGGCCGGGACGACGGCGATCAGGGCACGCCGGGTCATCACGCCCGCGGGCGAGCGGGCCGCCACCGTGCTGGTCCGCGACGGCCTGGTGGCCGGGCTGGCCGGCTACCCGGCCGCGCCGGACGGTGCCGTCACCATCGCGGACGATCAGGTGCTGATGCCCGGGCTGGTGGACAGCCACGTGCACGTGAACGAGCCGGGCCGCACCGAGTGGGAGGGTTTCGCCACTGCCACGGCCGCGGCCGCCGCGGGCGGTGTGACCACGATCGTGGACATGCCGCTGAACAGCATTCCGCCTACGGTCAGCGTGCCCGCGCTGGCCGCCAAGCGGGCCGCGGCCGCGGGCCAGCTCGCGGTGGACGTCGCGTTCTGGGGCGGCGCGGTACCGGGCAATGTCGCCGACCTGCGGGCGCTGCACGAGGCGGGGGTGGCCGGATTCAAGTGCTTCCTGCTGCCCTCCGGGGTGGATGAGTTCCCGCCGCTGGACCCCGGCCAGCTCGGCGCGGCCATGGCCGAGATCGCCAGCTTCGGCGGCCTGCTCATCGCGCACGCCGAGGACCCGGCGGTGATCGGGGCGGCGCCCGCCGCGCACGGCCGCCGCTACGCTGACTTCCTGGCCTCCCGGCCGCCCGCGGCCGAGGTGCGGGCGATCGAGGGACTGCTGGCCCACACCCGCCGCACCGGCTGCCGCACCCACGTGGTGCACGTGTCCAGCGCCGAGACGCTGCCGGTCATCCGGGCGGCCCGCGCGGCCGGGCTGCCGGTCACCGCGGAAACCTGCCCGCACTACCTGACGCTGCGGGCCGAAGACGTACCGGACGGCGGCACCCAGTTCAAGTGCTGCCCGCCGATCCGCGAGGCGGCCAACCGCGACGCACTGTGGGACGGCCTGCGGGACGGGACCATCGACTGCGTGGTCTCTGACCACTCGCCGTGCACCGTCGGGCTGAAACGGCTGACCCGTGGCGACCCAGCGGCTGGCGACTTCGGCGCGGCCTGGGGCGGCATCGCCTCGGTCCAGCTCGGGCTGCCCGTGGTCTGGACCGAAGCGGTCCGGCGCGGGGTGAGCCTGAGCCAGCTGGCCGGGTGGATGGCCGCAGCCCCGGCCCGGCTGACCGGCCTGGCCGACCGGGGCACGATCGCACCCGGCCAGCGCGCCGACCTCACCGTGTTCGCACCGGATGAGCAGTTCGTGGTGGACCCGGCCCGGCTGCTGCACCGCCACCCGGTCACCCCGTACGCCGGGATGACGCTGCGCGGCGTGGTCCACCAGGCGTGGCTGGCCGGGGAACCGATCACCCCAGGCCAGCGCGCGGGCCGGCTGGCCGTCCCGGTCCACCGGGCGCCGGGCGCCGCCGCCGTGACCGATGCTGACCGGAGGGCACATGCCTGACGGCGAAGCCGGGTTCCGCGGCCTGCCTGACGTGGCCAGCCGGGCGCTGGGCGGGTCCGTGCTGTTCGCCAGCGATGAGTTCTTCGCCGACGCGCACAACCTCATCGAGCCCGCGGCGCCCGCCCACGACCCGGCCGCCTTCGGGCTCCGCGGCAAGCTGTACGACGGCTGGGAAACCCGGCGGCGCCGCGAGCCCGGCCACGACTTCGCCGTCGTCCGGCTGGCCGCGCCCGCGGTGGTCCGCGGGGTGAACATCGACACCGCGCACTTCCGCGGCAACTACCCGCCGGAGGGGTCGGTGGACGGCGCCGCGCTGCTCGGTTACCCGGCCCTGGACGAGGTGCTGGCCGCGGACTGGGCGCCGCTCACCGGCCGGGCCGGGCTCGGCGGTGACCAGGCCAACCTGGTCCCGGTGACCGCCCCGGACCGGCTGGTCAGCCACGTGCGGCTGACGATCTACCCGGACGGCGGGGTAGCCCGGCTGCGGGTGCTCGGCGAGATCGTGCCCGACCCCCGGCACCTGGGCGGCCGGGTGGACCTGGCCGCGGCCAGCCACGGCGGTGTGGTCGAGTCGTGCAGCAACATGTTTTTCGCCGCCCCGGCCAATGTGCTCGGCCCGGGCCGGGCCCGGGTCATGTCGGACGGGTGGGAGACGGCGCGGCGCCGGGACGACGGCAACGACTGGCTGGTGGTCCGGCTCGCGGTACCCGGCGTGCTGCACCACGCGGTGATCGACACGTCCCGGTTCGTCGGCAACGCGCCCGGGCAGGCCCGGCTGTCTGACGCGGACACCGGGGCCGAACTGCTGCCCCGGACCCGGCTGCTGCCAGACACCGAGCACCGGTTCCGGCTCCGGCCGGCCGCGGGCCAGGAGGTACGCCGGGTGCGGCTGGACATCTACCCCGACGGCGGCATCGCCCGGCTGCGGCTGCTGGGCGAGGTCCGGCCGGCCGGGCGGGACCCGGTCATCCAGCGCTGGCTGAGCCTGCTGCCGCCCGGGCTGGCGGCCACCGTGGACCGGTCCGAGTTCTTCGGCTGACCGCCACCGGGCGCCGCGGGACCGCCTTACCGCTTGCGGCCCACGTCGGTGCCATGGCCGCCCAGAACTGCCCGGGTCAGCGCGTGCGCGGTGTGCCCGTCGCCAGTGCGCGCTCATGACCAGCCCGGCTCCAGCACCTCGAAACCTTCGAAGAAACGCTGGTGACCGGGCGGCCTGGGCCCCGGCTGAGGGGCCTGGCCCGGCATCGCCGGCTCTGCCTGGGTCATGGCCGCCCGGCACCTGGTGCACTTCAGGGGCCAGGGCCGGGATCGTGCGGCGGTTCATCGTGTCGTAGCGGTCGCCACTGGTAGGCGTCGCCGTGCCTGGCGATCGTGCCGAGGCCGGGGAAGGGCATGTGGTAGGCGTGGATCAGGAGGTGCTCGTCGGCCGCGCGGTCCAGCAGCCGACGGCGGGTGCGCACCGCCCGGGCGATGTCGTGATCCCACGGGGTACACCACCGGGGATGGCTCAGCTGCAGCTGATCGTAGAACAGGTCGCCGATGCAGAGCAGCCGCTCGCCACCGCTTTCCAGCAGGACGGCGGAATGCCCTGGGGTGTGACCGGCGGCGTCGACGGTGCGGACGCCGGGGAGGATCTCGGCGTCATGGCCGAACGGGCGCAGCCGGTCACCGAAGAGCCTGATCGCCTCACGCGCCGATGGCAGGTGCTCATCAGCCATGGCGCCCCCCGGCCTCCGCAGCTGACCAGAAGGCCACCTCGGCGCCGTGGGCGAACCCGGTTGCCCATGGAAACGTCAGCTCGCCTGACCAGGTCGCGCCTCGGCAGTGGTCCTGATGCAGGTGGGTGAACACGACCGCGGCCAGCTCGGCGGCTGGCGCTCCAGCGGATGCGAGCCCGTCGCCGAGCCTGCCAACCAGCGGCTCGATGGACGGTCCGTAGCCGAGGAAACGGGCGCCAAGCCCGGTGTCGATGACGGCGTGTCCATGGCTGGTCTGCACGAGCACGCAGTTGTAGCCGCAGGAGAGCGTGGTCCTGCGCCGGCCCTCTGCCGCCAAGGCGGTGTGAAGTTCGTGCTCAGGCACCCCCGCCGCGGGAGTGAAGAATGCCGCGAGCGGCGGTTCCCAGGGCGGCGTCATCTGGCCGTCGCTGATCACCGCGCAGCTGAGACGCCCGACGGTGAACCGGTAGATCACCAGCCCATTCTCCTGCGATTCGCTGCGCTACGCGTGCCGGTTCCGCGACGGCAGCGACGACCGGCCGCAGCCACGGCGCCAGGTACGCACTAAGTTGGCCCAAGTCGGGTCCTACCCGAACGGCACCCCGGCCGATCGACACGCTTTCCGGCCAAAGCCGGCGTTCCTCGGTGGGGCAGTCCCGCATGGGGCGCAACCCGCCGCCGCATCAGCGCGGTGCGTTTGGTCAGCGCGGTGCTTTCGGGCGCCCCAGCACGCACAATGTACGCGCAGATGCGGACCGGGAGGGGTGGGCGGGCTGGGTTAGCTCACCTCGGTGGGGGTGAGGTGGCGAAGGGCTTCGTGCAGGCTGGCGGCCAGGGCGCCGGCGTCCAGGTGGGGCTCCACCCCGGCGGCCCGCGCGGCCAGCCACAACGAGCCGCCCACCGCTGGCAGCCGCGGCGCGGAGAAGTCCGCGCCGCCGGTGACCGGGCGCAGCCGTTCCCGGAGTGGGCCGGTGAAGACCTGGCCTGCCTGGAACGCGCTGCCGATCAGCGTCACCTCGGTCGGCCCGCCGAACTCCAGCACCTGGTGGATGACCTCGATCTGGGTGGCCAGGTCCGCGGCGGCCTGCCGGAATATCCCCGCGGCCAGTTCGTCTCCGTCGCGGGCCGCCTCGGCCACCTGCTGGGCGAAGGCAGCAATATGCGCCTTGTCGAATTCCCGGTAGATGACCGGCATGATGTCCTCGATCTTGTCCAGCTCATAAAAGTCCATCATTCGCGGTATCACCGCCGACCACTCACCGCGGCCATCCCGGTAGGCGAGCGCGGCCTTGATCGCATCCAGCGCGATCATAAAACCAGATCCCTCATCGCCCAGGATGTGCCCCCAGCCGCCACAGCGCCACGCTTCGCCCCGGGCGTTAACACCAAACGTATTGCTGCCGGTTCCGGAGATAACGGCGATACCCGGTGCGGCCAGCGCGCCAGCCGCCCAGGCTGCGACGACATCGTTAACGGCCAGGATGACCGGTGATTTCAGGCCGGTTATCCCGGACAAAAGGCGCTCGCGGTCCGCGTCAATATTTACCCCGGCGACCGCCACTACCACCGCCGCCACAGAATCCGGCCCGGTCTTTTCCCCAGCGGCGGCCCGCAAATGGCCTGGTGCTGGCCCGGACGCGGGCAACTGGCGGAGGGTGGCCCGGACGGCCGCGTTTATCGCCTGGGCGGCCGCCCCGAAACCCACTGCCTCCGGATTGCTCGGCCCAGTCTCCGCCGCGGCGACCTGGCCTGAATCCAGGTCAAGAGCGGCGGCAATGGTCTTAGTGGCGCCGCCGTCAATCCCGATCAGCAGTCCGCTGACGGCGCTCGCAGTGCGGTGGCCGGCCACTTCTGGCAGCAATTCCGCGGGCAGCGTGGTAAGGCTGTCTTTGCGTTGTTGCCCGCTACCTACTGATGTACCATGCACCAAGTACCACCGGCCAATCTCCCTGCTATGTCCCATGAGCGGATCGCGGTGCTAGACTACCTGGTTTTGGGTAACCCAACCCTCGATGTCCAGCCGGACGGATCTCTGCTGCTGGGCGGAACGGCAGTCTACGCTGCATTGCAGGCGGCCCGGCTGGGCCTTCGCACCGCCGCCGTGGGCCGGGCAAACCCGGACCTCCTGCAGCCGTACTGGCAGCGCTACGCTAATGAAGTCGACTTGCGGTTGCAGCCGTCCGGGCCGATAACGACGTTCCGTAATGTGTCGGTTGCTGATTCGCGGGAACAATGGCTCCAGGACTGGGCCGGCGAAATTGATACCAGCCAGCTGCCGGACAGCAATATCCTGCATATCGCCCCGGTGGCCCGGGAAGTGGTCATTGAGGACTTTTCCGCGGCGGGCCTGTCCCGGCTGGTGTGCCTGACCCCCCAGGGCCTGATCCGGCGGTGGGACGGCAGCGATGGCCATATCGAGCTGGCTCACCGGCGTTTCCCCAGCTCGCTCCCGCCCCTGGTGGACATCGTGGTGGTGTCCGAGAATGAGGCGCCCTATGTGGCCGAGCTGCTCGGCGCGGTCACTAAGCACGGCGGCCTGTCGGTCATGACCCGGGGCAGCCAGGGCTGCGCCGTGCTGACCCGGGATGGCTGGTCGGAATACCGGGCCGAGCCGGCCCGCGCCCCGGTCGACGCGACCGGGGCCGGTGACTGTTTCGCCGCCGCGCTGGCCGTCGAGGTGCACGCGGGCCAGCCGCTGGCGGAGGCGCTCCGATTCGCGTCGGCCGCGGCCGCGCTGTGTGTCCGCGGGCCGGGGCCGTCCGCGATCGGCACCGGCGAGGAGATCCGCCAGGAGTTCGCGGTGCGGCCGATCTGGTCAGCCAGCTGACCGGGCCACGTGACCGGCTGCTGACCGGGCTGGCCGACCAGGGCTGGCTGACCGGGCTGGCTGACCTGAGCCGGTCAGCTGGTGGCCGCGGCCAGCGGCGGCGCCGGGGCGGCGTAGGCCCGGGCCCGCTCGACGAAGATGCGGTGCAGGTCCCGCGTGGCGAGCGGCGGTGAACCGGACCGGATGCGCTGGATCACCAGCTGCACCTGTGTGTGGTCCCCGGCGATCGGCCGCCAGGTGATGATCCCGCGCTGTTCCAGTGGGTCGCCGATCACGCTGAAGTCCGGCAGCACGGTCACCCCCAGGCCCTCGGCCACCATCAGCTTGCCCATCTCGGCGCCGTCGGTGGCGTAGGCGAACTGCGGCACCCGGCCCGCCAGCAGACGGTGCACGTAGCGGTGCATGAGATAGCCGGCCCGCATCACGATCAGTGGCCCGGACATCAGGTCGCCGACCTGGACCTGGTCCCGCCCGGCAAGCGGGCTGTCCGGCCGCATGCAGACCACGGCCCGCCCGGTCAGCAGTGGCGTGCTGACCAGCCCGGGCGGCCAGTCCTCGCCCGCCAGGTAGTTCACCAGCCCGAGGTCCAGGCTGCCTTCCAGCACGCCGCGCTGGACCTCGGGGCGCTGCGCGGCGATCACCTCGACCTGGGTCACCGGGTGCCGGTCCCGGAACTGCCGGATGGCCGGGGCCAGCAGCGGGCCGGATGCTGCGTTCACCGTGCCCACCCGGACCAGGCGGACGCTGCGGTGCTGCTCGCCCGCGGCCATCCGGAGCTGGTCCACGGCGTCCAGCACACCGCGCAGGTGCGGCAGCAGCTCGCGGCCGCTGCTGCTCATCCGGGCCCCGTGCCGGCCCCGCTCCAGCAGGTCCACGCCCAGCTCACGCTCCAGGCTGCGGACCGACCCGCTCAGCGCGGGCTGGGAGATGTGCAGCTCCTCGGCGGCCCGGCGGAAGGACCCCAGCCGGGCCACGGCGGCGACGTGTTCGAGCTGCTCGATCCGCACCGCGCGCCTCCAGTCCTGGCCATCCGCACCCAGGTGGTACCGCGATCCGCGTCCCGGACGGGGCGGTCCGCCTGCCTAATCACTAGATTCACGATTGGTTTAATAGGAATAAGTTATCACGCCCTCAGCGATCCGTATTGGACGGTCCGCCGCGCGGCCCCGCATGCTGGGGCTCATGACCGCCACCGACCCGCTGACCCCGCCGCGGCCCGCCACCGGGGTGTCCAGCACCGAGTTCCGGCACGCGATCGGTCACTTCGCCACCGGCGTCACCGTGGTCACCTCGGTCGGCCTGGACGGCGGGCCGGTCGGCACCACGGCCAGCGCGGTCAGCTCGCTGTCCCTGGACCCGCCGCTGATCCTGGTCTGCTTCGACCGGGCCAGCCAGACTCTGCACGCGGTGCTGAGCCACGGCGCTTTCGCGGTGAACGTGCTAAGCGCCGGGCAGCAGCACCTGTCGGCCAACTTCGCCCGGCGCGGGCTGGCCGCGGCGTGGGAGGGGGTGGTGCACCGCCGCGGCCCCACCGGCAGCCCGCGGCTGGACGGGGTGATCGCCAGCCTGGAGTGCACGGTGGAGCACCGGCTCGATGGCGGGGATCATGAGATCGTCGTCGGCCGGGTCCGGGACGTCGAGACCAGCCCGTGCGGCCGGGCCCCGCTGGTGTTCTGGCGCGGCGGCTACGCCTCCCTCGGCGCTGCCTGACGTCACCACCCGGCCCACCCTCGTGGCCGCCCATCCGCTGCCCGGCTCGGTGTGAACCACGTGGTCGTGGCAGCGCCTGATCGGCGGCCCGCCCGGAGCGGGCCGGCCCGCCCCTGGGCCGGCCCGGCCGGCTGCGGGGGCACCTGGCCGTTGACGATCGGGATGTCCCCGCTGTTGTTGCTGGCCGTGATCACGCTGGCCGCGGTAGGCGCCTGCGGGACCAGGACGGCGGTGGAACCGAACTGGGTGTGCGCGCTGACCCGGTAGGTGGTAGCGCCGGGCGGCAGGACCAGGGTGAGGTTGCCGAAGCTGTCGGTGACGTTGACCCGCCGCGGCACCTGGGCGAACTGGATCGTGATGTCGCCGGAGTTGTTGCTGGGCATCACGTCACGGGCGTCCAGCCGGACACTCGATGTTGCCGAAGCTGTCTGGAAGTCCGAATCGGTCAGCGCGGACGCGGTAATGTCACGGAGTTGTTGACACCGATCGCTCACGTAGGTTGTGGCAGGGATGCCGCTGGGGCCAGCATTTGGTCTCGCTGGACGCCTACCGCGCCGACGGGGTACGCCGTCTCTCGGACCAGGGGGGGACCGACGTGATCGTCGGCTTCCGCTGGCCGTACCACACCGGCCCGGACACCGAGCCGGTGGCCGGCAAGATCGGCAAGCTGCGCCGCTACGCCGAGGAGGTCATCGGTAAGGTCCGGAACTGACAGGCAACCTGCGGGTGGAAGGCGCCAGCGAGGAGATTTCGTGGCAAGCGACCAGGCTCGCGGGGTTACGCTGCCACCGGCAGCTGGGGGGACGAGGCGGAAGGCGGTGACGGTGGCCAGATTCTGGCGGGCTCTCACCCGGCGGGAGGGCGAACGGCCCGGCCCGGAAGCAGCGGGCGCCGCAGTGGCGGATCACCCGCCGGCCGACTTCGGGCCGGGTGATCCCGGATCGGCGGACTTCGGGCCCGGGGATCCAGGCTGGGCTGACGCGGGCCTGCCCGACCCGGGACTGGCCGACAGCGGCCCGGACGATGCCGAGTTATCCAGCCCGGGCTGGGCGGCACTCGGTTGTTAGCTGACCGCGGCCGGACCCGGCCCAGACCGCCGGTCCCGGCCCGGAGAGCGCGCGGCCGCAGCCTCTGGACGCCGCGCTGTGGATGCGTGCCCACGGCGTGACGCTGGCCGCGGTGGCGCTGGTCGCCGGGCAGCTGTGGTGGGCCGGGGTCCTGCCCGGCCACTCCTACTTCCGCCAGGACGACGCGCTGCTTATGCTGCGCGAGCCGTTCGGCAACCGTGCGGCCATCCTGGTCCCGCTCACCGTCTACCTGTTCAGCCCGCTGTGGCTGGCCGGGGTGGCCTGGTGGTCGGTGGCCATCGCGGACGGTCAGCTACCGGCATGCCTACCAATGGTGGCGGCGGCTGGCCCAGCCTGGGCGCTGACCGCGCTGCTGCCGCGCTCATCCACCCCGGCCCCTCGAGTGGTGCCGGTGCTCGCGGCCAGACTGCGGTATAGCGTCGGTGTCGTGCCGGAGCCCGGGGATTTCGCTGATGGGAGATGCTGCGGCCGGCGCCGATCGCTTTGCCTGGAGACGCTGTGACCACGAAGTTGTGCAGGCCGGACGAGCTCCGGTCGCTGTTCCTGTTTGAGAAGCTGACCGATGCCCAGCTCGATTGGCTCTGCCAGCGGGGCCGCATCGAGGTCTTCCCGGCCGGCCCGGTGTACACCGAAGGCGACCCGGCGAGGACTTTCTATGTCCTGCTGGAAGGCACCCTGGTCCTGTCGCGGCGGGTGGGTACCGACGACATAGAGGTGGGCAGGACCTCGCAGCGCGGCGTGTACGCCGGCGCGTGGGAGGCCTACCTGAGTACCCCAGCCGCACAGGTTTACAACAGCTCGGTGCGGGTGACCGAGCCGTCGCGGTTCTTCGTGCTGGACGCCGAGGTGTTCGCCACGCTGATGCACGAGTGGTTCCCGATGGCGGTGCACCTGCTGGAGGGGGCGTTCTTCGGCGCCAGGAACATGTACGAGCTGACCGGGCAGCGCGAGCGGCTGCTCGCGCTCGGCTCGCTGTCGGCCGGCCTGACCCACGAGCTGAACAACCCGGCCGCGGCCACGGTCCGGGCGGCCGCCACGCTACGGGAGCGGATCGGCGACATGCGGCGCCAGCTGAGCGCGATCACGGGCGGGCCGGACCACAAGGTCACCCTGGAGACGCTGGCCGAGCTGCAGGAAGAGGCCGCTGAGCGGGTGCCGAAGACGCAGGCTCTGTCGCCGTTGGAGGCATCGGACCGGGAGGATGCCATCACTGGCTGGCTGGACTCCCACGGGCTGGGCGAGAGCTGGCAGCTGGCCCCGGCCTTTGTGGCCGCCGGGCTGGATGTCTCCTGGCTGGAGCGCGTCACGGCGGCGGTAGACGGCGGGCCGCTGGCGGCGGTGCTGCGGTGGTTGGCTGACACCGTCGAGACCGAACTGCTGACGAACGAGATCGAGGGCTCGGCCACGCGGATCTCCACCCTGGTCGGCGCGGCCAAGCAGTACTCCCAGCTCGACCGGGCCCCGGAGCAGGTCGTTGACGTGCATGAGCTGCTGGACAGCACGCTGGCGATGCTGTCCGGGAAGATCCCGCAGGGCATCCGCGTGGTGCAGGACTATGACCGGTCGCTGCCTGCGATCCCCGTGTACGCAGCCGAGCTGAACCAGGCGTGGACCAACTTGATCGACAACGCGCTGTCGGCGATGGGCGAGACCGGCGTGCTGACCGTGCGGACCGGGCTGGACCACGACCACGTGTTCGTGGAGATCTGCGACACCGGTCCAGGGGTGCCGCCAGAGATCCGGGAGCGGATATTCGAGCCCTTCTTCACCACCAAACCAGTGGGCCAGGGCACCGGGCTCGGCCTCAACATCGCCTGGCGCATCGTGGTCAACAAGCACCACGGGAACATCCGGGTGGAGTCCGCCCCCGGCAACACCCGGTTCACGGTGTGGCTGCCAGTTACACCCGCGAACCCGGAGCGCGCGAACGACTGAGAACGCATCATCACCCCCCTTACTGCGCGCCGCGTAGCTAGCAACTGCGAGAACCGGGCCTCCCAGCACACGGGCCGAAGCGTCCCGGCAGAGGAAGAGAACAAGATACGGCCCCTGATACGTCTGGAGGTGTCTCCGCAAGGAGGCGGCCAGGAGCCCGGCGAAAACGCGCGGATCTACCGAAGGTGCCCGCCTGCCTGGCAGGCTGTTCCGTGGCCGGGCGGTGGAGCGCTGCCCACGAAGTGACCGAGAGGTTTGCCCATGACGGTGGTGACGCTGCGCCCGGTGGAGGACAGCGACCTGGACGCCCTGTTCGCGCAGATGCGCGACCCCGTGGGCGTCCGGATGGCGGCGTTCACCCCGGAGAACCCTGACGACCGCCACGCCTTCGATGCGCACATGGCCAGGGTGCGGAGTTCTCCGGACATCACCCACCGGGCGGTGGTCTGCGATGGCCGGCTCGCCGGGAGCATCGCCAGTTTCCCCGCCGACGGCCAGGCCGAGGTTACCTACTGGATCGATCGCGCGCTGTGGGGGCAGGGAATCGCCACCCGGGCTCTGGCATTGCTCCTTGAATTGGTACCGGCCCGTCCCCTGTACGCTCGCGCGGCCAGCGACAACGCCGGCTCACTGCGCGTTCTGCAAAAATGCGGTTTCCAAGCAGTCGGGACCGAAATCTCGTTCGCTCCGGGGCGGAACACGGACATCGAAGAGACCATCCTCCGGCTGGACGGCTGACGGTCAAATCCCCCGGTGAGGTTCGCGCCAGCGGCCGTCTATGGCCGCCGAGGCCGGCTGACCGGCGGGGTGCCTGCGGGGCTTGCTGGCCACGGTGGCTGGTTGCAGACTTGCGTGGTGGGCCAGCTCAGGGGCGATCGGTGAGCGAGGGGCCGCGGGGTGAGGTGGTCATCCGGACTCCGGACCGGCGGCTGCGGGTGTTCGTGAGTTCCACGCTGGGTGAGCTGGCCGGGGAGCGGCGGGCTGTTTCGCGGGCGATCTCGGCGCTGCGGCTGACCCCGGTGATGTTCGAGGCGGGGGCCCGGCCGTATCCGCCGGCCGAGGTGTACCGGGCGTACCTGGCGCAGAGCGATGTGTTCATCGGCGTGTACTGGCAGCGGTACGGCCAGCTCGTCCCCGGCGCGCAGGTCTCGGGCCTGGAGGAGGAGTTCGAGCTGTCGGGCGGGCTGCCGCGGCTGCTGTATGTCAAGGCGCCGGCGCCCGGGCGCGAGCCGCGGCTGGCTGATCTGCTGGCCCGTATCAGGGAGGACTCCTCGGCGTCCTACCGCTATTTCCGCACTCCGGCTGAGCTGGGCCGGCTGGTGCGTGATGACCTGGCGGTGCTGCTGAGCGAGCGGTTCGCCGCCACGCGGCCGGGCCGCGGCCACCGCGCCGTCGCCGGCGCACGCCCGTGCGCCGCGCCCGCTGCCGGTGAGCACGACGTCGCTGCTGGGGCGGGACCAGGCCATCGATGAAGTAGCCGGGCTGGTGGAGCGTTCGGGGGCGCGGCTGGTGACGCTGACCGGCCCGGGCGGGGTCGGCAAGACCCGGCTGGCAGTGGCGGTAGGCCAGCGGCTGCGTGACCGGTTCGACGCGGGCACCGTGTTCGTGCCGCTGGAGGCGGTCACCGAGCCCGGGCTGGCCCTGGCCGCGGTCGGGCGGATGGCGGGCGCGGACCTGGCACGGACAGGCCCGCCGCTGGAGGCGCTGGCCGAGATGTTCGGCGACGATGCCTGGCTGCTGATCTTGGACAACCTGGAGCAGGTGCTCCAGGTTGCCCCCGACCTGGGGGAGCTGCTGGCCCGCTGCCCGCGGGTGGTGATCCTGGCCACCAGCCGCACGGTCCTGCGGCTGCGGGCCGAGCGGGAGTACCCAGTGGCACCGCTGCCAGCCGGGCCCGCCACCGGATCGGCCGACGAGGCCGCGGCCTGGCCGGCGGTGGCGTTGTTCGTGGACCGGGCCCGCGCGGTGCGGCCCGGTTTTGCCCTCACCGCGGGCAACGCGGCGGCGGTGGCTGAGATCTGCCGGCGTCTTGAGGGCCTGCCGCTGGCCATCGAGCTGGCCGCCGCCCGCACCCGGCTGCTGGACCCCGCCGCGCTGCTCGACCGGCTGGCGGCCTCACTGGACGCGCTCGGGACCGGCGCGATCGACCTGCCCGAGCGGCAGCGCACCCTGCGGGCCACGGTCGAGTGGAGCGTGGGCCTGCTGACGGACGCCGAGCGGTCGCTGCTGGAAGTCACCGCGGTGTTCACCGGCGGCTGGACCATCCCGGCCGCCGCCCAGGTGGCGGGCCTGGCGGAGGACCGGGCGCTGGAGCTGTTGGAGGCACTGGCCCGCCACAGCCTGGTCTATACCGACAGTGCTGACCTTGGGCCGCGGTCGCGGATGCTGGAGACCGTCCGCGAGTTCGTAGCCGAGCGGCTGGCGGCCCGGCCCGACGCCGACCAGGTCGGGCGCCGCCACGCCGAGTACTACCGGGCGCTGGCTGAGCAGGCGGACCGGCCGCTGCGCGGCCCGGGCCAGAACGAGTGGCTGGAGCGGCTGCAGGCGGATGCGGGCAACCTGGCCGCCGCGGTGCGCTGGTACCTGGCCCACGACGCGGGGCCGCTGCCGCACCTGTTCCGGGTGCTGTGGCTGTTCTGGACGCGGCGGGACATGGAACGCGAGGCCCGCCCGTGGGTCGAGCAGCTGCTGCCCGCCGCCGGCGCGCTGGATCCACAGCTCCGGGCCGAGCTGGCGTGGACCGCCGCTGTGCTCGCCGTCGACACCGGTGATGACGCGGCGGCGCTGGCGGCCCGCGAGCGCCTGGCGCCGCTGCTGGCCGGGATGCAGGACCCATTCCTGCACGCGGTATCCCAGCTGGCGCTGGCGTGGACCTCGCCGATCGCCGGTGACCTGGACGGGGCTTTGCGGGAGGTCGCTGTGTCGCTGGCGGAGCTGCGCGGCCAGGATGAGCCCGTCTTCACCGCCATTGCCGCGTTCGGCGTCGGCTCCCTGGAGACGGCGCTGGGCCGCCACGATGACGCCTCGCGGCACCTGCGCGAAGCGCGCGACCTGGCGCAGCGATTCGGCGGTGACTGGCTCAGCGCGGGCTGCCAGGCGGAGCTGGGCATCCTGGAGGTCCTCGGCGGCAGGCTCGATGAAGCCCGGGTGCTGCTCGATCAGGCGCTGGATCTGAGCCAGGCCGCCCGCAGCACCCCGTTTGTCACCCTGTGCCTGGCCGCGCACGCCTGGCTGGCACTCGCCGAGGGCGACCCGGAACGGGCGGCGCTGCTGGAAGGCGCGGCCGAGGGACTGCGCCGGCGGGTCGGCCTGCCGACGTGGCCGCTGCTCCGGCGGGTAGAGGCCGAACTGGTAGCCCAGGTCCGCGAGCGGCTGGGTGCAGGCCAGTTCGACCAGGCGTTCTCGGCCGGCTCTGCGCTCACCCAGCGCGAGGCGATAGCCGTCACCCGGAACCAGCGTGACCGCGGCACCCAGGCGTCCTGAGCCCGGTGACTACTGTTCCGCACGTTCATTCGCGGGCTCCTGCCGTGGGGCAGTCACGTGCTGCAAGGGCAGTATGGACGCCTGGTAATCACGCGGCCTGGATGCTCACCAACCGCTCTTATCTCCAGCGGGCGATCAGCTGATCCCGTAACCAGATCCGGATCTGGGCACCTGACGGCGCGGTGCCAGGACTTGCTGCGGCTACGGCCGGAGCTTCATCATTAGGCCAATGGCGTCACCCCAGTGACCGCGGCCTGCGCTGCTGATGAACCCAGGACCAGTCGATGGATGCCGAGCACGTCCTGACCCCCAAGACTGGGGCCGGAGCGCCGAAAGAAGCCGCTGCCCATCCGGTCCCGGCCACCCGGCACCAAGGTGCGGAGCGGCTCCGTTCGCTCGTGCTTGGCCCCCGGGGTGGCGGCGTCACCCGCCGCCGGGCGTCGGACGCCGTCCGGCTCGGCGCCGCAATCGTGCTGGTGGCCATCTGCATTGCGCTGATCCGGGCCAACACGTCGCTGGAGATCCAGCTCACCAAGCTGCTCACGCCCCCGCCCACGGGCATCCGCTGGCTGGTCAGCACGCTCTGGCAGCTCGGCTCGTTCGGGGTCATCGCGGCGCTCGCGCTCCTTGGCCTGGTGGTCCCCCGGCTGGCCGCGGTCCGGCAGATGGCCATCGCCGGGCTGGCCACGCTGGGGGTGTGCCTGCTGCTCTCGGCGGTGCTCGGGCCGGCCGGGGCCGGCCGCCGGTCCCGCAGCTGCCCGGCGTCGTCACCGCTTTCCCGGTGACCCAGCTGGCCGTGGCCATGGCCGTCGCGCTTACCGGCCTGCCGTTCCTGAGCCGGCCCATGCACCGGATCGTGGGCATCGCCCTGGCCCTGGCCGCCCTGTCCGCGCTGATCGGTGGCTACGGCCTGCCGTTCAACATTGCCGCGTCCATCGTCATCGGCTGGGGCATGGCGGCCGCCTGCCACCTGGCGATGGGCTCTCCGGCTGGGCTGCTGTCGGCGGCTGAGGTCACCGAGGCCGTGCGGGACCTGCGGGTCAACGTGCGGGCGCTGGCCCCAGTACCCGGGCAGGAGTGGGGGGAGCAGACGTTCGCGGGCGAGGACGACCAGGGCCGGCGGCTGGAGCTGGCCGTGTACGGCCGGGACGCATCCGACGCCCAGTGGCTGACCAAGCTGTGGCGGTTCCTGATCTACCGCGACTCGGGTCCCACGCTGATGATCCACCGCCTGCAGCAAGTGGAGCACGAGGCCTACCTCACGCTGCTGGCGGGACGGCTGGGCGTGCTGGTGCCGGAGGTGGTGGCGGCGGGCCGGTGCGGGCCCAGTAACGACGCTGCCCTCGTCACCCGGCCACCGCCCGGTCCCCGGCTCGCTGACCTGCCCGCCGACCAGGTCGGTGACGAGGTTCTCGACGAGTTCCTGCGGTCGGTGCTGAGCCTGCGCGCCGCGGGTATCGCTCACGGCGCGCTCAGCCCAGAGACCGTCCTGGTCACCGGGGACGGCCCCGGGCTGCGTGACTTCCGGCGGGCCTCGGCATCAGCGCCGGCCACCCGCACCGACCGGGACCTGGCGGCGGCGCTGGGCGCGGCGGCCGTAGTGGCCGGGGTGGACCGGGTGGTCGCCGCGGCCCACCGGGTGCTGGACGCCGCGACCGTGCAGTCCGTGCTTACCCAGCTGCAGCGGTCCACGCTGGACCCGGTGACCGTGCGGCTGGCCAAGCCACATAAGAACTTCGTGCGCTCACTGCGCGAGTCGCTGGCCAAGGCGTTTGGCGTGGATGTCCCGAAGCTGGTCGAGGCGAAGCGGATCAGCTGGCCGAACCTGCTGATGGTGGTGGGCAGCCTGATCGGGCTGTGGGCGATCATCGGGGTGCTGTCTGACGCGTCCGGGTCGCTGGATGTCATGCGCGGCGCCAGCTGGGGCTGGGTCGCGCTGGCGTTCGTGCTGGCCCAGCTGCCGGTGCTGAGCGACGCCTGGGCGCTCACCGGCGCGGTCGTCGCGCCGATGCCGTACGGCCGGTGCGTGGCGCTCGAGACGTCCAACCTGTTCACCTCCCTGGTCGGCGGGCAGGCGGCGGTGTTCGGCGTCCGGGTGCGGTTCTTCCAGCGGCAGGGGCTTGAAGTGGACTCGGCGGTCAGCGCCGGGGCCATCGCCAGCACCGCCAGCTGGGTGGTGAAGACCCTGCTGTTCCTGATCTCCATCCCGTTCGCGGTGGGTGACTTTCACGTCCCGTCCAGCGGCGGCGGCGAGAAGCAGGCGGCGGTGTGGATCGTGATCATCGTGGTGCTGGCCGTCGCGGTGGTGGCCGCGGTGGTGACCCTGGTGCCACGGGTGCGCCGCCTGGCCACCGAGCGGGCCCGGCCGCACCTGATCACCATCTGGTCTGATCTGAAGGCGATTGCCACCGAGCCCCGGAAGATCGTGTACGTCCTGGCCGGCGCCACGATCAGCCAGCTGCTCATCGCGCTGTGCCTGGGCGCGACCCTGCACGCCGTCGGGGAGCATTTGACCCTGGCGACGATCATCGTCGTGCAGACGCTGGCCTCGATCATCGGCGGCGCGGCGCCGGTGCCCGGCGGGGCCGGGGTCATCGAGGCCGGCACGATCGCTGGCCTGACCGCCGCGGGCGTGCCGCAGAGCCAGGCGGTGGCCGCGGTGTTTATCGAGCGGCTGTTTACCGCCTACCTGCCGCCCGTCTGGGGCTGGCTGACCCTGGTGTGGATGCGCCGCCGCGAATACCTCTGAGCCAGCCATTCCAGGGGAGACTTTTCGGCAAATACGTACCAAAAGTCTCCGCCCGAACGTCAGCGCCGGGGTGTCACCGGCTGGTGGGGCTGGCGCTTAGTGAGCGGCGCGGAGGTGGGTGACCGTGGCCCAGACAGCGCGCTCGCCCAGGGCGCGGGCCACCGCGATCCGGTGATGGCCGTCCAGCACGTAGAAGGCGTCGCCGTACTGGTACAGGTCAACGGGTTCCATCCCGCGCCCCGACCGGACTTCGGCGGCGATCCGCTCGAACCGGGTCCGGGGCAGCTGGGAGGTCGGCCGGAAACGGCGGTCGAAACTGAGGGTCGGCTCGACCGACCCGATGATGCAGTCAATCGGCACCGAAGCCTGGTCCATCGGCCCCACCCGGCCCACCCGCGGCCCGCCCCGGCCAGCGGCACCCGACCCGGCCGCCGCGGCCACCGCGGCCGTCTGGGCCAGCACCTCCAGGCGGTTACAGCGGGACGGCCGACCCCGCAGCAGGTCAGCCAGCCGGGCCCAGCGGGCCCGGCGCCTGGCCCGCTCGAAGTCGTCGCGGGCGTCGGCCAGAGGGAATCCGGTCTGCATGGCACTGCTTCCTAGGCGACTGGCTATTTACGACAACCGGACGACCCCGCCTGGTATGCCCGCTGGCACCGGGCATCCGCGGTTTTTTACGCAGTCATTTACGCCGCGGCCGGAGCCGCTGGGCCGGGCACTCCAGCAGGTAGTAGCTGAGCGTGGCGGCGGCCGTGGTCTGCGCGGCGATGGCGATCAGCAGGCGGCCTGTACACCCCGCCAATACTGTGCAGCAACTGGTAGCACGTGCTCAGCCACAGCACCCTCCCTCCGGTCAGGCGTTGCAACGATCCCTTGAGCCTGGGGCCAGAGACGGCCGAAAGTCCCGGCGCTGACGCGTGAGTTAACGAAGGAGCAGGCGGGCGCCTAGTTCCAGGTGGTTGGTGACGTCGTTGGCGCTGGCCCGGCGGGTGACCCAGGCGACCAGGTTGGACAGCCACACGTCACCGATGACCCGGGCGATGGCCTTGTCGTCGGCGGACGGCTCGCCCTCGTGGATGGCCCGGGTCAGGTCTCCTCCATCAGCCGGGCCACCGTGTTGACCTCGGCCGCTGCGCTGGGGTCGGCGAACATGAAGGCCCGGGTCATGGCCTCGGTGAGCATGGGCTTGCGCTGCATGGTCCGGGTCATCCGGCCCAGCACGTAGAGCATCCGGTCGTAGGGGGTGTCACCCGGGATCGGCGCCCGGTTCAGGTTCTCCTGGGTGCGCTCGAACTCGCGGGCCAGCAGCTGCCCAGACTGGCGATCGAGGTGACCCCGGCGTTCGTGATCTCCACCGCTACAGGGCGACACACTCACCTTCGCCGGCGCGTGCTCGACGGCCCGGACCGCGACGGTGCGTACCTGGTGCAGGTCACCGGGCGGTGCCCGGCTGGGCGACCACGTGACCGGCACCGTCCGGCTGTCCGTGGGGGTCGCGTAGTGATCTCCGGGGTGGCCGCGATCGCCGGCCTCGGGCAGTGATTGCCGGCGTGAGCGCGGTTCCTTTCTGCGCTCGGTGACCGGTTCCTGCCTGCGTCCGGTCAGGGCCGCAGTTCGCCCGGGGTGACCAGCCCGCTTTCGTAGGCCATGACTACGAGCTGGGCCCGGTCCCGGGCATCCAGCTTGGTCATGATCCGGCTGACGTGCGTCTTCGAGGTGAGCGGGCTGACGAACAGCTTGCCCGCGATCTCGTCGTTGGACAGCCCCGCCGCGACCAGGCTGAGCACTTCCCGTTCCCGTTCGGTCAGCCCGCGCAGCGCGCGGCGGTCAGCCGGCGGCCGCTGTGGCCGGCTGACCAGGTCGGTGATCAGCCGCCGGGTCACGCTGGGGGCCAGCAGCGCATCCCCGCGGGCCACCACCCGCACTGCCTGCAGCAGGTCCGCAGGCTCGGCGTCCTTGAGCAGGAACCCGCTGGCCCCGGACCGGATGGCCTGGTAGACGTACTCGTCCGACTCGAATGTGGTCAAGATGATCACTTTGACCCCGGCCAGGGCCTCATCGGCCGCGATCCGCCGGGTGGCTTCCAGGCCATCCACGCCGGGCATCCGGATATCCATCAGCACCACGTCGGCGCGCTCCCGGCGGGCCGACTCGACCGCTTCCGCGCCGTTGCTGGCCTCGCCTACCACTTCAATGTCGTCAGCGGTGCTGAGCAGCAGCCGGAAACCGGCCCGGATCAGCGCCTGGTCGTCGGCCAGCAGCACCCGGATCATGACTGCATCTTCTCCTCGGCAGGCAGCGGCCGGTCTGGTTCGGCGGCCGGCCACGGAGCGGCGGGCAGCCGGGCGGTGACCCGGAACCCGCCGGTCTCGCCGGGACCGGCCTGGACCGTACCGCCGACGGCGGCGGCGCGCTCCCGCATACCGGTCAGCCCGTGCCCGGTGCCCGCCGCCGGACCCACCACGGCGCCGCGGCCGGTGTCGCTGATCTCGATCCGCAGATCTGCCGCGCCGTAGGTCAGGGACACGGTGGCGGTGGCCGGCCCGGCGTGCCGGATCGCGTTGGTCAGCGACTCCTGGATGATCCGGTAGGCGGCCAGGTCCACCTCGGGTGGCAGCGGCCGGGCCGGGCCGCTGCGGCTCAGCGTGGTGGGCAAGCCGGCCTGCGCGGCCCCGGCGATCAGCGCGTCGAGGTGGGCCAGGCCCGGCGCGGGCTGGGTCGGGTCGGCGTCATCCGCCTGGCGCAGCACGTTGAGGATCGCGCGCAGCTCGCGCAGGCCGTCCTTGCTGGCCAGCCGGATGGTCTGCAGGGCCTCGGCGGCGGCGGCCGGCTGCTCGGCCAGCACGTGCGAAGCCGCGGTGGCCTGCACGTTGATGGTGGCCATAGTGTGCGCGACCACGTCGTGCAGTTCCCGGGCGATGCGCAGGCGTTCCTCGCCGATTCGCCGGTCGGCCGCGTCATCGGCGCGGGCCTGGATGGACGCGACATAGGCCAGCCGGTTGCGGACCGCGATCCCGCCGAACAGCGCGGCCGCGATCAGCGCCGGGATCAGGTCGAACCCGCCCCCGGTGGTGCCGAACGGGTTGCCCGCCGCGGTGGCCGCCATCAGCGCCACCAGTGTCCCGCCCGCGAGCAGCACCGCCTCCCGGGTGCTGGCCACCTTGCACGCCGCGTACAGCGCGATGGCCGGGGCGAGCAGTACGGCGCCGTTCACGTAGCCGAGCAGGCTGTAGACCACCACGGCCGCGGTCGAGATGACCAGCACGGTGACCGGGTAGCGGCGGCGGCCGGCCAGCACCAGGCAGGCCAGGATGACCAGCAGGTACGCGGCCGTCGGGGTGTATGGCACCGGATGGCCGTTGGGCGCCTGATCCTGCTGGTCCCGGGGATGTGCCTCGAAGTACGAGCCGAGGAGCAGGATCACGGTGACCAGCAGGGCGGTGAGCGCATCCCGGGTCGCTGGCTGCTGCCAGCGCCGCCGCCATCCGGCCAGTGCGTTCACCTGCTCAGCGTAAGCTGGCCCACCCGCCCTGGTCTTCCTCCGTCAGTTGTCTGCCCACGTACTCCGCCAGGAGTACCCGGCCGCCGGGCGCTCCAGGTGTTGGCGGGCCCGCTGCCTTCCCCCGACCACCGCGCAGGAGCCCGGTTATGGCGCCGTTGGTTCGGGCCCGGCCGGCCGCTGGGCCTGGTGGTCGGCGGTGGCTGGCTGGGCGGACAGTTCGCCGGGGGCGGGGCTGGGTGGCGGCTGCCTGGCTGGGTCAGGTCCGTAGGCGAAGCCAGCTATCGCGCCGAGCGCGGCGAACGCGGCCGCGGCGAGCAGGACGTCGTTGAGCCCGCTGGCGGTGCCGGCGCGGGCGGCGTGAGTGACCGTGGCGCGGGCGGCGGGCGGGACCACGGTGGCTACCCGGGTGCCGGCGCCGGAGGCGACAGCGGTGGCCAGCCGGTGGACGGCGCCGGGCGGGGCGGGCAGGCCGGCCAGGGCGTGCAGGGTGGCAGTGGTGACGCGGGAGGCGTAGAGGGCGCCGAGCACGGCCACGCCGGTGGCGGTGCCGACCTGGCGCAGCGTGTTCACCAGGCCAGCGGCCATTCCGGCGTGGGCCGGCTCCACCGCCGACAGCGCTGCCGAGGCCAGGCCGGTGGAGGTGATGCCCAGGCCGATCCCGGCCAGGATGAAGCCGGGCAGCAGCACCAGCCAGGTGGAGGTGGCGGTCAGGTGGGCCATCGAGGCCAGCCCGGCTGCGGCCGCGGCCATGGCCACGCCCAGCAGCACCCGCATCGCTACTTTGCCGATCAGCCGGCCGGTCAGCAGGGCAACCGCGAAGGAGACCAGCGACAGCGGCAGGAACCGCAGCCCGGCCTGGACGGGGGAGTAGCCGAGGGTGTTCTGCACATACAGCGACAGGTAGATGATCATCCCGATGACCGTCGCCGAGATCGCGAACGCCACGAACCCGGTCGCGGCAAAGCTGCGCCGGGCGAACAGGCGCAGGTCGGCCATGGGCGCGGCGGCGATGCGCAGCTCATAGATCACGAACCCGGCAAACGCCACGGCCGCGGCCGCGAGCAGGGCCACGATCGCCGGGCTCGCCCAGCCCAGCGCGTTGCCGCGGATCAGCGCGAACATCAGCGCGGTCAGCGCCACGGCGATCAGGACCGTGCCCACCCAGTCGGCCCGGCCGCCGGCCGGATCGCGGGATTCGCGCAGCCGGGCCACCCCACCCGCGAACGCCGCCACCCCGATGGGCAGGTTGATGAAGAAGATGGACCGCCAGCCCAGCGTGTCGGTCAGCACCCCGCCGGCCAGCGGCCCGATCGCGGTGGCGCCGCCGATCGTGGCGCCGAAGACGCCCAGCGCCCGGGCCAGCGCGGCGCCGGAGAACTCTGCGCGCAGCAGCGGCGTGCCGGTGGCGAACAGCACCGCGCCGCCGACACCCTGCAGCGCGCGGAACAACTCCAGCGCCAGCGCGGTCGGGGCCAGCGCACACGCCAGCGACCCGGCGGTGAAGATGACCAGGCCGGCCAGGAACAGCCGGCGCCGGCCCAGCCGGTCACCCAGGGTGGCCGCTGGCAGCAGCAGCACGGCCAGCACCAGGGCATAGGCGGCGCTGACCCACTGCAGGTCCGGCAGGCTGGCCCGCAGGTCCCGCTGAATCGATGGCAGCGCCACGCTCACAACGGTGATATCCAGCAGCAACATGAACGCCGCCGTGCACACCAGCACCAGCGTCCACCGCTGCCGCGACGACATCCCCGGGACTTTAGCCGTCTGCCTCACCCCAATCGGCGCCCGCCGGAGTCCCTGTCAGTTCCTGGCTGGCCGGGCGGGGGGCGAAGAAATCGATGAGCAGCGCGTTGACGCGCTCAGCCTCGTCGTGGTGCACCCAGTGCGAGGCGTCGGGCAGCCGCCAGCCGTACCAGAACTCCGGGAAGCCATGCAGCAGAACGACCAGCGGCCCCTCACCAGCCTCGACGTAATGCAGCCGCTGGTCGCCGACCCCGGCGTAACCCTCACGAAGCCCGCTGCCCTCGTCCATGATCATCCCCCGTTCGCTGAAGCCGCCTCGCGTATCTCTCCCTGGGCGGCCGGATCGGACGACGCCGCCGCGAGCGTCAGCTGTCAGGTAGTCCCTGACTAACACCTGCGCCAAGCAGCGGCAAGGACCAACCGGTGGGTAACGTACCCTTCCTGGCAACGACCGGGGCGTGCCATATGCCGGAATGAACAGCCCCGTGCCACCTGCCGGACCCGCACGCTGACCCGGCTGGCCACCGCCCCGGATGAGCACCCAGCGGCCTTACGCCTCAGTTGACGGCGCAGCAGAGCCGGCCCGGGGCCAATCCGGCAATGGTGCACGCCGTTACCGTGTGGCCGTGACAGAAAGCGCGTCCCTTACTGAAGAGGAGCTGGTCGGCACCGCCGGAGAACAGGAGCTGCTGGACGGGTTCCTTGACTATCACCGGCAGGTGGTCAGCGGAAAGCTCCGCGGCTTGTCCGAGATCGATGCCCGCCGGCGGCTGGTGCCGTCGGCAACCACGCCGATCGGCTTGGTCAAGCATGCGGCCGCGGTGGAGCGCGCCTGGTTTCAGCATTATCTGGCCGGGCGGCCACCCGAGCAGATCACCGGGAATTCCCGGGGTGACACCGCGAGCTGGGACGTCGGTAACGACGAGACCATCGCTGACGTTATCGCCGAGTTCGGTGAGTCCTGCGCTGAATCGCGACGGATCGCGGCGGGCTTCGCCCTCGATCACACGGTGCCGCACGAGCGGCTGGGCCGGGTGTCGGTGCGCTGGATCTACGTGCACATGATCAGGGAGCATGCCCGGCACATCGGGCAGGCCGATATCCTCCGCGAGCAGATTGACGGGGCAACCGGCGACTAACCCTCCAGCCGGGCTTCGTTATTTCGCCGTTCGCAGGAGCAGTGGGCTGCGCCGGCCGGGCGGGTGGCGCCGGGGCCGTCTGGCCCGGATTGCCCAGCCAGCTGCGGCGTAGCTGCGCAGGTCAACAGCGATCCCGTGTTACATTCGCGCTTTGCCGGACCTGCCCCGGGCGGCTGCTTTCCCGCGGCCTGGCCGGCACCCCCGGAGGCCGCGATGAGAAGAATCGGCGCGATCACTGGCCTGGCGGCCGCGCTCGCGCTGGCCGGCTGCTCACTGGCTACCCAGCCGGCCGGGCAGGCCACCCATCCCGCCGGGTCCGGGCCGGTCAGCAGCTCACCCACAGCCAGCGCGGCCAGCACCCGGACCAGCCCGGGCCGGGCCCGGGCCGCCGCCTCGGTGAGCATTGCCGCGGTCGGCGACACGATGCTCGGGAACATGCCGGACCTGCCGGCCGATCCCGGCCGCTATCTGGATCCGGTCCGGCAGGACCTCGATTCGGCCCAGATCGTGTTCGGCAACCTGGAAGGCACACTGACCACCGCGGGGACCACCAAGTGCGGCCGGCACACCCACCCGGGCAAGGACTGTTTCGCGTTCCGCGTCCCACCCGGCTACGCCCGCTACCTGAAAGCCGCCGGGTTCACCATCCTCAACGACGCCAACAATCACTCGTTCGACTTCGGGCCCGCCGGGCAGGCGCAGACCGTCCGGGCCATCCACTCGGCGGGCCTGGCCCAGACCGGGCTGCCCGGCGAGATCACCGTGGTCCGGGCGAACCGGGTCAAGGTCGCGTTCCTGGGTTTCGCGCCCTACAGCTACGACGCCGATCTCCTGGACCTGCCCGCGGCCCGGGCGCTGATCGAGCGGGCCCGCCGGAGCGCGGCCATTGTCGTGGTCTACATGCACGCTGGCGCCGAGGGCTCCGACGACGACCAGGTGACCGGGCGGGAAGAGTACTACCTCGGCGAGGACCGGGGGAACGCCGAGCAGTTCGCGCACATGGCCATCGACGCCGGGGCCAGCCTGGTGATCGCCAGCGGCCCGCATGTGCTCCGTGGCATGCAGTTCTATAAGCACCGGCTCATCGCCTACAGCCTCGGCAACTTTGCTGGCTACGACAATTTCTCCACCGAAGGCGAGCTGGGCCTGAGCGTGATCCTGCGCGTGACGCTGACGGCCCGGGGCCGCTTCGAGCACGCCCGCATCTATCCCATCCAGCTCACCGGGGAGGGTCAGCCGGTGCCCGGTGGGGCGGCCGTCAGCTTCACCCGCCAGCTGTCAGCGCAGGACTTCGGGGCCACCGCGGCGCGCATCCGGCCGTCCGGGGTCATCGCCGCCCCGCCGCCCTGACCCGGCCCGGCCGCACTACCTGCCCCCGGTCACCGTGTACTACAAGCTCATGGGGCTCTACGCGCCTGAGGGTTCCTACCTGAATGTCAGCCAGGGCATCGTCGGCCCGAACGGTAAGCCCCGGCCGGCCTCGGCAGCTACGTGTTCAACGGCGCACCGATCCCGACTGTATGCGCGAAGGTTGTCCAGAACCCCGCACCCTGCATGACCGCGCACGGCTACCGGGAGTACCTCACCTATCAGCCGGCCAGCAGGTTCTGGGCCTTCCAGGGCATCGAGGCCGGCATCTTCGTGGTACTCGCCGCCATCCTGCTCGGCGTCACATTCTGGGTGCTCAAGCGGCGGGACGCATGGCCAGGCCGGCGCAGCCGGCCCGCTGCCACGATCTGGTCATTGCCGGTGGCGTCCTCATGCTTCTGGCCCGTAGACCGCGGCAATGTCTTCGGAGCCGGACCACCGGCTGTAGGTGGGGGACTGCGGCCAGCCCTCGGGCGAGTCCTGCCACTCCTCCTGCCGCCCGTAGGGCAGCAGATCGATGAGCGCGAAGCTGTGGCTGAGCTGCTCGGTGCCACGGCCGTTGGTGTGCCAGGTCCGGTACACGGTGTCGCCGTCGCGCAGGAACACATTGACCGCGAAACCGCCGCCGGGCGGTGCGCCGACGTCGGTGCCGAATGGACTGTTCGCAGTGGAATACCAGGTCATTTTGTTCCCGACCCGCCGCTGGTACGCGAGTGCCTCGTCAATGGGGCCCTGGGTGACGATGACGAACCGGGCGTCGTAGCTGTCCAGGAACTCCAGCCGGGTGAACTGTGAGGTGAACCCGGTGCAGCCCGGGCACTGCCACTGCTCGCCCGGGAACCACATGTGGTTGTACACGATCAGCTGTGACCTGCCGCCGAAGACGTCGGCCAGCCGGACTGGTCCCTGCTCACCCTCCAGGGTGTAGTCGGGCATCTTGACCATCGGCAG
Organism: uncultured Actinomycetes bacterium; assembly: GCA_963711705.1. Taxonomy (GTDB): domain Bacteria; phylum Actinomycetota; class Actinomycetes; order Streptosporangiales; family Streptosporangiaceae; genus RYN-230. The sequence goes on from CAVQFM010000014.1 coordinate 159,760, forward strand.
GCGCCGGCGCTGCGCGGCGATCGCGTCCAGTTCCCGGGTCGCGGCCTTCTCCCGGGCACGCAGTGCGTCCAGCTGGCGCTGCCAGGTGTCAGCGTCAACGACGGGCGGCAGGGCGGCGGCGGTCATGTGAGTCTCCTAACTGATCATGTTCACAGCCGCAAGCTGCAGCCTGCTGTTATAGACCCTGCCCGGCCGGCTAACTCATCGGTGGCCCGCCACGCTCACCGAAAGCACCAGCTTTAGTCGCCGTGGTTGCCTTGGCCGAAGAGGACCACGTTGGAATCGCTGATGGCGAGCAGTTGCTCGTCGCTGTCTCCGCTGGTGTAGTACAGCCGCGCGCTCACGCCGATCTCTGGCCGCCGCGAGCTGACGATGGCACGGCCCCGACGTGGCGGTGGATGCGGTCGTGGCAAGCGCGGACCGTGGTGGCGACGGCGTTCACGTCGACCGTGATGGTGGTGTCCACAGTGACGAGGGCGCCGATTCCGACCGGGCGGTCGTACTCGGCCATTGCCTGCAGATCGAGTGCGGTCACGACGTGCACCGGATGAGTGATGCGGGCGTTGTAGCGCTGAATGGCGAGTTCGGGTGGGCAGGCGCAGTGCACCTCGACTGGCTGCGCGGCAAGGCCGGCCAGCTTCGCGCATTCGTATTCGCTGTAGGGCCGGAAGTTCGCCTCGATCACCACGGCCGGTGCGTCGGCCGCCAGCGCCCACAGCAGTTCCATCGCGGCGCCCCCTAGCCTGCGTGACCAGGCCCGGTCTGGCGCGGGTACGCCGAGGGCGTCGTGCAGGGTCTCTTTGATCCGGTCCTTGGCCAGGAGTGCGTAGCCCAGTTCGGCCGCCAGCGGAACTGCCAGGCTGGTCTTGCCGGACCCGGGCGCGCCAGAGACATAGACGAGCCTGCGGGAATCGCTCACGAAGTACCTGCCCTGATTGGATATCGCATGCGCCGCGCGGCTGGAGCGCACTCCAGGTCAGGTGGCTGCGGGGGTGCGGTCAGGAACCGTGGGACCGGACTGCCTTCGCATATTCGCTGGGGACGTAGGCTAGCGCAGCTAGCGCACGAGCAGCCCGGATGCGGTCAGTGGCGTCATTTTGCCCGCCGGTGAGGCGGGCGGCCCAGCAGAGGGCGAGATCCCTGGTAATGGTGGCGGAGCGTTCCCCGGGAAGGGCCGGCTGCCCGCGGTCGAGAAGCGGGAAATCATCGAGCATCAGGCGCAGGTCCGCTGCGCCCAGCCCCCAGGAAACCAGGACCTGGGCGTCGATCTCCGCCCGCCACTCGGACCACTGCCAAAGGTCTTGATCCGAGAGCCGGCCGCCCTGCGTGTCGATGGATGACAGCTTCTTCGCCAGTTCCACCAGCCGGTCCGCCACCCTGGTGCCGATCGTGATCGGCGGGAAGGGCAGCGATCTGAGCAGGAAGTAGTTCACGCTGGTAGTGAGCACCCGGCGGGCGATCCAGTCCAGCGGCAAGCTGTTGGAGATGGCCAGGAACAGCCATGACCGGTCCTCGTTGTCGTCATCGGCGAAGGTGATCGTCGGCACCTTGTTGCCGCATATCACCTGGGCCGGTATGCGCGCCGCGATAATCGACCGCTCATTCGTCTGGCCGGTCACGTCGCAGAAGCCCACCCGGGGTGCTTGTATCCGCTGCCGGACGGCTGGTGGCAGCTTCCCCGCGGGAAAGTAGAACTGGGGCTGAGTCTTCCGCTCACCGAACGGCACCGGGCGCCATAGGGCCCGGCGCCCGGTACCAGTTACATACGCCTTTGCTGCGAAGCGATGCTGGGCTATCATCCGCCCTTCGATAAGCGGGAGATATCCCTCGCCAGCAGCGGCAGAGAACTGAGTGCGGTCCCGTGTCATATCGACTTCCCGCGCGATACTGGCACGGAAGGGGGAGCCCGGCGCGTCCAGCGCTGTGCCGCGCTGGTGCATGGCAACGGCGAGATCCCATTCGCTCTTGCCCCGGACTTCAGGGATTGTCAGATCAGGGCGAATCTCCTTGAGGGTGCCCCGGGCGAATCTGGCGGTATGCAGCACCTGCACGCCGTCGGGCAGCCCGCGGGCCCGCGATAGTTCCACGGGCTGGCCGGTGCTGGCCTTCCTGGCCGTCAGCACGATAAACTTGAAACGCGTATCTATGGAAAAGAATTTGGCCCGGTTCTCGACGACGGTAAAATTCATTGAGCCGCAGGTTTCAAACAGCTTCAGCCGCAAGGGCTGCGTACCCTGCGACCGGATCAAGCCGGCGGGCAGCAGCAGGCAGCACGTCCCGCCATCCCTGAGCATCTCAAGGGAACAAGCAGCAAATGCCTTGTAAAAATCGAGCTCGCCAGACCCGGAAACAGGGTAGCGCTGCACTACGGCCATGGCGTAAGCGGCCCGGCGCGCACGTTCATCACCCAGTGCCTGATGGTCGATGAGGTCCAGCGCATAATCGTCGCCGTAGTGGCGGTCATGCCCGTTGGCCCGCATGAACTCATGCCGGGAGACCTTCAGCTTCCCCCATGGCGGATTCCCGACAACGACGTCGAAGCCCTGCGGGGCAATGTCGGCCCATCCGGGCTTGCCGGCGATGAGGCTGTCCCGGCGGCGCAGCCTGCCGTCCAGTTCGTGCACAGCGGCCAGATCCGCGCACAGGGCAGCGAGCGACGCCCGGCAGGCGCGTAGGGCTGCTCCATCCAGATCCGCCGCACACACGCTTTCCGCGACCAGGTCGGTAGCCCGCCGCCGGTCCCCCCTGGCCGCAGCGAGTACCGACGCAACGAGCAACATGCCCGACCCGGCGGCCAGGTCGATGATCCTCGCGCCGCGGGGCAGGTCGTCCACCACCTGCTCACCCACGAAGGAGGCCAGCCGGAAGTCCGTGTAGAACGCCCCCTCGGTGCGCTGCTGATGCCGGGACGGCACGCAATGACCCAGCGCGGCAATGGCGAGCGGAGCCGGCACACTGACCTGATGCAGCTGGCTGACCAGTTCCTCGGCGAAGCTGGTGACGCCGGGTACCGGCGTGGCTGAGTCGGGGAAGGACCGCTGGTAGCGCTCGAACGACCACCCGGCCAGCAGACTGGCGGCCGCTTCCAGGACGGCCAGGCGGGCAGCCGGGCCACAGGATGCCTCGGCCGACGCCAGGACGCGGCCGGCGTCGCGCAACAGGGCCTGTTCATGAGTTTCCGGCGGGCTCATGCGACGGCCTTGACCTGGCTCGTGGACCCTGGCGAGTGATTAACCGTGGTGCGCCATACTTCCAGGACATACTCAGAAACAGAATTTCTGTTGGCGGATGCCTGCTCGTTCGGGCGGTATCTTCCAATGGTTGCCACCTCATGGACACGAAGGTCCCCCATGGCCGCAAGATGGGATTGAAGGTCACTCAGTGAGACGTGCCCTTCGTCACTGTACGAGAGCAGGAGCCGGGGCGTTGGCAGGCTGTCCACCAGGGAAATCAGCGCATTGAGGGCCCGCGTCTTGTAGCAGAATGGTGAGCTCTTGTGCTCCCACGGGCGCAGGCCCGTGATCCCGGACACCAGTGGGCTGTCGCCCTCCGCTATAGTCTCGAGAATATGATAATACGCGGCATACTGCCGCTTAGTATAAGGCGGGTCAAGATAGACGGTGTCGTCCGCCGTCACCGCAATCTGGAAGACATCCAGGCAGGAGGCCTCAAATGCCGTTGGCTTTTGACGCAAGGCCCTTGGTACCATCCGCAGCGGCTGACGGGCATTAGCCGTCCAGTTCCTCAGGAAGCAGCCGTACGTGCCGGCGATATTTGCCACCCGGTTGGTGGCCGCCAGCAAGTCTGCCACCAGGAGCCGCGCTTCGGCCGGCGAGATGGTCCCGGACGACTCCCAGGTGGCGATCTGCCCGCGGATCGCGTCGATGCGGGCCGCGTTCGCCTCCGTGAAATACCGGCGTTCCACCCCGCGGGCCAGGGACGCCGGGGAGTACTCGCGCCAGACGAACCCGCAAGCGCCCGCCAGCCCGTCGAGGGCGGCCGCGGCGGCCTGGTACCCGCCAAGGGCTGCGAATGGCACATCGCTGCCGGCCAGCACTTGGGCCGAAGCCGTGGTCACTGAACTCGCGAGATGGTCATTGAGCAGGACTGGCCACTCCAGGTCCGCGGCGTGCCGCGCGACGATGCCTGTGCCGCAGAACGCATCGACGAACCGTCCCTGGCCCGGCCAGGGACCGAGTATCGCCGCGATCTGATCGGCAATTCTTGCCTTGGATCCGATGTACCGGAGTGACATCTCCCCGCGGTCGCCTCCTCCCCGGTCACCCGCGCGAGGTCGAATCACAGCAGTGTAATTAGGACAAGGACCTCAGGCGGGGACCCTAGCCGGAGGGTCTGGCACCGGCTGCGTGCGGTACCGTACCGGCCCCCCGGGGCGGTCAGTCACCCGCCGCGGGCAGCCGGTGCGGCCCGGCCACCTGAGCCGGGGCGCCGGCCGGGGATGCCTGGCGGACCAGGCCGTCAGTTCGGCTCGGCTGCCCGGCGGCGGTTGTAGAGACGAACGGCCCAGAGGTAGCTGGCCAGGGCGATGCCGGCACTCCAGGCGATGGCGGCGATAGCCTGCGCACCGATGGGCCCGCCGGTGAGCAGGGCGCGGACGGTCTGGGTGACCGGGGTGAAGGGCTCGTATTGGGCGAACTGGCGCAGCCCGGCCGGCATGGTGGCGGTAGCGACGAACCCGCTGGACAGGAACGGCAGCAGGGTGAGGAACATGGGGGTGTTGCTGGCGGTTTCGACGCTCTTGGCGGCCAGGCCCAGCGCGGCGGACAGCCAGATGAGTGCGAACGCGAACAGCGCGAGCATCCCGGCGGCGGCCAGCCATTCAAGGGGGCTGGCGTTGGACCGGAAGCCGATGGCCAGGGAAACGCCGGCCACGAGCACGAGGACGGCGAGGGTTTGCAGCAGGCTGCCGATCACGTGGCCGGTGAGCACGGCGCCCCGCGAAATGGCCATGGTGCGGAATCGGTCTATGATGCCGCCGGTCATGTCGCTGGCGACGGAGATCGCGGTGCCGAGGGCGGCGGATGCCACGGTGATGATCAGGATGCCGGGAACGACGTAGGTGAGGTAGGCGTCGCGGCCGCCGGCGCCGTGCCCGCCGAGGCCGGAGCCGAGCTGGCCGCCGAAGACGTAGACGAACAGCAGCAGGAACACGATCGGGAAGCCAGCCAGCATCAGCGTCAGCGACGGGTAGCGCAGCTGGTGTTTGAGGTTGCGGCGCAGCATCGTCGCCGAATCGGCGAACGTGTAGGCGAGGGAGGTCATGGCTGGAGGGCTTCCTCTTCCTGGCGGGTGGTGGCTTCGGTGGTGGCGTGGCCGGTGACGGCGAAGAACACGTCATCGAGATCAGGCGTGTGGATCGACAGGTGCTCAACGGTGATGCGGGCGTCGTCCAGCTCGTCGAGCACACGGCGCAGCGAGGCGACGCTGCCGTCGCCGGGGACCTGCAGAATCAGCTGATCGTCGTCCGGGGTGGCGTTCGGGATCATGCTGACCGCCGCGCGCAGGGCGTCTGGATGGGCGAACTGGAGCTGGATGTGCCCGCCAGGGATGCGGCGCTTCAGTTCGGCGGGGGTACCTTCGGCGACGATCAGCCCATGATCTAGCACCGCGACATAGTCGGCCAGCTGGTCGGCCTCGTCGAGGTACTGGGTGGTGAGGAAGATCGTCACGCCGTCGGTGGCCAGTTCCCGGATGATCTGCCACATGGTGCGGCGGCTGCGCGGGTCGAGCCCGGTGGTGGGCTCGTCGAGAAAGATCACTGACGGGTTGCCGACCAAGGTCATCGCCAGGTCCAGCCTGCGCCGCATCCCGCCGGAGTAGGTCGATAGCGGCTTGCGCGCGGCGCCAGTCAGGTCGAACCGCTCGAGCAGCTCGGCGACCCGGCGGCGGCCAGCCTGGCGGCCAAGGTGACGAAGGTCGGCCATCAGGCGCAGGTTCTCCTCGCCGGTGAGCAGGTTGTCCACCGCGGAGAACTGGCCGGTGACGCCAATCAGGGCGCGCACCGCGTCCGGATCGGTGACCACGTCGTGCCCGCCGACCCGGATGTCGCCGCCGTCGGCCGGGATCAGGGTCGAGAGGATGCGCACCATCGTCGTCTTGCCGGCACCGTTCGGCCCGAGCAGGGCGAAGATGGTGCCTTCGGCGACCGTGAGGTCGACCCCGTCGAGCACGATGTGCTCGCCGAAGGATTTGCGCACGGCGCGGGTGCTGATCGCCGGTGCGGTCAGGGTGATCGTCACGGGTTTCCTCGCTTTCAGTGCTGCGGTGGGATGCCGGGGAGTTCGCCGGCGGCGCGCAGCGCCTCGTGGTGGGCTTTCCAGTCCTTCTCTAGCTCCGGCAGCCGCGCTACCAGGAAGTCCGCGAACGCCGCCCACTCCAGCAGCACCGCCCGCCGCTCGGGCGGCGTGCCGGCCAGCAGCGCCAGGCCTTCGCGCGCCAGATCGCCCTGCTCCTGGTACTCGGTCACGTCGAAGCCCGTCGACCGGGGCGCGGTCACGTCGATCCAGATGCGGTCCATCCGCTCCCCCGCAGCCCGCGAGCGCCGGATCAGGCCCAGAGTGTCCAGGGTCTTGACCGCACCGGCAATCGCGCTCCGGCTGGCCAGCAACGCCTCGGCCAGCTCCGCGATGCTCTGCTCGCGCGGGTCGCAGATCGCCAGATAGCCCAGCAGCCGGCCCACCATTGGCGCCATGCCGTAGCGGCGGGCATAGAGACGGCCGGCGTGGTCAGCGAACGTGATCTCAGCATCAGTCGGCATGCGCAAGAGATTACAGGCAGAACTGAGATAACACAAATTTGTGTTATCTCAGTCTTCCCGGTTCGGGCTTCGGCCACGCTAGTGGGCAAGTCAGCGGGTGGCGTTGATCGCTTCGATGGCTTGGCGGAGGTAGCCGACCTTCCGGCGCCAGCCCCGGCCCGGCCAGCGGGGGTAGCCGGGGCTGCCCACTGGCCGGTCCCGCTGCTCGGGCGCGACCGGCTCGGCCAAGCGCAGATCGGGACATCACGCTCCCGTTCGGTTATCCGCCGGCCGGGCGCGGCCACCCGCCGTCACAGTCGGCGTTCCAGTACGACATTCTGGCGGGAATGCCCGCCAGCGGCCACGTGAGCGGTGCCCGGCTACTGGAATGTCCCCGGTCCCGTCATGGCGCCGCGCGGCGGGATGACCTGAACCCCAGCCACCGGCGGCACGGGACGGAGGACCGGCGATGCTCGCGATCGTGCTCGCCCTGGCCGCAGCCGTCAGCTTCAGCGCGTCCGACTACGCGGCTGGGCTGGCCACCCGCCGGGCCAGCGTGGTGCGGGTCACGCTGGTCACCGAGCTGACCCATACCGCGCTGATCTTGTGCCTTATCCCGCTCGTCAGCCGCCAGACTCCGTCGCTGGCGTCGCTGGCCTGGGGGGCCCTGGCCGGGATCAGCGGCCTGGCCGGGGCGATGGCTCTGTACCTGGGATTCCGGCATGCCGCGTTCAGCATCGCCAGCTCGATCAGTGCGGTGGGTTCGGCCGCCTTCTCCGTGCTGGCCGGCCTGCTGTTCGGGGAGCGGCCCGGCGCGCTGTCCCTGGCCGGCATCGCGCTGGCGCTGCCCGCGATCGCGGCCGTATCCGCGAGCACCGGCAGTGCCGAGTCCGGCTCGGCCCACCCCGGCCGGCCGGGCCCAGCGCCGGCCCGCCCGGTCCCGGCGATACCGGCGACACTGAGCCGGCCGGGCGGGCCGGGCCGGCCGGACGCGGGCTGAGCGGCCATAGCGCCGGGGTCATCTGGGGGCTGGTCGCTGGCGCGGCGTTCGGGCTGTACTTCATCAGCCTCAATCAGGCCGGGTCGGCCACTGACGCCTGGCCGCTGGCTGCCTCGGGAGTGACCGCGCTGGTCGCCATCACCGTGGTGGCCGTGGTGACCCGGCAGCTCAAACCGCCGCCACCCGGGACGCGGTGGCTCTCCGCGCTGACCGGGATCACCGCCGCAGCCGGCACCTTCACCTTCTTCCTGGCCACCCACCGGGGCCTGCTGGCCATCACGGCCGTCATCACGTCGCTCTACCCGGCCGGGACGATCCTGCTGGCCCGCGTGCTGTCCGGGGAGCGGCTGACCAAGGTCCGGCTCGCCGGGCTCGGCCTGGCCGCCGCGTCTGTCGTCCTGATCGCGTTCAGCGGGGTCGGCTAGCGGGGGCCGCCCGGCAGCGCCGCCAAACTGGGATGGCTGGCGGTCTCGCTTCGCCCGCTGGCGGCTGGGATGCTGGTGCCGGGCCCGCGGTCAGCGTGGGCACCTCGCGGGGGGAGATGGCACATGCCGGGGCAGATTCCAGCGGGAGACATCCATCACCTGAGGCTGACCGTGACCGATGTGGCGCGGAGCCGCCAGTTCTACACCAGCCTGCTCGGCTTCGAGGTGGCCGTGGAATCACCGCAGCCGGGCGATCCCGCCGCCGCCGAGGTGTTCAAGATCCTCTTCGGTGGCTGCGTGATGATCCGTGGCAACCTGCTGATGGGCCTGCGGCCGATGGCGCCCGAGAGCGACCGGTTCGACCCCGACCGGGTGGGCCTGGACCATCTCAGCTTCAGCGTGGCCAGCCGCGCGGATCTGGAGCAGGCCATCCAGCTGTTCGACGAGCACGGGGTGACCCACGGCGAGATCACCACGCTGCCGTCGTTCGGCATTGACGTGCTCTCGTTTGAGGATCCCGACGGCATGCAGCTGGAGCTGACCGCACCCACCGCCTAGCCCGGCCAGCGTCAGGCCCGTCAGACCAGCAGGGTGCAGCCGACCGCGAAGGCCAGGATGCTGCCGATCAGCCACAGGCCGGCCCATACGATTCGCGGCACGCTGGTCCGGGCGCGGAGCTTGGCAGCGTCGAAGGCCCTGGTGCCGTGCTCGAATACCACGCGCAGCCCGCTCATCAGAAGGAGCCAGGTGAGCGAATATGCCGTTACCGCCTGCAGGAATGACGGCGCATATCTCGCCACCACGAATAAGAAAAGGCCAAGGCTGATGACCGAGACGCCCCCAAAGAATCCGCGGACCGAGCACAGGAGAATAAGCAGCAGGACCACACCAGCCCACAGGACAGGCACGATCTGGTCATGCTCGATCATTGCCGCCGCGACGAGCCCGCACACGCTCGGGCCCAGGTAGCCAGCGAATCCGGCGAAGATGCCGCCGCCCTCGGCGTAGCCCGTCTCGCCGGTGCCGTCGCTGTTCAGTTTCACGTAGTCGGCGGTGCCGCCCATGCAGGAATTGGCGAGCACATGGGCACCTTCGTGGGCCATCACCCCGACGTGCTGCAGTACTGTCCAGAACAAAATGATCGCGGCTAGGACGGCTAGCCCTAAGAATCCGGCAATAGGCCCGGGCAGCCGTTGTACTAATTGTGCCGACACCGAAGACATCGCAGTCATCGCCCCTCCACTTGACTGCGGTTATCCCACCCAGAAATTAAGTGTAGAGATCGGCCCGGGGAAAGTCATCCGGCCCGCGGCTGGGAAAACACACCCGGGGCGGCCACGGGTGGCCCGCCGCTTTGGCAGCTGACCGGCCAGGTCCAGGGCGGCCAGGCAGCCGAACGTCATGGCCGGCCCGATCGTCGCCCCCGCGCCGGCCAGCCGCTGCTGTTCTGCCGGGGCCGGTTCACTGGCACCGCGGCGCGGATCGCCGACGGGCCGCCCGAGGTGGTCGATACCCTGCTCGCGTGGCCCAGACATACCGACTGGATGTAGCGTCCGCCGGCGCACCGCGGGACGGCGGCCAAGTGTGGGCGGAAAGCGTCGTGAGCACAGCGGTTTCCGTCCACACTTGGCACTGGCCGGGGGTGCGCCGGTAATGGGGCAGCCGATTTTCGGCATGCTGGCCGGCTACCAGCCCGACGGCGTGGCCGAGGCGGCCGACGTGGCCCGGGTGCGCGCGCTGGAAAAGGACTCACCCGACCCGTGGCTGCGCACCCTGCCGCTGCACATCACCGCGTCCGCGCTGATCGTGCACCCGGACAGCGGCCAGGTGCTGCTCCGCTGGCACCAGCGGCAGCAGGCGTGGCTGCAGGTCGGCGGGCACGGCGACCCGGGGGAGACGGACCCGCTCGGCATCGCGCAGCGTGAGGCGGCCGAGGAGACCAGCCTGCCCGACCTGGTGCCGTGGCCGGACGCGTCGATCCGGCACGTGGTCATCGTCCAGGTCCCGCCGGGCAAGGGCGAACCCGCCCACGAGCACGCGGACGTCCGGTTCGTGCTGGCCACCCGGAGTCCGGACCGCGCGCGGGAGGAGCGACCCGGATGCACCGCTGCGCTGGCTGTCGCTCGCCGAGGCCCAGCAGCTGACCGGGGAAGACAATCTGCAGGAAACCTTGCGCCGGGTAGCGCCGCTGTTCCAGCGGTAGCCCAAAGGCCCGAGCCTCTACCGGCCGGGTCCGGCGCGTCGCCAGTGTCTCCATGAAGAGACGCCCGGCGACGCGCCGTCATTCAGCAGGAGCCCATCGTGGCCTGATTTGTGCCCGTGTCCACGAAGACAGCCGGAACGTAGCCGTCGGTTGTGCCAACTCACCAGCGCGGCGGCCGGTGCCATTCCTGATCGCCGGGGACGAGAGGTTGCCTGTGCACGCCCGGCGTCGTGGTCAACGCCAATGATCCGCTTTGAACCTTTGCCGGTCAGCGCGGGGCGAGACCGCCCATGGCGGCCGCGGCCAGCCGGTCGCCGGCCCCCGGCGGCGGGGTGATCGGCTCACCCGGGGTGACCAGGACCCGGGGCAGCACCAGGCCGTGAATTGCACCGACGATGAGCTGGGTGGCCGCGTCCACGTCCGCGGCCGCGTCGATCCGGCCGAGCCGCTGCTCGGCGCGCAGGTAGTGGGCCAGCGCGTCGGGCAGGCTGCGCGGGTGCTCGCCGTCGCCCGGCTCGCTCTCGCCCGCGCCGCTCTTGGCCGGTGAATCGCCTGCGGCGCTCTCGTCCGGTGAATCGCCCGCGGCGCTCTCGCCCGGTGAATCGGTGCCGAACGCCGCGTCCCCGCCCACCATCGCGTGGAACCTGATCAGCACCCTGGGCTGGGACAGCAGCCCAGCGAACGCCGGCACCACCCGGATCAGCACGGCCAGGCCGCGGTCGATGAACGCGGCCAGGTTCCCGGCCACCGTGCCGGTGCCGGCCGGCGGCAGCAGTTGCGGCGCCTCGGTCATCACCCGGCCGACGTGCGCCAGCAGCGCGTGCGCCAGCAGGTCTTCCTTGTCCTCGAAGTAGTTGTACAGCGCGCCGTCGGCGACCTGGGCCTCCCGGGCGATGTCCCGCACGGCCAGCCCGGTGCCGCCCCGCTGGTCGATGAGCCGGGCGGCCGTGGCGATCAGGTGCTCGCGGAGGTTCTCCCCGTCGCGGTCCCGGAGCACGGCGGGCTTCCTAGGTGACATCGCGGTTGACTGAAGTGAGCAGTCCGGCCACGGCGAAGATGGCGATCCAGGCCAGCGGGGCGGCCACCGCCGCGGCCGTTTCCCGCGCGGCGGTCTGCGGCCCGGACCGCTGGGCCGGCCCCCGGACGGCAACCTCCGCCATCACGCGCCTCCTCGATGAACATCCCTTCATGAACACTAATTCATGAAGGGATGTTCACGCTAGCGAACTCCATCGTGTTTCCTTGATCATGTCGGCATAGGGGACACCCGGCTGTCCCCTATGCCGACATCACGACAACCAGAGGGCGGCGGCGCGGGCGCGCGGGCGGCCGGCGGCACGGGCGGCACGGGCGGGTGGCGGTGCGGCGGGCGGCGGCGGGTCAGCTCTTGGCGTGGTTGCCGTGGCTGTTGCTGGCCGGCGTGCCGGCCGGGTAATGGCCACGCTCCCGGGCGATGCGGGCCAGCAGATCGCCGGTCCGGTCCGGTTCGGCGTCGAGCAGCCGGCGCTGCGCCGGGGTGAGCCGGTACACGAGCTGCCACGGATTGCGTTCGGTCTTGCCGCCGACCCGGTTCAGCCGGTACTGCACGGTGCCATCTACCTGGATGACCCACTCCCAGGTCAGCTCGCCGAGCTCGCTGGTGTAGCTGGTTTCGATGCGGCCGATCTCGCGTGCGGAGAACCGAGGCATGTGGCATCTCCTTTCCGGATAACCTGACCCGACCCCGAAGGCCCCAGGCTCCGGTTGGTCACACTCTGTCACTTCATGACAACACAACTGCACCGGTCGGCGAGGGCGGCTTTCGTAAAGTGAGACAACGCTCACACCTGGATGCCGCGCTGAACGCGGCGGCGGTGCGTGTCACTGCCACCATCGTCCCCGGCCACCAGCCCCGCTGGGCTGGCCTGCACCCTCACCGGGGAAGCAAGTCCGTCCAGCGGCGGACAAGTCTGTCCCGGCGGCGGTGATGTCTCCCCCGGCAGCGATAATGGGCAGGTGAACGTACCGGCAGCAGCGGATTCCGTGCGGCGCCGCATCGGCGCGTCGATCTTCGAGCGGGTAGCTGGCGCCGAGGGCCCGGCCCGCCGCCACGCGATCCACGGCACCCCCGGCGAGCGATGGTTCGCCGCGGACCGCCCGATCCGCCGGGTGCACGGTGACTCGGCCATGTTCGTCGGGGGCATCCGGGCCCTGCTGCTGCAGTCGCTGCACCCGCTGGCCATGGCCGGGGTGGTCGGCCACTCGGGCTACCGCGGAGATCCATGGGGCCGCCTGCAGCGGACCAGTTACTTCCTGGCCGTCACCACGTTCGGCCAGGCGGCCGACGCCCAGGCCGCGGTCGACCGGGTCCGGGCCATCCACCGCCGGGTGACTGGCACCGCACCGGACGGACGGCCTTACGCGGCCGCCGACCCGCACCTGCTGACCTGGGTGCACATCGCCGAGGCGGACAGCTTCCTGCGCGCGCACACCAGGTTCGGCGCCCAGCCGCTGGATCAGGCTGGCCGCGACGGCTACGTCGCTGACCTGGCCCGGATCGCCGAAGCGCTCGGGGTCCCCGACCCGCCGCGCACCGAGGCCGAGCTCACCGACCGGATCAGCCAGTACCGCCCGGAGCTGGCGGGCACCGCCGAGGCCCGGGCTGCCGCCCGGTTCCTGCTGCTCACCCCGCCGCTGCCCGCGGTAGCCCGGCCGCCCTACGCGGTGCTGGCCGCGGCCGCCACCTCGCTGCTGCCTGGCTGGGCCCGCCGCCCGCTGTACCTGCCGCGGCTGCCGGTCACCGAGGCCGCCGTGGTCCGCCCGGCCGGCCGGGCGGTGGTGCGCGGCATCCGCTGGGCGATCAGCCCGCCCGCACCCCAGGCCAGCTGACCGCCGGTCACTCATCCAGCAGCGCGGCCGCGATCCTGGCCACGTGCTCGGCCGGGCGGCCGAACAGGAGCCGGCCGGCCGCCCGCTGGTCGTTTCGGTCGCCATGGCCGCGCAGGCCGGGGAAGTGTGTACGAAAACCGCTGTGCCAATGACGGTTTCCGTCCACACTTGCGCTGATTCACGCACTGCGGAATCGCGTTCACCCCACTGCGGAATCGCGGCCGGGGAGCGACGGCTAGTGCTCTACGTAGGCGGCGAGGTTCGTCAGGGAAGAGGCGAGCCCGGCGGCGTGGTCGTCCGCGGAGATGCCGTCCGGAACGTCGTTGGCAACGATGTCGACGCGCGTCCCCGCATCGGCAGCGGTGACCTCCCAGGTCATGGTCATGGTGCCGGCGTAGGCGGGGTCGTCGGAGACGAAGTCCACCGCCTGCACGACCCTCTCACCGGGGACGATTTCGACGAAACGAGCCTCGACGATGTCGGAATCCACACTCGCCTTGCCCGGTGCGCCAGACGGGTCGGAATAGGTCAGCACCATCCGGTACGACCCGCCCGGCCGGGCATCGAATCCCTCGAACCTGCCAGTCATCCCCGCGGGAGGGAGCCATGCCATGAGGGCCTTGGGATCGACAAGAGCGGCCCAGACGCGCTCGGGTGGCGCAGCGATGACCCGCGACGCCCGGTCGGTACGTGGCATGACGTGATTCTAGGCATCGGATCCGGCAGCCCACATGAGCTCTCTTCGCGTGCTCCGATGAGCGCGATCGCCCCGCCGTTCACGTTGACCCGGTCAAAATCTGGCCGCCACACCGCCAGCCAGGACAGCAGCACCGACGCGAATGCCTCGTTGACCTCGAACAGGTCGATGTCCTCGATCGTCATCCCGGCCGCGCCGAGCACCCGCTCGGTGGCCAAGCCCCATGGTTGAATCCAGACAGAACACGTTGCAGCGGAGGAAGCGATGACCGAGCCGAACATTCCCGCCGGCTTCGACTTCACCGATCCTGACATGTACGTGACCCGGGTGCCGACCGAGGAACTCGCCGAACTGCGGCGCACCGCGCCGGTCTGGTGGAACGCGCAGCCCCGCGGCGCCTCCGGCTTCGACGACGAGGGCTACTGGGTGGTCACCAGGCACGCGGACGTGCTGGAGGTGTCGCGCCGCAGCGATATCTACTCAAGCCAGGAGAAGACGGCGATCATCCGGCACGGGGCGCCGGTCAGCGAAGAGAACCTGCAGATGCAGCGGCTCATCTTGCTCAACCTCGACCCGCCGGTGCACACCAAGCTCCGGGGCATCGTGTCGCGGGGGTTCACCCCGCGGGCGATCGGGAACCTGCGCGACGCCCTGGCCGACCGGTCCGGGCGGATCGTGCAGGGTGCGCTGGACGGCGGCACCGGCGACTTCGTCAGCGACGTGGCGTGTGAGCTGCCGTTGCAGGCCATCGCCGAACTCCTCGGGATACCGCAGGAAGACCGGCGCAAGATCTTCGCCTGGTCGAACGAGATGATCGGCTACGACGACCCGGACTACGGCGGCGACTCCCAGGCCGCTGCGGCCGAACTCGTGGGTTACAGCATGGCCATGGCCGAGGACCGGCGCACCTGCCCGCGCGATGACATCGTCACCAGGCTGGTGCACGCCGAGGTGGACGGCGGGCACCTGTCACCCGACGAGTTCGGCTTCTTCATGATCCTGCTGTCGGTCGCGGGCAACGAGACCACCCGCAACGCGATCTCGCACGGGATGCTGGCATTCCTGGACAATCCCGATCAGTGGGAGCTGTTCCGCGCCGGCCGACCGCAGAGCGCCGTGGACGAGATCGTCCGGTGGGCCACCCCGGTCACTGTCTTCCAGCGCACCGCGCTGGCCGACACGACGCTGGGCGGCCAGCAGATCCGGGCCGGCCAGCGGGTCGGCCTGTTCTACCGGTCCGCCAACTTCGACGAGGCGGTCTTCGACGATCCCGGGCGGTTCGACATCCGGCGCAGCCCCAACCCGCACCTGGGCTTCGGTGGCACCGGAACCCATTACTGCCTCGGGGTCAACCTGGCCCGGCTGGAGATCGAGCTGATCTTCAACGCTATCGCCGACGGCATGCCCGGCATCCAGAAGGCCGGCGAGGTGGAACGGCTCCGTTCTGGCTGGCTTAACGGAATCAAGCGCCTGCCCGTCACCTACCAGTGAGCGAGCCGCCCGGGGCGGGTCACCCGGGCGTGCTCGCCACCACCCACATCGGATGCAGTCCGGCCAGCCCGACGTGCGGCCGATGCCGTAGGGCAGATCGTGGGCCGGATGAATGAGGTCCGGCCGGTGGCTGAACTGATCAAGACGCTGCTGCAAGAGGTGGATAACGCCCTGAACCGGCTCGACCAGCTGCGCCGTAAAGAGTGAACCAAGGCGCTTTTCGCCCGACGTTTATGGGAATGACTGCCATATCGAGCGGGGCGGAGGGTTCGCATGATACGGGGGCTGGGGGCAGATGATCCTCCCCAGATAGGGCCGTATCGGCTGGTGGCTCGGCTAGGCAGTGGGGGCATGGGCCGGATATTCCTCGGCCGGTCGGCTGGTGGGCGGCTGGTCGCGGTGAAGGTGATCCGCGCGGAGCTGGCCGAGGAGCCCGGTTTCCGGGCCCGGTTTGCCCGTGAGGTGGCGGCCGCCCGGAAGGTGAGCGGGCTGTTCACCGCGGTGCTGGTGGATGCCGACTCGGACGGGCCGGTGCCGTGGCTGGCCACCGGGTACGTGCCGGGACCGTCATTGGCGGAGGCAGTGACCAGGCATGGCCCGCTGCCGGTCCCCTCGGTGGTGACCCTGGCGGCGGGGCTGGCCGAAGCGCTAGACGTCATCCATGACTCCGGCGTGATCCACCGCGACCTGAAGCCCTCGAACGTCCTGATCGCGGACGACGGGCCGCGGGTGATCGACTTCGGTATTTCCCGGGCGGCCGAAGGCAGCGTGCTGACCCAGACCGGTTCGGTCATGGGCTCACCTGGTTTCATGTCCCCGGAACAGGCTGAGGGCGGCGAGATCAGCCCGGCCAGCGATGTGTTCAGCCTGGGCGCGCTGCTCACCTTCGCGGCGACCGGAGAGGGCCCGTTCGGCACCGGGTCGATGCCCGCCCTGCTCTACCGGGTGGTGCACCGCCCGCCCAGCCTCGACCGGCTGCCGGCCGAGCTGCGCCCGATGATCGAGCGCTGCCTGATCAAGGATCCCAGGGAGCGGGTCACCACGGGGGAACTGCTGGCCGAACTGGACAGCACAGGCCCGGCCGCGGACTGGCTGCCCGCGTCGGTGGCCGACGCCCTGGGCCAGCTCGCCGAGTCGGTCCGGGCCGCCGCCGGGCCAGTCCAGCTCGCCGGGCCAGCCCAGCTCGCCGTGCCGGCCCAGCGGGCCGCCGGAACGGCCCAGCTCGCTGAGGGGGTGCTCCCGGCCGCTGAGGGAGTGCTTCCGGCCGCTGAGGGGGTGGCCCCGGCCGCTGAGGGGGTGGCCCCGGCTGCCGAGGGACCCCTGGGAGTGGCGGCCGGATGGGCCGCTGAGCCCAGCCACGCCGCGGGCCGGATTTCCGCTGCGGCCGCGGCGGCCCCGGCCGCCGCGATGGCGGCCCCGGTCGCGGTGGAAGACCGGCCGACATCAGACTTCCGGATGACCGACCCCTCAGTACCCGGGCTGCCGCTCAGGCTGGACGGCGACCGGCCGCCCAGTGGCTCTCGCAGACCACTCCCGAGGAGGCGGCGGGCCATGGTCACCAGGCGACGCGTCGGGGCTGGCCGTTGGTGGCCGGCCAGCGCCGGCTGGTGCGCCGTCGCAGGCCGCCAGGGCGCCGTGGTCACCAGGCGGGGTATCGGACCTGGCCGATAGTGGACATTCGCGGCGGCCGGTGCGCCGTCCCGGGCCGCCAGCCCGCCATGGTCCCCGGGCCGTATGTCAGACCTGGCCGGGCCGGGCCGCGTGTCAGATCTGGCCGGACCGGGCCGCGTGTCAGATCTGGCCGGACCGGGCCGCGTGTCAGACCTGGCCGGGCCGGGCCTGGCCGGACCGGGCCAGCCGTCGCCCACCAGCGCGCCGTCCAGCCCTGGCGGCCAGCTGTGGTCGCTCGGCGGCGTGGCTGGTCCGACGGTCGGTGACCGGTCGCCGCCGGGCGGTGCACCACCATCGCCAGGCAGCTCAACGCCCTCGCCAGGCGGTACACCATCCTCGCCGTCCAGCGCGCCGCCTCCGCCGTCCAGCCCACCGCCTCCACTGGGCAGCGGGCCGTACGGCAGCAGCAGGTCGTCGGCGCTGGCGTCGGCCAGGATGCAGCGGGCCCTGGCCGCGGCCGTGGCTCAGCCACCCCCCAGCCGGTTCGGCTGGGGCCCGGGCGGGCTGGGCCGGCGCGGCGGACTGTGGCTGCTGATCTCCTCGATTCTGGTCGCCGTGGCCGCGGTGGCGCTGGTCCTGCTGACCGGCTTCGGCCAGCACTCCGGGTCCAGTGCCCCACGGCCCACCCCCAGCACCGGCGCTGGCGTGCCGTCCAGCCCGGCCGCCCTGCACCAGCCCGCCCGGTCCGGTGCGCACCGGCTGGGGCTGACCCACGCGGCCGCCGGGGGTGCCGCCCAGGCGGCCACTGGGCCGGCGGTGGCGTGCAGTCAGCCGGGCACGCCGCCGTGCAGTCCACCGCCAGCAGCACACCCTCGGCTCACGCCCAGGCGCCGGCCGCGAACACCAACCCCAATCCGAAGCCCAAGGCCACGTCGAAGGGGACGCCGGTACCCACACCGACCCACTCGTCCGCCCGCCCGACCCCCCCGGCGGTCACCCACTACAGCCGGACCGTGCCGGGCAGCCAGGCGTGGACGGACACCGGGATCGCGCTGCACGCCGGGGACCGGGTCAGCATCACCGCCAGCGGCCAGATCCTCGTCGGCCCGGCGAACGGTGAGAGCCCGGCGGGCGATCCGACGTGCACGCCCGCCACGAACTTCCCCACGCAGAGCGCCCAGTTCCCGGCGCCCAGCCTGCCGTGCTGGTCGCTGATCGCCCGGGTCGGTTCTGGTGCCCCCGTCGAGGTGGGTACCGCCACGCAGATCACCGGAGCCAGCGGGACCCTGTACCTGGGCGTGAACGCCGGCAGCTTCCCGGCCAACGCCGGAAGCTGGGCCGCGGACATCACCGTCGGCGGGCCCCCCGCGTCATCCTGACGTCAGCGCGAGTGGCCCCCCGGTGGGTCAGGCCGGCCGGGCTGTCCGGGGCGGCCAGGCTGGGTAAGCCGCGAACCGCCTGTTCCAGCACGGCCCCGGCGGCCAGCAGGCGTTCTTCCCCGCCAGCCGGCCCGATCAGCTGGACACTGGCGGGCAGCGGCCCGCCCGAGGGGACCGGCAGCGCCAGCGCGGGCACCCCGGCCAGGTTAACTGGCGCGGTGATGCCGCGGATGTGCATCATCTCCCGGGCGCTGCCCAGGGTCGGCGGGAAGCCCAGCAGCGTCGGCAGGGCGAGCAGGTCGACCCGGTTCCACAGGGCGGACACCTCGGCCCGCCACCGGGCCGCCTCGGTCCACGCCTCGCCGAGCTGCGCGGGGGTGATCCCGGCGGCCTGGCGCAGCCGGGTAAGCACGTCGCGGCCGATCTGCTCGGGCGCGGTCTCGGTCAGCGCGGCGTCGGACGCCCAGGCCTGCGCGTTCAGTACGGTCATCGCCGCAGTGCTGGCTGAGCTGAGCCCAGCCAGTTCGACCGGGACCACCGCCCAGCCAGCCGAGGCGAGCGCCCGGTCCACGGCCTGATCCACGATGGGATCGGCGTCGAGCATGACCCGGCCGACCACCCGGGGCGGGCTCGCAGTCACCGTGAACCCGGGTTCGAGCAGCGACATCCCGGCGGCCAGCCCGGCCACGTCGCGCGCCATCGGGCCGACCGTATCCAGGCTCGGGGCCAGCGGCCACACCCCGGCGAGCGGTATCCGGCCCCAGGTGGTTTTCAGGCCGGCCACCCCGCAGCACGCGGCCGGGATGCGGATCGAGCCGCCAGTGTCCGAGCCGTAGGCCACGTCCGCCTCGGCGTTGGCCACGGCCACCGCCGAGCCGCTGGACGAGCCGCCCGGTACCCGGGTCGGGTCCAGCGGGTTGACTGGCGTGCCGAACGCGGCGTTGATCCCGCTGATCCCGTAGGCCAGCTCATGCAGCGTGGTCTTGCCAGCCAGGCACGCCTCACCGCGGGTGATGGCCGCGCGCAGCCCGGCCAGGCAGGCCGCGTCGGCCGCAGCGGGCTGGGCGCGCTCGGCCACCGCCCGGCAGCCCGCGGTGGTGGGCCATCCGGCCACGTCGATCAGGTCTTTGACCGCCACCCGCAGGCCCGGGCCGCAGCTGGCTTCCTCGATGATCCACGCCGACATAGCCGACAAGTATCGCACCACTGGCGGTGGACGACCATAACGATTTAGTCCCCGGCGTGGCGGCCAGCTAATGGCGTCGCCGGCCGGTATGGGCGGAATTTTGCAACCCGCCGGCCGGCCGTTTGCTGACCACGGCCAGCCGTTCGACATAATTCCGGCAAAACGGCTGGCTCGTGACCGCGCCCCCCGGGTTATCCCGGTGTCACCGGGCGGAATCCCGGGTCAGTTTCTGTGCGCCGCGGCCCGGCTGGGCGCGCAGCGCCGCCCTGGCCAGCGGGGCGAAAGCCGCGATGGCCGCGATGAGCCCGGCGAAAGCGCCGAAACTCCAGCTCACCTTGACCAGGGACGACCCGCCGCCCGGCTTGAAGATGACCGCGACGGACACCAGCAGAAGGTTGACCGCGGCCACCACGGCCAGCAGCTGGTCATGGGCGACTGGCAGGCCGGGCAGATCACGCAGGCCGGCCAGGGCGATCAGGTAGCCGAGTACCCCAGCGCCAGCGGCAGCACGAGGTACAGGTAGCCGTGGGCGGTCAGCGCGTCCGCCGACGAGCTGGCGGTGAAGTTGCCGAGTCGGCGCTCACCGAGAACCAGGGCAGGAACAGCGAGATGAGCAGCATGACAGTGGCGCCACCGGCCACCCGGTCGGCCACCCTCCAGCGCGCCGCGTCGAACGGAACACCAGCGCCGGGCGGGCGGCCCGGCACTCACCGTCTCCCCTGGGCAGGCGGCCCGGCACTCACCGCCTCTCCTGGGCCGGCGGCCGCCGCGGGCGGCAGGTAGGCCCCGCACCCGCGCACCTGGCCGCGCTCTCAGCGACGTCGCTGCCGCATTGATAGCATTTCATCGTTTTCCCTCTCTTAGAAGCGTGGAGATCCGCCCCGTCTCCTCTCCCACGTATTTGCGGCAATGCCCGTTCATGATTCAAGGGAATAACGGGAGATATGCGGTTGGCGGCAATATCCTGAGGGGAATGTCAATACCTGAATTCGGGATTACCAGACGGCCGGGCCCTGGTTACTGGGCGCTGGAAGACTGGACGCAGCGCACCGGGAATGGCGCAAACCGCCGGGTCAGCCGGACCGGGCCAGGTCCGCCCCGATCCGGTGCAGCTGGGCCGTGGCCCCGCCGAGCGCGAACTCGTGGTGCTTGGCCACGACGAAATAGGTGGCTCAGCTGGCTGGGACCAGCTTGCGGTGGTCCCAGGAGATGATCCGGGTGGGCTCGACGAGATAGCCGACCCGCTTGCGGGCGGAGTGCGCCACGTAGTCCTCCAGCGAGCCGTCGGGCACGTCACCCATCCCGGTGGCGATCCGGCGGCCGATGTCGCGCACGCCCGCCGGGTCCTCGACGCGCTGCACGGTGCCGGTGACCTGCACGCCACGCAGCTCGAAGTAGTCCTCGCCCGCCTCCACCAGGCAGCTCAGCCGGGGGTCGCGGGCCAGGTTGCGGGCTTTCTGCGCCTTGCGGTAGGTCCAGAACGCGATGCGCCCGTCGATCAGCGCGTAGAACATCGTGACCAGGTGCGGGGTGCCGTCCGGGTTGATCGTGGCCAGCTGCATCTTGCGCGCGGCGGCCAGCATCGCGGTGGCCTCCGCGGGGGTCATTGCCACCAGGTCACGCTGTTTCATGGGACCTCCGCCGCTTCGTGGGGGCTTCGTGGGCCGGGGCAGCCGGTTCCGGGACCCGGCCACCCGGTCCAGCCCGCGCTGCTGTCAGGGACCGTACCCGATCGTCTCGTCGGCCAGCGCCAGGGTGTCCTCGCAGGCGAACCCGGGCGGGCCCGCCGGGCCTCGGGCTCACCGGCGGCCGGCCCGGCAGCGCCGAACACCGGGGTGCAGCGCGCGGTGCACGGCGTCCAGTGACCACATGCCGCCGGCGCGATTACCCTGCGGCCTGCGGTAAGCCCGTGGTCGGGGTGCTGCCGGTCGGCTGGCCGGCCAGCACGTCCTCGGCGCGGTGGCAGGCGGCCAGGCGGCCCGGCCCCATCGTGCGCAGCACCGGGACCTCGGTGCGGCACCGGTCGATGGCCAGCGGGCAGCGCGGGTGGAAGACGCACCCCGGCGGCGGATTGGCCGCGTCCGGCGGCTCGCCGGGCAGCACCACCCGGCTGCGCCGGGCCGTCCAGTCGATCTCCGGCACGGCCGAGCGCAGCGCCTGGGTATAGGGGTGCGCGGGCCGCTCCAGCAGCTCGCCGGTCGGGCCGCTTTCCGCCACCCGGCCCAGGTACAGCACCGCGGTCTGCTCGCACAGCTGGCTGACGATCGCGAAGTTGTGCGTGATCAGCAGGTAGCAGAGCTGGCGGTCGGCCCGCAGCCGGCCGATCAGGCCCAGGACGCGGGCCTGGGCCCGGACGTCCAGCGCGCTGGTCGGCTCGTCCAGCACCAGCAGCCGCGGCCGCACGCTCAGCGCCCGGGCTATCGCGACGCGCTGCCGCTGCCCGCCGGACAGCTGGTGCGGGTACCGGGACACGAAGTCCGGGTCCAGGCCTACCTCGGCCAGCAGCTCGCGGGCCCGCCCGGCTGCCTGGCCGCGCGGCACCACGGCGTGCGCGGCCAGCGCCTCGCGCAGCGACCCGCCCACCCGCATCCGCGGGTCGAGGCTGTTGTCCGGGTCCTGGAACACGATCTGCGCGGCGCGCCGGTAGGCCTGCAGCGCGCGGCCGCGCAGCGTGGCGATGTCGGTGCCCTCGAACCGGATCTGGCCGCCAGTGATCCGGGCCAGCCGGACCACGGCCCGGCCGATCGTTGTCTTGCCCGACCCGCTCTCCCCGACCAGGCCCAGGCCGAACGGCCCGGCGGCCAGCTGCAGGCTGACCCCGTCGACCGCGCGCACCGGGCCGAACCGCACCGACAGGTCGCTGATGTCCAGCAGCGGCTTGGGCTGGCTAGACATGGCCTGGCCCGCCCTGCTGGGGGGCCGCCCCGATCCGGGGCACCGCGGCCAGCAGCTCAGCCGTGTACTCGTGCTGCGGCGCGCTCAGTACCCGGCTGACCTGGCCCTGCTCGACGATCCGGCCGCCCTGCATGACCGCCACCCGGTCGCACAGCTCGGCCACCACGGCCAGGTCGTGGCTGATCAGCAGGACCGACATGCCGTCCCGCTCGCGCAGCTCGCGGAGCAGCTCCAGCACCTCGGCCTGCACGGTCACGTCGAGCGCGCTGGTCGGCTCGTCAGCCAGCAGGACCCGGGCCCGCAGGGCCAGCGCGAGCGCGATCGCCACCCGCTGGAGCTGCCCGCCGGACAGCTGCGCCGGGTACCGGTCCAGCAGATCCGGCGCGAGCAGTACCTGGCGCATGGCCCGGCTGGCCGCCTCGGCCGCCTCGGCCCGGCTCATCCCGTGCTGCCGCAGCGCGCCGAGCACCACCTGGCCCACCCGGAACACCGGGCTGAACGCCATCGCCGGGCTCTGGAAGATGGCCGCGATCTGCCGTCCGCGCAGCTTGCGCAGCTCCCGCTGGGACAGCCCGGTCAGCTCGGTGCCGTCCAGCCGGATGCTGCCGCTGACCGTGGCGCCCACGGTGTGCGCCAGGCCGAGGATGGCCAGCGTGGTCATGGACTTCCCGGATCCGCTCTCCCCGGCCAGGCCGACGATCTCCGCCTCGCCGAGGGAGAACTCGCCGATGGCGACCACCCGGCGGTCGCCGAACCGGACCTGGAGATCCTTGATACGCAGTCTCATGGCAGCAGGCTCCGCCTCGGGTCCAGCAGGTCGCGCAGCCCGTCGCCGAGCAGGTTGAAGGCGAACGCGGTGACCAGGATCGCGATGCCCGGGAAGGTGACCACCCACCAGTCGGTGGTGAAGTAGGTCTGGCCCTCGGACACCATCAGCCCCCAGTCCGGGGTCGGGTCCTGGGCGCCGAGGCCGAGGAAAGACAGGGCCGAGGCGGTGAGGATCACCCCGCCGACGTCCAGCGACACCTGCACGATCAGCGGGGTGATCGAGTTGGGCAGGATGTGCCGCAGGATGATGCGCCGGCGCGGGATGCCGAGGGCCCGGCAGCTGTCGATGTAGGGGCGGCCCGCCACCGAGGCCGCCTGGCCCCGGATCAGCCGGGTGTACCAGGGCCACCAGGTGACCGCGATCGCGATGGTCAGGCTGGTCAGGCTGGTCGGCAGCACCGCGGCCAGGGCCAGCGCGAGCAGCAGCGACGGGAAGGCCAGGAAGACGTCGGTCACCCGCATGATCACCTCGTCGACCCAGCCGCCGAAATAGCCGGCCGCGACGCCCAGCGGGATGCCGATGACGCACGCGATGGCCAGGACCAGGACGGCCACCACGCGGGGAGATCCGCGCCCCGTACAGCACCCGGGACAGCACGTCGCGGCCGACCTGGTCGGTGCCGAACCAGTGCTGCGCCGAGGGCGGGCGGAGCACGAAGAACGGGTGGGTGCCGGTGCCCGCGTCGCCGGGGAACGGCGCCAGCAGCGGGGCGAACACCGCGATCACGACGATCAGCAGGACCACCACGCCCCCCGCCAGCAGCAGCGGGTTGGCCCGCAGCCCGCGGCGCAGCGCCCGGCCGCGGGGCAGGGTGGGCGCTTCGGCCGGGAACGGCGCGGGTGCTTCGATCAACGGAGCCGGATCCTCGGGTCGAGCGCGGCCTGGACGATGTCCACGACCAGGTTGGCGGCCACGTAGACCAGCGCGATGAACAGGGTCACGCCCAGGATGGCCGGGGTGTCCAGGGTGGCGACCGAGGCGGCCGCGTAACTGCCCAGCCCGGGCCAGTCGAAGATCGCCTCGACCAGGAACGTGTTAACCAGCGAGTAGCCGAAGACCAGGGCCACCGCGGCGGCGACCGGGTTCCAGGCCAGCTTCATCGCGAACCGGGCATACACGGCGCGCTCGCTGAAGCCCAGCGCGCGGACCATCTGCACGTGGGTCTCGGTCACCGTGTCCAGCACCTGGGCCCGGACCATCCGGGCGATGAGCCCGGCCGGGTAGGCGGCGACGACCACCGCGGGCAGCACGAGGTGGACCAGGATGCTGCCGAGCATCGGCCAGTTCCCGGTGATCGCCGCGTCGATCAGGCTGAACCCGGTGTGCTGGGCGAGCGGGTGGCTGAACAGCAGGCCGGGAGAGTACTCGCCTGCGGCGGGCAGCAGGTGCAGCCGCTGGGTGAAGACCAGCTGGAGGATCAGCGCCAGCCAGAAGATCGGCATGGACACGCCGAGGATCGAGCCGGCCCGGATGGCCTGATCGACCAGGCCACCGGGCCACCGCGCGGAGATCAGGCCGAGCGGCACCGCGACCACCAGCGCGATGACCATGGCCGCGGTGACCAGTTCCAGCGAGGCCGGGGCGGCGGTGCCGATGTCGGACAGCACTGGCCGGTGGGTGTGGATGGACAGCCCCCAGTTCCCGGTGCAGATCCCGCCGAAGTAGGAGAGCAGCTGGGTAAGGGGCGGCCGGTCCAGCCCGAGGAACCGCCGCGCCGCGGCGACCTGGGCCGCGGACGCGTGCGGGCCTGCCCAGGTCGCCGCCGGGTCACCCGGCACCACCCTGGCGATCACGAACGTCGCGACGATGACGCCCGCGACCACCAGCGCGGCCAGGGCGACCCGGCGCGCGATGTATCCGGTCAACTCGTTCCGGTCGGCCTGAGGTTGTAGGTGAAGACCACGTTCGCATAGGCCGGGTCAGGCTGGAAGCCGGTACAACGAGGTGCGCATCGCGTACTGGTAGTTCACGTTGT
Organism: uncultured Actinomycetes bacterium; assembly: GCA_963711705.1. Classification (GTDB taxonomy): domain Bacteria; phylum Actinomycetota; class Actinomycetes; order Streptosporangiales; family Streptosporangiaceae; genus RYN-230. The sequence continues at coordinate 185,076 of CAVQFM010000014.1, forward strand.
AGAGCACGTCGAGCGGCGCCTGCTGCAGGACTTCCTCCTGCATCGTCCGGTACAGCTGCTCGCCCGACGACAGGTTGTTCGCCAGCAGCGACTCCACGTCGTTGATCTGCTTGTCCAGCGCCGGGTTGGAGTAGTACGAGAGGTTGAAGTACGGCGTCTTCTCGGTCAGCAGCAGGTTGTTGAACCAGGTGTACGGGTCGGCGTAGTCCGGCCACCAGTACTCGAGGAAGATGCTCTGGTGGCTGGCGGCGTTGCCGGACTTGGCCTTGGCCCACTGGGTCGGCCAGGCCAGCGACTGCGCGGCGAGATTGATGTTCAGCTTGGCCAGGCTTGACTTCAGCAGCGTCACCACGACCTGCTCGTTCGAGTCGCCCTGGGTGTAGGTGAGGCTCAGGTTGAGCGGCTTCTTGCCCGGCCCGTAGCCAGCCTGGTTCAGCAGCTGGGCCGCTTTGGCCGGGTCGTAGTGATAGTTCGGCAGGTCGGTGAAGTGACCGGGCAGGCCGGCCGGCACCAGGCCACTGGGCTGGACGGCCGCGCCCTGCAGGGCCGCGATGATGCCCGGGTAGTTGATCGCGTAGGAGATGGCCTGCCGCACCGGCAGGCTCAGCGCCTTGGCGTTGAGCTGGCCGAGCAGGTTCTGGAACGACGGGACGCTCATCGTGCGGATGCCCTGCTGGCCGCGCAGCGACTTCCAGATCGCCGGGCTGATCTGCTCCACGAAATCGACCTGGCCCGAGCGCAGCAGCTGGGCGGCGGTGGTGTCCTGGGGCACCACCCGGTACACGACCTTCTTGAAGTGCGGGCCGCTCCAGCCACCCCAGTAGCCGGGGAAGGCCTTGAGCACGACCTCGAACTCCTGCCCCTTGTTCCACGACTGCACGGTGTACGGGCCGGTGCCCGCGTCGTGCGGGGTGTTGAGCCACTTGGTCAGCGACCCCGCCCGGCCGCCTGGGTGTCGTAGATGTAAGCGGAGTAGGAGGCGGACGCCTCGAGATCGAGCGGCGAGGCGAACTTCAGGTGGAAGACCATGGTGTAGTTGTCCGGGGTGCTGATGCTGCGCACCGCGGCCCAGACGTAGGCGGCGCCCGCCGCCCAGCTTCATGGTCCGCAGGATCGCCGCCTTCGCGGCCTGCGCGGTCATCAGCCGGCCGGTGTGGAAGTGCACCCCCGGCCGGAGGTGGAACGTCCAGGTCTTGCCCTGGTCAGCCGACGACCAGCTGGTCGCGAGCAGCGGTTTGACGCTGTGCGTGGCCGAGTCGTACCGGGTCAGCGTCTCGTACATGTTGCTCATCGCGAGGATGCCGTCGGAGTACTCGGTCGCCGGGTCCCAGCCGTCGACCATCACCGGGGTGGTGGTGTCGTAGGTGAACACCTGGTTGCTGGCCTGCTGGTGGGTGGTGGGATTGAGATGAGCCGCCGCAGGCGGCCAGCAACACCAGCAGTGCGGAGCCGGATGCGAGCAGGCCGGCGCGGTGGGGCTTCATGCCTTCCTCCGTTGTCCGTTCTTTTGTGATTACCGAGCCGTGGCTCGTTCGTGTGTGGTTACGGCGCCGTGGGCTCGGCCAGCCGGGCCTGGCCGGCGGCCCGGGCCTGGATGTGGTGTTCGGGCAGGCCACCGAGCGTGCCGGCCGCCTTGACCCGGATCCGGACTGCGGGCGAGGTGAGATAGGCCAGCGGGATCTCCTCCATCTCGACGATCCGCACCGTCCCGGGGTCCGCCCCGGCGGCCACGGCGCGCTCGCGGGCCTCGTCGCGCGCTTCGTCCAGCGCCGCCTGCCGGCCGTCCGGCCCCAGGTGGAAGATCCGGTCCACCTGGCCGCTGACCGAGGCGATGGCCGCGCCCACGGCATTGGCCGTATCGAAGTGCTCGGGCCGGATGACCTCGCTGACGCCGGGTATCCGGTCCGGGATCAGGATGCTGCCGCCGCCCACCGCGACCAGCGGTCGGTCGTCCCGTGAGGTCTTCATCCGGTCGATGGCGTCGGCCAGCATGGTGTCCGCCTGGGCCAGGGCCCGGGCCAGCATCCGGCGGCGCCCGGCGGTCGGCCCGGGATCGCCGAGCTCCGCCCGCCCGGCCGCGACCGCGCTGTCGGTGAGGGTGGCCGTGGGGCCGCCGAAGACCAGTGCTTCGGTCTGCAGCAGGTAGCCGACGCTGCGCGGGCCGAGGCGCACCCCGCCATCCGTCCCGGACACCACGGTGCCGCCACCGAGCGCGATCGTGACCAGGTCCGGCATCCGGAAGTTAGTCCGGATGCCGCCGATCTCGGCCCCCTGGGACGACTCCCGCGGGAACCCGTTGACCAGCACGCCCACGTCGGTGGACGTGCCGCCGACGTCGATCACCAGCGAGTCGGCGGTCCCGGTGAGGAACGCCGCGCCGCGGACGCTGTTGGCCGGCCCGCTGCCGATCGTCAGCACCGGGTACCGCAGCGCCTGGTCCAGGCTCATCAGCGTGCCGTCGTTCTGCGCGAAGAACGTGGCCGGCCGGAGCTGATGGGCGGCCAGCGCCTCGTGCATGGCGAGGGCCACGTCACCGGCCACCCCGGCCAGGGCGCCGTTCAGGATCGTCGCGTTCTCCCGCTCCAGCAGGCCGATCGAGCCGATCTCGTGGCTGAGCGAGATGTGCACCTCGCCCAGCTCACGCTTGACGATCTCAGCGGCGGCAAGTTCGTGCCGCGCCGAGACCGGGGCGAACACGCTGGTGATGGCGACCCCGTCGGCCGTGCCGGCCACCTCGCCGAGGAACCGCGCGATCGCGCCGGTGTCCAGCGGGGCCAGGTCGCGGCCGTCGAACTCGATGCCGCCGTCCACGATCACCGCACCGGCCGAGATCGCCCGGGTCAGGTCGGGCTGGCCAGCCGAACATCGGCCGGATGCTGCGCGTGGCCGGTCCGCCGATCCGGATCACCGCGATCCGCCGTAGCTTGCGGCGCTCCAGCACGGCGTTGGTGGCGTGCGTGGTGCCCAGCATCACGTGGCTGATCCGCCGGGGGTCGGCCTCCGGGGCGCGCAGCACGGTGTCGATCGCGGCGGTGATCCCGCCGGTGATGTCGGGCGTCCCGGGCACCTTGGCCTTGGCGATCACCCGGTCCGCGCCGTCCATGATCACCGCGTCGGTGTTGGTGCCGCCGACGTCGATCCCCAGGCGGCAGTCAGGAGCGGGCACCGGCGAGCTCCTCCACGGGCACGATAGTCGAAGTCGTAGCCGAACGCCCGCGGGCCGGTGGCCGCGACGCCGCGGTCGGTCCGCCAGACCGGATCGCAGGGGAAGGCGATCACCACCACCCGCTGGCCGTACCTGATCCGCTCGGTGGGGATCGCGTCCGCGGTCTCGCTGTCCAGCACCGAGATCAGGTCGGGCACCGAGGCGAGAATCCGCCCCCGCTCCAGGGCGACCAGGTTCTCGTTCTGCAGTTCCAGCCGGATGAGGCGGCCCGCGTCCTCGCCCAGGCCCTCGACTACCACCGACCCGCGGACGAAGCCGCTCGTGACCCGCCGGTCGACATCCGAGACCTTGCCGGTGACCAGCTGGAACGCGCCGATTTCAGCAATCAGCGCGGCCACCGGGCTGCCGGTCACATCGGTGACGGCCTCGCCGATCCGGATGGCCAGCGAGACCGAGTTGCGCACGGTCGCGGTGCGCGCCTGCGCGGCGGTCAGCGAGAACTCGGTGGAGGACGCGGATCCGCCGAACTCGACCGCGGCCGCCCGTTCCAGGCGCTCCATCCAATGACCGGAAATGGCCTGGAACACGACCAGGTTGCCGCGTTCGTCGGTCATCACCGCCGGGCTCGGCGAGATGCCGGCCAGCTGCATGGTGACCTGCGGGACCTCCGGGAATGCGCGCCCCATCCCGTCCGCGTCCACCAGCGGCAGGCCCATCCGGGACGCCCAGGTCGCGGGCAGCACGCCGTTCCCGCCGCCGATCTCCGCCGGCCATCAGCGCGGCTACCGGGCGGCCGGTCAGGTACTGCAGGTGATCGCGGAGGCGTTCCCCCTCGTCGCCGTTTTCGATCTTCTCGATGCTGACCATGGTCGCACCGATCCCGCCGCACGGCATGATCAGCGCGTCGTCCGGCAGTTCGTCCACGTCTACCAGGTGGGCCGGGCCGAAATCCTCGGTCGCCTGCAAGGCTTGCAGCAGAGCGAGATAGGTGTCGCCGCCGCCACCGGCACCCAGTACCGCGCAGCCGCGCGCTAATGCGCGCAGCGCGTCGGGATCGAGCAGTCGTTTCATGGTCCGGGCCGTTACGTCAGGGCAGGCAGACAGTAGGTGCTATGCATCCTAGTTCCCGGTCTGCGGGCGGAACGGCACTATCCCCGCCGCTGGCCGGTTACAGGTGGAGTTCTGCCCTCTTGATCTGGTCCAGCAACTCCACTGGGTCCTGGCTGCGCACTACCCGGGGCGGGCTCGACATCAGCCGCCGTGCGTAGAGCAGCCCGGCGATGCCCCGCCAGACATGCCAGTGCGGGAACTCGCGGGCGTGCGGCCACCAATCCGGGGCCTCAGAGTCGGCAACCACTAAACCGGTAGCGGTTTCATTGTTCATTGGCTCTCCCTGGGAGCACACCGGGGGTGTGCGCAGCGCCCGGCGGGGACGCCGCGGAACCCCGGATGCAAGGCCCATGCTCGCAGCCGGGCTAGCCGGGGTGAATGGGCAGATTGCACTGTGATCGTGACTGATCTGTGCGCTCCGCATAAAGTGCCACGTGATGCCTACTGTCGATGAGATTCTCGCGAGCTCGCCGCTGACCGGGCTGCGCCGCGTCAGCCAGGGCGGCGGCGACCGCGAAGTCGCCCTGGTCCGGCTGGCCGAGCGGTTCGCCGACCTGGACAATGCCCCGGCGACCAGCCTGGTCGTGCTGTCCCGCGCCGCCTCCGCCGAAGTCACCGACTACCGGCTGGACATGGCCCTGCGCTGGGCGGCGGTCAACCGCGTCACGGCGGTCGCCGCGTTCTCCGCCGAACAGTGGCGGCCCACGGTGACCGCCATGGACATCGCGGGCCGGGCCGACATCGCGCTGCTGTCCATCCCGCCCGACGCCGAACTGGCCGGGCTGGTGCAGGCGATCATGGCGGAGATCGGCGGGGGCCCGCGACAGGCGCTCGGCCGGGCCCAGCAGGGACTCGATGCCGTGGTCGGCGCCGAGCGGGCCGGCGCCGACCTCGATGGCCTGCGGGCCGCGGTCAGCCACGCGCTCGGGGTCGGGGTCGAGTTCCATCCGCAGGCCGCAGGAGCCGGTTCCGCGCTGGCGAACGGCGGCCCGGTCCTGCCCGGCCGGGACGCCGGGCCAGTGCCGCCGTCCGGCACCGGCCTGCCGGCGCCCGCCCCGGTCACCGTGCCCGTCGTGGTCGGGGAGACGGTCATCGGCGAGCTGACCGCGCCGGGCGCCCACGGGGATCTGGCCGTGGCCGCCCGGCTCGTGCTGTTCAGCGCGGCGGCGGCGGCCGGCCGGCTGCTGGACCTGACCTGGCGGGCCCGGGAGGTCCCGGTCCGGTCGCGCAGCGAGCTGCTGGCCGAGCTGCTCATCTCGGAGTCCGCGATCGACGAGGACCTGCTGGACCGGGCGCGGCAGCTGAATATCGCCCTCGGTGGGTGGCACGTCGCGATCCGGCTGGAAGCTGACGACCTGGACGGAACCGGGCCCGACGGGGCCGCCCCGGACGGGGCCGGGCCGGGCCGGGCCGGCCCGGACCGCGGCGGCCGGGATGAAGTGCAGCGTTTCGAGCTGCTGGAACTGGCCGGGCAGATCGCGTTGCAGGCGGCCGCGGCGGCCGGCGGCACCTGGCACCTGTCCCGGATCGCCCGGGCCATCGTGCTCATCCGGGTCACCGCGTCCAACCCTGGCCCGCAGGCCGGCGCGCAGGCTGCCCGGGCCGCCGAGCGGGCCCTGCAGGCGCTGCGCGCCCGGCTGCCCGCGGTGGCGTTCCGGGCCGGGGTCGGCTCACCGCACGAGGGGGCGATGGGGCTGCGCGCGTCCGCCGCCGAAGCCCGCGGGGCCCTGTTCGCCGCCCGGGCCGCGCACAAGCGCCCCGGCGTGGCCGCCCATGACGCGGTGGGTGTGCAGCGGATGCTGATGGAGTGGTACGCGTCGGACACGGCCCGGGCCTCAGTGCGTGACCAGCTCGCCCCGCTGGAGAAACTGGGGTCGCCGCGGGCCGAGACCGCGATTGCGACCCTGGCCGCCTACCTCGATCAGCAGGGGTCGATCAGCAAGACCGCGCAGCAGCTGCACTTGCACCGCAACGCGGTGGCTAACCGGATCCGCACCATCACCGACCTGCTGGACATTGACCTGGAGGACTCCGACCAGCGGCTGGTGCTGCAGCTGGCCTGCCGGGCCCGGCTGCTCGGCTAGGAGGCCCAGGGCCGGCGCCCGGCCCAGGGGCCCGGCCCCGGGCGCGGGTCCGGTCAGGTCTCCCGCCGTGGACTACGCTGACCGGCCATGACGGGCGGAGCGCGGCCACTGGTCATCGACGGCTGCGCGGTGGCCACCGTGGATGGCACCGCCGACGGCGTCCTGGCCGGTGTCCCCGCTGGGCTGGCCGGTCATGACGCCGGAGCGGTCGGCGCGGAGTACCCGCGCGGGCACCTGGTCCTGGACGGTGGCCGGATCGCCGCGGTCGGCCCCGGCCCGGCCCCGGTGCTGGACGGCGCGCAGGTCGTGGACGGCGCCGGCTGCCTGGCCACCCCGGGCCTGATCGCCGCGCACCAGCACCTGTTCCAGCGGCTCACTCGCGGCGTGGCCCCGCAGGCCGCGCTGGCCGGCTGGCTGGCCGCGCAGTACCCGGTATGGAGTCACCTGGACCCGGACCTGGTGGGGGCCGCGGCCCGGGCCGGGCTGGCCACGCTGGCGCTGTCCGGGTGCACGACGGTCGCCGATCATCATTACCTGTTCCCGCGCGGCGGCGGTGATCTGCTGGCCGCGGTCGTGGCGGCCGCGCAGGACATCGGGCTGCGGCTGCACTGTGCCCGGGGCTCACTGGACCTCGGCCGGTCCGCGGGCGGCCTGCCCCCGGACAGCATCGTGGCCGGCCGGGACGAGATCCTGGCCGCCACCGAACGGGACATCGGCCGGTTCCACGACCCGGGCCCGGACTCGGTGCTGCGGGTCGCGGTGGCGCCGAGCGCCCCGGCCGCGGTCAGCGAGGAACTGTTCCGCGAGTCGGCCGCGCTGGCCCGGCGCAAGGGCGTGCGGCTGCACACGCACGCGGCCGAGAGCGACGACGAGGACGCCAGCTGCCAGGCGCAGTTTGGCCGCACGCTGACCGAGCACCTCGACGAAGCGGGCTGGCTCGGCCCGGACGTGTGGCTGGCGCACGGCGTGCACCTGGACGCGGCCGCGGTCGCCCGGGTGGCGGCGACCGGCACCGGGGTGGCGCACTGCCCCAGCTCCAACGCGCGGCTGGGCGCGGGGATCGCCCCGGTGAGCGGCCTGATCGCCAGTGGTGCGCCGGTCGGCCTGGGCACCGACGGGGCCGCGAACGAGCATGGGGGACTGGCCGCGGAACTGCGCCAGGCCCTGCTGGCCGCGCGGGCCCGCGGCGGCCCGGGCGCGCTGACCGCGCGGCAGGCACTGGCGCTGGGCACCATGGGCAGCGCGCGCTGCCTGGGCTGGTCCGCCGAACTGGGCTCGCTGGAAGCCGGCAAACAGGCCGACGTGGCGCTGTGGCGGCTGGACGGCCTCGGTCACGCCGATATCGCTGACCCGGTCACCGCGCTGGTCTTCGGGCCGCCCGCCCCGCTGGAACTGCTGACCGTGGCCGGCCGGCCCGTGGTCGCCGCGGGCGAACTCCGCACCGCTGACCCCGCTGTGCTGGCCGCCCAGTCCCGCGCCGCCGCCGCCGACCTCCGCCGCCGCGCCGGACTCACCCGCTGACCCCACCTGCCCCGCCGCACCCCCCCGATCCCGCACCCCTCCATGATCGTGGTCAGTCTTGGTTCCTATCTGACACATATTGACCGTGATCATGGGGCGGGCCCGGGATGACCGTGATCATGGCAGGGAGGCGGGGCGGGGGACGGGCTTAGCGCGGGGCGGCGTGCAGGGCGCGGAGGACTTCGGCGTAGCTGGTGGCCAGGCCGGCTTCGGTGTCGGGGCGCCAGCACGGTGATCTTGATTACGTAGTAGCGGGGCCGCCGGTCCAGCAGGCCCGCCCCGCGGATCAGCCGGCTCAGCTCGGCATAGTCGCTGCCGCGGACCGCGGGCCGGACCACGGGCTCGGTCATCACCGGCCCCGGAGCACGGCCGGGTACGGCCCAGCGTCCCGGTCAACGGCGGCCTGGTGAGCAGCGGCCTGGTGAGCGGCGTGGCCTGAGCAGCGGCCCCCCTCAGAGCAGCAGGCCCGGGTGTCCCGCCCGGGCCTGCCGTGTCACTGGCTCACTTGGGGATCTTCGCGATCACGTTAGCGACGTTGTAGGTCTGGGTGAGCAGGTCGAACTGCACCATCAGGGCGACCACCCGCTGCAGCGGGGCGGCCGTGGTGGTGGTCGGGAACGAGGTGGTGGCCAGGATGTTGGACGACAGCGGCCGCACGCTCGCGTAGCGCGACATTGCCTGCTGCACTTCGGACTGGTTCTGCGCCGCAATAGCCTGGGCCTTCTCCATGACGCTGCGGAACACTGCCGCGGTATTCGGGTTCTTGTCCAGCCAGGACTGGGTGACCACGTAACCGGCGATGGGCAGGCTCTCCGCGGCGCCCTGGTCGGTGTCGGCCAGTGGCTGCGCGCCGATGCTCTCCTCGTCCTCGGTGATGAATGGCTCGGGCATCCAGGCCGCGTCCACCTGCCCGTCCTGGAGGGCCCTGGCCATCTTCGGGAACGGCATCGCCACCAGATGCACCTGGTCCGCGGCCGGGGCGTTCGGCCTCCAGTTCACCGCGTTGTCGTTGAGCAGCGAGTCCACCAGCACGGTACCGATGTTGTTGGGCGCGTTGATCGCGATCGTCTTGCCCTTGAGCTGGGCGACGGTGTTGATGGGGGAGTTGGGCGCGACCATGATCTCCTGGGTGGCCGGCCCCATGGTCGAGCCGGACACCAGCACGCGGAAGTTCGCGCCGTGAGCATCGGCCGCGATGTAGGACGGGTAGGCCCCGGAACTGATGTCGATGAGGCCGTGCTCTCTGTGCATTGATGACGTCCGCGGAGCTGACCGCGGGCTTGATCTGCACCTGCAGGCCGGCCGCGGCGAACATGCCGCGCTCCTGCGCGATGTAGAGCCCGGCCGAGTCGGTGGCCGGGACGGCCGCGACCACCAGCTTGGTCTTCTCCAGGGGACCCGAGCTGCCGCTGCCGCTGCCGCCACCGCTGCACCCAGCGACGAGCAGCCCAGCCACGGCACCCATGGCCACCAGGGGAGAACGCCAGATACGAGCGCGCATCATTTACCGCCAGACTCCGTCTCTAACACCCGGAAGGCTAGGGGATCAATGGTGGGAAATCCTATGTATCGGGGAAGTATTGCGTTTCCCGGCCCGGCGGACGGCCGTTACGAGCTGATCGGCCGGCCGGGCGGGCCGGTGCTCTCCCGGACGACCAGGCTGGTGGCCAGCTCGACGTGATGCGGTTCGTCGGGGCCGAGCGGCGGCTGGGCGTGCAGCATGCGGAACGCGGTGGCGGCCATCGCCGCGAGCGGCTGGCGGATCGTGGTCAGCGCCGGGGTGGCCCAGGTGGCCACGGGCACGTCGTCGAAGCCGATCACGCTCAGGTCATCCGGCGCGCGCAGCCCCCGGTCGCCCAGCGCCTGCAGCACGCCGAACGCCTGGCTGTCGTTGCCGGCCACGATCGCGGTCGGTGGCTGGGGCAGGTCCAGCAGGTGCCGGGCCTGCCGCCGCCCGCCCTCGGCGCAGAAGTCATCCTGGCGCACCAGCTCGGCGGGCCCGGGCAGCCCGGCCGCCTGCAGCGCGGCGCGGTACCCGGCCAGCCGGGCCCGGCTGGACCACAGCTGGCCCGGCCCGCAGATGATGCCGATGCGCTGGTGCCCGAGCTCGATCAGGTGCCGGGTGGCGGTCAGGCAGCCCTGCCAGTTGGTCGTGCCCACCGACCGGATGCCCGGGCCGGGCTCGGCCGGCGGATCGATCACCACCACCGGGATGCGCGCGGCCGCGAGCCGCTGCAGCTCCAGACTGTCCGGAAGATGCAATACGCACAGCGCGCCGTCGGTGCCCCGCGTCGCCGCCCGGTCCAGCCAGCTGGTGAACTCGGCCGGTGAGTCCGCGGTGGTGACCACCACGCTGGCTGACGCCTCGACGGCGGCCTGCACGGTGCCGTGCAGCAGTTCCTCGGCCCACGGGCTGTGCAAGCTGGCGATCAGCAGGTCGACCACGCCGAAGCCGAGCCGCGAGGCGACCTGGTAGCCCCGGCGCCGGAGCAGTTCGCCGACCCGGGCCCGGGTCCCGGCGGCCACGTCAGTCCGCCCGTTGAGCACCTTGGACACCGCGGACACCGACACCCCGGCCTCGGCCGCGATGCCGGTCAGGGTGCTGCGGCTGGTGTCACGGGCCATGCCGGGCGCTCCTTTTCGAAACGTCAGCCGCCGGGCCGTACCGCGCACGTCCTCAGCTGGCTCAGGCTTCATCGTAGGCGCTGCCGGTCTATTGACCCGGCAGGGTGGCGAATCTAGCCTAAGTTGCGAGCGAATAAGTTTCGAAAACCAGCTTGCGGCCGTCGGGTGCGACGCGCAGGCGGCCGCCGGGGGACGTGATGAGCAAGCTGCCACCGAAGGACATGACGAGCGGACTGCCGCCGGGGCACGCGATGACCGGCAACCCGCCCGCCTTGCAGCTGTACACGGTCCGCGAGCAGCTGGCGGCCGGCCGCGCGGGCACCCTGCGGCAGATCGCCGCCCTGGGCTACCGCGCGGTGGAACCGTTCAACGTGCTCGATGACCCCGGCGGGCTGGCCGCCGATCTGGCCGCGGCCGGGCTGGCGGTGTGCAGCCTGCACGCGGCGCCCACGGCCGATCAGGCCGAGGCGGTGATCCGCGCCGCGAGGGCCCTCGGCACCGACACGGTGATCGTCCCGTACCTGCCGCCCGCCGCCTTTGCCGACGCGGACGGCGTGCGGGCGGTGGCCGCCGGGCTGAACGGCATGGCCGCCCGGCTGGCCGGCCATGGCCTGCGGCTCGGCTACCACAACCACGACTTCGAGCTGGCCACCGTCGTGCAGGGCCGCCCGGCGCTGGAGGTGCTGGCCGGCGCGCTCGACGACTCGGTGCTGCTCGAAGTGGACACCTACTGGGCCGCGGTCGGCGGCCAGGACGTGCCCGCGCTGCTCGGCCGGCTCGGCGACCGGGTCCGCTACCTGCACGTCAAGGACGGCCCGGTGACCAAGGACGACCCGATGACCGCGGTCGGCGCCGGCCGGATGCCGGTGGCCGAGATCCTGGCCGCGGGCCGGGCCGCGGAATGGCACGTGGTCGAGCTCGACTGGTGCGCCACCGACATGATGACCGCCATCGCCGACAGCCTGACCTGGCTGGCCGGCCGTGACTGAGCACGGGCTGGCCCGGCCGGTGGGGGTGGCGGTGGTCGGCTGCGGCACGATCAGCCACGAGTACCTGCGCAACCTGACGTCCTTCGCCGACCTGCGGGTGCTGCTGTGCGCCGACCTGGACCCCGCGCGGGCCAAGGCGCAGGCCGCGCGGTACGGCGTGCCGGAAGCCGGCGACACCGCGGCCGCCCTGGCGCACCCGGACGTGGAGCTGATCGTCAACCTGACCGTGCCGGCCGCACACGCCGCGGTCACCCAGCAGGCCCTGGCCGCGGGCAAGCACGTCTGGACCGAGAAACCGCTGGCCACCGACAGCGCCACCGGCCAGCGGCTGCTGGCCGGGGCGGCCCGGGCCGGGCTGCGGATCGGCTGTGCCCCGGATACCACGCTGGGCGCGGGGCTGCAGACCGCGCGGCGGCTGGTCCGGGCGGGCGCCATCGGCGTGCCGCAGACCGGGCTGGCGCTGCTGCAGGATCCCGGGCCGGACCGCTGGCATACCGATCCCGAGTTCCTGTTCCAGCCGGGTGCGGGCCCACTGTTCGACATGGGGCCCTACTACCTGGCCGCGCTGGCCACGCTGTTCGGCCCGGCCGAGCAGGTCGCGGCGATCGGCCGGCGGGGCCGCGACCAGCGGGTGATCCGCCGCGGGCCGCGGGCCGGGACCGCGTTCGCCGTGGCCGTGCCGACCCACGTGGCCGCGCTGGTCGGTTACGCGCAGGGGCCCGCGGCCACGCTGGTGCTCAGCTTCGACTCGCCGCTGCGGCGGCACGGCTTCCTGGAGATCACCGGCACCGAGGCCACGCTGGCGCTGCCCGACCCCAACCGGTTCGACGGCGAGATCCGGATCCGGCCCACCGGCAGCGACGGCTGGACCAGCATCCCGGCGGCCGGGGCCACCGCCGGGCGCGGCCTCGGGGTGCTGGACCTGGCCCGCGCCGTGCGGGCCGGGGTCCCGCACCGTGCCCCCGGCGAGCTGGCCCTGCACGTGCTAGAAACCATGGAGGCCATCGCCCGGTCGGCCGGCGCGGGCACGTTCGAGCCGGTGCGGACCACGTTCGCCATCCCGGACCTGCTGGCCGCGGACTGGGATCCGCACCCAAGCACCAGGCTGGAGGCCACGTGACCGAGCAGGCAGACCGGCCTGGGCTGGGCGTGGGCATGGTCGGCTACGCGTTCATGGGCGCGGCCCACTCGCAGGCCTGGCGGACCGCGCCGCACGTGTTCGACCTGCCACTGCGGCCGGTCATGGCGGTGCTGTGCGGCCGGGACGGCGCGGCCGCGGCGGCCGCCGCCCGCCGCTACGGCTGGGCCAGCGCGGAGACCGACTGGCGCGCCCTGCTGGACCGCGCCGACGTGCAGCTGGTCAACGTGTGCACGCCGGGCGGCTCGCACGCCGAGATCTCGATCGCCGCGCTGGACGCGGGCAAGCACGTGCTGTGCGAGAAACCGCTGGCCAACACCGTGGCCGAGGCGGAAGCCATGGCGGCCGCCGCCGAGCGGGCCCGGGCCCGCGGCATCCGCGCGATGACCGGCTTCAACTACCGCCGGGTGCCCGCGCTGGCGCTGGCCCGGCAGCTGGTGGCGGCGGGCCGGATCGGCGCGATCCGGCACGTCCGCGCCTGCTACCTGCAGGACTGGCTGGTGGACCCGGAGTTCCCGCTGACCTGGCGGCTGCAGGCGGGCCAGGCCGGTTCGGGGGCCCTGGGCGACCTGGGTGCGCACCTGGTGGACCTGGCCCAGTACCTCACCGGGGAGCTGATCACCGGCGTCTCGGCCGTCACCGAGACGTTCGTGACCGAGCGCCCGCTGGCGGGCGGGGCCGGCACCGGCCCGGTGACCGTGGACGACGCCGCACTGTTCACCGCGCGGCTCGGCCCGGGCACCGTGGCCAGCTTCGAGGCCACCCGGTTCGCCACCGGCCGGAAGAACGCGCTGCGCATCGAGCTCAACGGCGACCGCGGCAGCCTCGCCTTCGATCTGGAACGCCTGAACGAGCTCGAGTTCACCGAACGGGCCGTTAAGGAAAGTGAAGGGGGGTTCCGGCGGATCCTGGTCACCGAGCCGGACCATCCGTACCTGGCCGCCTGGTGGCCGCCGGGGCACGTGCTGGGCTGGGAACACACCTTCACGCACCAGGTCCGCGACCTGGTCACGGCGATCGCCGAGGGCCGCGACCCGGAGCCCTCGTTCGCCGACGGGCTGCAGGTGCAGCGGGTGCTGGCCGCGGTGGCCGGCAGCGCCGCGCACGGCAGCCAGTGGACGCCAGTCCCCTGCCCGTCCGGTAAGCCTTAACGGAAACCTCCCGGAGCTGATGATGTCCCGACCGTTCACGTTGTTCACCGGCCAGTGGGCCGACCTGCCGCTGGATGAAGTGGCCCGGCGGGCCCGGGACTGGGGCTACGACGGGCTGGAGCTGGCCTGCTGGGGCGATCACTTCGAGGTGGACCGGGCGCTGCACGAGGACGGCTACCTGGCGGGCCGGCGACGCGCTGCTGGCCAAGTACGGCCTGCGCTGCTGGGCCATCTCCAACCACCTGATCGGCCAGGCTGTCTGCGACCATCCCATCGACGAGCGGCACCGCGGCATCCTCCCCCCGCGGATCTGGGGCGATGGGGAGCCGGAAGGGGTCCGGCAGCGGGCGGCCGCGGAGCTGGCCGACACCGCGCGGGCCGCGGCCGCGTTCGGCGTGGACACCGTGATCGGGTTCACCGGGTCGTCGATCTGGCACCTGGTGGCGATGTTCCCGCCGGTGCCGCCGGAGATGATCGAGCGGGGCTACGCGGACTTCGCCGAGCGGTGGAACCCGATCCTGGACGTGTTCGACGCCGAGGGAGTGCGGTTCGCGCACGAGGTGCACCCGAGCGAGATCGCCTACGACTTCTGGACCACCCAGCGCGCGCTGGACGCGGTCGGCCGGCGGCCCGCGTTCGGCCTGAACTTCGACCCCAGTCACTTCGTGTGGCAGGACCTGGACCCGGTGGCGTTCCTGGCCGCCTACCCAGACCGGATCTACCACGTGGACTGCAAGGAAGCCCGCAAGCGGCTAGACGGGCGGAACGGCCGCCTCGGCTCGCACCTCCCCTGGGGCGACCCCCGCCGCGGCTGGGACTTCGTCTCGGCGGGGCGCGGGGACATCGACTGGGAAAGCGTGTTCCGGATGCTGAACAGCATCGGCTACCGCGGCCCGGTCTCGGTCGAATGGGAGGACGCGGGCATGGACCGGCTGACGGGCGCCGCCGAGGCCGTGGCGTACCTTCGCCGGTTCAACTTCGACCCCGCGCAGACGGCTTTCGACACGGCCTTCCGCCGTGACGCGCCAGATCCGGCAGGCTGACCGGGGCTCCGGCTCGGTCGTCCTGGCCGGGTCCGGCCTGGCTCGGGGTCCTGGAGCATGTCCAGGTGGCTGGCCAGCGCGCTGGCCGTCGGCTCGGTGATCATCTCGGCCGGCCCCGACCCGTTCCTGGGCGCGGCCCACCACTGCCGGGTCCACGGCCCGAACCAGGTGTGCCAGTCGGCGTAGCGCTCCCGCAGCTCGGCCGTCTTGGCCTGGAAGGCCAGTTCGGGGAACAGCGGGCAGGGGGCTTCCGGCGCATCTTCCGAGCCGGGCACGAACTCGGCCCAGACGACCCGGCCGCGGTGGTCGCCGTCGGCGCCGCACCGGGTGCTCAGCCGGGCCAGCACATCGAGCCCGTGCTCGGTGTCCTCGTCCCCGGCCGCACGGGGGCGACACGGCTCGCTGTCCGCGCCGGTGTCCGCGACCGAGACCCGGATGGTCAGCCCCACCCAGGTCACCTCGGCCGCGAAGTAGCCGTCCTGGCCGCTGGTGGTGTGCTGGATCGCGTTCGTGGCCAGTTCGGTGGCGCAGCACACGATGTCGTCCCGGCCGGGATGATCAGCGAGCAGCACGCCGACCAACATGCCGACCTGGGGGATCTGGTCTTCCTGGCCGGGGAAGACCCGGCACCATCTCACGGGGTGCCCAGGATGGTGCGCGGGTACCGGGCGCGGGCGGAGCGGGTGCCAGGCCCGGCCTGGCGGGGGCTGCTGGAACGAGTCATACTTTCCGGATACCAGGCCTAACGCCGTGTGTCGAGAGTGCCCTCTACCTGCGGATACTGCGACGATACCGCCACGTTACCGTCGGCCCGGGCCCGCCGGGAAGCTTCCCCGCTGACACGCTGACCGCCCCCGCTCCGGCCGGCACTGGCCTGCTGCGGAATGGGGGAAAGGATTGGATCTCGCCCCGGCTGGCCTACATCTTCGCCACTGACGACGCCGCGGACCGGCCCGGTCTGAGCGCTCAGGAAACGCGTGCGCTGCAGCTTTACGCCACCGGTATGCCGATGAAGTCGGTGGCCCGGCGGATGTGCATTAGTGAAGAGACAGCAAAGCAGTATGTGGGCCGGGTGCGGGAGAAGTACTCCCGCGCCGGGCGCGCCGCGCCGACTAAATTGGAGCTGTACTATCGAGCCGTCGAGGACGGGCATCTCCCCCTCACCCTTAACCGCGGACCCCCCCTCCCGGCGACCGGGGTGTCAGGAGATACCCGTCCTCGACTCATCGATACGGAAAAGGATCTTAAGCCGGCTGGGCAGCGCTTGTCATGACCCCTCCTCGGGGGTCACATGACTCGCCATTCAGCCGCCCTTTCCGCCGGGTAATCCCAGCTCAGCCGCGGGCCAGGTAACCCTCGGCCGGGCTGGCGTACGCCGGAGGCGAATAGTCCGCCCATATCCGGCGGCGGCGGGGCGGGCCCGGCGAGCACGGCGGCCAGGCCGAGGTGCGGCCAGTGGCGGCCGCCGGCCACAGCGCGGCCACCTGCGCGGCGGCCTGCTGTTCCGCGGTGACGCCAGTGCGCGCAGGTGCGGTGGACGACCACGCACTGGAAGCCCGCCCTGATGTGCTGGCCTTCACCAGCGAACCGTTCACCCGGGACGTTGCAGGTCATCGGCCTGGTCACCACACGGCTGAGCCGGCGTGCTCCCGGGCAGCAGTTCGGCATCTTCACCCGGCTCTGCCACGTGGACCTGCGGGGACGCTCGCGGAATGGGTGTGCCGGGTGCCAGTGAATATGCAGATCAGCCGCGATCCAGCCGCGCTGCGGACCTTGTCCCGCCGGTCTGGGCCGGCCGGCGGCCGGCGCGGCTCGGCCGGCCGATCGGGGACCTGACGATGGCATCAACGGATTGTAAATAACCAACGAGGATGGAAGACTTAGGCCTTTACTGCCTCCGCCGGAGAAACGATGTCAGCCAGCCTCGGGCCACAGCGCCCGGTCGGCGTGCTGCGTGGCCTGACTGAAGGGTCAGCCGGCGACCCGGCCGCTTATTCCGGCGGGCCAACGGCCCTGCGTATCGCGCTGGGCAGCCAGCTGCGCCGGCTGCGCGAAGCGAATGGCATCACCCGCGAAGCGGCCGGCGAGGTGATCCGTTCGTCGGCCTCCAAGATCAGCCGTCTGGAACTCGGCCGGGTCAGCATCAAGACCCGGGATCTGGCTGACCTGCTCACGCTGTACGGGGTGACCGGGGAGCAGGAGCGGGCCGACGTGCTCACGCTGGCCCGCGAGGCGGCCAAGCCGGGCTGGTGGCACCAGTACGGCGAACTGCTGCCTGGCTGGTTCGAGTTCTACATCGGCCTGGAGGCGGCCGCGTCCCGGATCCGGTGTTACGAGGTGCAGTTCGTGCCTGGCCTGCTGCAGACCCGGGACTACGCGCGGGCTGTGATCGAGACGGGCAATCCGGGCGCGTCCGCGGATGAGATCGACCGGCGGGTCAGCCTGCGGATGAAGCGCCAGCAACTGCTCGACCCCCAGGGTGGGGTGAAGCTGTGGGCCGTGGTGGATGAGGCCGCGCTGCGCCGCCGGATCGGCAGGCCCGGGGTGATGGAAGCACAGCTGGACCAGCTCATCGAGCTGTCCGCGCACCCGGCGGTCACGCTGCACGTCGTGCCGCTGTCGGCCGGCTATCACGCGGCCGCGGCTGGCGCGTTCAGCATCCTCCGGTTCGCCGCCCCGGAGCTGCCCGACGTGGTCTACCTGGAGCAGCTGACCAGCGCGCTGTACCTGGACAAGCGCCGGGACGTGGACCACTACTCGGCCGTGATGGACCAGCTGTGCGTGCAGGCGGAGCGGCGGCACGGGACGGTCGAGCTGCTCAGCCAGGTCCGCCGCCGGATGGACTGACCGCTCCTCCGCGCTGCCCTGGCCACCAGCCGGGCCGCCCGTTCCAGGAAGCCCTGGCTGGCCCGGGCATCAGCCCACGCGCCTGTCACAGCGGGACGCGCTGCCTCGTCACAGAGATCGCCCCGGTCAGCAACGGGCCGGGCGCCGCAACCTGGAAGGAGCAGTCATGCGGATCTTTGTGGCCGGCGGGACCGGGGTGATCGGGCAGCAGTTGCTGCCCCGGCTGGTGGCCGAGGGGCACCAGGTCACCGCGACCACCCGGAACCCGGGCCGGACCGGGCAGCTGCGCGCGCTGGGC
Organism: uncultured Actinomycetes bacterium; assembly: GCA_963711705.1. Classification (GTDB taxonomy): domain Bacteria; phylum Actinomycetota; class Actinomycetes; order Streptosporangiales; family Streptosporangiaceae; genus RYN-230. The sequence continues at coordinate 203,048 of CAVQFM010000014.1, forward strand.
GCCGAGCCGGTAATCCTGGACGGGCTGGACGGGGTGGCCGTGGGAGAGGCACTCGCCCGGGCCGAGCCCGAAGTAGTCATTCACCAGATGACGGCGCTGGCCGGGGCCGGGCTGGGCAACCTGCGCAAGTGGGACCGCGAGTTCGCCGTCACCAATCAGCTGCGTACCGCAGGCACCGACCACCTGCTGGCCGGGGCGCGGGCCGCGGGCGCCCGGCGGTTCATCGCGCAGAGCTACGCGGGCTGGCCGGGAGACCGGGGCGGCCGCCCGGTCCAGGATGAAGGGGACCCGCTCGACGCGCATCCGCCTGCCGGGCAGCGCGAGAGCATGGCGGCGATCCGGCACGTGGAGCAGGCCGTCCCGGCCGCGGCGCCGATGGAAGGCATCGTGCTGCGGTACGGCTCCCTGTACGGGCTGGGGGCCAGCGACGAGTTCTTCGACCTGCTCCGCAAGCGGGCCGCGCCGATCCTCGGCAGCGGCGCGGGCATCTGGTCGTTCCTGCACGTCACCGACGCGGCCTCGGCCACCGCCGCCGCGGTCGGGCGGGGCGCGCCGGGGATCTATAACGTGGTGGATGACGAGCCAGCCGCCGTGGCCGAATGGCTGCCGTTCCTGGCCCAGGCGCTCGGGGCCAAGCCGCCCCGCCGGGTGCCGCTGTGGCTGGGCCGGCTGGCCGCTGGTGAGGTAGGAGTGTCGATGATGACGCAGATCCGTGGCTGCTCGAACGCCAAGGCCAAGCGGGAACTCGGCTGGCAGCTGGCCTGGCCCAGCTGGCGGCAGGGCTTCCAGCATGGGCTGGCCCCCTCGGCGACCGCCCCGGCCGATGCCTAGCCAGCCCGTAGGCACCGCCGAGGTGTTCCCGCGGCTGCGGCCGCTGATGTTCTCCATCGCCTACCGGATGCTGGGCAGCGTGGCCGAGGCCGAGGACATCGTCCAGGAAGCGTTCCTGCGCTACCACCGCGCGGCGGCCGGCCCGGCCGGCGTCGAGTCGCCCAAGGCGTTCCTGTCCGCGGTGACCACCCGGCTGAGCATCGACGAGCTGCGCTCGGCCCGGGTCCGCCGCCAGTCCTATCCCGGCGAGTGGCTCCCCGAGCCGGTGCTGACCAGCGCTGGTGCGCCAGCCGGGCCGGGCCCGACCGCGGTGGGCTCGGGGCAGGCCGCCGGGCCGGAGGCGGACCCGGCCGCCGCGGCCGAGCAGGCGGACTCGCTGTCCATGGCCTTCCTGCTGGTGCTGGAACGGCTGTCCCCGGTGGAGCGGGCGGTGTTCCTGCTGCACGACGTGTTCAGCTACGGCTACGACGAAATCGCCGAGATCGTGGGCAAGACCGAGGACAACTGCCGCCAGCTGGCCGCCCGCGCCCGGCGGCACGTCACCGCGGGCAAGCCCCGGTTCGAGGTGTCCCGCCGCAAGCGGGAGGAGCTGGCCGACCGGTTCTTCCGGGCTGTCGGGGACGGCGACATGGACGGCCTGGTCGCCATGCTGGCCGAGGACGTGGTCATGTACGGCGACAGCGGCGGGGTGAGCCCGTCGTGGCCGCGGCCCATCATCGGGCGGGCCAAGGTCACCCGGCTGGTCGCCGCCCTGGGCGAGCAGATCCGCACGCTCGGGATCACGGTCCGGCCGGCCGAGATCAACGGGCAGCCCGGGGGCGTCTGCCTGGACCGGGACGGCCAGCTGATCAATGTCTTCGCGCTGGACATCGCGGACGGGCAGGTGCAGACCATCCGCTCGGTCATCAGCCGGGACAAGCTCCGCCACCTCGGGCCGCTGGCCGACGTGCCGGGCCTGCTCGACCAGCTGCGCGGCGGCCCAGCGCGATAACGCAAACCGGACGTCCCGGCCGGGCCAGGCACTTATGCTCGTCTCGCATCGTGCGGCCCGGAGGCGAGCGTGACTGAATTCGACGACATCCTGAAGCGGCTGGAAGTCCTGGAAAATCAGGTTGCCGCGCTGGCCGAGGCCCAGCACGAGAGCCGCCGGGCGGCCGACCTGTTCGCCATGGTGGACCGGGACGTGGCCGACCTGAGCACCTCGTTCGGGATGCAGCGCCAGTTGCTGCAGGTGCTCCGCGAGGAGCAGATCGGCCAGGGCAACAGCCTGTCCGAGTACGGCCAGGCGCTCGACGGGATCGTGGCCACCCTCCGGGTCATCCATGACACCCAGCTCAAGCAGGGCCGCCATCTGGCCGAGCACGGCCGGGTGCTGGCCCGGCTCGATCCCGGCGACTGATTCAGCCGGCCGCCGCGCCCGGCCGCCCCGGCCGGCGGTGGGTCGCCCGGCCGCGGCGGGTCGCCCCACCCGGCCGCCCTGGCCTGCGGCGGGTCGCCGCACCCGGCCGCGCGGCCAGCGGCGGGTCGCCCCACCCGGCCGCGCCCAGCGGCCCGCGGTGCGCCAGGATGGGATCATGCTTGATCACATCTCCATCCAGTGCACCGACGTGCCGGCCAGCGCCGCCTTCTACGACGCCGTGCTGCCCACCGTCGGCGGCGGGCGGGTGCTGGACTTCGGTGAGGTCATCGGCTTCGGGGCCGAAGGCCAGCCGGAGTTCTGGATCGGCCCGCACAATACCGGTACCGGGTTCCGCGAGTCCCACCTGGCGTTCACCGCACCGAGCCGGGCGGCGGTGCGGGCGTTCTTCGACGCCGCGGTGGCGACCGGCGCCGAGGTGCTGTACGAGCCGCGGATCTGGCCGGAGTATCACGCCAACTACTACGGCGCGTTCGTCCGCGACCCGGACGGCAACAACGTGGAGGCAGTCTGCCACGTCCCCGGCGACTGAGCGCCGTGGCGGCTGGGCCGGCCCTGGCGGGCTGGGCCTGACGGCCTGAGCCGGCCTTGACGGGCTGAGCCGGCCTTGACAGCCAGCCGGAAAGCGGCCAGCCTGACCTTGGTTTGAGCGTTCAAATCAGCTTCGCCTGCTGGGCACCCGGGCGCCATCGCCCCTTCCCAGAACCGGATCGCGTGGCATCGGGGTGACCCGCCGGAAGGTCGTGATGCCGATGCCGTCGCGTGAGCCGCAGCAGCGACCCACGCTGGAGTCGGTGGCCCGGCTGGCCGCCGTTTCCCGGCAAACCGTGTCGAATGTGCTCAACGCGCCGCACCTGGTCCGCCCGGCCACCCGGGAGCGGGTCCAGCGGGTCATCGCGGAGACCGGATACCGGCCGGTGAAGGCGGCGCAGACGCTGCGCACCCGCCGCTCGCAGCTCATCGCGGTCGGCCTGCGCCCGCCGGGAGTTGCCCCGAGTGAGCTGCTCGACTCGTTCCTGCGCGCGCTGACCGCCGCTGCCCAGCAGCGCGGTTACCGGATCATGCTCTACCCGGCGGGTGACGACGACACCGAGATCGGCAGCTACGACACGCTGCTCAGCGAGTATGACCTGGACGCGTTCGTGCTCACCGACACGCACCCGGGGGATAAGCGGACCGACTGGCTGCACCGCCACCAGGTGCCGTTCGTCACGTTCGGCCGCCCGTGGGGGTCGGCGTCCCGCCACTCGTGGGTGGACGTGGACGGGGCGGCCGGGGTGCGCGCGGTCACCAGCCACCTGATCGGCCTCGGCCACGAGCGCATCGCGTTCCTCGGCTGGCCGGCCGGCTCCGGGCTCGGCGACGACCGCCGGTCCGGCTGGGAGCAGGCCTGCCAGACGGCCCGGCTGCCCACCACGGGCCTGTTCCGGCAGGTCCGCCGGGGCCTGACCCAGGGGCGGCTGGCATGCGCGGAACTGCTGCAAACCCCCCAGCCGCCCACCGCCTTCGTCTGCGTCAGCGACATGATCGCGCTGGGTGCCTGGGCCGAGCTGACCGCGCGTGGTCTGCTGCCCGGCAAGCGGGCCGCGGTGACCGGCTTCGACGATTGCACTGCCGCCGCCGCGATCGGGCTGACCAGCGTCGCGCAGCCACTGCCCGGGGTGGCCCGCGCCTGCCTGGACGCGCTGCAGAACCTGCTGGCCACCCCGCCCGGCCCGGCCCGGGTACCCGACCGGGTGCTGCTCGAACCCCGCGTCGTGCTGCGTGCTTCCGGTTAGCTACGCCTCGCGCTGCCCTGGCCCACCCCGCTCCGGCCCATCCTGAGGCGGGCCGGGGCGGGGCTCCGGCCCAGGCTAGGGCGTGGCCGTCTGATGCCGGACCGTATCGATGAACTCGGCCCAGGCCAGGCGGCTGAAGATAAGCGTGCCGCCGTGCCGGTCCTTCGAGTCACGCACCGCGACCACTGCGGTCAGGTTGTGGGCGACTTCTACGCACTGGCCGCCATTTCCGCCGCTCCGGCTGCTCTTGCGCCATTCGGCGCGAGACAGGTCGATGCCTGAGGGGGACATCCCGCACCTCCTCTATTCAGTGTTTACTCGGATCTATTTAGTTGTGGTGAATCAAACTGACCCGTCCGCCACCTGCGCGATAAGGCCAGCTGACTGGGCGGTGCCCAGCGCCTCGGCACGCAGGTGGTCGAAGACCACGCTATAGCGCGCCACCTCCTCGGCATTCTCCAGCAAAAGGCTGCCGGTGAGGTGCTCCAGATATACCACGGCTGGATCGGCCGGGTCGGCGAACTCCAGGATTGTGAATGGGCTGATAGGCTGCACGTGAGCTCCGGTGTTGAATGGCAGTACCTGCAGCGTCACATTAGGCTGGCCGGCAATTTCAATCAGCCGGGCGAACTGCCCGCGCATGACCTTGGCCCCGCCCACCTGCACCCGCAGCACGCTCTCGCTGAGCACCACCCACAGACCGGGCGGCGCGTCCTGGCTGAGGATGGTCTGCCGCTCCATCCGCAGCGCCACCTGGACGTCGATGGCGTCGGCTGGGCCGGCGCTGGGCGCCGCACGGAGCACGGCACGCGCGTAATCCTCGGTCTGCAGCAGGCCGGGCAGCACCATGGACTGGAAATCACGCAGCCGGACGACCTCGGACTCCAGCCCGATGTAGGGCTCGAACCAGGTGGGCAGCGCGCCGCCGTAGGTGTGCCACCAGCCCTTGCGGCGGGCCTCCCGGGCCAGCTGGATCAGGGAGTCGGCTTCGGTCCCGGTGACCCCGTAGATCTCCAGAAGTTCCCGTGCGTCGCCCGGCCGGACGCTGATCCGGCCGGTCTCCATCCGGCTGATCCGGGTCCCGGAGCAGTCCAGCCGCTGGCCGACCTCCTCGCAGGTTAACCTGGCCTGCTCGCGAAGCCGGCGCAGCTCGATGCCGAGCCGTTTGCGCCGGACAGTGGGGCTGGCTGCCATCATTCCTCCAGGCCTCGCCCGCGTGCCCAGGCAAGCAATCGCCCACAATACGGCCAAGTATGTTGCATGCTGACCAGGGCTGATGCAAGCTAGAGCACAATACCGAGGCGCATGATACGCGTCTGCCTTCAGGGGTGCCGGTTTGACCCAAGTACAGGTTTCGAGCTCTGGCAGTGCCCCGCCCGTGTCCTGGCGACTTCAATCGCAGCTGGAACTCGGCGCGCTGCCTGGCGCAGTGCCGTGCGCCCGGGTGCACAGCCAGCTGGTGCTGTGGGAGTGGGGCCAGGCCGGCCTGGCCGACACGGTGGAGCTGGTCGTCTCGGAGCTGATGACCAACGCGCTGCGGGCCTCGGAGCCCGGCGCCATGGGCTGGCCCGGCGCGGCCGGGCCGGACGAGCAGCAGGTCATCGGGGTCCGGCTGGCCTCCGATGGTCGGCAGGTGCTGGTCGAGGTGTGGGACAGCAACCCGGCGCCGCCGGTGGCCGGCCTGGTGAACCCGGAGGGCGAGACCGGGCGCGGCCTTTTAATGGTGCAGCGCGTCAGCAGCCGGTGGGGGTATTACTACCTGGCCAGCCAGCCGGACCTCACCCCGCCCGGCGACCGCGCGGTCAAGGTCGTCTGGGCCCTGGTCACCCCGCGTCCCTGGGGCTGACCGGGCCGCGGTCCCCGGCTGGGCAACCGGCCCGGCGGCCGCGCGGTCCCCGTGGTCGGTCGTCGGCATGCCATCTCCCGGCTGAACACGCAAAAGTAACGATTTGAAAGCAGCAAGTTACGATAACGCAGCGGGTGTTGGGCAGCGGCAGCGGCCGCCAGAATCAGCAGCGCCGAATGCAGTGCGGGCAACGTGCCGGAATGGAGCGAACTATGGCAGAGGCCAACGACTGGAACAGCAAGATCATTGAGGAGTTCCGGGCTAACCAGGGCAAGGTCGGCGGCCCGTTCGCCGGGGCTGCACTGCTCCTGCTGCACACCGTCGGGGCCAGAACCGGCCAGCCGCGGGTCAACCCGGTGATGTATCAGCCGGTGGGCGGCAGTTATGCCGTCTTCGCGTCCAAGGGCGGCGCCCCCACCCACCCGGACTGGTACCACAACCTGCTGGCTCACCCCCAGGTGAGCGCGGAGATCGGGGCCCAGACCGTGCCGCTGGTCGCCCGGGTGGCCGAAGGCGCGGAACGGGACAGCATCTGGGCCAGGCAAAAGCGCGAGCACCCGGGTTTCGCGGACTACGAAACCAAGACCGCCCGGCAGATCCCGGTGATCGTCCTCGACCCGGCGCCCCGCTGATCCTGGCCGGGCCGCCCCGGTACCTGCCTGATCCTCAGCCGGCCGCGGTGACCGGCTGTTTGAGGTGGCGAGTTCTAGACGGGCGCTTTGCTGGCCCCGGCCTGCTTCTCGAAGATCTGGACGACCTCCTCGACGGAACGTCCCTTCGTCTCCGGCAGGAACCTGAACACGAATCCGATCGCCACCACCGAGAGGACTGCGAAGGACACCATGACCCAGGCCAGGCCCCAGGAATTCTGCCAGGCCGGGAACACCTCGATCAGCGCGAAATTGGCCACCCAATCTACGGCCGCGCCGATCGCAGCCGCCCGGCCGCGGACCGATGTCGGGAAGACCTCACCCTGGATCAGCCAGCCCGTCCCGCCGACACCGATCGCGAACGACGTGATGAAGAACGAGAAGCCGACCATGACCACCACGGTCTGCGGTATGTCGGTGAAGAATGCGACTCCGGCCGCCGCGACCAGCATGAACACCGCCATGCCCGCGTAACCCCCCATGGCCAGCGGGCGCCGGCCGAACTTGTCGATCCAGCGGAAGGCGAAATAGGTCGCGACCACGTTGACCGCGCCCAGGATGGCGGTGACCTCGACCCCGGCCACGGCGGCGGCGACGGCATTGTGCCCGTTCTGGAAGAAGGTCGAAAGGATCTTCGGGCCGTAGTAGAAGGGAACGTTGATCCCGGTGATCTGCTGGAAAATGAAGAACACACAGACGATGATCAGCGCCCGGATCACGCCCCTCGTCCACTGCGTCTTCCGCTGCCGTTCTTCCACCGTGCCCCTGAGCTGGTCAGCGGCCGTACGGATCTCCTCTTCGGTGGTCTCCATTCCGAGCTGGCCGAACGCCTTCCTGGTATCGGCGTAGCGCTCATGCAGCATGAGCCACCGGGGGGACTCGGGCATCCTGGACCGCAGCGCTACGGCCACTACCGCCGGAAGCGCGCCGATGCCGAGAATGAGCCTCCAGTCGAGGTTGCCGGCGTTGTTTGGCAGGGCCACCAGGACGACCACGGCCACGAGGTAGGACACCAGGATTCCCACGGTGATCATCCACTGCTGGATGATGCTCAGCTGGCCTCGCCGCTCGCGGGGCGCGAACTCCGCGATATACGCGGTGGCAATCGCGGAGTCGGCCCCGATCGCGAGCCCGATGAGCGTGCGGGACGACAGCAGCATGAAGGCATTCACGGTGAACGCCGACAGCAGCGCGCCGATGGCGTAGATGGCGGCGTCGGTGATGAGCAGGGTCTTACGCCCGAAGTGGTCGGTCAGCGGCCCGGCGATGAGCGCTCCCGCACCGGCGCCCAGGGATGCGCCGGCCACCAGATAGCCCGTCCAGAAGCTCGACAGATGGTAAGGAATGAAGTCCAGCGCCGAGCCGATGTTGGACGTGTCGTATCCGAAGAGAAACCCGCCGACGCAGGCCAGCACGGCCAGGTACCAGTAGAAGTTCGTCGGGATCCGCGAATCCAGATCCTCGAGCACATTGCGCCCTGACGGCTGCGTGGCTCTCGTCTCAGACACCATCTGCAGACCTCCTCGGTTCCGCCTCGGCCACCTCGCTCGCCGGGCCAACCACTGCGCTCGCCAGGCCAACTGTTGCGCCCGGCTACCCGCGTAGTCGGGCGCCAAACGCCCGCGGCAGCGGGCGGCATACTCAGACCGCTCGGCAGAGAAGGGCAGGTGGCAGGTCCGGCCGGCTGGCCACCCGGCGGTCCACCAGCCCGCATCCCGCGCCCGGGATGAGTTGCCTAGGATGCGGGTGATGGCCGGGCGCTGGGAGTTCTGGATCGACCGGGGTGGGACGTTCACCGACATCGTCGCGCGGCGCCCGGACGGCACGCTGACCGCCAGCAAGCTGCTGTCCGAGGACCCGGTGCGGCCCGAGGACGCGGTGCTGGCCGGCATCCGCGCGCACCTTGGCGTAATGCCGGGGCAGCCGATCCCGGCCGGGCCAGATCGCCGCGGTCCGGCTCGGCACCACGGTGGCCACCAACGCGCTGCTGGAACGCCGCGGCGAGCCCACCGTCCTGGTCATCACCCGGGGCTTCGGCGACGCGCTGCGGATCGGCTACCAGAACCGGCCGCGCATCTTCGACCGGAAGATCGTCCTGCCCGAGCTGCTGTACCGCCGGGTGATCGAGGTGGCCGAGCGGGTCAGCGCGCACGGCGAGGTGATCCTGCCGCTCGATGAGGACGGAGCAGACCGGGAGCTGCGGGCCGCGTACGCCGACGGTTTCCGGGCGGTGGCCGTGGTCTGCCTGCACGGCTACCGGTACCCGGCGCACGAGAGCCGGATCGGCCAGATCGCCCGCGGTATCGGGTTCACCCAGGTCTCGGAGTCCCACGCGACCAGCCCGCTGATGAAGCTGGTGTCCCGTGGCGACACCACCGTGGTGGACGCCTACCTGTCGCCGATCCTGGCCCGGTACGTGGACCAGGTGACCCGCGAACTGGACGGCGTCCGGGTGCTGTTCATGCAGTCCAACGGCGGGCTGGCCGACGCGCACCGGTTCCGCGGCAAGGACTCCATCCTGTCCGGCCCGGCCGGCGGCATCGTCGGCATGGCCCGCGCCAGCGCCGCGGCCGGCTTCAGCCGGGTCATCGGCTTCGACATGGGCGGCACGTCCACCGACGTCTCGCACTACGCCGGGGAGTTCGAGCGGCAGTACGAGACCGAGGTGGCCGGGGTCCGGATGCGCGCGCCGATGCTCAGCATCCACACCGTGGCCGCCGGGGGCGGGTCGGTGCTGCACTTCGACGGCAGCCGGTACCGGGTCGGACCGGACTCGGCCGGCGCCAGCCCCGGCCCGGCCTGCTACCGGCGCGGCGGCCCGCTCACCGTCACCGACGCCAACGTGCTGCTGGGCCGGATCCAGCCGGCCCACTTCCCGCACGTGTTCGGCCCGCACGGCGACCAGCCGCTGGACGCCGGCCAGGCCGCTGGCCAGTTCGCCGCGCTCGCGGATGAGATCACCCAGGCCACCGGCGACCAGCGCAGCGCCGCCGAGGTGGCGGCCGGCTTCCGGGACATCGCGGTGGCCAACATGGCCAACGCGATCAAGAAGATCTCGGTGCAGCGCGGCTACGACGTGACCAGGTACGTACTGGCCACGTTCGGCGGCGCGGGCGGGCAGCACGCCTGCGCGGTCGCCGACCAGCTCGGCATGACCACGGTGCTCATCCACCCGCTGGCCGGGGTGCTGTCCGCGTACGGCATGGGGCTGGCCGACGTGACCGCGATGCGTGAGTCAGCGGTCGAGGCCGTGCTGTCCGGGGAGCTGCTGGCCAGCCTGGACGGCGTACTGGCCGGCCTGGACGCCGAGGCCCGCGCGGAACTCACCGCCGATGGCGTGCCGCCCGCCGCGATCCGCGCGCAGCACCGCTGCCACCTGCGTTACCAGGGCACCGATACCGCGCTGATCGTCCCGCTCAGCGACCACGCGGGTCTGGTCCGGGACTTCGAGGCCGCGTACCGGCAGCGGTTCTCGTTCTTGCTGCGCGACAAACCGATCGTGCTGGAGGCCGTGTCGGTGGAACTCACCGGCGGGCCGGGCCTGCCGCCGGGCACCGCGGCCGCGGCTCCGGCCGCACCGGCGGGCACCGGCCCGCCCGTCACCCGGGTCCCGATGTTCACCGGCGGCCGCTGGGCCGAGGTCGATCTGCTGCCGCGGGCTGAGCTGCGGCCGGGCCAGATCCTGCCCGGGCCCGCCATCCTCACCGAGGACTTCGCCACCACGGTGGTCGAGCCCGGCTGGCAGGCCGAGGTGACCGGCCGGGGCGACCTGCTGCTGACCCGGTCCGGCCGCCAGCAGGACCGCCCGGACCTGGGCACCGCCGCCGACCCGGTGCTGCTGGAGATCTTCAACAACCTGTTCATGTCGGTCGCCGAGCAGATGGGTGTCCGGCTGCAGAGCACGGCGCACTCGGTGAACATCAAGGAGCGGGTGGACTTCTCCTGCGCGGTCTTCGACGCCGCCGGGAACCTGATCGCGAACGCCCCGCACATGCCCGTCCACCTGGGGTCGATGGGCGAGAGCATCAAGATGGTCATCAGCCGCAATCCCGGGGCCATCCACCCCGGCGACGTTTTCATCCTTAACGATCCGTACCACGGAGGGACTCACCTCCCTGACATCACCGTGGTCACCCCGGTCTTTGGCACCGGGGAACGGGCGGGTGACATCCTGTTCTTCGTCGCCGCCCGGGGCCACCATGCCGAGATCGGCGGGATCACGCCCGGTTCGATGCCCGCCTTCAGCACCCGGGTGGACGAGGAAGGCGTGCTCATCGACAACTGGCGCCTGGTGTCCGGCGGCGAGCTGCGCGAAACCGCCACCCGTGACCTGCTCACCGGGGCCGAGTACCCATCCCGCAACCCGGACGCCAACCTGGCCGACCTGCGCGCCCAGGTCGCGGCGAACGAGAAGGGCGTGGCCGAGCTGCGCCAGATGGTCGCGCACTTCGGCCTGGACGTGGTGACCGCGTACATGGGCCACGTGCAGGACAACGCGGCGGAAGCGGTACGCCGGGTCATCGACCGGCTGCACGACGGCGAGTACCGCTACGAACTGGACAGCGGCGCGGTGATCCAGGTCGCGGTGCGGGTGGACCACGCCCAGCGGACCGCGGAGATCGACTTCACCGGCACCTCGGCCCAGCTGCCCGGCAACTTCAACGCGCCGTCCTCGGTGGCCATGGCCGCCGTGCTGTACGTGCTGCGCAGCCTGGTCAACGACGAGATCCCGCTGAACGCCGGGTGCCTCAAGCCGGTCCGGGTCGTCATCCCCCCGGCCAGCCTGCTGTCCCCGGAGTACCCGGCCGCGGTGGTGGCCGGGAACGTGGAGACCTCGCAGGCCATCACCGGCGCGCTGTACGCGGCCATGGGCGTCATGGCCGAGGGGTCCGGCACGATGAACAATGTCACGTTCGGCAGCGACAGCCACCAGTACTACGAGACCGTGTCCAGCGGCTCGGGGGCTGGTGACGGATTCGATGGGACGTCGGTGGTGCAGACGCACATGACCAACTCCCGGCTCACCGACCCCGAGGTGCTGGAGTGGCGCTACCCGGTCCGGCTGGAGTCCTACGAGATCCGCCGGGGCAGCGGCGGGGCCGGCCGGTGGCACGGGGGCGACGGCGGCCGGCGGCGGCTGCGGTTCCTGGCCCCGATGACGCTCAGCCTGCTGAGCAGCCACCGCCGGGTGCCGCCCTACGGGATGGCCGGCGGCCAGCCCGGCGCCCTGGGCCGTCAGTGGGTGGAGCACCCCGACGGCTCGGTCACCGAGCCTGGCCGGCTGCGACACGGTGCCGGTCGCCGGGGGCGACGTGTTCGTCCTGGAGACCCCCGGCGGCGGTGGCTACGGCCCGCCAGCATGATCGCGGTCAGCCTGGGCCCGCTGGCAACACCTGCTGCCCACGATCATGGTCCGGCGCGGACGGGCTCGGCGTCCGGGTCGAGGTCCTCGGTCTCCGGCTCGGCTGGCTCGGGGAGCTCGGGCTCGCGGAGCGGGCGCAGCGTCGCTGGCCAGCCGGGCCAGTTCGTCCAGCATGGCGGTGGCCGCCTCGGTCATCACCTCATTGGGGTGCAGCCGCCGGTCCTCGTCCAGGAACTGCTGGACGAACGGGATGTTCACCGCCTCGAACAGCGGGACCATCTTGAGCGTCGTCATGACCTGCTTGAGCTGCTGCACGGCGCGGGTGCCCGCGGCCACGCCGCCGTAGCTGGCGAACCCGACCGGCTTGTACCGCCACTCGTGATTCAGGTAGTCGATGGCGTTCTTGGTCGCCGCGTTGAAGCCGTAGTTGTACTCGGGGACGACGAAGATGAACGCGTCCGCCCGGTCGATGATCGCGCTCCAGTCCTTGGTGTGCTGGTGCTCGTACTCGCGCAGCCGGGGATGCCGGGGCTCGTTGAACATCGGCAGGTTGACTTCGGCCAGGTCCACCACTTCCACGTCGAACTGGCCATGCGCTCGGGCGGCGGCGGCGATCCACTCGGCCACCGACGGGCCGACCCGGCCGGGGCGGGTGCTGCCGATGATGATCTGCACTAGGGGCGTGGGCACTGCTGGTCTCCTTGCCAGGCGAAGGGGAGCGGCTTCACCAGAGTGATTGAACTATCAACTTGTTGCCATTAACTATTACCACGCGTACCGGTATTCCGGGCCAGGATGGCCGGGTTGCCGGTCATCCGGCCCGGGTGCCCGGTGTCCCGGCCGAGGTGGCTGGGCGGCCTGGCCGCCGCCTCGGCTGTGTGAGGATCGGGGATCATGAGCGATCAGGCGGCCGCGCCCCGGACCGCGCCGCCAGCGGCGGACGCGGACAGCTGGCGGCGGATCCGGCGGATGGTCAACGAGCACCGGCAGGCCCTGGTGGTGGCGGCGGCCCAGCTGTACGACGGTGCGCCCCGGGTGGCCGGCACCGACCTGCTGTGCTGGCCGGAGTGGCAGCAGGCCGGCCCGGTCAACCTGGCCGACGTGACGCTGGGCTGGTCCAGCCGGGCCCCGGTGCCCGCCGCCGACGCCGCCGGCCCGGCCGCCGCGCACGTGCTGCCGGCCAGCCCGGCGGGCGGCCGGTTCGCCAGCTACACGGCGGCGGTCGCGGCCCTGGACCGGCCGGCCCTGTTCGAGAACCGGATCTGCTACCGGCTGCTGTCGGCCACGCTCACCGGCCCGGCCCGGCTCACCTTCACCCGGTCCCGGTATTTCGACGCGGTGAACCTGGGCCATGCCGTGGCGCACGAGCTGGCGGCGGCGTGGGCTGGGTCGGGCGGCGGCCCGGTCAGCCTGGCCGACCTGCCGCTGCGTGCCCAGCTCGGTGATCCATGCGAGCTGCGGCGCCGCTGCGCCGTCACCGCCGTCACCACGCTCACGCTGCGCCGTGCCCCGGGCGGCCGGGCGTCGTTCCTGCTGCACTGGCGGGACCCGGCCCGCGTCCATCACGCCGGGGGCCAGTACCAGGTGATGCCCGCGGGCATCTTCCAGCCGGTGACCGCGGCCCCAGCCGCCCGGCGCCGCGACCTCAGCCTGTGGCAGTGCATGACCCGGGAGTTCAGCGAGGAGCTTCTGGGCGGGCCGGAGGAGTACCCGACCAGGGGCGGAATGCTCGACTACGGCCAGTGGCCGTTCTACCGGGAACTGACGGCCGCCCGCCAGGCGGGCACGCTGCGGGTCAGCTGCGTCGGGCTGGGCGTGGACCCGCTGACCCTGGCCACCGACATCCTCACGGTCGCGGTGTTCGACGCGGCCGTCTTCGACCGGCTGTTCCGCGGCCTGGTCACCAGGAATGCCGAGGGCCGGGTCGTCACGGAGAACGGGTCGGCGGCGATCCCGTTCACCGCGGAAGCCGTGCACCGGTTCGCCGGCGGCCGCGAGCCGACCCAGACCGCAGGCGCCGCGCTGCTCCGGCTCGCCTGGCAGCACCGCGGGCCGCTGCTCGGCTGACCGGCCCGCCCGCGCCGACTGCGCGGCCGCCCGGGGCCGGGCTGGCCCGCCAGGCGCGAACGACCCGTGTGGCGCGGTACTAGCGCATCACCCACCAGGCTGGGTATGACTGGGGCAGGCCGGATGAGGAGGACGGACATGGCAGCGAAGCCAGTGGTCGCCGGGACGGATGGTTCGCCTGAGTCGGTGCGGGCGGTGCAATGGGCCGCGCGGGAGGCCGCGCTGCGCGGCGCGTCGATGCAGATTCTGGCCGTCCCCGCACTGCCACCCCGGATGACCAGCCGCCCCGCGACGCAGGGCACCGTGAGCGCGACGGTTGAGGACGCGACGGGCCAGGCGCTCGACGCGGCCGCGCGGGACGCCGTGCAAGCCGCCCCCGGGCTGGTGGTCGAGACGCATCTGCGGGCCGGATCGCCAGCCCAGGAACTGGTCGAGGCCGGGAAGGACGCCCTGATGCTGGTGGTTGGCTCCCGTGGTTCGGGTGGCTTCAGCGCGATGGTCCTCGGCTCGGTGAGCCGGTACGTGGCGACCCACGCGGCGTGCCCGGTCGTGGTGGTGCGCGAAGAGACCACCGCCGGGCATCGCGAGATCGTCGTCGGTGTGCACGACCTGGACCAGACCCCTACGGCCCTGGACTTCGCGTTCCAGGAGGCGGTGCTGCGTAAGGCCCGGCTGGTGGCGGTGCACGCCTGGACCTGGACCGGGCCGGGGACGGCCGAGGCGCCGTCCGAGGCGGAGAGCCGGCTGGACGCCCTGCTGGCCCCCTGGCGGGACAAGCATCCCGGGGTGGAGGCGCGGGCTGAAGTGATGCACGCACACCCGGGCCGGGTGCTGGCGGGCGCGTCGGCCCGGTCCGATCTCGTCGTGCTCGGCCGGCACGCGACCGGTGGCCCGCACACCCGTGGAATCCGCTCGGTCACCCACTCGGTGCTCGGCCACGCCCACGGCCCGGTGGCTTCGGTCCCGGGATAGTGGCCCCGGGCGTTACTGGCTGACCCCGGGTACCGGCCGGCCGTTCTCCAGATAGCAGGTGCCTCTGGCCCGCCAGGCCGCTTTGACCCGCCGCCGGATCGGCTTGCGCAGCAGGTCCAGCGCGGCCCGCACCGGGACCAGCTGATAGGCCGAGATCTCCTCGGGCTGCACCACGATGGCGGCCAGTTCGTCGTCGGGGAACGCCCCGCAGTCGAACAGGAACCGCATGCCGCCGGGCTTGCCGGGCCGGGGTGGCCGGAAGTCCACGCAGGCCAGCCGGGCCTGCCGCACGTCGAGGCCACATTCCTCGCGTACTTCGCGGCGGCAGGCCGCCCACGGGGTCTCCCCATCGGCCTCCATCACCCCGCCGGGGATGGTCCACCCGGACTTGTAGGTGGGCTTCAGGATCAGCAGCCGCCCCGCCCGGTCGAAGATCAGCGCCCCGGCCGAAGCGGGGATGGCCGGCAGGGTCTCCGCCAGCCCGCTGGCCGGCCCGGGATCGTGCGCTGGGATCACGGCAGTAACGCTACGGGGCCGCGCGGCCCGGGCTGGCGGCGGTACCCCCAGCTGATCGCGGCCACCCCGGGCCTGCCGCGTCTGCCGCTATTCAGCCGATTGTTTCTCCCGCGCGACTGATTGCTTCTCCCGCGACCAGCCGCAAGATCTTAAGCTTGCACTGTGCTGGGAACGGTCGGGCAGGCGGGCGAACTCCGGGAGGCAGGAGCCAATGTCGTGGTGAAAGACCTGGCCGAGCTGCTGGATGAGGCATGATCCAGCATCCGGCCTTCCCGGTCGAGCCGTGGTCCCTGCGGGAAAGCACGCTGCACCGGGACATGCTGGCCCAGACTGAATCGATCTTCGCGCTGGCCAACGGGCACATCGGCTGGCGCGCCAATCTGGATGAAGGCGAGCCGCACGGCCTGCCCGGTTCCTACCTGAACGGCCTGTTCGAGCTGCGCCCGCTGCCGTACGCCGAGGCGGGCTTCGGCTACCCCGAGTCGGGCGAGACGATGATCAACGTGACCAACGGCAAGGTGATCCGGCTGCTGGTCGACGACGAGCCGTTCGACATCCGCTACGGGCAGCTGCTGCGGCACGAGCGGGTGCTCGACTTCCGGGCCGGCACGCTGAGCCGGCAGGCCGACTGGGTGTCACCGGCCGGGCGCACGGTGCGGGTCACCTCGGTCCGGATGGTCTCCTTCACCCAGCGCTCTATCGCCGCTATCCGGTACCAGGTCGAATCGCTGGACGGCCCGGTCCGCATCGTGCTGCAATCGGAACTGGTCGCCAACGAGGAACTGCCGCCGGCCAGCGCCGATCCCCGGGTCGCGGTCGCCCTGGAAGCGCCGCTGGAGTCGGTCCAGCACGGGCACGAGGGCGGGCGGGCCGGGCTGATGCACCGGACCAAGCGCAGCGGCCGGTCGCTGCAGGTGGCCATGGACCACCAGCTGCACTCCGACGCGGACCTGTACCAGTCCTATGAGACCCGCCCGGACCTGGCCCGGCTGACCATCGGCGGCCGGATTGACCGTGGCCAGGTGCTGCGGCTGGACAAGTACGTCGGGTTCGGCTGGTCGCGGACCCGGTCCCGGCCCGCGCTGCAGGATCAGGTCGAGGGCGCGCTGTCAGTGGCGGTGGCCACCGGCTGGGATGGCCTGGCCGCCGAGCAGCGGGGTTACCTGGATGACTTCTGGGGCCGGGCCGACGTCGAGCTGGACGGCGACGACGAGATCCAGCAAGCGGTCCGGTTCGGCATGTTCCACGTGCTGCAGGCGGGCGCCCGCGCCGAACGCCGGTCGATCCCGGCCAAGGGGCTGTCCGGAACCGGCTACGACGGCCACACGTTCTGGGACTCCGAGACGTTCGTGCTCGCCGTCCTCACCTATACCATGCCGGACGCCGCGGCCAACGTGCTGCGCTGGCGGCACAGCACGCTGCCCGGCGCGATCGACCGGGCCAGCCAGCTCGGCCTGCGCGGGGCCACCTTCCCCTGGCGCACCATCGACGGGGCCGAGTGCTCCGCGTACTGGCCGGCCGGCACCGCGGCGTTCCACGTGAACGCGGATATCGCGGCGGCGGTGACCCGGTACGTGGACGCGACCGGCGACGACCAGTTCGACGCGGGCACCGGGCTGGACCTGCTGGTGCACACGGCCCGCCTGTGGCACTCACTCGGCCACCACGATGCGGCTGGGAAGTTCCGGATCGATGGGGTCACCGGGCCCGACGAATACAGCGCGATCGCCGACAACAACGTGTTCACCAACCTGATGGCGCAGGCCAACCTGCGCGCGGCCGCCAGGTCCTCGATGGCCCATCCCGACCGGGCCAAGGAACTGGGCGTTTCCGCCGACGAGGTGGCGAAGTGGCAGGCCGCCGCGGACCAGATGCTGGTGCCCTACGACGAGAAGCTGGGCGTGCACTCGCAGGCCGAGGGGTTCACCAACCACCAGGTCTGGGACTTCGCCGGGACCAGCCCCGACCAGTACCCGCTGCTGGCCCACTTCCCGTACTTCGATCTGTACCGCAAGCAGGTGGTCAAGCAGGCCGACCTGGTGCTGGCCATGCAGACCTGCCCGGATGCCTTCACGGCCGAGCAGAAGGCCCGGAACTTCGCCTACTACGAGGCGCTCACCGTCCGGGACTCGTCGCTGTCCGCGTGTACCCAGGCGGTCATCGCCGCGGAGACCGGTCACCTGGAGCTGGCCTACGACTACCTGGCCGAGACCGCGCTGATGGACATAGCCGACCTGGAGCACAACACCAAGGACGGGGTCCACCTGGCGGCCCTGGCCGGTGCGTGGATGGCGCTGGTCACCGGGTTCGGCGGGATGCGCAACCGGCACGGGCAGCTGCCCAGTTTCGCGCCGCGGCTGCCACCCGCGCTGACCCGGCTCACGTTCACGGTCACCCTGCGCGGCCGCTCCCTGCGCGTGTCGGTGCTGCCGGACCGGGCAAGTTACCTGGTGGATGACGATGGGCCGGCGATGGAGATCATGCACCACGGGGAACCGCTCAGCGTATCGAACGAACCGCAGGAACGGCCGATCCCGGTGCAGCCCACCCAGCCGCGGCCATCCCAGCCACCGGGCCGGGAACCGGTCCGCCGGATGCCGCTGCGCGGCCAGCTGGCGGATGAGCCGATGCCTCTAGCCGATCAAGGCCAGAAGGCCTAGCGTTCTACCTGTCAGAACCGGGCGGCCGCTGTCCTTGGCAACCCGGCCAGGAACGGCATCAGGAGGCAGCGTTGCCTGGAATTGTCGTTGGAGTCGACGGATCAGAGCATTCCCAGCTTGCGCTGGACTGGGCGATGAGGGAGGCCGCGCTGCGGCAGGTCCCGCTCACCGTCCTGGCCGTGCACCCGGTCGCGCTGAGCGCGTGGACCCGCGCCCCGATCAGCTACCCGCAGGACAAGACCGACGAGGAAAACGCCCGGGCTGCCGCGCAGGACAGTGCCGACAAGGCGGCCAGCAAGCTCAGCGGCGCGCACCCGCCGTCGGTGACGGTCCGTTCGGTCAGCGGGTCACCCTCCGAGGAACTGGTCAATGCGTCCGAGGGCGCCGACATGCTGGTCGTCGGGGCCCGGGGCGAGGGTGGCTTCGGCCGCCTGCATATGGGCTCTGTGAGCAGCCAGGTCACCCACCACGCCCGGGTGCCTGTGGTCATCGTCCCAGCGGGCCCCAGAGGCTGAGCCAGATTCACCAACGTCCCGCCTGCCCACCTGGGCAGGCGGGACCTTGGCTGCCCCTAACGGCTTCCGGGACAGGGTAAAAGGGACTAGTGCACCGTGACGTAGTTGACGCTCATGTCCATCTGCTGCCGCCCCGGCTGCAGGCCGCGATCCGGGCCTTCTTCGACCAGCGTGGTTTCGACAGCCGCGGCTTCGCCTACCCGGCCGACCCCGGCGAGGTGTGCGAACGGCTGGCCACTGAGGGGATCACTGAGGCGTGGACGCTGCCCTACGCCCGCCGCCCCGGTTCGGCCGCGGAGCTGAACAAGTCGGTGGCCAGCCTGGTCGCCGGGCAGCGCGGCGGCCCGCTCCGGCTGACCGGCGGCTGCACCGTGCACCCGGGCGACGACCAGCCGCTGACCGTGCTGCGCAGCGCGGTCGAGGACATGGGCCTGCGGGTGCTCAAACTGCACTGCTCGGTCGGTGACTTCCGCCCCGATGACCGGCGGCTCGACCCGGTCTGGGCGTACGTGTCCACGGTGGCCCTGCCGGTTGTGCTGCACGCCGGGCACGCGCCGCGCGGCGTGACCAGCGCGGCCGAACTGGCACCGGTCGAGGAGGTGGCCCGGCGCCACCCCGCGGCCCGGGTGATCATCGCGCACTGCGCGCACCCGGCCACCGCGGCCGCGCTGCGGCTGGTGGCCGAGTATCCCGGGGTGCACGCCGACCTCACCCCGGTGATCGACGAGCGGGCCCAGATCCCGGCCGGGCAGCTGGCCGCGCTGGCGGGCAAGGTGCTGTACGGCTCGGATGCGCCGAACACGGCGCTGCCGGTGACCCGGCTGCTGGACGGCCTGGCCGCGGACGGGATCCCGGCCCCGGCCCGCGAGCTCATTACCGGCGGCAACGCCCGCCGCCTGCAGGCGGACATCCGGGTCTGAGCGCGGTCCCTTGGGCCAGCGCGGTGTCGTTGCTGGCGGCATGACGCCCACGATGTACCGCACCGGCCGGCGGCCCCTGGCTGGCGTGGGTGTGAGTGGGGGGTGACGGCGGGCGGGGGTCAGTGGTGGCCGGTGCCGCCGGTGGAGGGGAGTGGGCGGCAGCGGCGTGGTGGGCGGCGTGCACGGCGGCGGCCACGGCCGCGTCGGTAGCCGCCTGGGTCGCGGCCCGGACGGCGGCGTCCGTGGCCGCCTGGGTGGCCGCGCGCACCGCCGCGTCACTGGCCGCCTGGGTCGCGGCCTGGACGGCTTCGCTGGCCGCCTCCCCTGCGGCCGCCTGGCTGGCGTCACCGGCGGCCGTTGCGGCGTCGGTGACGGGGAGCACGGGCCCGGTGCACTGGCCCTTGGCGATCTGGTCGAGGCGCTTGCGCAGCGGGCGGTTGCCCCAGCCCCGGTACAGCAGTTCGCCGAGGCCGCTGGCGCTGGCCAGCCCGGCGAACGCGGCTTGCTCGGTGTCCACCGGCCCGGTACCGTGCACGATCGCGTCGAGCCGGGCCCGCAGGCTGGCGCAGCGGGCTTCGTCCACGATCCGCCACCGGGTCAGCAGCGCGCCCGGCTCATCGCGGACCGCCCCGGCGCTGGCCAGCCGGGCCAGGTAGGCGTCCGCGATCTTCCGCCGCGGGGCGCCGACCCACTTCTTCGGCTGTGGTGGCCGCCCGGCCTGGGCCAGGCTGGCCAGCGCCGCGTCCAGTTCGGTGTCGCCGGTCGGCCCGCCGTCCAGCACGACGATCCGGCCACCGGTGATGTCCACCCGCCTGCTCGCGGCCAGCCGGACCAGCTCGGAGCCCATGAGCCCGAACCGGAGCCGGGTGGCGTTGGCCAGCCGCCCCGAGCGGGGATTGATGGACAGAAGCACCAGGTCGTCGCCGAGGGTCTGCATCCGCTCACGGTAACCGCGGCCCGGCGGCCGGGCCAGGGCGAGACGGCCTCCCAGGGGACAGGCCTAAGGCTAGGGCTCGCCGAGGATCGCGGCCACGTCGGTGGCCAGCCGGGCGGCCAGGCTGCCGTCCGGGTCGCGGTGCGGGTTGACCTCGGTGATGACCAGGCCGCCGAAGGCCTCGTGCGAGCAGAACACGCGCAGGCAGGCGATCGCGTCGGCGTAGCCGAGGCCCTGGTTGAAGTGCGGGAAGTCAGCCAGCGGGAACTCGGTCGAGTCGATCACATCGACGTCGAAGTGCACCAGCACCGGCCGGGTGTGACCAGCCAGGTAGGTCATCGCGTCGAGCGCCGCCGCCGGGGCATCGGCCATGCCGGTAGCCGGGTACAGGGCTACATTTCGTTCCGCCAGCCAGGACCGGGACCGCTCGGGGGCCTCGGCGAAGTCGAAGCCGAACGCGGCCACCCGGTCTCCTGGCATCAGCGGGAAGCGCGGCCCGATCCGGGCCAGCTCATCCGCGCCGGAGCCGAGCAGGGTGGCCATGCCCATCGTGTCCACGATGCCGGAGGTGGTGGTGGCGGGCGTGGACACGTCGATGTCCCCGTCGAAGTAGAGCAGGCCCACATCCGGATGCCGGGCCAGGTACCCGGCCAGCACCCCCAGCGTGATCGTGCAGTCCCCGCCGAGGATCAGCGGCACGCCGCTACCCGGGGTGAGCAGGCTGGCCATCCGGCTGGCCACCTCCTGGGCCACCTCGCACACCCGGTCGATGTTCTGCTTGTGACGGTGGGCCGGGTCCGGCCGGAACGGGACGGGTGGCAGGTCGCCGTGGTCGTGCACCGGGACGCCGCGCGCAGCCAGGCCGGTGATCAGGCCCGCGTCGCGCAGCCAGCTGGGCGCGTCCTCCTGCCCGGGGCCGTGCGTCCCGGCCGCCGAGGGGACACCGAGCAACTCAATGGGGCGCATGGGGCGAGCGTATACGGCACCGGGCAGACCGGGGCGGGCAGCCAAAAGGCCGCCGCCCAGTCCTTTCGGACCGGACGGCGGCCTCCGTGCCGTGGCTGGCTCAGGCGGCCACGGCAGCCTGCTGCGTCGCTGGCTCCAGGGCCAGGTTCAGCACCTCGCGGACGTCGCTGACGGGGTGCACCGACAGCTGGTTCCGGACGTTCTCCGGCACGTCCTCCAGGTCCGGCTCGTTCCGCTGCGGGATGAGCACGGTGGTGATGCCGGCCCGGTGCGCGGCGAGCAGCTTCTGCTTCACCCCGCCGATCGGCAGCACCCGCCCGGTCAGCGACACCTCACCGGTCATCGCCACGTCCGAGCGGACCAGCCGGCCGGACAGCAGCGAGGCCAGCGCGGTGGTCATGGTGACCCCGGCGCTCGGGCCGTCCTTGGGCACCGCACCCGCGGGCACGTGCACGTGGACACCGCGCTCCTTGAGGTCGGCGACCGGCAGCTCCAGCTCCGCACCGTGCGAGCGCAGATAGGAGAGCGCGATCTGGGCCGACTCCTTCATCACGTCCCCCAGCTGCCCGGTGAGCGTGACACCCGTGGTGCCGGTCTCCGGGTCGGCCAGGGAGGCCTCGATGAAGAGCACGTCGCCGCCGGTACCGGTGACGGCCAGCCCGGTGGCCACGCCGGGCACCGCGGTGCGCTCCGCCGATTCCGGCGTGTGCCGCGGGTGGCCCAGGTAGCCGTGCAGGTCGGCCCGGTCCACGGTGACCGGCAGGGTCACCTCGCTGGTGGCCACCTGAGCGGCGACCTTGCGGAGCACCTTGGCGATGGTCCGCTCCAGCGCGCGCACCCCGGCCTCGCGGGTGTACTCGCTGGCCAGCACGTGCAGGGCCGCGTCGGTGAAGGTCACGTCGGCCGCCTCCAGGCCGGCCCGCTCCAGCTGCCGCGGCAGCAGGTGGCCCTGGGCGATGATGACCTTCTCGTCCTCGGTGTACCCGTCCAGCTGGATCAGCTCCATCCGGTCCAGCAGCGGGCCGGGGATCGTCTCCAGCATGTTCGCGGTGGCGATGAACAGCACGTCCGAGAGGTCCAGCTCGACCTCCAGGTAGTGGTCGCGGAACGTGTGGTTCTGCGCCGGGTCCAGCACCTCCAGCAGCGCCGCGGTCGGGTCGCCGCGGTAGTCCGCGCCCAGCTTGTCCACCTCGTCCAGCAGGATCACCGGGTTCATCGAGCCCGCCTCGCGGATGGCCCGGACGATCCGGCCCGGCAGCGCGCCCACGTAGGTGCGCCGGTGGCCACGGATCTCCGCCTCGTCCCGGACGCCGCCCAGCGACACCCGGGCGAACTTGCGGCCCATGGCGCGGGCCACCGACTCGCCCAGCGAGGTCTTGCCGACCCCGGGCGGGCCGGCCAGCGCCAGCACCGCACCGCTGCGGCGGCCGCCGACCAGGGTCAGGCCCTTGTCCGCGCGGCGCTTGCGCACCGCCAGGTACTCGATGATCCGCTCCTTGACGTCATCCAGCCCGGCGTGGTCCGCGTCCAGGATGGCGCGGGCCCCGGAGATGTCGTAGGCGTCGTCGGTGCGCTCGTTCCACGGGATCTCCAGCACCGTGTCCAGCCAGGTGCGGATCCAGCTGCCCTCGGGGGAGGCGTCGTTGGTCCGCTCCAGCTTGGCCGCTTCCTTCATCGCGGCCTCGTGCACCTTCTCGGGCAGGTTGGCCGCCTCGATGCGGGCCTTGTAGTCGTCTTCCTCGGTGCCCGGCTCGCCGTCCAGCTCGGCCAGTTCCTTGCGGATGGCGGCCAGCTGCTGGCGGAGCAGGAACTCGCGCTGCTGCTTCTCCATGCCCTCGCGGACGTCGTTCTGGATGGTCTCCGCGACGTCCAGCTCGGCGATCTGGTCCCGGGCCCACTGGGTCACCAGCTCCAGCCGCTTCTCGGGGTCGATCGTCTCCAGCAGCTGCTGGCGCTGCTCGAGGTGCAGGTAGCCGGCGTAGCCGGCACTGTCGGCCAGCGCCGACGGGTCGGTGATCCGCTCCAGCACGTCCATCACCTGCCACGCACCGCGCTTCTGCAGGATGGTGGCGGCCAGCCCGCGGTACTCACGGGCCAGTTCCTGGGCGCGCGGGGTCGCGGGCGGCTCGTCCAGCACGGTGCCCTCGACCCACAGGGCCGCGCCCGGGCCGGTCGTGCCGACGCCGATGCGCACCCGGGCCAGGCCGCGGATGACCGCGGCGGGCTCGCCACTGGGCGTGCGCCCGGTCTGCTCGACCACACCGAGCGTGCCGAGCGCGGAGTATTTGCCGTCCAGCCGCGGCACCAGCAGCACCTGCGGCTTCTTGTCAGCCGAGCCGGGTGCGGCGGCCGTCATTTGTGCTGCGTCGATGGCCGCCCGCACCTCCGAGCCGGAGGTGTCAAGCGGGACCACCATCGTGGGCAGCACAACGGTGTCGTCCAGCGGCAGAACCGGCAGGGAGAGTGTCTCGCTCATCAGTTCGCTCCTCAGAATTACCTGATTACACCCTTCAATCAGGTGTGGCCCAGATTTGTTTCCGCTCTCTGTTCGCGGTCGGCGGACAAGAGTTTTGCCTGCTCGGAGCCGGTAGGGGCGGCAGTCTGTTCGACTGGGACCAGGTAGTGCAACGCTCAACCATGCCCGGGTATTTCGCGCTGGTGGCAGCCCTGGCTGAGGGGGTGCGGGGCCGCCCGGGTGGCGGCCGGGGCCAGCCTGGCCCAGCGGGTCCGGCCGGGGCGTGTCCCTAGTTGGAGAAGTCCTGGGTGAGCCACACGGTGCCGGAACTGTCCCGGGCCACCGCGATGCCGATGTGCGTGAACGCGGCGCTCAGGATGTTCAGCCGGTGGCCGTCGTCCGGCGGCTTCTCGTTGAGCATGCTCTGCGTCAGCCCGGCCGCCATCTGGGCGATGGCCGACGACGTGCTGGCCACCGGGCCGCCCTCGCCGATGTTCTCGCCGGCCGCGGTCCAGTGCACGCCCGCCGCCGTCTCCCGGTCGCCCAGGGCCGGCTCGCCGGGGCACTGGTGGGACAGCCCGCAGCCGCCCTCCATCACCGCGTTGTGCCGGGCGGCGCTGGTGTCCAGCCCGGAACTGATCGTGTAAGCGGGCAGCCCGGCCTGCGCCCGGGCCTGGTTGATCAGCGCCAGCACCTGCTGGGCCGCGGCCGGCAGGCCGTCACCTCCGGGCGCCGGCCCGGCCGGGGTGGCGGTGGCCGTGGCCGGCGTGTGCTGCGGGTGGGCCGGGCGGGCAGTCGGCCTGGCGTGATGGTGGGCACGGCCGACCGGTCCCGGCGCGGCAGACGCGGTGGCGGCCCGGTGGTAGCTGGTGGCCAGCGGCTGCGGGCCGCTCGCGGACGGCGCCGGGTGGCTCGCCGCCGCGTCCTCGGCCGCCTGGCCGTCCCGGCCGGGCAGGTGGACCACGAGGAAGATGGCTGCGGTCAGGCTGACAACGGCGAACAGCGTGCTGGCCACGAGTGAGCGGCTGGGTCTGCGGGCTGGCATCACGCCACCTCCAACAGCGGATCATCGTAGCGATCAGCAGGCCGCGATATGCCCGGAATGCACGCTGGGGGTAATGGGCTGGTGATGACGGGCCGGCGGCCAGCCGCCGGGTCACGTATCATCCCTGCTCAGCCAAGGAGAGGCAGGATGCGGCAGAGCATCGAGATCACCGGGTCGTCCCTGACCTGCGCGGCGGTCGGTGCGGTCGCCCGGGGGGTGGCGGAGGTCAGCGTGGCGCCCGCCGCGGAGCAGGCGGCCCGGGCCGCGTGGCAGGTGGCCCAGGAGGTGACCGGGCAGCGCCCGGTCTACGGGCGGACCACCGGGGTGGGCGCGAACCGCAATGTCGGCCTGGCCGACGCCGACCTGGCCGAGCACGGGCTGCGGCTGCTGCGCAGCCACGCCGCTGGGGCCGGGCCGCTGCTCACCCCGGAGCTGGGCCGGGCCATGCTGGTCACCCGGCTGAACCAGCTGGGGGCGGGCGGCTCCGGAGTCGATCCGGGTGTGCTGCCGGTGCTGGCCGGCGCGATCAACCGCGGGTTCACCCCGCCGGTGCCGCTGTACGGGGCGATCGGCACCGGCGACCTGACCGCGCTCGCGTCCACCGGGCTGTGCCTGCTCGGCGAACGGGAGTGGCGGACCGGCGGCGGCGCGCCGCCCCGGTTCCCGCTCCGCCCGGCCGAGGCCCCCGGCTTCATGAGCAGCAACGCGGCCACCCTGGGAGAGGCGGCGGTGGCCTGTGCCGAGCTCACCGGGCTGACCGGCGCGGCCGTGGTGATCGCCGCGCTGTCGCTGCTCGCGGTGCGCGGCTCACTGGAGCCGTACGCGCCCGCGGTACACCGGGGGCGGCGGCCGGGCCAGCAGCGGGTGGCGGCCAGCATCCGGGCGCTGCTGCCCAGCGGCGAGCACGTGCCAGCCCGGATCCAGGACTCCTACGGCTACCGGGCCTTTCCCCAGGTGCATGGGCCGGTGCTGGACTCGCTCGGCCACGCCGAGCAGGTGATCACCACCGAGATCAACGCGGCCAGCGAGAACCCGCTGGTCGACGCGCCGGGCCACGCGGTGTGGCACAACGGCAACTTCCACGCCGCCTACGTGGGGCTGGCGCTGGACGCGGCCCGCGCCGCGCTGTTCCAGACCGCGGCGCTGTCCGGGGCCCGGCTCGGCACGCTGGTCGAGCCGGCCTTCACCGGCCTGGAGGCGTTCGCCGCGGACACCCCGGCCAGCTCCGGGATCATGATCCTGGAGTACGTGGCGCAGTCCGCGGTGGCGGACATCCGCCGGTCCGCGGCCCCGGCCGCGCTGGGCAGCGCGGTGCTGTCCCGCGGGGTCGAGGAGCACGCCGGGTTCTCCACCCAGTCCGCCCGGGCCAGTACCGACGCGGTCACCGCCTACCGGGCCGTGCTGGACTGCGAGCTGGTCGCCGCGGTGCGGGTGCTGCGGATGCAGGGCCGGGCGCCCGGGAGCGGGTCACTGCGGGCCGCGTTCGACGCGGCGGATGCGGTGCTCGACCCGCGGACCGCCGACCGCCCGCTGGACGCTGACCTGGCCGTGGCCGAGGGCCTGCTGGACGGTTATGCCACGATATGCCCGGGATAACCGGTGCCTTATGGTGGCCGGTGGCCCGCTGCCCGCTGCCCGGGGCCGGGCGCGGGAACTGAGCTGATGGAGGTCGGATGAGCATTCTGGGCACCCGGGTCGGGCGGACCGAGGCCCGGGTGCTGGTCACCCGGGCCCTGCAGGAAGCCGCACAGCCAGATCCCGAGGAGAGCCAGTGACCGCTCGTACCCGCCCGCCGTTCCGCGCCGATCACGTGGGCAGCCTGCTGCGCCCGGCCGGGCTGCTGGCCGACCGGGAGGCGTTCGCCGCGGGGCGGATCCCCGCCGAGCAGCTGCGGTCGGCTGAGGACGAGGCGATCGCCGGCGTGGTCAAGATGCAGGAGGAGGTGGGCCTGCAAGCGGCCACCGACGGCGAGTTCCGCCGGGCGTCCTGGCACATGGACTTCATCTACCAGATCGGCGGCATCGGCAAGGCCCCGGGAAACCTGGCGGTGAAGTTTCACAACCCGTCCGGGGACATCGAGTTCACCCCGGCCGCGATCGTGGTGGACAGCCAGGTCCGGCTGGATCACACGATCTTCGGTGACGACTTCAGGTACCTGCAGTCGGTGGTGACCTCGGCCGTGCCCAAGCTGACCATCCCGTCGCCGAACATGGTGCACTACCGGGGCGGCGCGGCCATGATCAGCCCGGGGGTGTACCCGGACATCGAGGAGTTCTGGTCCGACCTGTCCGCGGCGTACGCGGCCGAAGTGGCCCGGCTGGCCGACCTGGGCTGCACCTACCTCCAGTTCGACGACACCAGCCTGGCCTACCTGAACGACCCGGCGCAGCGGGCCGAGATCGCGGCCCGCGGGGACGACGCCGAGCATCTGCACCTGCGCTACATCAAGCAGGTCAACGACGCGCTGGCCGGGCGGCCACCCGGCCTCGCGGTGACCACCCACCTGTGCCGCGGCAACTTCCGGTCGTCCTGGGTGGCGTCCGGGGGCTATGACTACGTGGCCGAGGCCCTGTTCGGCGAGCTGGCCGTGGACGGGTTCTTCCTGGAGTACGACGACGAGCGGTCCGGTGGCTTCGAGCCGCTGCGGTTCGTCCCGCCCGGGAAGATGGTGGTGCTGGGCCTGGTCACGACCAAGCGCGGGGCGCTGGAGAACCCGGACGACCTCAAGCGGCGGATCGACGAGGCCGCCCGGTACGTGCCGCTGGACCAGCTGTGCCTGTCTGGGCAGTGCGGGTTCTCCTCCACCGTGGAGGGCAACGCGCTCAGCTATGACGAGCAGGTGGCCAAGCTGGAGCTGATCGTCAGGGTCGCCCGCGAGGTCTGGGGCTGACCGGCACCCGGCCGGCCGCTGTGCTTTCTGCGGCCGGTGATGATTCAGTGCACTGAAATTAGATTTAGCTGCTAAGTAACCCTGGGGCAATTGTCCCTGATTTCTGCTTCAGTTTCGTTTCGCCAGGGACTGAGGTATCGTCGGTTGCGTGCTCCTTCTTTCTTTCGCATCATTTCCCTAAATACGAAGATTCATCCGATGATCAACTATGCGCCGTGGCGGCTACCGCTTCCCGGCGGCCCGGCCACGCTGGCCGGCCACGGCCGGGACCTTGAGATCGGCCGTGCCCGGGGCAGTCTGCCCGGCAAGTGGCGTTTGCCCGGTGAAATCCGTGCTGGTCCGGTGACCGTCACTCCTCGCGGCTCGCCCCGTTGCTGGTCAAGGTCAGTTAGCCGGAAACGGAGTTAGTTTTGTCTTACCCCCCCTTGACAAGGGTTCAGACTGCTAGGCTCCCGGACGTCATGATCGGTTCGCCCCCGGCTCGTGGGGCGGGAGAGACCTGAGGTGGCTGTGGAAGATCCGGTGGGGCGCCCATTTTATGGGCGCGCTGGGGGTGGCAGTTCCGCGAATTTCGCGCAACCCGATCTGGGTTCCGCGGTCAGTTTCACATGGCAGAAAAGCTCGTATTGCGGGTATAACGGCGATTGTGTCGAGGTCGCCGATATGGGCCGCCAGATTGGTGTCCGGGACTCGAAGGCGGGCAGCGCCAGCCCGGTGCTGCGGTTCGACCGGGCCGCCTGGGCCGCGTTCGTCACCGGCCTCAAGGGCGGCGCGCGCTAGGCCGCCAGGCCCCGCGCACAGCTGAACCTGCGCGGGACACCTGGGTCACTCGTGGCTAGGCCCAGGTCTCCCGCGCGGTCTTGTTGATGAGTTCCGACGACTGGGCTGGGTCCAGTGACTTCTCCAGCAGCCCCTCGAACGTCACCCGGTACCGGTAGGCCTGCTCCTCGTCTTCGAGGTAGTAGCTGCCGGTGAGGTGCTCGAGGTAGACGAGATCGCGCAGCGGCACGTCATGTACCTGGGGGAACTGCATGTGGGAGAAGCCGCCGGCCACCATGTGCTCGCCGTCTAGTGGCAGTACGCGCACCTCGATGCCGGCGGTGACGCTGGCCGCGTCGGACACCTCGGCCAGCCACAGCAGTTGTGCCCGCATGACCGCGTTATCGCCGAACCTGCGGTGCAGCACGGACTCGTCGATCACCACGGACAGGCCGAGTGGCGGGATCCGGCTGAGCACCTGCTGGCGGTTGCGCCGCAACTGTATCCGGCGTTCCACGTCTCCCGGCGGGAGCCGGAACATGGACTGGTAACCGAGGTGGACGGCCCGCGTGTAGGCCTCGGTCTGCAATAGGCCGGGTACGGCCAGCGGGTTCCAGTGCCAGATCGACCCGGCCTCCCGCTCGGCCGACAGGTACTCGGCGAAATCGGCGGGCATCCCGGCGGCGACCGGGCCGCGCCCGGTCCGGCTGGACTCGGTGGCCAGGGCCTGGAGTTCCTGGCCGTAGGCGGCGTCCACCTGGTACAGGTCGAGGAGTCTGGTGAGGTCAGCCGCTTTCACGCCGATCCGGTGCAGCTCGATCCGGCTGATCTTCGACCCGGACCAGCCCAGCTGCTCGGCCGCCTCGTCCCCGGTGAGCCCAGCCTGCTCCCGCAGCCGGCGCAGCTCGGCGGCGAGCCGGCGCTGCCGGACGGCCTGACTGCCCTGATCAGGCATCCATCCGCCTCCTCCAGCCGCGGGGCGATTCCAGCGACTGTAACTGTGCTGACTCACAGCGTAGTGCCAGGCGGGGCTCTAGATGAAGCTGGCATGACAGCTAGTCGTGCAATATGCATTGCACCTTGCCCGGCCCGGAATGGTTCCGTTCAATGAAACCGAAAGGCCATTTCCGCGCCACCTGAGGGCGTATCCCGCCCTGGTCGTCAGCGGTGCACCGCGGCCAGCAGCGCGGCGTAGGACCGGACCAGGGCCGCGTGCTCCAGTGGGAGCAGCGGGCTGTCCGGATGGCAGCCTTCGGCCACCCACTGATCGGACAGGTCCATGGCCGCGGCGCGGTGCGCCGCCGCCGGGCGCACCTCGCTCTCTGGTACCCGGTAGAGGAACGCATACAGCCGGGCCACCGCGTCGACCAGCGGCTCCGCGGAATCCGCCGCGTGCTGGTGCTCCCGGTGCACCCGCCACCACTCGACCTCCAGCCGGGCCGCCTCGGTGACGTCCCGCGGCTCGCCGTAGGCGGCGCGGACCAGGCTGTAGAACCGGCGCATGCAGCGCCGCGCCCCGTCCGGGTCGTTGTCCGCGGGAGCCCACAGCTGGTTGCCGCGCAGCACCAGCCAGGCGCCGTGCAGCGTCCGGGGCCAGTCCATCCCGAAACCAGCCCGGACCAGGCTCACCGAGGCGCGCAGCACACCCAGCCAGTCCCGCCGGTAGTAGCCGACCCAGGCCCGGAACTCCAGGTCGGCCACTTTGACCGGGTCGAACGAGCGCAGCCTGCCCGGCGCCTGGCCCGCGCTGGCCCGGTGCCGGGTCAGCGACCGGTGACCGGGCGCCGGGGACCGGGCCACCAGGCGGACGCCAAAGCCATGCATGGCCAGCCGCAGCAGCACCTGCCCCGGGCGGACCAGTTCGGCCACCCGCGCCCCGCTCAGCTTCTCCAGGTCGGCGAGCCGCTCCGCGTAGGCAGTGGCGCCGAGCGCGCGGGCCGCGTTCAGCTCCACCGCGTTGTCCCACACTTTGGCCCGGGACTCGCGCAGGAATCGGCGGCTGGCCGCCTGGTTCAGCGGCACGAGCAGGGAATCGGCCACCGAGCGCGGGCCCAGCTGGGCCAGTTCGGCGTCTTCGGCGCCGACCCGGCGGCTGAGCACCTCGTCGATCCGCCGGTGGTCGGCGCGGCGGCGGCTGGTGACCGCCGGGTCGTGGAATTCGCTGGTGCTGATCACCGCCAGCAGCGCCTGCGGCAGGTCGTAGTTGATGTGCGCGTTCATGCCGAGCAGGACGTGCCGCAGCGCCGGGGCGGCCGGCTCGTCACGGGCCGCGCCGAACGCGATGGCCCACGGCTGCGGCACGGCATCGCCGCCGGCGTCGGCGCGCAGCGCGTCGAGGTAGCGGCGGGCGAAGGCGACATCCCAGCGCTCCACCCAGCCCGGGTCGCTGAACAGCCCGGCCCGCACCGCGTGCCGGACGGCGCGGGTGGTGCGCAGGTAGGTGGCGTGGAAGAAACGGCGCGCGTCACCGGCCGCCTCCAGGGGGACCAGCAGTTCTTCCATCTCCGAGATCAGCGCATCAATGCTCACGGCCGCCTCCCCGTTACCCCGCTGCACACTGGCACCTACAGCTTGCCCGCTGCCGGGCGGGCTCGGCTAGCCCGGCCAGCCTGGGCAGCGGCTGCCCCGCCAGCACGGTCACGAGCAGGCGGGTGAAATCCGCCGCCCGGCCACCTGCATGACCCCCGGGCCTGGCGCACCACATCCCCCTCGGGGTCCTGCTCGTTCCCCTCGGCAATCTCCAGCTCCCTGCCTGGTCAACGAGGCTAGGCCGGAGCTGGCCGGGCTGGTTCCGCCGGGTGGGTGAGCTGTCCTACCCCATCGGCACGAGTTCGGCCGCCTGGATCAATGGCGGGGAGCGTGATTCACTCGTGGCAGGGGGTGGGTGATATGACCCAGAAGAACACCCACAAGGGCCAGGCCGGCCCGGCGAAGACCAAAGCCACCGCCAAAGGCCAGAACGGCCGCGCCCAGGACGGCAAGGTGGTGCGCCTGCCCCGGCGGCCCTACGAGGCCGAGCTCTTCCGGCTGCAGGCCGAGCTGGTGAAGATGCAGGAGTGGGTGCGCACCGAGGGCGCCCGGATCGTGGTCATCTTCGAGGGGCGTGACGCGGCCGGCAAGGGGAGCACGATCAAGCGGGTCACCCAGTACCTGAACCCGCGGGTCGCCCAGATCGCCGCGCTGCCCGCGCCGACCGAGCGCGAGCAGACCCAGTGGTACTTCCAGCGCTACGTCGAGCACCTGCCTGCGGCCGGCCACATCGTGCTGTTCGACCGCAGCTGGTACAACCGGGCCGGGGTCGAGCACGTGATGGGCTTCTGCTCCAAGGAGGACTACGCCCGGTTCCTGCATCAGGCCCCGATCTTCGAGCGGCTGCTGGTGGAGGACGGCGTCCTGCTCCGCAAGTACTGGTTCTCGGTCAGCGACGCGGAACAGCAGGCGCGGTTCAAGTCGCGGCTCGAGGACCCGATGCGCCGCTGGAAGCTGTCCCCCATGGACCTGGAGTCGGTCACCCGGTGGGAGGACTACTCCCGGGCCAAGGACGAGATGATGCTGCACACCGACATTCCCGAGGCCCCGTGGTATGTGGTGGAGAGCGACGACAAGCGGCGGGCCCGGATCAACACGATCGCCCATCTGCTGTCCACGATCCCCTATCACGACGTGCAGCGGGCGACGCTGAAGCTGCCGTCGCGGCCGGCCGCCAAGGGCTATATCCGGGTACCCCGGGAGATGCAGACTTACGTCCCCGATCACGCGGCCGCGCTGGACGGCCACAAGTAACCGCCCGGCGGCCAGACGATCTTTCCTTGCCCGGCCGGGGGCTCCCGTGCGACGATTCTAGGCAGGCGGCCGGCCGTGCCCACGCCGCACCGGACAACGCAGAGTGGCACCGTTTGCCCGAACGACCACCTCTGATCCAGGGGGGAGCAACCCGTTGGCGTGGCTCGCAGCCAGGTGACCGCCGCCCCAGCCCAGGATGCCCGCCTGCGCGGCGAGCCGGTCGCGCGCGCTGTGTTCGCGGACCTGCCCGCCCGCTACGACCGGCTGGCCTACCTGCTGTCCTTCGGCCAGGACCGGCGCTGGCGGCGGGCCGTGGTCAGCCAGGCCGCCGCCGCCCGGCCGCACCTGGTGCTGGACGTGGCGACCGGCCCGGCCGGGATCGCCCTGTCGGTGGCCGGCCGGACCGGTGCCGACGTGGTCGGCGTGGACCTCAACGAGCCCATGCTGCGGGCCGGCCTGGCCCGTACCCGCCGGCCCGGCCAGCGCGGCCGGGTCCGGCTGGTCAACGGCCGGGCCGACGACCTGCCCTTCCCCGACGCCACATTCGACGCCATCACGTTCTCCTACCTGCTGCGCTACGTGGACGACCCGGCGGCCACCGTGGCCGAGATGGCCCGCTGCCTGCGTCCCGGCGGCACCCTGGCCAGCCTGGAATTCTCCGTGCCGCCGCAGCCGCTGTGGCACGCGTCCTGGTGGCTGTACACCAGGCTGGCGCTGCCGGTGCTCGGCGGGCTGACCGGCGGCGCGGCCTGGTACCGGGTCGGCCGGTTCCTCGGGCCGAGCATCTCCGTGCACTACCAGCGGCACTCCCTCGATGATCACATCGCGGCGTGGCGGGCGGCCGGCCTGACTGACGTCGGGGTGCGGCTGATGAGCCTCGGCGGCGGGCTGATCATGTGGGGCCGCAAGGCCACCCCTGCAGGACCCGGGTCGTGAGCGCGCGGACCGAGAAGACAGCGTTCTACGCGCTGGGCCGCGGTACCGGGGGCTTCCGGGACTGGGTCACCCTGCTGCACCCGCCCTACACCCTGTGGCACCTGTCCTACGTGGCCATTGGCGCCGCGCTGGTGCCCGACCCGGTGCTGTGGCGGCTGGGCGGCACGCTGCTCGCGTTCTTCCTGGCCGTCGGCATCGGCGCGCACGCGCTCGACGAGCTGAACGGGCGGCCGCTGCGCACCGGCATCCCCAGCGTGCTGCTCGCGATCATCGCCGGGGTCTCCATCGCCGCCGCGATGGCGATGGGCCTGGTCGACGGCGGGCTGCGGCTGCTCCCGTTCGTGGTCCTCGGCGCGGTCCTGGTGTGCGGCTACAACCTGGAACTGCTCGGCGGGGTGCTGCACAGCGACGTCTGGTTCGGCCTCGCCTGGGGCGCGTTCCCGGTCCTGGTCGGCGCGTACGCCCAGCACTGGACGCTGCCGCTGCCGGCCCTGGTGGCCGCGCTGTTCGCCTTCTTCCTGTCCATGGGCCAGCGTTCGCTGAGCACCCCGGCGCGGGCCCTGCGCCGCCGGATCGCCGCGGTTTCCGTGCACGTCACCTGGCACGACGGCAGCGAGCAGGAACTCGGCCGGGCTGACCTGCTGGCCCCGCTGGAGCGCGCGCTGCGCTACTTCACCTGGGCGACCGGCACCCTGGCCGTCGCCCTGGTGCTGGCCCGGTGAGCATGGCCAGCGGGCGGTTCGACGTGGTGGTCGCCGGGGCCGGGCCGCGGCAGCGTGGCCGCACTCGTGCTGGCCCGCGGCGGGGCCCGGGTCGCCCTGGTGGACAAGGCGGAGTTCCCCCGCGACAAGGCCTGCGGGGATCTGATCGGGCCGCGCGGTGTGGGCCTGCTGGACGAACTGGGCGTGTCCGTGCCCGACGCCGGGCAGGGCGCCGACCTGCTGGTGGTCGGACCGTCCGGGCACCGGTCCCGGCTGCCGGCCTTCCCCGGCCGTGCCTACCCGGGACACGGCGTGGTCGTGCCGCGGGTGGTGCTCGATGACGCGCTGCGCGCGGCGGCCGTGGCGGCCGGCGCCGAGCCGGTCCGGGCCCGGGTCAGCGCGGCCGACACCGGCCCGGACGGCCGGCTGCGCGCCTTGCTCGCCAGTGACGGCCAGCGGCTGGAGGCCGACGCGTTCATCGGCGCGGATGGGGCGCTGAGCCCGGTGGCCCGGCTGGCCGGGATGCTGGACCCGGACACGGCGCTGTGGGGCTTCGCGATCCGCGCCTACCTGCCGGCCGAGGTGCCGCTGCCACTGCTGGTCCTGCTGGACGCCGCGCCGTGGCGCATCTACCCGGGCTACGGCTGGCTGTTTCCCGGCGAGAACGGCCAGGCCAACGTGGGCATCGGCGTCGGCCTGGGCACCCGGCGGCGGCAGGCCCCGCTGCGCGGGGACCTGGCCC
The DNA here is from genome assembly GCA_963711705.1 of uncultured Actinomycetes bacterium. GTDB lineage: Bacteria > Actinomycetota > Actinomycetes > Streptosporangiales > Streptosporangiaceae > RYN-230. The sequence continues at coordinate 237,793 of CAVQFM010000014.1, forward strand.
GGTTCTGCGCCCAGCTCCGCTCGGCCGGCGACCTGGCCCCGGATGCGCAGCCGGGCCCGGTGACCGGCGGCTGGCTGCGGATGGGCGGCACCGGCGCGCCGCCAGCCGCGGGGAACGTGCTGCTGGCCGGCGACGCGGCCGGGCTGATCAACCCGCTGCAGGGGGAAGGCATCGCGCCCGCCATGGTCAGCGCGCGGCTGGCCGCGCAGTGCCTGCTGGCCAGCCCGGGCCAGGCGGCGGCCGCCTACACCGAGGCGGTGGCCGCCGCGTTCGGCGGGTATATGCCCGGCGCCGCCGCGCTACAGGCCACGCTGCTGCGCCGGCCGCGGCTGGCGTCGGCCGGGGTCCGGCTGCTCACCGCGCCCGCGATGCGCCGGGTGATCGCGGGCACCTGGTCGCTGTACTGGAACGGCCTGGTGGACGGGGCCAGCCCGCGGCCCGCCGCGTGGACCGGGTCCGCGGTGCAGCGGGTGGCCAGCGGCCTGGCCCGGCGCTGGCCCGCGGTCCCGCCGCGCTCCGCGCCCCCGGCCCCGCCCGCGCCGGCCCCGCTCCCCGACGCCCTCAATACGCCTTAACGCTCCTATCCGCGCCACTGACCACCCCCCGCCGCGCGGCCGACAGACCGCGCCGCCGTAGGCCGGCTGTCCCGGTCTAACGCTGCCCCGCCAGCCCGCTCCCCTCCCGGCCCGGATCAGCGCGGTGGGTTTGCCCCGCCGGTGAGGCAAAACCCACCGCGCTGACCAATCGCAGGTGCTGGCGCCGCGCCGGTGGGGCACCCGGCCTGCCCTGATCTCACTCCCTGTGGGTGACGCTTTACTTTAGGCAACTGATTGGCTCGGGCTGACGCATCCCGGGGAGGCATCTTGGCCACCTCCACCGCACGGGGCGGTCCCAGCGGCTCCGGTGCCGGTGCACGGGCCGCCCCGCCAGCTCCCCGGCGGCCGGGGTGCCAGGCCGGAGATCCGCGGGACAGCGCCTAGGACTGCGGCTCGTAGTTGCCCGGCTTGGCCCCGAGCAGCCGGGAGGTCTCCGGGGTCGCGGTCACCGACGACGGGCTGACGAACGTGCTGCCGGACGGCCCGGCCTGCACGGCCATGCCCAGCGCGCTGCCCTTGAGCAGCTGCTTCCAGGTCTTGAACCAGACGGTGAAGCCATCGCCCCAGTGGCCTGCGTGCGGGCTGCCGATGACCGTCACCGGGTCCCCGGGCACGGCGAGGTTGTAGTACATGGCCGCGTGCTCGGGGGACAGGTTCACGCAGCCATGGCTGACATTGGTGACCCCCTGCTCGCCCACCGACCAGGGGGCGGAGTGCAGGTAGTCGCCGCTGTAGGTGAACCGCACCGCGTCGTTGACCAGCTCGTTGTACCCGTTGCCGACCATCCGCACCGGATTGCCCTTTTCCAGCGTGATGTACGTGCCGTTCACGGTGTCCAGGCCGGGCCGGCCGGTGCTGATCGGCCAGTGCCCCCACAGCTTGCCCTTGTAGAAGACGTTCAGGTGGTGCGTCTTGGTGCTGGCTACCACGATGAGCGAGGGCCCGATGTTGAACGTCTGGGTCAGGTTGGCGGTGAAGTACACGCCCCGGGATGCCTCCAGGCCGGCCAGGTGGCCGGTGAACGACACCGTGGTACCCGGCGTCCAGTAGTTCATCGGGCGGAAGTACAGGGTCTGGTCGCCGTCCCAGTACCAGGCGCCGGTCACCGGCGTGGACGTGCGCACCTGGAGTGCCTTCTCCACCGCGGCCTTGTTGGTGACCGGGGAACTGAACGTGAGCCGGATCGGTATGCCCACGCCGTAGCTCTGCTTGTATCCCTCGAAGATCATCGCGGTGTTGGTCGCGGTGGGGGTCAGCGTGCTGAAGCTGCTGGCCGTGGTGACGGTATGGCCCGCGGAGTCCACCGCGGTGGCGTGGATCGTGTAGTGCCGCGACGGCTGCAGGGCCCAGGTGCTGCGCCAGGTGGTGCCCGCCTGGTCGAGGGCCCCGCGCACGGTGGCGTGCCCCGCGGTCACGGTGACGTGCGAGATCTTGTCGCCGCGGGCGGTGACCGTGACGCCCTTAGCCGGGTTGACGTGCCGCTGGCCGTTGCCGGGCGTGATGGCCAGCTGGCTGGCGGCCGGGGACGCCGACGTGGCCTGGCCAGCCGCGGCCGGTGCCGATCCGCCGCTGGCCGTGGGCGACCCGCTGGAACAGGCGGCGAGCAGCAGGCCCACCGCGGCGGTGACCGCCGCGAGGACGGCTGGGGACCGGCCCCGCCGCACCGCCCGGGCCCCCCGGTGACTGCTTGCCGTGCCGCTGTGCCGCACTCCGCGACCTCCTGTCGCCGCCGCTGCTGACCGTTCCCGCGCGCCCGGCCGTAGCCGGGCAAACCGGCGGCTACCCTGACCACGGCTGGCCTGGCCGCCGGGGTTCACCCGGCTGCGCCCTCCGGTGGCGCGGCATCCTCGCCCGGTGGTTCCGGACGGGGGACGTCACCGGGCTGCGCGCCCACCACTGAGACGGATTTGCCCCCCGGCGGGTTGCCCTCAAAAGGTACCTGCCCCGGCCGGGAGCGGCGAACCCGGACAATCCACCGGGCCGCGGCGATCAGGGCGATCCCGGCTGCCACCCACGGGACGACGTCGCCGACCCGGTCGTAGGGGGTCCGGGTGCCCGCCGGGGGCAGCCCGAGCCGGACCACGGTCACCCCCCGCTGGCTCGCGGTCATCCGGGCCAGCAGCCGCCCCCGCGCGTCGAAGGCCACGGTGTCCCCGGTCAGCGCGGCCTGCACCACCGGGCGGCCGGTCTCCGCGGCCCGCACCGCGGCCAGCGAGGCGTGCTGGGCCGGCGCCCAGCTCTGCTGGAACGTGGAGTCCGAGGTCTGGTACACGATCAGCTGGGCGCCCAGGTTGGCATCGACCCGGGACATGTCCGGGAAGGCCGACTCGAAGCAGATCAGCACGCCCAGCGGCAGCGGCGGCCGGCCCGGTCGGTCGCGTGGATCAGGTGGGCGCCGTCCCCGGGCAGCATGTTGCTCGGTGCCGCCTTGCTGATGCTGGTCAGCCAGCCCAGCGCGGACCGGAACGGGATGTACTCGCCGAATGGGACCAGCCGGGTCTTGGTGTACGAGCCCTCGATGCCGGCCGGCCCGATCAGCAGCGCCACCTTGGACTGGCCGTGGCCGGGCAGCGTGGCGTCCTGGTTCAGCAGGATCTGCGCGCCGGTCCGCGCGGACAGCGCCTTGATCTGGCCGAACAGCGCCGGGTCCAGCTGGATGTCGGTGCCGACGCTGCTCTCCCCCCACACGATCAGGTCCGGGTGGCGCGCGCCCAGCCCGTCGGACAGCCGCTGGCTGGCCCCTTCCTTCGGGTGCTTGACGTGCTCGATCCCCGGCTGCACCAGGGCCACCGTCACCTGCCGGACGGGCGGCACCGCCGCGGTCAGCGCGAAGATGACCGGCCCGGCGGCCAGCGCCACTGCGGCCGCGGCCACGCCCACCAGCCGGCCGGTGAGGCGGGCGGCGGCGATCAGGATGACGATGCCGGTGTTGGCCGCGACCAGGGCGAAGGTGACCAGCCATACCCCGCCCACCGAGGCCAGCCCGAGCACCGCCGGGTGCTGCCACTGGCTGGTGCCCAGCACCGCCCACGGCCCGCCGAACCCCTGCCAGGACCGGGCCCACTCGGTGAGCAGCCAGCAGCTCGGCACCACCAGCAGCGCGGCCAGCGCGGCCCGCACGCTGGGCCGGCCGTGCAGCAGGGCCCAGATGGCCAGGCCGAACCCGGTCCACAGCGCGCCCAGCACCGCCGCCACCAGCAGCAGGGCCGGGCCGATGTTGGGGATCAGCCAGTACATCGCGGCCAGCAGGTAGCCCGCCCCCAGCCACCAGCCGCGCACCGCGGCCTCCCGGGCGCCGGGCGCCGCGCGGATGATCAGCATCCCGGGTACCAGCCCGCACCAGCCGAGGAACTCCAGGTTCAGCCCGGGGAAGGCCAGGATGGGCAGCCCGCCCGCGGCCAGCGCCGCCCACCGGGCGGGCCGGGTGAGCGCCCGCCACACTGCTGCGCTGCGCCGTGCGGCCATGACCTCAATTGTCGGCCCAAACCGCAGCCGCGCGCCCGCCGGGGCCGATCCGGTACCCGGGCGTTACTGACCGGGCGCGCTGCCGCCGCGCCGGGCCTGCCGTACCGCACCGGCGGAAGCCCAGGCCAGCGCCGCGATGGCCAGCGCGGTGAGCACCGCCTCCGGCCAGCCGCCGAGCCGGTCGGCCAGGCTGGTGCTGGTGTGCAGCGGGACCCGCGCCTCCAGCTCGGCGCGCTGCCACAAGCCGCTGTGCGTGAGCACCGCGCCGTCCGGGGCGATGATCGCGCTCTCCCCGGTGGTGGACGCGTACACCACGCCCCGGTTGGACGTGATGGCCTGGATCCGGGCCATGGCCACCTGCTGGGTGGATTCGCCGGACTGGCCATCCACTTCGAACGTCGCGTCATTGGACTGCAGCGCGAGCAGGTTCGCCCCGGCCGCCACCTCCGAGCGGACCAGGCCGTCGAAGCCGATCTCGTAGCAGATCACGTCGCCGAGCCGGACCTTGCCCAGCCGGAACACCACCGGCCGGTCACCAGCGGTGAAATTCACCGGCTGGAGGCTGGTCAGCGACGTGATATGCGACAGCAGGCCGCGGAACGGGATGTATTCGCCGAACGGGACCAGCTGGCGCTTGATGTAGCTGGCGACCGGGCCCCGGCCGGGCAGCCACAGCTGCCCGGCGTTGCGCAGCGGGTTGGCCAGCAGCGCGCCGACCAGGACCGGCCGGTGCACCGCGGCGACCGCGGACGCGATCGTGGCGTAGATCGCCGGGTACTCGGCCGGGTCCAGGTCGGTGGAGTTCTCCGGCCAGACCACCACGTCCGGGGCGGGCCGAGCCCCCGCGGCCACCTGTGCGGCCAGGGCCTTGGTCGCGGTGGCATGGTTCTGGGTGACCGCGCTGGCGCGCAGCAGGTCGGGCAGGCTCCGGGCGTGCGGCACGTTGCCCTGGATGGCGGCCACGACCGCGCTGCGGCTGCCCGGCCCGGCCTGGTCCACCGGCAGCAGCGGGCCGGCCAGCGCCAGCGCGGCCACCGCGGCCAGCACCAGCGCGCTGATAGCGGGGCGGCGCCAGCCCGCCGCGGTCTGGGGTCTGGTGCCGTCCGGCGGGGTGCCGTCCGGCCGGGTGCCGCCTGTCGGTCCGGGCGCCCTGTGGCCCGGTGCCCTGTGGCCCGGTGGCCTGTGGCCCGGTGGCCTGTGGCCCGGTGCCCTGTGGCCCGGTGCCCTGTGATCCGGTACCCAGTGCCTTGGTGCCCAGTGCCCTGGCCGCCGGTGGTCCGTTGCCCGAGGACCCGGCGGCCGGTAGCTCAGCGGCCGGGCGCCGCAGGCCGCGCAGCACCGCCCACGCCGCAGTGGCCCCGGTCAGCGCGACCAGGAAGGTCAGCAGGGGCGGGCCGCCGATCGCGGCCCAGTGCGCGGCGGGCGAGCCCGCCTGGCTCATCGCCAGCCGGCCCCACGGGAACGCGTACGGCCAGCGGGCCCGCATGGCCTCGGCCGCCACCCACCAGGCGGCCACCGCCACCGGCCAGCCCGGCAGCCGGAGCAGCAGCCGCTGGCCGATGGCCAGCACCCCGAAGATCACCGCCTCGGCCACGGCCAGCGCGATCCACGCGTACCAGGCCACGTTGACCAGCCAGGAGATCAGCGGCACGAAGAACGCGAGGCCGAAGAGCAGGCCAAGGCCGAACGCGGTCCGCAGCCGCTGCGCCTGCAGCGCCACCACCAGCAGCGCGGGGCCGACGGCGGCCAGCGGCCAGAACCCTATCGGCGGGAACGCGCCCACCAGGGCCAGGCCGCCCGCGGTCGCGGCCAGCAGGGCCCAGCCCAGCCGCAGCCGCGCTGGCCCGGCCGGGGCCGGCCGGGCCACCACGGGCCGGGCCCGGCCCGCGCTGGCCACCGCGCCACGATGGCTGGCCATCCCCGGGTTGCGCTGCATACCGCGAGCGTAGCCGCACATTGTTTCGCCAGAATCGCGACTCTTCAGCGTGATACTCGTCACTGGCTGATCCGGCCCCCACGGCCAGCCCCAGCCCGGGATCGGCCCACACGTCCCCGGCCAGCCCCGGCGGCCTGAGCGTCAGCGCCGGCCCGTTCGGGGTCTGCCTCTCCGGGTAGCCTGCCTGCGGATGACAGGAGGTGGGCAGCGGTGAGCCGCCGCGGCTGGATGCTCTGCACGCCGATGAGCGTGCTGTGGGGCGTGCCCGGCCTGCCATGACCAGCGAGGCGGCCCTGGCCGCGCTGCTGTCCCCGGCCGGCGCCGAGCTGCTCGGCTATCTGGCCGGCCAGGAGGTCACCCCGCGGACCGCGCTGGCCCTGGGCACCCGGCTGCGCGCGCAGTACCCAGCCGACCTGGTCGCCGCGGCCCTGGCCCAGCACGAGCTGCGGCTCGCGGCCCGGGACAAGTTCAGCCGGGCGATGCAGATGTTCTTCACCCGCGACGGCCTGGAGCAGGCTTCGGCTGAGGTGGTGGCCCGGCACCGCGCCGCCCGGTACGCGGGCGCGGTGGCCGGCCGCGGCCTGGTCGCCGACCTGTGCTGCGGGATCGGCGGCGACCTCATCGCGCTGGCCGCCGGCCACCCGGTGCGGGCGGTGGACCGGGACCCGGTCCACCTGCGGATGGCCCTGGCCAACGCGGCCGTCTACGGGGTGGCCGGCCAGGTGCAAGCCGAGCAGCAGGACGTCCGGCTGGCCCGGCTGACCGGGGTCGAGGCCGCGTTCATCGACCCGGCCCGGCGGGCCAGCGGGCGCCGGCTCCGCCCGGACGCGGCCGACCCGCCGCTGGACTGGTGCCTCCAGCTGGCCGAGCAGCTTCCCCGTCTCGGCATCAAGACCGCACCGGGCCTGGCCCATGACGCGGTGCCACCCGGCTGGGAACTGGAGTTCATCGCGGTGGGCCGGGACCTGAAGGAAGCCGTGGCCTGGTCGCCGGCCCTGGCGCAGTCCGCCACCCGGGCCACCGTGCTGCCCGGTGGCCATACCTTGGTGCCGCAGCCCGGCCCACCGGTCCCGGTGCGGCCGCCCGGTGACTTCCTGCTCGACCCCAGCCCGGCGGTCACCCGGGCCGGCCTGGTCGCGGAGCTGGCCCGGGCGGTCGGCGGCTGGCAGATCGACCGGCAGATCGCGTTCCTGTGCACGCCCAGCCCGGTGCACACCCCGTTCGCGCGCACCCTGCGGGTGATCGACTCGGCCCCGTGGCGGCAGCGGCAGCTGCCTGCCCGGCTGCGCAGGCTGGACATCGGTGCAGTGGATATCCGCCGCCGGGGCCTGGCCGGCGACGTGGACCAGCTGCGCCGGCAGCTGAAGCTGTCCGGGCAGCGCCCGGCCACCCTGGTGATGACCCGGGTGGCCGGCCAGCCGTGGGGCCTGGTCTGCGTGGACGTGCCCGCAGCGTGAGCCGGGGAATTGCGGCGGTGGGTGGCGCTGCGCACCCACTAGACTCGCCCAGGTGATTGACCTGAGGGCCGCGCGCCACGAGCCAGACCGCTACCGGGCGGCACTGGCCCGCCGGGGTGCCGACGCTGACTTCGATGCCCTGCTCGCCGCCGACCAGCGGTGGCGTGAGCTGACCGAGCGCGCCGAGAAGCTGCGCGCGGCGCAGAGACGATCCTCCCGGGGGGCCCCGCCCAGCCCCGAGGAGATCGCCGAGCTGCGCCAGCTGCGCAAGGAACTCGACGCCGCCGAGACCGAGCAGGCCGAGGCCGAGCAGGTGCGGCAGGCGCTGCTGGCCCGGATTCCCAACCTGCCTGACCCCACCGCCGCGGACGGGATGGCTGAGGAAGACTCGGTCGCCATCCGCACCTGGGGTGAGCGGCCGTCGCCGCGCTTCCCGGTCAAGGACGCCGCCGACCTGGGCTCGCCGCGCGGCTGGATCGACATGGCCCGCGGGGCCCGGCTGTCGGGTTCCCGGTTCGCCTACCGGATCGGCGACGTGGCGCTGACCGAGATGGCGCTGTACCGGTTCGTGCTGGACCGGCTGGGCGGCCAGGGGTTCCTGGCCGTGCTGCCGCCGGTGCTGGTCGGTGAGCGGGCCATGTACGGCACCGGGTTCCTGCCGACCGAGGAATCCAACCTGTACCACCTGGAGCGGGACAACCTGTACCTGACCGGCACCTCGGAAGTGGCCCTGGCCGGCCTGCACACCGACGAGCGGCTGGAAGAAAGTGACCTGCCCGCCAAGTACGCCGCGTTCAGCACGAACTTCCGCCGCGAGGCGGGCGCGGCGGGCAAGGACACCAAGGGCATGTTCCGGGTGCACCAGTTCGACAAGGTCGAGATGTACGTCTACTGCGTGCCCGAGCAGTCCGCCGAGTTCCACGAGCAGCTGCTGGCCTACGAGGAGGAGATCGTCCAGGCACTGGGCCTGCCCTACCGGGTGATGAACATCGCCGTGGGCGACCTCGGCGCGCCCGCGGCCAAGAAGTACGACATCGAGGCGTGGTTCCCGGCCCAGCAGCGCTACCGGGAGATCACCTCTTGCTCGAACACCACGGACTACCAGGCCCGGCGGCTCAACATCCGGTTCCGCCGCGACGGCAAGCTGGAGTTCGCGCACACCCTCAACGGGACTGGCGCCACCGCCCGGTCGCTGTTGTCCATCATGGAGAACTTCCAGGACGAGCGGGGCACGGTAGCCGTGCCCGAGGTGCTGCGCGGCTACGGCGCGCCCGCCACGATCGGCACGCCACCGCCGGACTGAGCGCCACCGCCGGACTGGGCGGCTACTGCCCGGCTGAGCGGCCACCGCCCGGGCAGGGCAGCCAGGGTCAGCCGGGTCAGGCAGCTGGGTCAGCCAGGCCAGGGTCAGCCGGGGTCAGCCGGGCTGGCCGCCCTTGAGCACGCCGAGCAGCGCGGTCCCGTCCGGCGAGCCGAGCCCGGTGCACGCGTCCCAGCCCGGGCCCGCGGCGTAGGCGCCGTTGCTGCCGCTGGTGATATCGCGGAACCCGGCCGGGCTCTGGCCCGCGGTGACCCCCGCGTACAGCAGCGGCTGCAGCAGGCCGAACGGCTTGCCGGTGGACTGGGCCAGACGGCAGACCAGCGCCGCCCACAGCGGGGCCACCGCACTCGTGCCGCCCACCACCATGCGCTGCCCGTCCACCAGCACCTGGTAGCCGGTGGCCGGGTCGGCACAGCCGGCCACGTCGGGTACGCCCCGGCCGGTGCCGCCGGCCGCCCCGGCCCGGTCCGGCACCCCGGCCGTGGCCTGCCAGGACGGCACGCCGAACGTATCGCTCACCCCGCCGCCGGTGGCGCCGCGGCCCGGCCCGTCGTTCCACACCGTCTCCGCGCTGATCACCCCGGTCGCGGTGTCGCCTTGCAGGCTGGTGCCGCCGCAGGCCAGCACGTGCGGGCTGGACGCCGGGAAGTCGGCGTGGGAGGCCCCGTCGGACTGCCCGTCGCTGCTGCCGTTGTCGCCCGCCGCGGCGCACACCGTCACGCCGAGCGCGGCGCCGTCCGCGATGGCCGCGTCCAGGGCCGAGCGGGCCTGCGCCGTCCACGAGTCCTCGGACTGGCCCCAGCTGATGCTGACCACGGTGGGCGTGGGGCTGGCGTGCACCGCGGTGGTCACCGCGTCGACGAACCCCTGGTCGGTATTGGGCGCGAAGTACACCACCTGCGCCGCCCCCGGCGCCACCGCGCCCGCGACCTCGACGTCCAGCAGCACTTCCCCGTCGTCCCCGTTGGGGTCCTGGCCGGGCTGGTTGGCGGCGCCGTCCACGCCGGCCGCGGTGACCTGGGGGACCGGGAGGCTCAGCCCGGCGAAGTAGGGATCGAGGTCACTGGCGGCGAAGCCACCGCCCAGCTCGATGATCGCCATGGTCTGGCCGGTCCCGTCGGTGCCCGCCGGGAACTGGTAGAACGCAGCCACCTCGGGCGGGGTGTACGACGTCTGCGCGGCGGGAGGCGCGGCGCCGGGGCCGGCCGCGGCGCGCGCCCCGGCCGACGGGGCCCGGCGGAACTGCGGGCGGGCCTGCGGCCGGTCGTCCAGGCCCAGCACGGCCAGCACGATCCCGGCCAGTTCGGCGGGCACCTGCAGCGCCCCCTCCCGGTACCGGTGCACGACCGGCGGCTGCCCGGCCACCGGGTGCGGGCTGCGGGCCAGCCGCAGCTCAGCGCCGAAGGTCTGGGACAGGCTGGCCAGCGTCCCGGCCACCTTCACCCGCCGCGCGCCGGTGTCGGCCTCGGTGATGGCCAGACCGCGGGCGGCCAGCGCGGCACGCAGCGACTCCATGTCGGCCGGGTCGATGCCGTGCTGCTCGGCGAGTTCGTCCCGGCTTATCGTGGCCGGTCCCTCGACCAGTGCCCGGGGCAGCGGCGCGCGGCGGCGGATGATCAGCGTGATCTCGATCCGCTGCGCGCCGTCCACCGGCCCCGCGTCCGCCGCCGACGGCAGCGCGGTCCGCTCGCTGCCCGGCAATGGCACAAAGGAATCACTGGTCATGATCTGCTCCCGCCCCGGTTAGGCCTGGTCCCGCTGGCACCGCGCTAACTGGCACCGCGCTAACTGGCGCCGCGTCCGGCTGGCACCGCGTCCGGCTGGCACGCGTCCCGCTGGTACCGCCTCGCTCACCTGCCGCCCCAATTATGTCGCCCGCCGCCGCCGGGCGGGGCTATTCGGCGGCGCCGGAATTGCCCATTGCCCGGATAACAGGAAGCGGGGACGGCCCGGAAGCCGTCCCCGCTTGCGCACGGGTAATCAGGGGAAATCAGGGATGATCAGGCCGCGATCCGCCCGGCGGCGGTGTCGCTGCCGCGCAGGTCCCCGGTGACCTCCAGCCGGTGCACCACGGACTCCGAGGCGACCTCGTGCGCGGTCAGATCGGCCAGCGCGAACACGCCCAGCGCGATCGCGTCGGCCAGCACCAGCCAGCCGAGCAGGTTACCGGTGAAGATGAGCGCCGCGATCAGCGACCACAGCGCCACCAGGCCGATCAGGCCGTGCCCGATCCGCTGACTGCGGCGGCGCATCGTGGCGACGCTCGCCCCGGCCAGCACGGTGAAGGCAGTGGACACGCCGAACGCGAGCCAGCCCGCCACCGACGCCGAGAATGCCACTGCTGAAACAGCCAGGAACGCCGCGCCGATAACGAAAAGATTGTCCAGCGCGAACCGCAGGCTGAGCTTCATGACGAGTACCTCCTTGACGCTGCTTATGGCAGCGCCAGCCGTTTCCTTACGGCGGGCCGGGACGGGCACTGGTCGAGTGCCATTCCCGTCTCGTCGGGCCTGCGGCCTTTCCCGCGGGCCCATCCGGGGCAACCGGACCGACCCTCCGGTTATGCCCGGCGCGGAATGTCTGCTAGATCACATCGCCGTCGGGGGCGTCCGCCTCCCGGCCGGCTGCGGGCTGGTCACTCAGTTCCCGGCGGCTGCGGGCTGGTCACTCAGTTCCCGGCGGGCCGCGGGCTGGTCACTCAGTTCCCGGCCGGCCCCGCGCTGGCCGCCCAGTTCCTGCTGCTTGCGCTTTTTCTGCTTCTTCGGCCCGCGGCGCTGCACGTTGACCCCGCCCATCAGGGCGAACCCGACCACCCGGACCCGCGGCGCGCCGGGCACGCCGGGTCCGGCCGCCCGGTGGTCGAAGGCGCCCATGAACCCGAAGCCGGACACGTCCACCTCGATGTCATGGCCCACCAGGATGTCCACGCCGCCCATGATCGTGACCACGTCGATGGTGATCTCGCGCTGGCTGAACCGGGCTTCCCGCAGGTCCAGCTGGACCCCGCCCATCATCGCGAACACGGAGTGCCGGGGCGGCACCACCCAGGGCCCGGACCGTTCCACCCCGCTCATCACCGCGATGGACACCCCGGCGCCCGGGGTGCCACCGATCCGCGCGGCCGGGAAGGTGCCCGGCGCCGGGGCGACCGGGGATGGTGGCTCCAGGCCGGGCCCGGGCAGGTCCGCGGTGACCTGGGCCAGATCCCCGTAGGTCTTGGCCCCGTAGGCGGCGGACAGCCGCTCATCCAGTTCGTCGAAGGTGATCCGGCCGTCCCCGGCCGCCGTGCGCAGCACCTCGGCGGTCTGTTCCCGGTCGGCGTCGGACACCCGCAGGTGGTGGCGGCTGGCCGGCTCGGGGAGGTTGCTCATCGGTGGGACCGGCTCACTCACTGGGCATGCGCAGCTGCAGCGAGCTGATGCCCTGCATGTCCAGCCAGGCGTGGCCAGCCGAGCGGACCAGCCGGACGATCACCGCGTCACACGACCGGCAGCGGGCCACCATCCCGGGCGCGTCCACGTAGACCCGGGCCATCGCCATCGGGTTCTCGGTGCCGCACGAGGCGCACCGGCCCATCGCGCTGGTGATGTCCACGGCGAACAGCTCGCCGAGCGGGCCAGCCAGGACATTCCCGTCCAGGGGAGCGATCACGGTTAGCCTCCGGAGGGTCCGAATCGTTCGGTCTTGATCATGCGGGAGTCGTGACCCGCCTGCAGCAGCAGGTTGGCGGCGGCTTCCACGAAGCTGGTCGGGCCGCAGATGAACACGGCCGGGGGAGCATCGCGCGAGTAGCCGGCCGAGGCCGGCCCGGCGAAGGTCACCCCGGCGGCCGCGAGCACACTGGCGCTGATCCGGCCGGGGGGGAGCGGCGAACCGGGCGGAGCCGTGCGGGTATAGACGTAGCTGACGTCCAGGCCGGCGCGGGCCTTGGCTCGCCGGGCCAGTTCGGCCGGGTAAAACGCCGCCTCCGGCGTGCGCACCGAGTACAGCAGCCGGAACGGCGCGGTGCTGCCGGTCATGTCCCGGGTGCGGATCATGGACATCAGCGGCACCACGCCGCTGCCCCCGGCCACCAGCAGCACCGGCCCGGTGCTGGCCGGGTCCCAGACGAACCAGCCGCCGATCGGCCCGCGCAGCTCCAGCGGGTAGCCCGGCTCCAGCACCTGGGTCAGGTAGGGAGACACCTCACCGTCGTCCAGCCGCTGCACGGTCAGCTCCAGCCGCTTGCCGCCCGGGGCCGAGGCGATCGAGTAGGACCGCTGGGTCGAGTAACCGTCCGGCGCGGTCAGCCGCACGTCCACGTGCTGCCCGGGCTCGTGCCCGGGCCAGTCCGGCAGGTCCACGGTGATGGTCCGGGCCGCCGCGGTCTCGTCCCTGATCTCCGCGACCGTGCCGACCTGCCAGATCAGTCGCCCCAGTACCGCTGCTCGCGCCATGGGTCTCCGTAGTTGTGATAGCCCAGGCTTTCCCAGAACCCTGGCTCGTCATCCTCGCGCAGGTCGATAGCCTGCACCCACTTGGCTGACTTCCAGAAGTACAGGTGCGGGACCAGCAGCCGGGCCGGGCCGCCGTGCTCGGGGTCCAGCGGCTCGCCATCGAACTCGTAGGCGATCCAGGCCTGCCCATCCCGCAGGTCTTCCAGCGGGAGGTTCGTGGTGTAGCCGCCGTAGCTGTGCGCCAGCGCGTACTGGGCACTGGTCTCGGCCTGCGCCAGCAGCGTGTCCAGGGACACCCCGCGCCAGCCGGTGTGCAGCTTGGACCACTTGGTCACACAGTGGATGTCGACCGTGATGTCCTCGTTGGGCAGTGCCTGGAACGCGGCCCAGTCCCAGCTGTGGACCTGCCCGGTCTCGGTGGTGATCCGGAACTGCCAGCGGCCGGTGTCCACCTTCGGGGTGGGCCCGGCCGACAGCACCGGGAAATCGGTGACCAGATACTGGCCCGGTGGCAGGTGCTCGGCACCGGCGCGGCGGCGGCCGGAGAACCCGGGAGAAACGATACCCATGCGCCTAGCTTGCCATGGCCCGGGTTTACCGGCTCCGGCGCGCTCCGCCTAGTGCAGGTGGCGCTGCCAGTCCCGGGGGACCCGGTCGGCCGGGCCGGGCACCGTCTGATCGAGCGGGTGGTGCTCGGGCGGGGCCAGCTCCGGGCCGTCGTAGAACTCCTCGTCCGGGTAGCTCCAGAACCAGGTTTCACCCGGCTCGAAGCTGCGGATCAGCGGGTGCCCGCTGGCGGCGGAATGACCCATCGCGTGCCGGGACGGCGAGCTGTCACAGCAGCCGATGTGCCCGCACTCGGCGCACCGCCGCAGGTGGAACCACCAGCCGCCCTCTTTCTCGCACTCCTGGCAGCCCGTGCCGCTGGGCGGGGCGTCCGGGTTGATGCCGGGTATGCCAGCCATTCACCCCTCCTCGTGGGTAGCGGTCAGCGGGAGCCGGACCTGGAACCTGGTGTTGCCGGGCTCCGATTCCACCTTCAGATCGCCGTGATGCCGGCCGACCACGATGCGCCAGGAAATGTCCAGCCCGAGGCCGGTGCCCTCACCTACCGGCTTGGTGGTGAAGAACGGCTCGAAGATCCGGCGCTGGATCTCCCGCGGCACGCCCGGGCCGGTGTCGCCGATCTCCACCAGGACCATGTCGTCGTCCCGCGCGGTGCGCACGGTGAGCGTGCCGTGCCCGCCCATCGCGGACACCGCGTTGTCGATGAGGTTGGTCCATACCTGGTTCAGCTCGGCCGGGTAGGCCGGGATGGGCGGCAGGCTGCGGTCGAAGTCCTTGACCACCTTGACGCCGTCCCCGAGCTTGCCGCCGAGCATCATCAGCGTGCTCTTCAGCAGTTCGTGCACGTCGACGACCTGGAACGGCGCCCGGTCCAGCTGCGAGTACTGCCGGGCCGCGTTGACCAGCGAGGAGATCCGGTTGGTGGAGTCCTCGATCTCGTTCATCAGCAGCTCGGTCTCGACCGTGTAGTTCAGCCAGCGGATCGAGGACTCCAGCGTGCCGTCCTGCACGGCGGCCGCCACCTGGTCCAGCCAGCCGGCGTCCAGGCCGGCCTGCACGAACGTGGGGGCGAGATCCCAGCCGCCCGCGATGCCGTGCGATTCCAGCCAGTCGCCGACGACGTCCTCACGGTCCGACGCCTCCATCGGGCTCAGCTCCGGGGCCTTGGACACCCGCTCCGCCGCCTCCTCCTGCAGCCGGACCAGCGTCTCCAGGCACTCCCGGTCGAACGGCCCGGACGCGATCAGGCCCAGCTTGTGCCGCATGCCGGCCACCCGGTCACGCAGCGAGGAGGTGGCCCGCACGGCCGCGGCCGCCGGGTTGTTCAGCTCGTGGGTCAGCCCGGCGGTCAGCGAGCCGAGCGCCAGCAGCCGTTCCCGCTGGCCCACCGTCTGCTGGATGTTCTTGATCCCGAAGAACAGGCCCTCCAGCATGTGCACGGCCATCGGGAACCAGTCCCGCATCATCGCCGCGAACTTGTCCGCGTCGAGCACGTAGAACCGGGACGGCTCGGTCACCCGCACCGAGCTGTCGTAGATCTGCGGGACCCGGTCACCCAGGTAGGAGCGGAACGCCCCGGTGTAGACCCCCCGGCTGGACGACCGGTTCACCTCGACGTTGTCGCCGCCGATCCGCCGCGACATCACCAGGGTGCCCTCGATGAGCACGTAGAAGCAGGTCGCCGGGTCGCCCTCGCTGTACACCGGACCGGGATCGAAGATTTCCACCCGGCCCTCCCGGCACAGCCAGGCCAGCTGGTCGTCGGTCAGCTTCTCGAACAGGAACAGGGAGCGCAGCTCCCCGACGTCGCACGGCAGTGTCTGCCGGGCGCTGCTGGGTGCCTGCTGGGGCTGGGTGCTCATAGTCTCTCCAAATAACGGTGCACCAGCATTACGGCCATCGCGCCTTCGCCGACCGCGGAGGCGACCCGCTTGGCCGATTCGGCCCGCGCGTCACCGGCCACGAACACGCCGGGGACGCTGGTCTCCAGGTGGTATGGGGCCCGCTCGAGGTCCCAGCCGGGCGGCTGGTCCCCGGCCGGGGCCAGGTCCGGGCCGGCCACCACGAAGCCGCGGTTGTCCCTGACCACCACGCCGTCCAGCCAGTCGGTGAGCGGCGCCGCGCCGATGAACACGAACAGCATCTGCGCGTCGACTGTTTCGGTGCCGCCGTTCGCGGTGTCGCGCAGCGTCAGGTGCTCCAGGTGATCGTCGCCGTGCGCGGCGGTCACCTCGGTACAGGTGCGGACGCTGATGTTCTCGACCCGGCCGATCTGCTGGATCAGGTAGTAGGACATCGACCGTTCCAGCGACGACCCGCGGACCAGCAGCGTCACCGACTTCGCATGCTGGGACAGGTACACCGCGGCCTGGCCGGCCGAGTTGGCGCCGCCGACGATGTAGATGTCCTGGCCGACGCAGGCGGACGCCTCGGTGAGCGCCGACCCGTAGTACACCCCGCGGCCGGTCAGGTCGTCCAGGCCGGGCGCGGCCAGCTGCCGGTAGGACACCCCGGTGGCCAGGATGACGGTGTGCGCGTCCAGCGAGCCGCCGTCGGCGAACCGCACGCCGCGCGCGGAGCCCTTCACGTCCAGGCCGACCACCTCGCGGGTGGTCAGCACCTCGGCGCCGAACTTGCTGGCCTGCATCCGGGCCCGGGTAGTGAGCTGCGCCCCGGACACCCCGTCGGGGAAGCCGAGGTAGTTCTCGATCCGCGAGCTCTGCCCGGCCTGGCCGCCGGTTGCGGTCCGCTCGATCAGCACGGTCTTCAGCCCCTCGGACGCCCCGTACACCGCGGCGCCCAGCCCGGCCGGGCCGCCGCCGACCACGACCAGGTCATAGAAGTCCTTGGCCGGCGTGGTGCTCAGGCCGACCCGGGCGGCCAGCTCGGTGTCGCTCGGCGCGATCATCGTGGTGCCATCCGGCGTGATGACCACGGGCAGGGTGAGCCCGTCCGCGCCGGCCGCGGCCAGCAGCCGCTGCCCGTCCGGCTCGTCCGACGGGAACCACTTGTAGCCGACCTGGTTGCGGGCCAGGAACTCGCGCACCTCGGTGGACCGGACCGACCAGCGGTGGCCGACCACCTTGGTCTCGCGCACCGGCTTGCGGTCCTCCGCCTGCCAGGCGGCCAGCTCGGCGTCGATCACCGGGTACAGCTTCTCTTCCGGCGGGTCCCACGGCTTGAGCAGGTAGTAGTCGAGATCGACCACGTTGATCGCGTCGATCGCGGCACCGGTGTCGGCGTACGCGGTGAGCAGCACCCGGTGTGCGGCCGGGTACGTCTTCATCGCCTCTTCGAGGAATTCGATGCCGTTCATCTCCGGCATCCGGTAGTCGGCGAGGATGACCGCCACCTCGTCGCCGCGCAATCGCATTTCCTTGAGCGCGTCCAGGGCCGCCTGGCCCGACTCAGCGCGGACGATACGGTGCTGCTCGCCGTACCGATGCCGCAGGTCACGGGCGATGGCCCGGGACACCCCGGGATCGTCGTCCACGGTGAGGATCGCGGTACGGCCCGCCTCGGGCTCGGGCGTGGTCACGGGCGCACCTGGCGGGGCTCAGCTTCGCGGGTAGGCCACTGCATGTCCCCATGGTAAAGACCCGATTGTGTGCCATGTCACTTGCGGCGGGTCCGCGCGGAGCCGGGGCGGCCGGCCCGGCGGTGGCCGGCGCCTGCCTGCCGGGCCGCGGCTGGCTACCCGTCTTTGTCCCTGAGTGCCATGCCGGGCCAGCGGCAGCACGAACCACAAGGCCACGAAAGCGCCTGCCAGCAGGGCGGTGACCACGATGGCCGGGGTGGGCCCGGCCACGAAGCTGAACAGCAGCAGCACCGCCGTGCACACCGCGAGCGCCACCGTGACCAGGCCGGCGATCGCCATCACATTGGCCGCCCGGACCAGTCCCTCTTTCAGCTGACGGCGAAAGACCAGCCGGTGGTAGGCGACCGGGCCGAGCAGCAGCACCGTGGAGAGCGCGGTGAGCATCAGGCAGGCCAGGTACAGATCGCGCTGGGGCGGGTGCAGCTTGGTGAACCGGCTGGTGAACGGCAGGGACAGCAGGAACCCGAACAGCACCTGCACACCCAGCCCGGCGACCCGGAGTTCCTGGAGCAGCTCCATCAGGTTGCGGTCGTCCCGCTCGGCCCCGGTCTCGGCCCGGCCGGTATCCGGCTGTGCCGTTTCGGTGCCCCTCGGGCTGTTCATGATTGCGGGCTACCCGCCGCCGCCCAGGCAAAACAGTAGGCTCGGCGGGTGATCCGATTGCGCTCGGGCCGGGCCGCCGGGCTGCTGCTGGGGGCCGCGCTGGACGCCGCGCTGGCCGACCCGCGCCGCCGGCACCCGGTCGCGGCGTTCGGCTCCCTGGCCGGGCAGGCCGAGGCCCGGCTGTGGGCGGACAGCCGCGGCCGGGGCGCGGCGCACCTGGCCGTGTGCCTGCTGCCGGTCACCACGGCCGGGCTGGCCACCGGGCGGCTGACCCGCGGCCATCCCGTCGCCGCCGCGGCCGTGACCGCGCTGGCCAGCTGGGCCGTGCTCGGCGGGACCAGCCTGCGCCGGGAGGCACTGGCCCTGGGCCGGGCCCTGGAGGCCGGCGACCTGCCCGCCGCCCGCCAGGTGCTGCCCGCGCTGTGCGGGCGCGATCCCGGGTCGCTGGACGCCGCCGGGCTGGCCCGGGCGGCGGTCGAGTCGGTGGCCGAGAACACCTCCGACGCGGTGGTCGCGCCGCTGCTGTGGGGGGCCGCGCTCGGCCTGCCCGGCCTGCTCGGCTACCGCGCGGTGAACACACTGGACGCGATGATCGGCCACCGCAGCCCGCGCTACCAGCGGTTCGGCTGGGCCGCCGCGCGGCTGGACGACGCGGCCAACCTGATCCCGGCGCGGGTCACCGGGCTGCTGGCCGCGCTTCTGGCGCCCACCGTGGGCGGGCGCGCCAGGCCCGCCCTGCGCACCCTGCGCCGGGACGGCCACCAGCATCCCAGCCCGAACGCGGGCCGGTGTGAGGCCGCGTTCGCCGGCGCGCTCGGCGTCCGGCTCGGCGGCACGAACAGCTACCAGGGCCGGGTGGAGCAGCGCGGCCTGCTGGGTGACGGCCGGCCGCCGGCCGCGGCCGACGTGACCCGGGCGGCTAGGCTGTCCCGGCTGGTCAGCGCGACGGCGGTGCTGCTCGCCGCGCTGCTCGCGGCGGTGCTGCAGGTCAGGAGGGGCAATGACGGATAGTGGGCACGCGCTGCCACCAGCGGACGTTGACGCGCTGTACCGGGTGGTGGCGCAGCGCCGGGACGTGCGCACCGGGTTCCGCCCCGGCCCGGTCGATGACGAGGTGCTCACCCGGGTGCTCAGCGCCGCGCACCAGGGGCCCAGCGTCGGGCTCAGCCAGCCATGGGACTTCATCCTGCTGCGCGACCGGGAGGTCCGGCAGCGCGTGCAGCGCCTGGCCCAGGCGCAGCAGGAGGTGTTCGCCGCCGGGCTGCCCGGCCCGCGGGCCCGGGCGTTCCGCGCGCTCAAGGTCGAGGCCATCCTGGACACCCCGGTGAACATCGTGGTCACCTGCGATCCCACCCGCGGCGGCCGCCACGTCCTGGGCCGGCACGCGCAGCCCCAGGTGGCCGCGTACTCGGCGGCGTGCGCGGTGCAGAATCTGTGGCTGGCCGCCCGGGCCGAGGGCCTCGGCGTGGGCTGGGTCAGCTTCTTCGACGAGCGGGAACTGGCCGGAACTCTCGGCCTGCCCGCCCACCTGGACGTGATCGCCTACCTGTGCCTTGGCCACGTCGAGGAGTTCCCGCCCGCACCGGAACTCGTGCTCAGCGGGTGGGCCCGGCGGCGGCCGCTGGCCTGGGCGGTGCACGACGGCCAGTGGGGCCGCCGCGGGCTGCCCGGCGCGCCGCCGGTGAGCCTGCTGGCCGACACCACGTCCGCGATCGGCCCGCTCGACGCCGAGGCGGTCAGCCAGGCCCGGGACCGGCAGCAGGCGCTGACCAAGCCGGCCGGCTCGCTCGGCGTGCTCGAGGACGTGTCGGTGCAGCTGGCCGGGCTGGCCGGGGAATGCCCGCCGCCGCTGCCCGAGCCGGCCGTGGTCGCGGTGTTCGCCGCCGATCACGGCGTTCACGCGCAGGGCGTCACCCCCTGGCCCCAGGAGGTCACCGCGCAGATGGTGGCCAACTTCCTGGCCTCCGGGGCGGTGGTGAACGCGATCGCCGCGCAGGCCGGGGCGGACGTGTGCGTGGTGGACGTGGGGGTGGCCGCCGACCTGCCGGCCGCGCCCGGGCTGCTGCCGCGCAAGATCCGGCCGGGCACCGCGGACATGACGGCCGGCCCGGCGATGAGCCGGGCCGAAGCCGAGCGGGCCGTCGAGGTGGGCATCGAGACCGCCCGGGATCTGGTCGCCGCGGGCCACAACTGCCTGCTGACCGGGGACATGGGGATCGCCAACACGACCGCGTCCGCGGCCCTGATCGCCGCGTTCACCGGGGCGGACCCGGAGCAGGTCACCGGGCGGGGCACCGGCATCGACGACCCGACCTGGCAGCGCAAGGTGGAGGTGGTGCGCCGGGCCCTGGACCGGCATCAGCCGGACCCGGCCGACCCGCTGGGCGTGCTGGCCGCGGTGGGTGGCCTGGAGCACGCCGCGCTGGCCGGGTTCATCCTGGGCGGCGCGGCGCTGCGGGTGCCGGTGGTGCTGGACGGCGTCATCGCCTGCGCGGCCGCGCTGGCCGCGCGGGCGCTGGCCCCGGACGCGGTGGCCGGCCTGCTGGCCGGGCATCTGTCCACCGAACCGGGGGCCCGCCGGGCGCTGGACGCGCTCGGCCTGCGGCCCCTGCTCGACCTGGGCCTGCGGCTGGGCGAGGGGTCAGGGGCCGTGCTCGCGCTCCCGGTGGTGGCGGCCGCCGCCCGGGTGCTCCGCGAGGTGGCCACGTTCGACAGCGCGGGCGTGTCGGGTGAGAAGGAATGATGGTCACCCGGGGCCGCGCTGACCAGCCGCGCCGCGGCAAGGCGCACCGGACCCTGATTCTGGGCGGGGCCCGGTCGGGCAAGTCGGTGACCGCGGAACGCCTGCTGGCCAGCTACCCGCGGGTGGACTACGTGGCCACCGGCACCCCGCCGGACGGCACCGACCCGGACTGGGCCGCCCGGATCCGCGCCCACCGCAACCGCCGCCCGGCCACCTGGACCACGCTGGAAACGCTCGACGTGGAGAAGGTGCTCGTCCCGCCGGGCGCCCCCGCCGGGCACCCGGACACCCCGGTCCTGGTGGACTGCTTGTCCACCTGGCTGGCCCGGCTGATGGAGAGCTACGGGCTGTGGGACGGCCGGCCCGGGTCCGACGAGGAACTGGGCCGCCGGGTGGACTCCCTGCTCACCGCCTGGCGGGGGACCCGCAGGCACGTGATCGCGGTCAGCAACGAGGTCGGCTCCGGGGTGGTCCCGGCCACCGTCTCCGGGGTGCGGTTCCGCGACGAGCTGGGCGCGCTGAACGCGCGCATCGCCGCCGAGTGCGAGCAGGTTTTCCTGTGCACGGCGGGGATCGCGCAGCGGCTGAAATGACCCAGCAGGCCGCTCTCCCGGGGCCGGGGCCCGCGGCCAGCCATGGCGCGTCGCGCTGAGCCTGTTCACCGTCATCCCGGTGGGCGGCGGGCCGGACCTCGATGAAGGCGTGGCGGCCCGGGCCGTGTACTGGCTGCCGGCCGTGGGGCTGCTGCTGGGCGTGGTGGCGGCCGGGGCGATGGTTCTCGTTCAGGGAAATGGGGCGTCGCCGTACCGTCAGCTGCTCGGTGCGGCGGTCGCGCTCGCGCTGCTCGGCCTGCTGACCGGTGGCCTGCATCTCGACGGGCTGGCCGACACCGCGGACGGGCTGGGCAGCCGCCGGCCGGCCGCCGGCGCGCTGGAAATCATGCGCCGGTCCGACACCGGGCCGCTGGGCGTGGCGTCGCTGGTGCTGGTGCTGCTCATCCAGGTGACCGCGCTGGCCGCGGTGCCGCGCGGGCTGGCCGGGGCAACGGCGCTGGTGCTGGCCGTGGTGACCGGGCGGGCCGGGGTGGTGCTGGCCACCGGGGCGCCGGCCGCGCGGCCGGGCGGGTTCGGCGCGCTGGTGGCCGGGCGGACCAGCCTGGGCGGCCGGCTGGTGACCGCGGCGCTGCTGCTGGGCGCGGCGGCGGCGGGCGGCTGGGCCGTGCGGGGCGGGCCGGGGGCGCTGGCCGGGGCGGGCGCCGCGGTGGCCGGGCTGGCGGCGGGCGGTCTGCTCACCCGGGCCGCCCGGCGGCGGCTCGGCGGCCTGACCGGCGACGTGTTCGGCGCGATCATCGAGCTGGGCACCGCCGCGGTCCTGCTCGTCCTCGCCGTGGCCAGCTGACTCCGCACCTGGGCCGGCGCGGGCGGCACGGCTCGGGCGCGGGCGGCACGGCTCGGGCGCCGGGCGGCACGGCTTTAAATGTGGTCGCTGAGTGCTGTTCGGACGACGGCTAGCGTCCACATTTGCGGTCCTGGCCGGCCGGGTCAGGTGGGGGTGCCGCCGTAGCTGGTGGCCAGGGCCTGGGCGACGGCCGCGGCGTCGGCGTCACGCTGGCTGCGCGGGACCGGGGGCAGCAGGTCATCCCAGACAGCCAGGCAGGTGCCGCGCAGCTGGCTGAAGCCCTTCGGCCGGGCGAAGAAGAACACGTGCAGGTGCGCGCTGCCGTCGCCCCACCGGGACACGTGGGCCCGGGCGATGTGCGGCAGCGACTCGATCGCCCGGGCCGTGTGCACGGTGAGCCGGCCCAGCTCGGCGGCCAGGTCGTCGGGCAGGTCGGGCAGGTCCACGTGATCACGGGACTCCAGGAGCAGGACCAGCGGCGCGCCGGACGGGCCGAGCGCGGACAGCCGCCAGTGCGGGTCGGACCACACCGTGGGCCGGATCGGGGCGCAGGCCGGGCACTCCCGGCCGCCTTCCCCGTGCCGCAGCGGCTCGATCGTCACCGGCCGGGCCAGCGGGACGGTCCGCAGTCCGGCCCGGTCGAACGGGAAGGTGTCCCACCCGGTCATCGACGGCAGCGGCAGGTGGCCGTCGGGGTCCGCGTCGCGGGTGGCGTGGGCGTAGAACTCCTCAGGACTCAGCGGCATGACGTCACCCTAGGCGCAGTGATGTACTCGGGTCGTGGCGGTGCAGCAGGACACCGAACCGGCCGTTACGCCGCGGCGGCCCGAGTTCGCCAGGTGGCCGGTGCTCGGCCTGGCCGCCACCCTGGCCGGCGTCTGGCCCGGGCTCCGCGACCTTGGCTGAGTGGGCCAGAATGGCGGCATGAACGAGGCGCATCTGCGCATCTGCGCGAGCCCGGAGTGGGCGGCCTACGTCGAGTCCGAGCTGCTGCCGTGGGCCCTGGACGGCCAGGATCTCGGGGACGACGTGCTGGAAGTGGGGCCCGGGCCGGGGCTGACCACCGACGTGCTGCGCCGCCGGGTACCCCGGCTGACCGCGGTGGAGATCGATGACCGGCTGGCCCAGGCCCTGGCCGGGCGGCTGGCGGGCAGCAACGTCGAGGTGGTGCACGCGGACGGTACCCGCCTGCCGTTCGGTTCCGGCCGGTTCTCCGCGGCCACCCTGTTCACGATGCTGCATCACGTCCCGTCGGCGGACCTCCAGGACGCGCTGCTGGCCGAGGTCCGCCGGGTGCTGCGGCCGGGCGGCCGGCTGGTCGGCACCGACGGCCTGGCCACCCCCGAGCGGACCGAACTGCATCGCGACGACGACTGGAACCCGGTCAACCCGGCCACCATGCCGGGCCGGCTGGCCGCGGCCGGGTTCGCGCAGCCGGCCGTCGAGGTGACCGGGGACCGTTTCCGCTTCGCCGCCACCGTCCCGGCCTGACGTCCCGGCCTGCCGTCCCGGCCTGACGTCCCGGCCTGGCCCGCAGGTGGCTACTGGCTCAGCCGCTCGTCCGCGGTCCAGGCTTCGCTGTGATCCCACAGCTGCGCGGCGAGTTCCGGGGTGGCCACCGGGCTGGGCGCCCGCTCCTGGCCGTTCTCGTAGTACCGGCCGCTGACGCCGGCCAGGCCCGGGTCGGTGGCGCACCGCACCGGGATGCGGGCGCCCTGCTCGACGGTCAGCATCCGCCGCTTCAGCAGCGGCCGGGCCGGCCACGGCACCCGCCGCCAGATGTCCGAGGCGACCACACCCGGGTGCACGGCGTACGTGGTGATGCCGCGGCCGTCGGCCCGGCGGGCCAGTTCCTGGGTGAACAGCACGTTGCACAGCTTGGCCACCGCGTACTCGGGAAAGCCGGTGATGCTCCGGCTGCCGCGCTGCAGGGCGCTGAAGTCGATGCCGGGTGCCCGGTAGTGTGCGTCGCTGGCCAGCGTGACCACCCGGGCCGGGGCGCACTCGGCCAGCCGGCCGAGCAGGGCCATGGTCAGCGCGAAGTGCCCGAGGTGGTCCACGCCGAAGGCCAGCTCGAAGCCGTCCGTGGTGGTCCAGCCGCGGCGGCCGGGCACCCCGGCGTTGTTGATCAGCCCGTGCAGCGGCTCGCCCAGGGCCAGGAACCCCTGGGCGCAGGCCCGCACCGACGCCAGCTTGGCCAGGTCCAGCGGGATGAACACCACGTTCGGGTTACCGCTGGCGGCCTTGATCTGGTCGGCGGTGGCGTGCCCGATGTCCGCCGGCGACCGGCAGCCGAGGAACACCCGGGCCCCCCGGCGGGCCAGTTCGGTCGCGGTGGCCCGGCCGATCCCGGTGTTGGCCCCGGTGATCAGGAACGTGCGGCCAGCCAGGTCGGTCACGTGCCGCCCCCAGCTGGTCCGAGGTTCACCGCACAGACAGTGCTATCGCAGCGTATTGGCAGGCGGCAGCGGCACAGACAAAGACGTGGAAAACCTCGTGATAGCCGAACACCGAGGGGACCGGGTCGGGCCAGCGGCGGTGGTAGGACAGCGCCCCGGTCAGGTACAGCAGGCCGCCGGTCAGCATCAGCACGCCCGGCGCGGTCCCGGAGTGCACCCAGACCTCGGGCAGCGCCAGCGCGGCCACCCAGCCGAGCGCGATGAACGTCCCGCCGACCAGCCGTTCTGGCGCGTTCATCCAGGTCAGGTGGATGCCGGCCGCGGTCGCGGTGAGCACCCAGACCGCGGTCAGGCTGGCCACCCCGAACGCGCCGTGGGTGGCCAGGATGAAGGTCGGGGTGGCGGTGCCCGCGATGAGAAAGAAGATCATCGCGTGGTCCAGCCGCTGCAGCCGGCCGCGCCAGGCGTCTGACCAGGTGCCGCAGTGATACAGGGCGCTCACCCCGAACAGCGCGCTCACGCTGGCCGCGTACACGGCGACGCCGGCCGTGCGCGCGGTGCCAGTGGCCTGGCGCAGCAGCAGGATGCCGAACACCAGCGAGGCCCCGAACCAGAGCAGGTGCAGCCAGCCGCGCATCACCGGCTTGACGTAGTAGATGCCGCGCCGGGCGTCGTAGAACGTGCCCGCCGGGGCCACCGAGGGTACCAGCGGCGGTACCGGCCGTGGCGGTGAGGTGGGATCGATGGCGCTCACCCGTGGCCTCCCTGCATGCGCGGGACGCCCCCAGCCGGCCGGTAAGGCCAACGCCCTCAGCTCCAGTGTCACCGATAACCTGGAGATTTGATACCGAAACGAATTACGTGTCCGGATTACTGGGCCGCGGCGCCCGCGGCGCCCTCGGCCAGGCTGCCCGCGTAGAAGTGCCGCGCGGTGCCTACGAGCTCGTCCAGCGGTGGCCACCACGGGCCGTGCGGCAGCGAGCGAAGCGCGTGGCGCACCCGCGCGGCCTGCTCCTGCTCGCCCTCGGCGCGGACCACCACCTCGACCCGGCGCGGCCGGGCCGCCCGCAGCGGGCCGAGATACATGTCCGGCGGTGCACCGTCCGGCTGGGCCGGCGCCAGCACCAGGTAGTAGTCGGGCAGCTCGAACCGCTTGGCCCGCCACGCGGCCAGCACCTCGGCGGCCTGCTCCTCGAAGCCCGCCGGGCCCGGTGGCCCGGCTGACAGGTCCCACATGGCCGCCCACTGCGCCGCCATCCCGGCCAGCGGGTCCGCGGGCACCAGCACGAACGGCGACGCGCGATGGGCCGCTTCGGCCAGCGCCGCGCTGGCCGCGGTCAGCGGGTCAGGTTCGCGGTCCCGGTCCGGTGGCCGGACCAGCGCCACGTTCGGGGACCGGGCCAGCTCGGCCAGCACCGGCTCATCCACCGCACCCACCAGGGCGACCACCGTCGCAGACTCCCGCCGCACCGCCCCGATAATAGGCGTCCCCCCCCCCGCCCCCGCCATCACTGCGGTGCATTTGGTCAGTGCGGTTCATCGTGGGCGCTGGGACACCCACGATGTACCGCGCCGATGAGTTCAGGGGGCAGCGGCCGGGCAGGCTGGCGGGGTCAGCTGGTGGGCAGGCGGGTCAGGGGGAACGGGGCCGGGAGGCGCAGTTCCACGTTGCGGTCGGTGGGCAGGCCGGCCCGGGCCAGGTTGGCCGCGCCGATGACCGGGACGTTCGCGGCCAGTTCCCGGTGCAGCGCGGCCAGGTCGGCCGCGCGGTCCAGGGACCGGGCCGCGAGCGGGCTGTCGTGATCCACCATCGTGCAGGTGATGGCCAGTTCCCCGGCGGCGTCGGTGAACTCGACCACCCGGGTCTGGCACGGCCAGTCCACCACCGCGCAGGTAGTGACCTCCCAGAACCCACGCCCCGGGCCGGCCGGGTCACGCCGCGCGCGGACGCTGTTGATGTGCGTGTGCCCGTTCAGCCACAGCACCACGTTGCCGAACCGGTGCAGCAGGGCCAGGAACTCCGCCGCGCCGACCAGCGGCTCCCCATCCGGCCCGCGGTGCCCGAACCGGGTGTTGGTCAGCGTGTCTACGCCGTGGTGGGAGAACAGCACGACCAGCCGGTCGGCGTGCCCGGTCCGCACCCGCTCACCGGACGCAGCGTGGTACTCCGAATGCACCTCGGCCAGCCGGTCCGCCAGCCACCGGGCCTGCGTCTGGTCCAGGCACCCGTCGGCGCCGCCCGCCAGGCAGTTGGTGTCCAGCGCGATGAACCGGATGGCCGGGGTGTCATGCACGTAGTACGCGGTGCCGTCGCGCCGGTTCGCCTCGGTGAAGCCATGCCCCAGCGGCTCGGCCCCGGGCCGGAAGTGCGCAGCCACGAACTCCTGCCGGGTCACCGGCCGCCGCCCGCGGTCGGCGGCCACCGGGCGGGACGGCCCGGTCATGAACACCTCGGGGCTGGTGGTGAACAGCTCCAGCGCCTGATCGTGGTCGAAGCCATCCGGCGGCCCCACCGGCTTGTGGTCACCAACCAGCGCGGCCGCGATGCCCGGGGTGGCCCGGCCCACCCCCTGGTTCAGCGCCTCATGATTGCCGAAGCAGGACAGCCACGGGATGCGCAGGCCACTGGCCGGGAAGGAGCGCAGGGCAAAATCGAGCAGTCCCGGGTGATTCGGGAAGCCGAACTCGCGGCGGAAGAAGTCCGGGCCATCCGGGCCGGTGCCGTCCGGTTTCCAGAAGATGTCGTCCGGCCAGTCCAGGGCCTGCACCCCGGCGTAGCCGGCCGCCCCCGAGTTGGGGGTGACCAGCCCGCCCTCGAACAGCGCCAGGAACAGCTGCGCCTCGTTCCACTGGGCGTTGTCGATCGCGTCCCCGGTCGTCACCACCAGCTGCGGCGCCGCCCCGGTGGCCGGCCCGCGGACCGCGTTGACCGTGCGCAGTGTGGCGTCCACCGCGTGCGGGGTGAGCGCCTCCTGCGGCCGCTGCACCGGCACCACGCCGGCATAGCGCGGGTCGGCGAAGAAGCGGTTCAGGAACTCGAACCGGGTGGGCGACTGCACGTCGGCCAGCTGCAGGTCGGTCACGTGCACCAGGCAGGCCAGCGGCCGCCGCGCACCGCCATTATTTTCCTTAACGACCGGTGCCCCCGGCTGCCCAGCCGCCGCGAACTCGTCGCGGAGCACATGACGTTCACCGTCGGTGAGCTCGATGGCCCGGTACGGCGCGCTGGCGCCGCAGCGCAGGACGGCTCCAGCGCCCAGCCGGCGGTCGATGGTCAGTGGCGGGACCGGCCCGGTCAAGCCTCGCTCACAGCCGGTGCGCCGGCCGACACCAGCACCGGGTCGGGGCGGATGGCCAGGGTGACCCGGCTGCCCGCGGTGAGCTCGCTGGCGTCCGAGGTGGGCAGCTGGGCCAGGATCGTCGTGTCGCCCAGGTCCACGGTGACCCGGCTGGTCGCGCCCAGGAACGTGGTAGTGATCACGGTGCCGGTCAGCGGCCCGGACTCGGCCGCCGAGTCCGCGGCCAGTGTCACCGCCTCCGGCCGGACCAGCGCGGTGACCGGCCCGGGCGGGGTGGACTGATCGACCAGCGGCAGGTCGCGGCCGCGCACGGTGACCACGGTCCCGCTGACCGTGCCGGCCAGCCGGTTGGTCAGGCCGACGAACTCGGCCACGAACGCGGTAGCCGGGCGGCTGTACACCTCGGTGGGCGGGGCCAGCTGCTCCAGCCGCCCGTTGCGCATCACGCCGACCCGGTCCGCGATGGCCAGCGCCTCCTCCTGGTCGTGCGTAACGAACAGCGTGGTGATGCCGACCTCCAGCTGGATCCGCCGGATCTGGTCCCGCAGCTGCGCCCGGACCTTGGCGTCCAGCGCGGACAGCGGCTCGTCGAGCAGCAGCACCTGGGGCTCGATGGCCAGCGCGCGGGCCAGCGCGACCCGCTGCTGCTGCCCGCCGGAGATCTGGTGAGCGTACCGGCCGGCCTGCTCGGACAGCCCGACCAGATCCAGTATTTCCAGTGCCTGCCGGTCCCGCTCGTCCTTGGCCACCCGGCGCAGCCGGAGCCCGAACGCGACGTTCTGCTGCACGGTCATGTGCGGGAACAGCGAGTAGGCCTGGAACACCATGCCCATGTCCCGCTTGCTGGCGGGCACGTGGGTGACGTCCCGGCCGGCCACGGTGATCCGGCCCTCGTCGGCGTCCTCCAGCCCGGCCAGCAGCCGCAGCGTCGTGGTCTTGCCGCAGCCGGACGGGCCGAGCAGGGCGACCAGCTCACCGGGGTGCAGGGTCAGGTCGAGGCCGTCCAGCGCGGTGACCGGGCCGTACCGGCGGGTCAGCCCTTCCATCCGGACTTCGACCGCGCTCCTGGCGGTGCCGTCCTTCGTTCTGGTCACCGGAGAAGTCACTGCGCTACCTCATCCCCGGCCGCCGCGGCGGCGGCCGACATAGGACAGGATCAGAAGCAAGATGAAAGCGAACAGAAGCGCTGCGGTCGAGGTGGAGAAGAGCACCCCGGCATTGGGCGTCTCCCGGCTGATGGCGTACAGCGCTACCTGGAGGTTGGTGTACAGGAGCAGATAGGCGATCGTGAACTCGCCGAGTACCAGGGCCGCGGTCAGCAGCACGGCGTTCAGGATCGCCTGCCGCATGTTCGGCACGATCACCCGGACGATCACGGTGAACCAGCTGGCCCCGAGGCTCCGGGCGGCCTCGGACAGGGTCGTGACGTCTATCGCGCCGAGCCCGCTCGCGAGGGCGCGGTAGGCGTAGGGCAGCGCCAGGATCACGTACGCCCAGAACAGCTGGAGCGCGGATAGCTGGTAGTGCCGTATCTGGTTGTAGATCGGGGCGAGGCCGACGACCAGGACGATCGCGGGGATGGTGAGCGGTAGCAGGCAGAGGAACTCCATGGTGCGGCTGATCCATTGCACCCGCAGCCGGACCCAGACCATGGTCGGCACCAGCAGCACCAGCATCACCACGCAGGTGATGACGGCCAGTTCCAGGGTGATCTCGACCGCGCTCAGCAGGCCCGGGTAGGAGACGATCTGGGTCCAGGGCGTGACCGACCACGTGCCGAGCTTGCTCCCCTCCAGCGAGAACCGGATCAGCGCCAGGAACGGCAGCAGGAAGAAGAGCCCGAATACCGTGAAGGCGATGTAGCGGAACAGATTCAGCTTCCGGCGGCGGCTGGCCTGCATGCCACGCTGGCGGGGCGCCGGGGCCTCCAGCGGCGTCTCGCCGAGGGACGTTACCGCAGCCATCGTGCCGCCCGGCGCTGCACCAGCGCGTATGCCGTCATGACGATGGCCACCAGGATCACCATGCCCAGGGCGAGTACGTCGCCCTCGTTGACGTTGGCCAGCCCGACCTCGCTGTTGAGGACCGTGCTGATCTGCTGCGGCACGATGTAGGCGATCTGGTTCTCCCAGGCCTCGATCGTCGCGAAGGCCGACAGCGCGTTGGCGAACAGCAGCAGCAGGGACCCGAGGAAGGCCGGGGCCAGCAGCGGGGCACCCACGTGCCGCCAGTACTGCCAGGCCGACGCGCCCAGGCTCTCCGACGCCTCCCGCCACTGCACCTTGAGCCCATCGATCGCGGGCATGAAGACCAGCACCATCAGCGGGATCTGGAAGTAGGCGTAGATCACCGTGATGCCCCACGGGAAGTTCTGGTACCAGCTGGCGTGGAACAGCAGGCCGATGGGGCCGATCAGCACCAGGAACGCGAACGCCAGGGTGACCCCGCCGAACTGGGCCAGTACCCCCGAGACCACCAGGTACAGGCGGCGCACCGCGCCGTCTGGGTTCCCGGACGCCACGGCATACGCCAAGATCGCGCCGAACACCACCCCCACCAGCGACGAGATCAGGGCCAGCTCCAGTGAGCCGACGAAGAAGCTGCGCACCGCCGAGCTGCCCAGCGCCTTGAGCCCGGCCAGCTGGAACTGCCCGTTCGGGTTCCGGAACGCGTTGTACACCACGATCCCGGTCGGCAGCAGCAGGAAGACCCCCACGTAGCCGAGGAACGGCACGGTGCCGACCCAGGCGGGAGCCGTAAGCCGCCGGCGCCCGGCCCTCGCGGGCCGGGCGCCGGCTTCCATGGTTGGTGCGACGGTCACAGTCCCTCGCTATTTGATGGCCTGCTGCCAGTTGGCCGAGAGGTAGGTGGCCGCGCCGGTGGCCTGGCTCTGGCTCAGGAATATCGGCGTGCCGGAGATCGCGGGCAGCTTCGCCGCGGCTGACTTGTCGATGCTCCCATTGTTGGCCATCGCCAGCTGCTCGACCGGGCGCGCGCCACCTTGCAGCCACAGGTTCTGGCCACCTCCGGTGGCCTGGGAGTACAGGAACTCCTCCCACAGCCGGGCCGCGGCCGGGTGCGGCGCGCTCTTGTTGATGGCCTGCGTGTAGTAGCCGCCCAGCGGGACGCCCGGCGGCACGAAGATCTTCCAGTTGGACACGCCGACGTAGCTGGGCAGGTTGAGGTAGTCCCAGTTGAACACGACCGGGGTGGTGCCGGCCTTGATGGTGGCACCGGTGGCTGACACCGCGCTGAAGTTACCCGCTTGCTTGAGCTTGTGGAAGAACGCCACGCCCTTGGCGATGTCGCTGGGTGTTCCGCCGGACAGCAAGTTGGCCAGCATCACGCCGTTCAGCCCGGCGTTGGCGGAGGTTGGGTCGCCGTTCAGGGCGACCGCATTCTTGAACTTCGGCTGGAGCAACTGGTTCAGCGAGGTGATCGTCCCGAACTTGCTCGAGTAGCCGATGGCCATGTAGCCGCCATAGTCCTCGTACCAGAGGCCGTTAGCGTCCTTCTGCGCGGCCGGGATGGCTGACCAGGTGCTCACCTTGTACGGGGTGAACAGGCTGGTGTTGGTCAGCGCGACGGCCTGGCCAACATCCACCACATCGGGCGCTGCGGCTGTGCCGTTCTCTTGTTTAATGGCATTGACTTCCTGCTGGCTGGTGCCACTCGGGTTGGCCGAGTTGATCTTAATTCCGTACTTCGCGGTGAAGTCCTTGAGGATCGTGCCGTAGTTCGCCCAGGTTGGCGGCAGGGCGATGACGTTGAGCGTGCCCTCTTTCTTGGCTGCGGCAACGAGCTTGCTCATTCCACCGCCGGCTGATGCCGAGGTGACCGTGGCCCAGTTGGTCCCGCCGCTAGAACCTGACGAGGAGTTCGACGAGCATCCGGCGGCCAGCAGCGCCGACGCCGCGACCCCGGTCAGGATAAAACGGTACGCAGATCTCACGAAAATGCCTCCTGTTTGGCTTTCCGCACTTTGAGCAAGCCGATGGCACACAAAGAGCCCGGGCGCAGTAACACTGAGGAGGCCCGCACGACCCCCCTGCGAACAGTTCCCGGCAAAACCTTAAACGTTTAGTTTTGTCGGTATGGTGACGTAGCCGCCGATGGGGTGTCAAGACTCGTTACCGAGTTGAGGCGTGCCCGCCAGCTCATGTTCATCGGGCGGCTGACCTGCCCACCGGGCGCGGCACCGGAGTCTGCAGCGACGCCCGGCCGATCAGCTCGACCGGGGCGACGTAGTCATCCGCCGGGACCTGCCCGAGCAGCCGCCGCATCAGCGCCCGGCCCATTTCCCGCCGGTCCAGCCAGATCGTGGCCAGCGGCGGGTCCAGCAGCTCAGAAGTGGGCAGGTCGTCGTGACCGACCACGGATACCTGCGGGCCGACCTGGCGGCCGAGTTCCCGGGCGGCCTTGTAGACCCCGTGCGCGGTGTAGTCCGAGTTGGTCACGATCGCGGTCGGGGCGTCGGCCCGGGCCAGCACCCGCCGGGCCGCTTGCTGCACGTCGGCCAGGGTCAGCGGGGAGTACATGACGCTGCCGCACAGGCCGAGCTCGCGGCTAAGCTGCCGGAAGTGCTGCAGCCGGTCCGGGTCGGCCATCAGCCGGCGCGGCGCCGACAGGAAGGCCACCGAGGTGTGCCCGAGCGCGGCCAGCCGCCGCATGGGCAGCTCGACCGCGGCGCGGTTGTCCGGGTGGACCCGGCACACGCCGGGGACGCTGGCTACCGACGCGTTCACCGCGACCACCGGGGCACCCGGGCGCAGGTCATGCCAGAGCTGGATCGACTCCCCGGTGCCGACCGGGGCGATGGCCAGCCCGGCCAGCCGCTGGGCGGCCATCTCCTGCAGATGCCGCCGTTCGCGCTCCAGTGAGTAGCGCGAATCCAGCACGATCAGCGTGGCGCCCGCCTCCCCGGCCACCTCCTCGGCCCCGCTCAGCACCTCCAGGAAGAACGGGTTGGCGAAGTTGCGGACCACGAACCCGTAGGTGGTGGTGCGGCCCCGGCGCAGCGCCTGGGCCTGCGGGTTGGCCCGGTAGCCGAGTTCCTGCGCGGCCGCGACGATGCGCTGCCTGGTGTCGTCGGCCACGCCCGGCTGGCCGTTGAGCGCGAAGCTGGCCGAGGCGACCGACACCCCGGCCGCCCGGGCGACGTCACGGATGCCCACCGGCCGCTCCGGCCCGTCCTGCTGACTCGCCATGTTCTTCCCTGCCGGACAGGCGCGCCCGTGATCAGCCGGCTGGCCAGGCAATGCGCACACGGTGAGCGTAACGGAGGACGGATTGTCGGCACCCCCTGGCACACTGCGGAGCACGGGGGGAAGCCCCGCGGTTCGCCGGACTGGCTGCGGGTGGATAGGTTCGAATTACCGAGGACGGGGAGGGATCGTGAGCGGGACCGCCGCTACCGACACTGCCACCAGAGATCTTGAGCTGTACCGCGGCGAGCTGACCGGCTACTGCTACCGGATGCTCGGGTCCGCCCACGACGCGGACGACGCCGTGCAGGAGACGATGGTCCGGGCCTGGCAGGCCTTCGACCGGTTCGAGGGCCGCTCGGCCCTGCGCTCCTGGCTCTACCGGATCGCCACCAACGTATGCCTGGACATGCTGCGCAGCCGCCAGCGCCGGGCGCTGCCGATGGACCTGTCCGCTCCGGTGCCCGCGACCACGCCACCGGTGGCCACGCTGCCCGAGGCGGCGTGGCTGGAGCCGATTCCCGGTGAGCCCGCCGTGCCGGCCGACACCGACCCGGCCGGCCGGGCGGTGCTGCGGGACAGCATCCGGCTGGCCTTCGTCGCGGCGCTGCAGCACCTGCCGCCCCGGCAGCGCGCGGTGCTCATCCTGCGCGAGGTGCTGTGCTGGCAGGCGGCCGAGGTGGCCCAGCTGCTCGACACGACGGTGGTGTCGGTCAACAGCGCGCTGCAGCGGGCCCGGGCCACGATGGCCGCCAGCGGGCAGGCTACCGGCGACGCCGCCGAAGCGGCCGAGTCACCGGCCGGCCTGCCGGAAGCCGAGCGCGAGCTGCTGGCCAGCTACGTGGACGCGTTCCAGCGCTACGACATCGACCGGCTCGTCGAGCTGCTGCACGAGGACGCCAGCATCTCGATGCCGCCGTACCAGATGTGGCTGCGCGGCCGGGGCGAGCTGCGCGGCTGGTACCTGGGTTTTGGCAGCGGCTGCCGCGGGTCGGTGATGGTCCCGGTGGTGGCCAACGGGATGCCCGGGTTCGGCCAGTACAAGCCGGCCGAGGACGGGACCGGGCTGGAGCCCTGGTGCATCCAGGTGCCGGAGATCGCCGGCGGCCGGATCAGTCACATCCACCATTTCATCGCCACCGACGCCAGCCTGTTCAGCCGGTTCGGCCTGCCGCAGCATCTCGACGGTTAGGGCCCGTCCCGCGGTCCGCGGCTACCGCCGGGGGTCCGCGGGACTACCGCCGGGTCCGCGGGACTACCGCCGGGGTCCACGGGACTACCGCCTGGCCTGTTCGGCGGCCTCCTCGACGGTGAGCTCCGCCGCGGGGTCGGCTTCCAGCCGGGCGTCCGGGATCGGCTGCCCGCTGCGCACCGACCGCCCGTAGGTCCCGTCGGCCAGCCGCTGCTCGGCCCGGCCGATCGCGGCCAGCCGGGCCCGCAGGCTCTCCGCGATCGCGTCGTCCTCGCCTTCGGCGGACAGCGGCTGGGCGGCGTCGTCGATGTCCTCACCCTTCTCGTCCTCGCTCGCCCGGTCCTCGCGGCCCGCCCCCTCGGTGTCCGCAAGCAGCCGCTGCACCTCGGCCCGCTCGGCCCGCAGCCGGGTTCGTGCCTGCTGCTCGTCCACGTGTTCTCCTCCTTGCTGGGCGCCGGGGTCCGGAATAGGGCCACCCTACGCGGCCTGCCGCGGAGCGTTCCCCCGCGCCGGCTCCCGCGTCCTGGCCCCACCCGGCGCCACCAACCGCTGCCCACCACCCACACGCCCCGTTCATGATCGTGGTCAGTCTGTGTCACCAGCTGACGCAGACTGACCACGATCATGGTCTGCGGCGGCGAGAGGGGCCGCCAGGCGCCTGGCCCCGCTGGCTGGCCCGGTACAGCTAGCCGGCTGGGAGGTGCGCGAGCAGCGCGGCCACCGCTGGGTCGGTGAGCGTGTACCGGATGACCCGCCCGTCGCGGTGGGCGGCCACCATCCCGGCCGCCCGGAGCAGCCGCAGCGCCTGGGACACGGCCGTGGCGTTCATCCCGGTGGCCACGGCCAGATCGGTCACGCTGATCGGGCCCGCTCCGTTGATGCAGACCACCAGGGCCAGCCGCCGTGGGTCAGCCAGCAGGGCGAACCGGCCGGCCCAGGCCTCGATCAGCTCCACATGGCCCAGCGCGGCCAGGGCGTCGCAGGCCCGGTGCCCGTCAATCACCGGCTGGCCGGCGCGGTCCGCGGGGATCAGGTGCATGTGCCCCAGTCTGCCACACGCCTGCACACCTGCAGATCTATGCAGGTTTGACGCTGCGCCCGGGCGGCCCCTAGGGTGGCATGGCCACGGCCGCCTGGCCGCGGTGATGCCCCCGGCAGCGAAGTCCGGTATGAGCCCGGCGCTGTCCCGCAACGGTGAAGCCCCACCGCCGCACGGTGATGGGGACGAGCCCGGTCGCCTGCCGCGGCATCCACGGATCCAGTCCTCGGCGGAAGGGCGGTTCGGCCGCCGGTGCGGCACCCGTCTGTCCTCCGGGCATCCCGAGGAGGATGAGACGTTGGACAGCACGGCCGGCCGGCTCCGGTCTGCGGCCAGCTCGCTGCGGCCGCGGGAGCGGGGCCGTCTCGGCGCCATGGCCGCCGTCATCCTGGTCCTGAACGCGGCCGGGTGGGGGATCTTCGTGTTCAGCGTGCTGCCGCACGATTTCCAGTACGCGAAGCTCGGCGTCGGGATCGGGGTGGCTGTCACCGCGTGGACGCTCGGCCTGCGGCACGCGTTCGACGCGGACCACATCTCGGCCATCGACAACGTGACCCGCAAGCTCATGGCGGATGGCAAGCGGCCGCTGGCCACCGGGTTCTTCTTCGCCCTCGGCCACTCCACGATCATGCTCGTGGTCGGCTTCGCGATCGCGTTCGCGGCCAAGGCCGTATTGGGTGCCGTGGTCAACCCCGATTCCGCCTATGAGACGCTCGGCGGGCTGGCTGGCACGCTCATGGCCGCGGGCTTCCTCTACCTGATCGCGATCCTCAACCTGATCGTGCTGGTCGGCATCGGCCGGGTGTTCCGCGGCATGCGCCGCGGCACCTATGACGAGCAGGAGCTGGAGCGCCAGCTGCAGGCCCGCGGGCTGATGTACCGGTTCTTCGGCCGTTTCATGCGCTCGATCAACCACACCGGCCAGATGTTCTTCGTCGGCCTGGTCTTCGGCATCGGGTTCGATACCGCCACCGAGGTGGTGCTGCTGACCGCCACCGTCTACGCGGCCACCTCCCACCTGCCGCTGTATGCCGTGCTCGCACTGCCCCTGCTGTTCGCGGGCGGGATGACGCTGTTCGACACGCTCGACGGCTGCTTCATGAACTTCGCCTACGGCTGGGCCTTCGCCCGCCCGGTGCGCAAGGTGTACTACAACCTCGTGATCACCGGGCTGTCCATCGCCGCCGCCTTCCTCATCGGCACCGTGGAGATCCTCGGCCTGCTCACCGGCGAGCTGCACCTGCACGGCGGGTTCTGGGATTTCATGGCCGGCTTCGATATCAACAAGGCCGGGTTCACGATCGCCGCGCTGTTCGTCGTGGTGTGGGCGGTGGCCCTCGCGGTGTGGCGGTTCGGCAAGATCGAATCCCGCTGGAGCCACCCCGGTTCCCCGCCGTCGTAGCCGGGCCGGCTGTCTCTTGCAACCAAAGGGTTGCACTCTCTGACTTCATGTGCAACCTTGGAGTTGCAAGAGAGCGGTGCCGAGGAGGGAATCATGCAGGACCGGATCGAGCAGCGGGTCACCATCAACGCGCCCCTGGACCGGGTGTGGGACCTGGTCAGCACGCCCGGCTGGTGGGTGCCCAGCACGTCTGAGGAGCCGCCGGACCGGACCATCGGCCACCGGGTCGTCCGGGAGTCGGCCAAGTGGGGGCGGTTCCCGGTCGAGGTGGTGGACATGCGGCCGCCGGCCTACGCGGCGTTCCGCTGGGCCAGCCAGGACCCGGGCGCGGACCTGGTCCCGGGCAACACCACGCTGGTCGAGTTCTTCGTGGCCGAAGCTGGTGACGCGGTCACCGTGACCGTGGTGGAGAGCGGGTTCGCCGCGCTGGACGTGCCCGACGAGGTGCGCCAGGCCGCGTGGAAGGGCAACACCAGCGGCTGGGAGAGCGAGCTGGCCAGCCTGGTCAAGCGGGCGGAGGAGCAGCCGGCATGAGCGCGCCGGCGGCTGGCGCCGTTGACGCGGTGTTCGTGGCGCTGGCCGACCCGACCCGGCGGCAGCTGCTGGAGCTGCTCGGTGACCGGGCGGCGGCCAGCGCCACGGCCCTGGCCGGCCAGCTGCCGGTGACCCGGCAGGCGGTGGTCAAGCACCTGGCCATCCTGGAGGAATCCGAGCTGGTCACCCGGCGCCGGGACGGGCGCGAGGTGGTGTTCACCGTCCGCCCGGAACGGCTGGTGGCCACGGCCTCCTGGATGACCTCGCTCGCGGCCAGCTGGGCGGAACGGCTTCAGGTACTCAAGCAGGTAGCCGAGGCCGGGCCGGTCCCGCCCGCCGCAGATCCGGGCCCATCGGCGGGTCGCCCGGGCTAGGCCGGCCAAGGCCGGGCCCAGGGCGGGAGCAGATCCTGGATGGGTCCCAGGGCGGGAGCAGATCCTGGATGGGTCCCAGGGCGGGAGCAGATCCTGGATGGCCTGCGGCGCGGCCCCGCAAGCGCGCGCTCAGGCGCGCTGCGCCTCCTGCATGTTCTTCACCATCGCGGCCGCGACCGCCTGCAGCTCCAGGCTAGGGCTGAACTGGACGAACTCCGTACCGGCCGCGGCCAGCGGTATGTGGCCGGGCGGAGTGTAGAACGCGTCGCCGGCTTCGGCGACTTCGTCATGGTCGGCGAAACGATGGGTCAGCTTGCCCTTGAGCACATATCCCCAGTGCGGGCAGTCGCAGCTGTCGCCTGGCAGCCCCTTGAGCAGCGGGGTTCCGTCAACGTCCTGGCGGAACGACACGAAATTGACCGTGTAGCCGCCGACCTCCCCGTGCCGGTCCTGCACTGGGCCGTGATCTTCGACCTGCGTGGCGCTCTGTTTCGATACCTTCGGCATCTTCCATCTCCTCTGCTCGGCCCGCGCGCGGATGCGTTCCGCAGCCCCGCCTTCGCCCCGGCATCTTCGGGTTACTGCCGACGCTAGGAGCGAAGGCACGCGGATGCATCGGCGAGTTCACCCATCTTCTGGCCGTCTCAGGGTGTCCACCCATGGCCATCCGTCGCGGCCAGCGCGTGCGCGTCTACCTGGGCACCATCGATGCCGCGTCAATCAGCATCTGACCGCGCCACCCTGCCTCATGATCGAGCGGGACGACCTAGTCGTTGCCGTTGGCCTGGGCGGCCAGGTCCCACTTCTGCTCGATCTTGCCGAAGCGCCAGATGGCCAGGGCGATGGCCCAGGTGAGCACGAAGACGCCGACGATGACGAAGCCGGCCTTGTTGATGTCGAACTTCCCCATGAAGGACCAGAAGCCGCCGCTGAGCCGGTACTCCTGGCTGATCAGGCTGAGGATCTCCACGGTGCCGATGAAGAACGCGACGAACACCGACAGCCCGGTGATCGTGAGGTTGTAGTACACCTTGCGCACCGGGCGGGCGAAGGCCCAGTCGTAGGCGAAGTTCATGAAGCACCCGTCGGCCGTGTCGAACAGGCACATTCCCGCGGCGAACAGGATCGGCAGCGACAGGATCGCGTAGAACGGCAGCCCGGAGACCACCGCGCTGCCCGCGAGCACCAGCAGGGCGACCTCGGTCGCGGTGTCGAAACCCAGGCCGAACAGCAGGCCGATCGGGTACATCTTCCACGGCGTGTCCACCCGGCGGCCGAGCGGGCCGAAGATCCGGTTCATCAGGCCGCGCTTGTTCAGCTGCTCTTCCAGCTGCTCGTCGTTGTACCGGCCGGTCCGCATCTCCCGGAACACCCGGACGATGCCGACCAGGATGACCACGTTGATCGCCGCGAGCAGGTACAGGAACGTGCCCGAGACGGTGGTGCCGACGATCCCGGTCACGTTGTGCAGGGCCGAGCTGTTGTTGCGCACCTGGTCGTCCAGGGCGCGGATACCGAAGTTCAGCAGCAGCGCCAGCACGAACACGATCGAGGAATGGCCCAGCGAGAAGAAGAAGCCGACCGACAGCGGCCGTTTGCCGTCGCTGACCAGCTTGCGGGTGGTGTTGTCGATGGCCGCGATATGGTCGGCGTCGAACGCGTGCCGCATGCCCAGCGTGTAGGCCAGGATGCCGGTCCCGAACCCGAAGATCTCTTTGCTGGTGATGTGGTAGTGCCCGCTGACCGCGGCGGCCAGCATCAGCCAGCCTGCCACGTTGAGCCCGATGACCGTGGCCACCATCGCGCCCGCCCGGGCCCACTCACGGGGCGTCAGCCCGTCGCGGATCCGGGTCATCCGGGCACGCACGTCAGCCATCCGTGGGCACCTTCCTGTCGGGGCCTGCTGGCAGCAGCCTAGGGTTACTGCAACTTACTTGCAACAACGCATAGGAGGTAGGTGCGGGGTTGTGGGCGGCGCCTTATGGGTCACTCCAGCCCTGCGGCCTGCGTCTGTCCGGGGGGGTTACGCCACCCGAGCCCGCCGCCTGCGTCTGTCTGGAGGTCATACGGTCACTCCACCGACGCGGACTGGCATATGTGGGGGCGTGTGCCTGCCCCAGCCTGATGCCTTCTTATGGGCGGGCAGGCGGGCTGGGGTCGCTGGCCACCGCCCCATGTGCTGAGCCGGGTGGGCGGCTGTCAGCGACTGGCCGCCCGCGGCTGCACATGGCGACTGGCCGCCCGCGGCTGCACCGGGCGGGCGGCCGTCAGCTGGTCTGCGCCTGGACCTGGCGCTTGATCCGGGCCAGCATCGCGGCCATGCCGCGCAGCCGGAGCGGGCTGACCAGGTCCTGAAGGCCGAGCGCGGTGGTGAACTCGGCCGGGGTGGCCAGGATCTCCGGCGCGGTCAGCCCGTCCAGCCCGGTGCGCAGGATGCTGGCAAAGCCACGGGTGGTCGGGGCTTCCGGCGGCGCCTCGAAGAACAGGTGCACGATGCCGTCGTCGGCCACCTCGACCGCCAGGAACAGCGGTGACTGGCACTCCGGCACCGGCTCCAGCAGCTCATGGTGCTCCGCGTACCGGGCGGGCAGCGGCGGGAGCTCGGCCGAGAACTCCAGCAGCAGCTGGAGCTTGTCCTGGCCCGCGACGGCGTCGAAATCGTCCACGATGTCCTGCAGCTGCGGGCTCAGCGTGCCGGTCGTCACGGCTGGTCTCCCTGAGCGATGGGCACGGCCACGCTGTTGCCCCACTCGGTCCACGAGCCGTCGTAGTTCCGCACCTTCGGGTAGCCGAGCAGGTGATACAGCACGAACCAGGTGTGGCTGGACCGCTCGCCGATCCGGCAGTAGACGATCACGTCGTCGTCCAGGCCGAGCCCGGCCTCACCCGCGTAGATGGCCTCGAGTTCCTTCCGGCCGCGGAACGTCGCGTCCTCGGCGGCCGCGCGGGCCCACGGGATGTTCCGCGCGCCGGGGATGTGCCCGCCACGCAGCGCGCCTTCCTGCGGGTAGTCGGGCATGTGCAGCAGTTCGCCGCTGTATTCGCCCGGCGAGCGCACGTC
The DNA here is from genome assembly GCA_963711705.1 of uncultured Actinomycetes bacterium. Lineage (GTDB taxonomy): Bacteria > Actinomycetota > Actinomycetes > Streptosporangiales > Streptosporangiaceae > RYN-230. The sequence continues at coordinate 278,417 of CAVQFM010000014.1, forward strand.
GATCATGGGCTGGCCGAGATGCGCCTTGACCTGGTCGCGGAAGGCCCGGGCGTGCTGGTCGTCCCGCTCGATGACCGGGTACTCGGTCCGCGGCCGCTCCGGGACCTCGGTGCTCAGCGGCCGGCCCTCCGCGATCCACTTGGCCCGCCCGCCGTCCAGCAGCCGGACATCCGGGTGCCCGAACAGGCTGCACACCCACAGTGCGTACGCCGCCCACCAGTTGTTCCGGTCGCCGTACAGCACCAGCGTGGTGTCCCGGCTGATCCCCTTCTCCGACATCAGCCGGGCGAACCCGGTGCCGTCCACGTAGTCACGGGTCACCGGGTCGTTGAGCTCGGTGTGCCAGTCCAGCTTCACCGCACCGGGGATGTGCCCGGTCTCATACAGCAGCACGTCCTCATCGGATTCCGCTACTACGAGGCCGGGGTCGCCCAGGTGCTCGGCCACCCACTCCGTGCTGACCAGCATCTCCGGGCGGGCGTAGTCCTGGAACTTGGGTGTGGAATCTGGCGGCAGTGCCACAGTTACCCTCTCCTCCGTGTGCTGTCCGCCACGCCTGTGCGGCGGAAGATCCCCTGATGTACGCAACGCGGCAGCCGGGCCGGCCCTTCCCCGGATTCCCCGCTGCCCCGGCGGGGCAGGGGACACACATGGACAAAACGCGGGCCGCCCGGTCGGTTCCAGTATTGCGCCTGGACCAGCTGCCGATGGCCGAGGACCGGACCGCCGCGTACCGCATGCTCCGCGAGGCCGGCCCGGTCATCGAGACCCGGTTCGGCGCGCTGATCCTGGTCGACCGGGACGCCGTGGAGTTCGCGCTGCGTCACCCCGGGCTGTTCTCCTCCCGGCAGGCGTTTGCCGTGGGCAGCCCGCTGCCGCTGGTCCCCATCGCCTTCGACGCCCCGGAGCACACCCGCTACCGGCGGATCCTGCACCCGTTCCTCAGCCCGCGGGGTACCGCCGCCTGGCTGCCGCAGGTGCGCGCGCTGGCCGGCCAGCTGATCGACGACTTCGCCGGCCGTGGTGAGTGTGACCTGGTCACCGAGCTGGCGGTACCGCTGCCCGCCCAGGTGTTCCTGACCCTGTTCGGGCTGCCACTGGCGGACCGGGACCGGCTGCTGGCCTGGAAGGAAGGCCTGCTGTCGCTGCAGGCCGACCCGGGCGGGGAGACCTGGTCCGAGCGGGGGATCCGGCTGGGCGCGGAACTGTATGAGTACCTCGTCGAGCACATCGCGCAGCGGCGGCGCGACGGGGACACCGCGGGCCTGCTCGGCCAGCTGCTGGCGGACACCAGTGCGGAGCGGCTCACCGACGAGGAGATCTACGGGCTGTCCTTCCTGTTCGTGCTGGCCGGCCTGGAAACTGTGACCTCCGCGCTGAGCACGGCGTTCGCCGCGCTGGCCGGGCAGCCGGAGCTGCGGCGGCAGCTGGCCGCCGACCCGGCGGTGATCCCGGCGGCCGTGACGGAACTGCTCCGCTTCGACGGGCCGGTGGTGTTCGTGCCGCGGGTGGCCACCCAGGACGTGGAACTGGCCGGTCACCTCATCCCGGCCGGGTGCACGGTGCACGTCTGCCTGGCGGTGGCGGACCGGGACCCGGCCGGGCACCCGGACCCGGACGTGATCGAGTTCGGCCGCCAGGAGCACAGTCTGGCTTTCGGTGCCGGGCCGCACCGCTGCCTGGGCTCGCATCTGGCCCGGATGCAGATGCGGGTGGCGCTGGAGGAATGGCACCGGCGGATACCCGAGTACACGCTCGCGCCGGGCACCGTGCCCCGGGTCGGCTGGCCGGCCGGCCTGGTGGGCATCGACCACCTGCCGCTGGTCTTCCCTCCGGCCGGGAGCGGCTAAGGATGGTCCCGGCCGGGGGAACTGCTAGCCCAGCGTGTGCCCGGTCGTGCTGTCCACATGGTCCGGGATCTCGCCCTGGTGCCGGTCCCCGGTGCTCGACGTGCCGGATGGCTCGAACATCAGGATCGACCCGCCCGGCGACGACGGCTTGTGCTCGGTGCCCCGGGGCACCACGAACGTGTCGCCACGGCCCAGTTCCACGGTGCGGACCTGGCCGTCCGGGCCGCGCAAGGCCACGTCGAACCGGCCGTCGAGGACCAGGAAGAACTCGTCAGTGTGCTCGTGGACGTGCCAGACATGCTCGCCCCTGACGTGCGCGACGCGCACGTCGTAGTCGTTCATCCTGGTCACGATGCGCGGGCTGTACACCTCGTCGAAGGACGCCAGCGCCGCCGTCAGGTTCACAGGTTCGGCAGTCATGCTGCCACGCTAACGCCGGCCGGGCCGGCGTCATTGTTCGGGGAACTGCTCGGCGAAGCTCGGTTCCCCGTTGGCGGCGGTGTAAATTTCCACCCCGCTGATCAGCGCGCGCTGGACCCGGCTGCGCTGGTCCAGCGGGTCACCCGACCAGATCACCAGATCGGCGTCCTTGCCCGGTTCCAGCGAGCCGAGCCGCCCGTCGATGCCCGCGATCCGCGCCGGGTTGATGGTCAGCGCCCGCAGGGCGGTGTCCGGGTCCAGGCCTTCCTGTACCGACATGGCCGCCTCATAGACCAGGAAGTTGATGGGCACCACCGGGTGATCGGTGGTCAGCGCGAACGTCACCCCAGCCCGGGCCAGCCGGGCCGGGTTGGCCAGCGAGCGGTTGCGCACCTCGACCTTGGACCGGCTGGTGATCAGCGGGCCCAGGACCACCGGGATGTTCCGGGCGGCGATGATGTCGGCCAGCAGGTGCGCCTCGGTGCCGTGGTCGATCACCAGGTCGTAACCGAATTCGGCGGCGATCCGCAGCGCGGTGGCGATGTCGTCGGCCCGGTGGCAGTGCTGGCGCCACGGGATCTCCCGGCGCAGCACCCGGCCCAGCGCTTCCAGCTTCAGGTCGCGGTCCACCGGTTTGCGCTCGCCCTCCGGCTTGGCCTGCTCGGCGTCCAGCCGCTGCTGGTAGTTGGCCGCGGCCACCAGTGCGCTGCGGATCACCGCGGCCGTGCCCAGCCGGGTGCTCGGCATCTTCTGCTGCTCCCCGTAGACCCGCTTCGGGTTCTCGCCCAGCGCTGACTTCATCCCGGACGGCTCGCGCAGCACCATCTCATCGACGGTCCGGCCCCAGCACTTCACCGCGACCGTCTGGCCGCCGATCGCGTTGCCCGAGCCCGGGTTGATGTTGACCGCCAGCACCCCGCCCATGATCGCGTCACGGAACCCGATGTCCGCCGGGTTGATCGCGTCCAGCGCCCGCACCTGCGCGGTGACCGGCTCGGTCATCTCGTTGGTGTCCTGGCCGGCCCACCCCTCGCCTTCCTCGTGCACACCGACGTGCCCGTGCGCCTCGATGAACCCGGGCAGCACCCAGCTGCCCGCCGCGTCGATGACCCGGGCGCCCCCGGGTACCGGCACCGAATCCGCGCCGCCGACCGCCTCGATCCGGCCGCCGCTGAGGAGAACCGTCCCGCCGTCGATCGGTTCCCCGGTGACCGGCACTACCCGCCCCCCGACGACCGCCACCGGCTGCTCAGCCATCCGACCTCCCTATCTCAGTTTCTCCTCGCCGACAGTGCGGGCCGATCCAGGACCGGGCCACGGCCATGTCGTGGTGGCCGCCGCGCTCACCGCAACGGCAAGGCTATTCTCCGCAAAGGCCCCGGCTACTTGTGAAGCGGGAACCGCAATCTTCGCGACTGGCGCTGGCCCGGCGGCCCACGCGGGCGGGGTGCCGGTGCGGGAGAATAATGCGTATTGCAAATTGAAGGCGAGATATCCATGACCTAGGGTCATGGATATGGACACTGACGCGCTGCGCTGGTTCCAGCAGGTGGCCGACGGCACCACGGTGACCGAGGTCAGCGAGCTGGAGACGGTCACCCAGTCCGGGGTGTCCCGCGCGCTGGCCCGGCTGGAGACGCAAATCGGCACGCCGCTGCTGCGCCGGCACGGGCGGACGCTGCGGCTGACCCATGCGGGTGCGGTGTTCAAGCGGCACGTGGACGCGCTGCTGCACCAGCTGGACGACGGGATCGCCGCGGTCAACCAGCTCATCGAGCCGGACACCGGCACCGTGGCGCTGGCCTTCCAGCACTCGCTGGGCACCTGGCTGGTGCCCAACCTGGTCCGCGGGTTCCGCGCCGCGCACCCGCGGGTCACGTTCCAGCTGACCCAGGTGCGCGACGAACTGCAATCGGCCGCGCTGGACGGCGGCCGGGCCGACCTGGAGATCGGCACCCGGCGGGCGCGCAGCCCGGCGCTGCGGTCCCGGCTGATCGCGATCGAGCCGCTGCGGCTGGCGCTGGGCCGCGATCACCGGCTGGCCAGCCGGCCCGGGCTGAGCCTGGCCGAGGTGGCCGAGGAGCCGTTCGTCAGCCTGCGCCGCACCTCCGCGCTGCGCGAGCAGAGCGACGCCCTGTGCGCGCAGGCCGGGTTCCGCCCGCAGGTGGTGTTCGAGGGCGATGACCTGTCCACGGTGCGCGGTTTCGTGGCGGCGGGCCTGGGCGTGGCCATCATGCCCGCGCCGCGGGCCGGCTCGCCCGAGGCCGCGGCCGGGCCGCTGGCCTACTGCGGGATCACCGACCCGGGGGCGGTCCGTGAACTGTGTCTGACCTGGTCCGCGGAGCGCCGCCTGCTGCCCGCGGCCGAACTGTTCCGCAAGCACGTGATCCGCAGTGCCAGCGCGGGCCAGGTCCCGGCGCTGTCACCGTAGGCGGCCGGGGCGCCGGAACCACGGAGGCGCTGCGTCGCCTCGTCGCTTCCGTGGTGGATGTGCGGCGGCGCCTGCTCACCGCTGACCGGCGCAGGGTCAAATGTCCACAGTTGCGTGGTGCGGCCCCGCCGGGTGGCGGGGCCGCACCACATTGTTGGGTGACGGTCAGCGGTCAGAAGTGCGTTGGCCCGGCGGTGGGCGCCGGCGCGGTCGGCATGGCGGTCGGCATGGGGGTTACCGGCGTGGCCATCGGGGCCCGGAAGTGACCCCGCGCCACCAGCACGCCATCGGTGTTGCCCGTGCGGTCGGTGAAGAACCCGACCAGGTCACCGGCGTTGTTGATGCCGTTGAGGGTGGTGGCACCGCGGCCGTGCGGGTCATTGATCTTGCGGAACCCGGTGCGCCGGGACCAGGTGAACCCGAACGACTTGGCGTTGTTGCCCTGGCCGGTCATGTAGGTGCCAACGACCTCACCGAAGTCGTTCACGCCGAACGCCATCGTCGAGGAGGCGCCGGGGAACGTCAGCCGGATGACACGGCCGTGCGCGCCGCGCAGGAAACCCCGGGTAACGCCGCCGCGGCCGGTGTAGAAGCCGGCCACGGCACCGTGGTTGTTGATGCCGGACGCGGTCGTGCTCATCGAGCCCGGGATCCTGATCCGGCGGAACCAGCCGCCCAGGATGCTGAACTCATACGAGTGGGCCTGGCCCTTCGCACCCATGTAGAAGCCCACAGCGACATCGCGGTCGTTGACCCCGAGCAGCTGGTTGACCGGCGGCTTGGACATGTTCCTGGTCGGGAAGTTCACGCTGTGGAACTGGCCGTTCATGCTGTAGAAGCCAAAGTTGTTGTTCGTCTGGCTCTTCTTATTCTGGGCGGACCAGAACCCGACCGTAACACCTTTGTCATTAATCCCGATGACCTGGGTCTGCTTGCTGCCCGGGAAGTTCTCGTTCAGGTATGACGCGGGCGCGTTCAGGTTCAGCACGTAGCCCTTATTCGGGTGGCCCTTGGCCCCGGACCCGAAGTACCCGGCGATCTGGCCACCGTTGTTGATGCCCAGCAGCTGGTTGAACGTGCGGTCGTTCGAGTTGTTGAGCTTGCTGAACGACCAGCCCGCGGCCAGGTGCGACACCGGCATGTGGTGAGCCCGGTGCGCGTTGGCCGACAGGCTGATGGGCGATGCGCCGCCCACTGCCAGCACGCCGCCGAGCACTCCGCCCGTGGCGACTGCGGCAATGCCGAGTGCCGCCACCATTGTCCGTCGCCTCATTGTGGATCCGCCATTCTGGGCCGCAGCCCGACGTGTCGTGCCCCGTCGTATCTCGTACTCACCAAGGTCCCTTTCCATGCATCCTGGCCATGGCGGTGTGGAACCGCGAGGACGACATTAGTGAGCCGGGGGGCCGGTTCAGCTGAATCCAGTTGGGGGGTCCGCGAACCGTAATGTTTGGCCGCACCGCATTCCGGGCGGGCCGAATTGGCCGACCCGATCGGGGCGCGCTGCCCGGGACGCGGGGCGGCGGGGTGACCGGGCCGGGTCAGCCGGGGCGGACCCCGTAGCCGCCCAGGGCGGGTTCGAGCAGGTCAAACGCGGCGGTGGCCGCGCCGGCCAGCCAGGCGCAGATCTCCGCCCGGGGCTGCCCGGCCAGGCTGCGCTGGGTTGCCTCCGCGGACAGCACGCGGTGCACCGAGGCGAGCAGTGCGGCCACCACCCGGGGCTGCGAACCGTCGTCGCCCAGTTCCGCGGCGATCGCATCCCCCAGCGCCTGCTCGCGCTGATCCAGCATCTCCAGCGCCCGGCTGATCAGCGCCGGGCTGCCCACGATCATCCGGGCAAACTCGGGACTGGACAGGCCGAGGGTGACGTCGGCCCGGGCCACCGCCTCGGCGTAGTCCCGCCGGATGGCGGCCAGCATGCTCTCCCCGGGCGCCCGCGTGGTGACCACGTCGGCCAGGTGCCGGATGATCCCCTCGGCCCGGTCGAAGACCAGGTCTTCCTTGCGCGCGAAGTAATTGGTGACCGTCATCTTGGCCACGCCCGCCGCCTCGGCCACCTCGGCGATCGTCACCTGATCGAAGCCGCGGGCCGCGAACATCGCGGTGGCCGTGTCCGAGATGGCCTGCCGGGTCTGCTGCTTACGGCGCTCGCGCAGTCCGGATGTCATGTGGCCAGTCTAGTCAGTACTTAGGCCGGACACAAGATTAGGTTTGACATATCTTTATGTTCGACCTAAGTTAGATTCATGACTACGGCACCGGGCACGAGGACACCTCCCACCAAGCAGGACCTGCTGACCGCCGTGCGCCCGCTGGCCATCGACGTCGGCATCCCGCTCGGCCTCTACTACCTGCTGCACAGCGGGTTCGGCACCAGCGTGTGGCTGGCGCTGGTCATCAGCAGCATCAGCCCCGCGGTCCGCGCCGTGGCCAGCCTGGCGGCCCGGCACGCCCCGAACCGGCTGGCCATGCTGATGCTGGCGGTCAACCTGGCAGGCATCGTGGTCAGCGTCCTGAGCGGTGACCCACGGGCGATGATCGCCAAGGACTCACTGGTCAGCAGCGTGATCGCGGTCGCCATCCTGGTCTCGGTGGCCACCCGGCGGCCGCTGATGTCCGAAGGGCTCAAGCCGTTCCTGACCAAGGGCCAGCCGGACCGGACCGCCGCCTGGGACCGGCTCACCGCGTCATCGGCCCGGTTCCGGCGGTTCGAAGCCCTGTTCAGCGTCATCTGGGGGCTGGCCCTGCTGGCCGACTGCGCGGCCCGGCTGGCCGGCGCCTACACCCTGCCCGTGGGCACCATGGTCTGGCTGGGTACCGTGCTGATCGTGGGCACGATCGTGCTGGCCTCCCTGGTGAGCGGCGTCGCCTCGGCCCCGATGGACGCGATGATCAGCGCCGAGGCAGCCGCGGGCCAGCCGGGCACAGGCCAGCCGGGTGCCCACCTCCACGAGGACTGCCAGCCAGCTGGGATGACGAAGGGCTGACCACGGATGCGCGGCACAGGCATCAACTACGACACCGGCTTCTACCCGGCCGGCAACAGCAGCCGGCCGGACTTCGACCCGGCCATCGCGGCGCAGGAGATGCGGGTCATCGCGCGCGACCTGGGGTGCACCGCGGTGCGCATCTCGGGCGGTGACCCGGAGCGGCTGAGCATCGCCGCCCAGCACGCGGCCGCGGCCGGGCTGGAGGTGTGGTTCGCCCCGTTCCCGTGCGAGCTGACCACCGAGGAGCTGGCCCCGCTGCTGGCTGACTGCGCCGACCGGGCCGAGCAGCTGCGTCAGGCCGGCGCCGACGTGGTCCTGGTCACCGGGTGCGAGCTGACCCTGTTCAACCAGGGGTTCCTGCCCGGCAGCACGATCTATGAGCGGATCGGCGGGCTGAGCACCTGGGGCCCGGAACTGCAGGCGGCCTTCGCTGCCCTGCCCAGCAAGCTGAACGGTTTTCTCGCCGAGACTGCCACCGCCGCCCGCCGGCGTTTCGGCGGGCCGGTCACGTATGCGTCCGGGATCTGGGAGCCGGTGGACTGGGCGCCGTTCGATATCGCCGCGGTGGACGCCTACCGGGATGCGGACAACGCCGGGAACTTCGCCGAGCTGCTGCGCAAGCAGGTGGGGCAGGGCAGGCCGCTGGTGGTCACCGAGTACGGGTGCTGCACCTACCAGGGGGCGGGTGCGCGCGGCGGCATGGGCTGGGCGATTATCGCCAAGGACGCGGACTCGCCCCAGCTGGACGGCGACTACGTCCGCGATGAGGCGGAGCAGGTCCGGTACCTGACCGAGCTGACCGAGATCTTCGCAGCCGAGGGCGTGGACCTGGCTTTCTGGTTCACCTTCGCCGGGTACAACCTGGTGTCCAGCGACGGCCCGCGCCGTGACCTGGACCTGGCCAGCTACGGCGTGGTCAAGATGCTGCCCGGCGGCCCGCCCGCCGGGTACCAGGGCCTGGGCTGGGAACCCAAGCTCGTCTTCCGGGCGCTGGCCGGGCTCGGCGCACCGCGGCCGTAATCGGCGCACTGCGCCGAGTCGGCGCACCGCAACCGTCATTGGGCGGAATCTTCTGCGCCGGGCTGGGTAGCGGGTGGCCGAGCGGGCACGGCCCAGGCAGTCGCCGGGCTGGCCCATCCGACAATGCATGGAAGTAGGGATTCCCATCATGGCGCACCAGCTCACCGGCCGCCGGATCGCATTCATGACCGCCAACGAGGGCATCGAGCAGGTCGAGCTGACCGAGCCGTGGGAGGCGGTCAAGGACGTCGCCGGGCACCGCGAGCTGCTCGCGCCCGAGCCCGGCAGCGTCCAGGCCTACAACCACCTGGACAAGGCGAAGACCTTCCCGGTGACCCGGGCCATCCGCGACGCGGACCCGGCCGACTACGACGCCCTGGTCCTGCCGGGCGGGGTGGCCAACCCCGACCAGCTGCGGACCAGGCCCGAAGCGGTGCAGTTCGTCCGGTCCATGTTCGCGGCGGGCAAGCCGGTCGCGGCCATCTGCCACGCCCCATGGACCCTGGTCGAAGCGGACCTGGTCCGCGGCCGGACACTCACGTCATGGCCGAGCCTGCAGACCGACATCCGCAACGCGGGCGGCACCTGGGTCGACAGCCAGGTGGAAGTCTGCACGGCCGGGCCGAACGTGCTGATCACCAGCCGGAAGCCGGACGACCTGCCCGCCTTCTGCAAGGAACTGGTGACCGCCTTCGCCGCTTAGGGCGAATCCGGCGAGCATCTCAGCTGGTACCGGGACGGCGGTTCGTGGCCGCTATCTCCTCTGAGGATGCGCTCAGCAGGAGGAGTGCCCCAGATGAACGTGCCCCGGGAGCCGGGACTCCTTCGAGTTCGCCGACGTCCGGCAGCGGCGCGATGGTCTGGGAGTGGGAACGCTTCCAGGACGGCATCCCGGTGGGCTATGACGCCGTCCATTACGGCCCGCACCCCTGTATCCGGGGGCTGACCTGGCGCCAGATTAGTGACACACTCGGAAAAGGGGTCATGAGGTCCGGACTCTGACCCTGGGGGTGGCGTCTCCAGAGCGCGTAAAACGGGGTGCTGCGGCCTGGGACGCTGGTCATGAGCAAGGAGAGCATATGAGGAAAGTGGGGGCGCTGCTGGCTGCGGCCGTGGCGGTTATCGGGCTGGCCTGGCCGGCCGCAGCGGGGGCGGGGACCGGTATTCCGCTGGTGTCTGATCATGCCAGTGACCTGATGCCGGCGATCCCCGGCACCGACTGCCTCAAGGGCTCGACGGGGTGCCGGAAGGTCGCTGCGATCGCCCAGATCGGCGGCTGGATGTACGTCGGCGGGATCATCGACAAAGTGATCGACCGCTCGACCGGTACGACGATCAGCGGTTTCCACAACCTGTTCCGGTTCAACCCGGCCACCGGGGCCGTCGATACGAGCTTCAAGCCGCAGTTCTACAAGTCCTCGCAAACCGACTACGCTGACTCGGCCGTGAGCGGCCTGGCCGGGAACTCCACCACGGTGTATGTGGCCGGTGCCTTCACCCAGTTCGCTTCAGGTCCCGGGGCGGCCGGCACCAGCCGCAAGGGTGTCGCGGCCATCACCACCGGCGGCTCGCTCACCTCGTTCAACGCTCACGTGTGCCAGGGCGGCGGGTCGTGCCTGGTGAACTACCTCAACCTGGTCGGCGGGTCGCTGTGGCTGGAGGGTAACTTCTCCCAGGTGGCGGGCGCGGCGCAGAGCGCACTGGCGTTCGTCAGCCCCACCAGCGGCGCGCTGCAGGGCAGCCAGCTCGCCGTCTCCGGGCAGACGAACACGGCCGTGCCGACGTTGATAGAACAGGCCGCGATCAACCCGCAGCAGACCCAGGCGGTGATCGTCGGCAACTTCACCACCGTGGGCGGTGCCTCCCACCACGACGTTTCCGTGCTCGACGTCAGCAGTGGTGGCGGCGCGACGGTCAACTCCTGGAACGACCCCACCAATCTCAACGCCAGCACCCACACCAACTGCGGTGCCCAGAACGTCTGGGCGCGGGGGGTGGACTGGGACCCGACCGGGACGTTTTTCGACATCGCGGCCACCGGCGGTGGCGGGTTCGACGCCTTCGGCGCGCACGGCGCCCTGTGCGACGCCTTTTCCCGGTTCAAGTCCGACGGCAACCCGAACACCCCCTTCCCGCTGGTCGTCAACGTGACCGGGTTCGACTCGCTGTTCACCGTCGCGGACACCGGCAACATCGCCTACACCGGTGGCCACAACAAGTTCCTCAACCACGCGGTCTACATCAATGGCAAGAAGGTCTCGGCTAGCGGCGATCAGAACCACTACGGGATCGGCGCCATCGACGTCAATCCGGCCGATCCCGGCTACGGGAGGGCGATCAGCACCTGGAACAACACCACCGATACCGGCCGCGGCGCGGGCTGGAAGGCGTCGCTGGCCACCAGCGCCGGGCTGTGGATGGGCGGCGACCCGTCAACCGTCAACGGCGACACCAGCATCCGGAGGCTGGCCTTCTTCCCCGTCAGCTGAACTATGGCGCTCCGCGACCGGGACCGCCTCGCGCTCGATGATCGCGTGGGCGGCCCCGGCGTGGTCACTCTTGCGAACGCTACCGGTAGCCGAACGTGGCGCCGCCCCAGTGCGGGCGCGGTGGGCCTTGCGGATTTAAGGACCTTGGTCCTCTGGGCCAGACCTTGCGGCCGTAAGATCCTGAGGTTGGCGAGGTGCGCACAGAGTGACCGCAAAGGCCGGAGTGGGCGGTGGGCGATGTGTGATGATCATGCGGGACTGTCGCGGCGTACGTTCCTCCACGGTGCCGCAGTTCTTGGGGCGGCGGCGGCGGTGGGTGTGCCGCGGGGGCTGGTGCCAAGGCTGCCGTTGGGCTCACCGGCCCGTGCGGTCGACGCTGCCGGTGCGAACGCCTATTCCATGGCGATGCACATCCATTCGTCGTTCAGTGAGCAGAACGGCTCGATGGATGGCCACCTGTTCCAGGCGGTGAAGAACGCGGTGGACGTCTGCTGGTGGACCGACCACGACTACCTCATGGACGCCAACAACTTCCGGGATGTGACCCACTTCACCAGCTTCTCGGAGAAGGGAGCCACCGGGCAGGGTGGCGCATGGAATTGGACGGTTGTCAAGAGCGGCCCGAACACCACCGCCTCTACCGGAGGGATCGTCACCACGCCCTCCTCGCCGAACGATCCGGTTAGCGGTGGTGCGCTGCACCTGGTGGCCCAGTCCAGCAGTACCAGCCCGGCGACGTATGGGTATTTCGCGGACAGCCACCCGGCCGGGTGGAACTACCGAGACAACCTCACCGGCCAGTCTTTGCTGGTGGACGTGCTGCTGGCATCAGGTTGGTCACGTGGGTACCTGGAGCTGCTGGTGACCACCTCCTATCACCCGGGGTCGGCGGGGCGCCCGGCGGGCAACTACTCGCTGTCTTACCAGTTTGTCCCCGGCGGGCAGTCCTCGGCCGTGGCCAACGGCAACCGCGGGGTCATCCGCGTCCCGGTGACGAGCCCCTGGCAAACGGTGACCCTCATCCCGTCCTCGGATATCGCGAAGCTGTGGCCGGACCTGGATTACCGGGACTTCGCCATGTGGGAGCTGAACCTGTCCGCGGTCAGCACCGGGGACAAGGTGGTGGGCTATTTCGACTACCTGCGGTTCGACCGGACGGTCAGCGGGCAGGCCCAGTTCACCGAGCAGGCCCAGATGCAGGCCGCGCTGGCGTCGAAGTACCCGAACGTCAAGCAGCAGCAGGCCCTGGAGGTGAGCCGGAACCTGCCGCACGTCAACTGGTTCGGCCCCACGGTCACCGTGCCCACCTACGCGGGCATCCCGAAGTCGGGGTACCAGGCGTACCTGCAAAACACCGTGATCCCGCAGATCCACACCTCCGGCGGGCTCGCCTCCTACAACCATCCCTACGGCTACAGCGATCTGGCCCTACAATCGCAGTCCCAGCAGGACACGCTGCTGTCCCAGGTGGCGTCCAGCCTGCTGGCCAACCACGTGCTCGGCGCCGACCTGCTGGAGGTCGGGTACATCCGCCGCCAAGGTGTGGATGTCAACCACCACATCGGCCTGTGGGATGTGCTGTCACGCAACGCGGTGTTTCTCACCGGCAACGGCATCAGCGATGATCACGTGGGAAACAACTGGTACGGCTTCCACAACAACTGGTTCACCTCGGTGTGGGCCGCGAGCACTCAGCTGGCCGACCTGCTGGCCGCCCTGGCTGCCGGCCGGGCGTGGTGCGGGTCGCTGTCGAAGTTCCGGGGGACCCTCGACTTGCTAGTGGACGGCAGTGTGCCGATGGGCGCGGCCAGCGTGTCGTCGGTGACCTCCCGCAAGCTCGCGGCCACCGCCACCGGCCTGCCGTCCGGCGCGGTCCTTCAGGTGCTCCAAGGCGCGGTCGACTACGCCGGCCAGAACGCGCCGACCGATGACGTGAAGCTCATCGGGTCCTACACTCCCGCGCAGCTGGCAGGCGGCCAGATCACCCAGACAGTCTCCACCACGGTGGACAGTTTCCTGCGGACCCAGGTCATCTCCTCCACCGGCGCGATCATCGCCACCTCCAACCCGGTCTGGCTGCTGCGCAAGACTCCGCCAACCGGCATCCCCGCGGCCCGGGCCGCCTGACCCCGCAACCGGCTTAGCGCGCGGGTCGCAGGCCCTGGGTCAGACGCTGCCTGAACACCATGCGGCCGTACGCCATTAGGTCGAGGGTGTATCGCTTCCATAGCCGACGCGGGTCCCGGTATAGACGGTAGGCCCAGTTCAGCCGCCTCTTCTCCATCCAGTGGGGATACCAGTCCACGCGCTCTGCGAGATGGTCGAGGTAGCTGCCGCCGGTGATGATCACCGGCACATCGAGCTGGTCGGCCACCTGCCACACCCACGTCTGCTGCATCGGCGTCGGGATGGAGACGTGCAGGATGTCAGGCTGGGCCGCGTTGATGGCCTTAATCATCATGGACATGTCGGACTCGTCGAAGGTTCCGGGATGCCCGCGCATTACGTCCCAATGACCGTGCAGCGTTCCGGCGATAGGCAGGCCGGGAAACGCTTCTGTCGCGTTCGCCGCCGCTCGCTCCGCGACTCCTTCGCCGCACCCGAACAAGAAGTTCCGGAACCCGTGCTCGGCTGACATCGCAAACATCAGCGGGCAGATCCTGCCATTCCCCTGCCGGGTGGGCACGGGGAGGCCGACCCAGCGCGCGCCCAAGACGACGCCCCACCCATCCGGCAGCACCACGTCGAAGCGGTTGATCTTCTCGATCAGCCCTGCAGTACGGTGAGCTCGCAACACGTAGTCGGGGTTGATAAACGATATAGTCAGCCGAGACCGGTTCTCCACCGCCGTGCGGATAGCGTCGAGGAAGGCCTCATCGGTGAGGCAGGACAAGCCGATCTCCAGGAAGGTCCGCTTCCCGGCCCGGGCCTCGGCGGCCAGCTCTTTCGGGAAGGTGCGGGGCTGACCAGCCTCCCTGGCGGCAACGCCGCCCTGGCGGCCCGCGGCCGCCTCGTCTCCAGCGGGCTGGTTCATGATCGCGTCCTCCCCGGGCTTCACAGGAGCCCCTCGAATGCCAGCAGTTCACGAAGCCCGGCCTTGAGGTCATATTCGGGCTGCCAGCCGGTCGCCTGCATCAGCTTGCCAGGGTCGGCAATGAGGTGGCCATCTCCGGGTCGCCTGCGTTCGGGATCCTCCCTTAGGGCCAGCGGTTCGCCGCGGAGACTCTCGATGATGGCCAGGACGTCACCGATAGTGGTCCCCGTGCCCGTTCCGACGTTGAATACATCGAAGCCATGCCCGGAGGCAGTGGCCACGATTGCCTTCGCGGTGTCAGTGACGAAGATAAGGTCGCGCTGAGGCCAGAGATTGCCGAGCTCGATCGGCTGGCCCGCGCGCATGGCCGCTACGATCGCCGGGAGCACATGGGGGTTCGTCTCCCGGGGGCCATAGGTGTTGAACAGCCGGGCCACCACGGTGCGAACGTCAGGCCGGTCAGCGTGGAAACGGGCCACGATCTGCTCGCCCATCCACTTAGAGATACCGTAGATCTCGTCGGGCTTAGGCTGGGCGTTCTCCGCCCAGCGCTCGTCGCCGAATCCGTAGATCGCGCCGCTGGAGGGAAACACGAATGCTGTCAGCGGCGCGGAGCGAACCGCACGGATAACGCTTTCCAGCCCCAGCACGTTGACGTCAAGGGCTTCTTGCGGGTGCGCGTTGCAATAAGGAATGAAATGAAGCGCTGCCATATGGAAGACAGTGTCGGGCTCAAAGTCGGCCACCGGCTGGAGATCCTCAGCGCTTCGGATATCGGCTTCCAGCAAAGCGACCCGGCCAGTAGACATAACCCGCTCAAGGTATTCACGTCGTCCGAGCCGGCAGTCGTCGACCACCATTACGCTCGCACCGGAATCCACCACCAAGTTGACCAGATGCGACCCGATGAAGCCCGCTCCGCCAGTGATCAGTACACGTTCCATTGAGTTAAGCTTCCTTTCCCCGCACCCACCCGTCCAGCACACCAGTGGGCCATCCCTCTGGGGAAACCATCCCAGAAGGCCCACCAGGGGCACTATTAAACACCAACAGGCCCAATTGATCCATCTTTTGTAGCATCTACTTCATGCTGTCTTCCGGCGTCCCCGCAGATCCCGTGTACGGTAAATGGAACGGCTGCCCGGGGCGGCCGCGGCTCAGTACGCGCCGGTCCCACGCGCGACGGCCCGCGCAGTCTTCCACAAGATCTGGAGGTCCAGGGCCAGCGACCAGTTCTCGACGTAGCGCAGATCCAGGCGGACCGATTCCTCCCAGGGCAGGTCCGCTCGCCCGCTGATCTGCCATAGGCCGGTGAGCCCCGGCCTGACTGCCAGCCGGCGCGGCACGTACTCGCCGGACATAGCCGCCTTCTCGTACGGCAGCGCTGCCCAGGGGCGGGGGCCGACCAGCGACATCTCACCGCGCACGACGTTGAACAGTTGCGGGATCTCGTCGAAGGACCAGTGGCGCATCCACGCGCCCAACCGGGTGAGCCGGGGGTCTCGGCGGATCTTGAAAAGGACCCCGTTTACCTCGTTGAGGCCTTCCAGGTCCGCCTTCCGGGCCTCGGCGTCCACCACCATGCTGCGGAACTTGTACACAGTGAACGGGAGGCCATCCTTGCCGATCCGGAGCTGGCGGAACAGCACTGGCCCGCCGTCGGAGAAGTGGATCGCGCAGGCGAGCACGACGAGCAGCGGCGAGACCAGGAGCAGCGTCAACGCCGCCAGCGCCCGATCGAACACCGCCTTAAGGATCCGCTGCGGCCCGGACAGCTTGGCACGATCAAGATGGACCAGGGGCAGCCCCGCCACGTGCCGGATCGTGGTGCGCGGCCCGGCTACGTCGAGCAGTGCAGGGGCGACACACAAGTCGGTGCCGGTCCGCTCCAGCGCCCAGGCGAGCTCGCGGAGGCGGCTGCTGTCCATCTGCGTGCAGTTCACCACCGCCACTGTGTCGGCCCGGAAGCGGTGCACGGTCGCGGTTACGCTGTCTACCCCGCCGCCCACCGGGACCCCAGCAACCTCGGGCAGGCGGCGCCGCCCACCCGGCACGCACGCGGCCACGATTTTCAGGCCGTGCGAGCTGTCCCGGCTCAGCGCTGTGATCATTTCGGTCACCGCGCGGGCAGGCCCGACAAGTATGGTCCGGCGGGTATCAATCCCGAGGCGCCGCCGGCTGTAGAGGCGTTTGCGGAGCCTGTACCGGGCGAGCATGTTCAAGGCGGTCAGGGAGGGCAATGCGAGGACCACGTATCCGCGCGCCAAGTCCAGTTTCGCCGCATAAGAAAAAATGGCGACCGCTGCCGTCAGGCTCACACCCGCCCGCATGATGCGGTGGAACTCCTCGGCCCCGCCGCCCACGATGCGGCTGTCGTATCCCCCGGACAGTGCGACTGCGCCCCACCACAGCAGGGGAAGGCAGACCGTCAGCACCATGTACACATCGGGCGGGTCGATACGCGCGTGGTAGCGGATCTCGTACGCCGCCACCCCGGCCAGCATAGCGCAGGCCACATCGACGACGACCGCCAGCGTGAGATAGCGGCTGGTCCAGACTGACGCAGCCTGGACAGCCCCTGGCGGGCCAGCTGCCTGCGCCAGATCGCGGCGACCGCCGATCACCAACCGAGATGCACTCACCTCGATACCCCGCTCGCACTTCCCACCTAGGTTTCCCACCCCGAGCCGAATTTACCTCCCATACATCTGGGGGTAGACAGCTATTTACGCAACGGTCGCCATCTTAGGACAAGCCTGGCGCTGATTTGAAGACTTGACCTGCATTAATTTCTGCAGTTACGCCAAGTAGATGATGTAGTAACAAGACGTTAACGACCTCGGCGGGTGGGTCTTCTCGCGCCCGTTAAGGCTCAGCGCGCAGCATGCATTATTCCGGTCGAATTACTAGGTTATGACCCGAGGACGCAGGAGTGCTAGGCCGCAAGTCGGCACTGTGCATTATTCCGGTCGAATTACTAGGTTATTGACCAACCCAAGGACGCTGGAGTGCTAGGGCGCAAGTCGTCCGCTGCGCTAGGCCGTTCACTGGCCCGAGACCGGCTTGGCGGCCGATTCGTGTCTGAAGGGACACGGCAGTAACTGGCCAGACCGTCTGCCATAACTCTATGTACTTGCCAGGCTGCATAGAGTGCTTGAGCGGTTGATATCTTTGAGTGTTAGTAAAATCTCTGCCAAAACGCGATGAGAGTTACTGGGAGCAGGCGCAGGCGCGTGAGGCGGCCCGGTCGGTGAGAACCCTCCGGCTAGAGTGGTTTCAGGTGGTGACCTCCCGGTTGGGGTTGAGGCTCGCTAGCCAATACAACCTATGGACATGTTTGCTGATTCTCCGTACATTGTTGTCTCGATTGGGGTGCGTTCAGATACAGTTGGCTGACATGTCACCGAGCGGGGAACTGGTGGCGTCGCAATACCGCCTGCTCACAGGACACCCACGGGAGGAGCGGCGGTATGACCGTGTCACAGGAGCCTGACTCATTCGAGTTCGCCGGCTATCTCGGCGTCCTGCGGCGGCGGTGGTGGGTCGTGCTGGTCCTGGCATGTGTGGGCATCCTGGCCGCCGGGGCCTACACTGCCACGGCGCCGAAGGCGTACACCGCGACGGCTACCGTCAACGTCACGCCGACCGGGATCAGCCCGGCCCAAGGGGGCGCGGTCGCGGGCGGACGGACCAACAGCGCGGTCAACCTCGACACCGAGGCACAGATCGTCAAGTCGAGCACAGTCGCGGCCATCGCGGCCCGGGCCCTGCACACCCCGCTGACTCCCACCGCCCTGCTGGGGAACGTGTCTGTTGCCGTTCCCGCGAACTCCTCGATCCTTCAGATCAGCTGCCAGGCCAGATCCGCGGCGCAGGCCTCGGTCTGCGCTAATGCCTTTGCCGCGGCGTACGTCCAAAACCGCAACGCCTCCGCAGCCGCCAGTATCGATAACGAGCTGAAAACGGTGCGTGGTGAGCTAACCAGCCTGGAGAAGAGCTATACCCGGCTGACTCTGCAGATCAGGTCCCTCCCGGTCAATTCGCCGCAGCGGGCCAGCGCCCAATCCCAGCTTCAGTCGGATACTGGCCAGCTGAAGTCCCTCGCGAATGAGGCTGCCTCGCTGTCCGCTCAGGCGGCGGCGAACGCCGGGGGCTCGATCCTCACCAAGGCCACGCCGCCCACCACGCCGAGCAGCCCGAAGAAAAAGATCATCCTGATCAGCGGAGTGCTGGCGGGGTTGCTCATCGGCTTGATCATCGCGTTTGTGTGGGACAAGCAGGACACCCGGGTCAGGGGGACCAGGAATCTTGGGGACGCCCGTGCGCCGCTCCTGCTCAGCCTCTCCGGGAAGGACCTTGGCGCGGGACGGTTGGCTCCGCCGCGGTCCCCGGCAGGACTGGACTTCAGCGAGCTGGCCCGCTCCGCGGCCAGGGCCCTCGACCAGGACCACCACCTGCTCCTGGTGGCGGGAGCCTCGCCTGGGCAGGCCACCTCGGTCGTCGCGGTGAACCTCGCGGTGGCGCTGGCCCGGATTCACTCCTCGGTGATCCTGGTCTGCCCCAGCGGGCAGGGCACCGCGAGGCTCCTGGGCGTGCCGGAGTCCCGGACCCTGGACATGCGGGCCGCGGCCGAGCTGGCCGCTGGGCAGCTATCGGTAGAGGAGATCGCTCTCCAGCCGGCGGGTTTCCCCGGGCTCCGCGCCGTGGTCCTGGCCGAGGGGCTGTACGACCTGCAGCAGGGGCAGGCGCGCGTGCTGGCCGAACAGCTGCGCATCAGCGCCGCCTACGTGGTCGTGGAGGCGCCTGCGGGCAGCGCCGGCCTAGACACCCTGGCGCTAGCTGAGTACTGCGGCGGCGCCCTGCTGACCGTCGAGATTTCCGTGACCAGGCGGCCGGACATTGAGGAGAGCATCAACCGGATCACCCGGCTGGGGACCCCGGTGCTCGGCCTGGTGGCGCTGCCCCGGATGAGCCTTCCGGCCCAAAAGGGGACGGTGCCATCCTCCGGCCCCGCCCGGCTGCGCAAGACCACTGGCCTCCTCGCCGCGGCACGCGGCAGGCCACGGCCGAAACCAGCAGCCCAAGACCGGAAGGATGGGGCCGAGGTGTCCGCCGTGCCAGCCGACGCCCCGGCACCCGGCAGGCCACGGCCCAAACCAGCAGCCCAGGACAGGACGGATGACGCCGCGGTGTCCGCCGTGCCAGCCGACGCCGCGGCACCCGGCAGGCCACGGCCCAAACCAGCAGCCCAAGGCAGGAAGGATGACGCCGCGGTGTCCGCCGTGCCAGCCGACGCCGCGGACCGGCCCAGCGGGAACTGAACGATGCGGACGGCCTGGACGACATCGACACGAAGCGCCGTGGCGCTGCTGGCGGCGGCGGCAGGCCTCGCCATCGGCGGCTGTGGGGGCGGCCCGGCTGATCTCATGACACCGGCTGCCCAGCGCGCTACCTCGGCGGCCTCGGAGCCGGGCAGCAGTGCCTCACCCGCGGTGCCCTCGAGCAGCACGCTGCTGGCCCCGCTCACCGGCCTGCCCGCCACCGGCGCGCGGGCCGCGGGCCGCCCGGCGGTCGCCGTGCCCCTCTCCGGGGACCAGCTGCAGGGCCTTGGGCCCGCGGACGTGGTATTCGAGGAGATGACCTCCCCGCTGCGCTATATCGCGGTGTTCCAGTCCCGCAATGACGCCTCGGTGGGGCCGGTGGGGCAGACCCGTCCCACGGACGGGCAGGTCCTGTCTGTCCTGCATCCGCTCATCGCTTATGACGGCGGCACCCCCTCGTTCGTCAAGGTCCTGGACAGGACTCAGGTAGTGGACGTGGGCTCGGCCCGCTATCCCGTGCTGTACCGCACGGGCGCTCACGGGCCAACCGTCTCGACGAGCGACATCAGGCGGGCCGCCCGGGGCACCGCGCCCCCACAGTTGTTCACCTACCAGGGCCCCGGCATAGGCGAGGAGGAGGGCTTCGCCAGCACCGGGTCCTGGCGGTCGTCCAGCCTGAAGATCACTGCTCCGGGACAGGCTGCCCAGGCCTGGGCGTTCAGCGCGCGCGGCCACCACTGGCGTCTGGTGTCCGGCGGGCCGTCCGTGCTGGCGGCCAACATCGTGGTGCAGAAGGTCCCCTACAAGACCGTATTCCTCAGCCGCAAGTACGGCCTCGCCACGACCAGCGCCCGGGTCATCGGCTCGGGTCCCGCGCTCATGCTGTCGGAGACGGGCCCAGCCGACCGGAGCACCGGCGTAGCGGTCAACGGGACCTGGTCTAAGCCGGGGATTCATGCTGTGACCAACTATCTCGACGCGCATAACCACCCAGTCGGCTTCCGGCAGGGCGCCACCTGGGTGATCCTCGCCCCGCCGGGGACGCAGGTCAGTACGGCCGGGAACAGGCCATGACCGAGCCGACGGTCCTCGCCACCCCGGCGGCCATTCCGGAGTCCCTGGAGCCCAAGGACGGGGCACACCGCCGCCGCGGGAGCTGGCTGGCTCGCCATCCAGCCTGGCCGCTGACCCTCCTGCTGGCCGGGATCCCCTTGTGGTGGGCCCTGGGATTCGGCGATTACATCTTCATCTTGCTGTCCATCCCGATGGCCGCCCGGCTGTACGCGTGGAGCGCGCAGGGCAACCGCAGGATACGGGTGCCGCCGGGGTTCGGCCTGTGGCTGCTCTTCTTGCTCGTGGTCTTCGCCGGGGCGGCCACGTTGGCGGCGACCGCTCCCGGGACCCTGTACAGCCCGGTCTCCAACCGAATCATCTCCTTCAGCGTTCGCACCATCGGGTACCTCGGTGACACGGCCCTGCTCCTGTTCGCGGGCAACCTCACCGAGCGGGAGCTGCCCCGCAGGCGCCTGGCCTGGCTGCTCGGGCTGGTGGCCCTGTACGTCGTGGCCGGCGGCCTGGCCGGCGTATTCTTCAAGCACCTGCACTTCACTGCGCCGCTGGCCGCTATCGTTCCCAACCGGCTTCAGGCCGGTAACCTCGTCCTCCACGCGCAGCTGCATCCCGCCCTCGCCCAGCTGCAGAGCGTCCTCGGTACAGGCGGCCGCCCTAGCGCCCCCTTCACATACACCAACGAGTGGGGCAACTGCCTGGTCCTGCTGCTGCCCTGGCTGATCGCGCGATGGTGGTTCCAGGGAACCCACAGGCAGCGGATGATCGCCCGGGCCGCCGTCGTCATCGCGGTCGTCCCCATCATTTTTTCGCTGGACCGCGGGCTGTGGCTCGCAATCATCGCTGCTATCTCCTACCTTGGGCTCCGCCTCGCGGCCCAGGGCCGCCTGGCCGTGCTCGGCGGCCTGATCGCGGCACTTGCCCTGGCCGCCATCGTGATTGCGGTCACCCCCTTGCAGGGGATGATCACCAATCGGCTGGCCAATGGCGCCAGTGACGCCTCGCGCGGGTCCCTGGCCGTCGCCGCGACGGTCGACGCTGCGGCCTCCCCACTCGTCGGCTACGGGGATACCAGGCACCAGCAGGGCAGCGTCCAGTCCCTCTCAGTGGGCCGCTCGGCCAAGTGCCCGACCTGCGGACAGCGAACCATCGGCGGGAACGGGCAGCTGTGGCTGCTGCTGATCTCGGATGGCTTCCTGGGCGCAGGGCTGTACGTTGGCTTTTTTCTCTACGGCTTCTGGCGGTACCGGCGGGATAGGACGCCCTACGGGCTGGCTGGGCAGCTCACCCTGCTCGTGACGTTCGTCCTCATGTTGTCCTACACCGCCACCGGGGCGCCGCTTGGCTTCACCATGCTCGCGCTCGCGATGCTCTGGCGAAACGCTCAGGCCCGGCGCCCGCAGGTCGCGGAGCCGGCACCAGAGCTGGGCGGATCAGCCGCGTCACACAGGCTGGCCGGGGAGCTGGGCTGATGACGGCGGCCGCGTCACGCCATGCCCAGCCACGGCCGGGGTCCGGCCGGGCTCCGCACGGCCGGGATGAGTCGGTCCAGCTGGCAGGTGTGGCCCGGGGCGGGGCGCTGAACCTGGCCGGGGCCCTAGTCGCCGCGGTCGCCACCCTCGCCCTGACCGTAGTGATCACCCGCCAGTACAGCAAGCCGGTGGCGGGCGCCTTCTTCACCGCCACCTCGCTGTTCCTGATCGTTGAGGCCGCGGCCGGGCTGGGCGCCTTTGTGGGGCTGGTCAACTTCATCGCCCGGCTGCGCCGCCTCGAGAATGAGACCCGGATCCCGGCCATCCTGCGCGCCGCCATCATCCCCGTCGTGGTGGTGTCGCTAGTGGCCACGACGGCCCTCTTCCTGTTCGCCGCGCCGCTGGCCCGCCTCCTGCTCAGCGGTCACCTCGGCCACGCGGGCGCCAGCCCAGGCGTGGTGGCGGACGCGCTGCGGGTGCTGGCCCTCGCCCTCCCGTTCGCGGCCCTGTCCGACACCCTGCTTGGCGCCACCCGCGGGTACCGGGTCATGCGGCCCACAGTCGTCGTGGACAAGATCGGCCGGGCCAGTGCCCAGCTGATCGGCGTGCTGATTGCCATCTCGGCCGGGAGCATCGCGCTGCTCGCACCGCTCTGGGCGCTGCCCTATGTGCCCGCCGCCGTCATTGGCTGGTACTGGCTACGCCGTATCCGGCGCAGCCAGCGGCCCGGGCCGGGGGCCGCGGCCAAAGCGCCGGATCTGCCCAGCGAGAGGCCGGCGGTAAGCCCGGGCCGCCCGGGCGCAAAGAAAGCGGGGCCGCAGCACCGGCGCACGGTCACGATGGGCGCGGGGGTGGGGAACGCCACCGCGAGCGGGTTCTGGCGGTTCACTGGGCCCCGGGCGCTGGCCACCCTGGCTCAGATCACCATCCAGCGGATCGACATCGTGCTTGTCGCGATCATCCGCGGGCCGGCCGCGGCGGCCATCTACACGGCCGCGACGCGGTTCCTGGTGGCAGGCCAGTTTGCCAACGCCGCGGTCAATCAGTCCGCCCAGCCCCGGTTCGCCGAACTGTTCGCTGTTGACGACCGGCGTGGCGCCAACGTGGTCTATCGCGTCACCACGGCCTGGCTCATCGTCCTGACCTGGCCCCTGTACCTGCTGGCCGTGATCTACGGTCCGGAGGTGCTCAGCATCTTCGGCCATTCCTACCGGGCCGGACACCTGGTGATGGTCATCTTGGGCCTGACTATGCTGCTCGCCACGGCCTGCGGCCAGGTGGACATGGTCTTGATCACCACCGGCCGGAGCAGCTGGAGCCTGGCCAACGGGCTCGCGGCACTGGTGATCAACGTCGGCCTCGATCTGCTCCTTATTCCCCGGTTCGGGATCACCGGCGCCGCAATCGGGTGGGCCGCCGCGATCATCGTCACCAACTTGACCCCGCTGGCCCAGCTGGCTATCTCGAAGCGGTTGAACCCGTTCGGGCGCGGCTCCTTCCTGGCCGCGGGCCTGGCCGTGCTGAGCTTCGCGGTCATCCCGCTCGCGCTTCGGGCGGCGCTCGGCCCGGGTGCGGCTGTGTCGGCCGGCGCGGTGCTGGCCGGCTGCGTCACGCAGGCCGCCGGGCTGTGGTGGTTCCGGGACAGCCTGCGGCTGGCCGCCCTGCCCGGGGTGTCGCGGCTGGCCAAGACCTTCCCATTCCGTCAATTTCAAGGGGGTGGCCCGAGGTGGGCAAAATACTGGCGTTCCTGATCTGGCTCCTGGGGTTGGTCGTCATCTTCGGGGTGGCAGCACTGCTGGCCCGGCAGGCCCGGGTCCGGCCCGCCGGGCCGGGCGCGGCGCGCGGCTGCCCTGGCTCAAAGATGGCCCGGTCCGGCCAGCGCGGATGGCACGTCGGGGGTGTGGGACGCCGTCCGCCAGGCCGGGCTCTTCCTCCTCATCATCGTCGCCGGGGCCGCCCTGGTCTTCGCGGTGATGGCCCTGCTCGGGCAGCTCGTACTGCACGGTGGCCCGTCCGTGGACAAGCCCTTCTACCACTGGGTGGTCACCCACCGCATTCACCAATGGAAGGGACTGATGCACAGCCTGACCAAGATGGGCAACACATGGTCAACCCGGATGGCGGTGCTGTCAGCGGCGGTGTGCCTCGCTGTCACCTGGCGAAGGTACCGCTGGCTGCCGGCCTTCGCGTTCCTGGTGCTCTCGCTAGTGCAGCGCTATCTGACTCATGGCATTCACCTGGTCGCCCACCGTGTGGGGCCCCCTGGATTCCTCCACGGCACGTACCCGTCCGGCGGATCGGGGCGCACGGTCGTGTTCTTCGGGCTGATCGCCTATTTCCTGTGGCGGGAGTTCAGCGGCCGGCGGGTCACCGCGATCTGGGCTGGGGCGGCGGTCGCGGCGCTCGCCTTCAACGAGGGCTATAGCCGGATCTATCTGGGCATGCACTGGGGCACCGATGTGCTGAGCGGCTGGTTCTACGGCATTTTGCTGCTGACGCTGTTCATCCTCGCTACCCGTGTGGTTATGGGCCCGGCGCGCGGCCCGGAGAAGCCCGTGGGGGAAGATCTCGCCGTCGTGCGTTCGGCCCGGAATACCGTCCCACAGCCGGTCGGACCCGACGCCCAGCCGGCCCGGGCACCCGCCACGTCGCCGCCGGGACCGGCTGCGGCATCGCCGCCCGGCCAGCGGCCGGTCATGGACGGGCCCCAGTGAGCGGTGCACCGGAACGCTGGCCCCCGGTCTCGGTGGTCCTGCCCACCCGGGCCGGCCCGGCCCCGTCCAGGCGGCGATCTCCTCGGTCGTCGGCCAGACCTATCCCGGCCCGATCGAGTGCCTCGTCGTCCACGACCAGGAGCAGCCCGATCCGGCCCTGGCCGGCCTGGGCACCGCTGATCACCAGGTCAAGGTGATCACCAACCAGCGCACCCCGGGCCTGGCCGGCGCGCGTAACTCCGGCCTGGACAATGCGACCAGCGGATTCGTCGCAACCTGCGACGACGACGACGTGTGGCATGCGGCCAAGCTGCAGGCGCAGATCGCCCGGCTGCTGGACCAGCCCGACCTGCTCGTGGTGGGCTCAGGTATCCGGCTAATGCTGCCCGACGGCCAGATCATCACCTGTCCGGCCCGCGCCGAGCGCATCAGCCAGCAATTGCTGCTGCGCAACCGGGTCAGGGAACTGCACTCCTCAACGCTGGCCATGCGCCGGGACGCGTTCGCTAAAGCGGGCCTGTACGACGAGAAGATCCCGAACGGCTACGGGGAGGACTACGACTGGATCCTCCGCGCGGCGCGGGTGGGCCGGATCGGGGCGGTGCGGGCACCCCTGGCCGACATCACGAAGGACAGCGGCTCGTGGTGGCCCGGCAACGCGGCCACCACGGTCGCCGGGCTAGAATACCTCCTGGCCAAGCACCCGGAGATCGCAGGGTCCTCCCGCGGGCACGCCCGCCTGCTTGGGCAGATGGCCTTCTCTCGCTCCCTGCTCGGCGAGCGGGGCCGGGCCCTGCGGTTGACGGCTCTCGCCCTCGCCCGGTGGCCGGGATCGCCATATGGATATTTGGCGCTGGCGCACATCATCACCGGCGTGGACCGCAAACATGTGCTGCGCGCCGCGCGGCTAGTTGGCCGGGGCCTGGCCTGAGGTCACCGGCCGGAGAGAAGGAAACGAGGAGGGGGTCTTCATGACGTCCGTGCGCAAGGCCGCACCCGAGCCGGTCCGGCGGGCCGGCCGCCGTGCGTTCCTTCAGGTGGGCACGGCGACGGCACCGCTGCGGCTGCAGCCCAGCTTCATCATGATCGGCGCCCAGCGGTGTGGCACCACGTCGCTGTTCCGGGCTCTGATGGCGCACCCGCAAGTCGTGCGGCCTGCTTTCCACAAGGGCATCAACTTCTTCGATCTGAACTACTACCGGGGCAGGACCTGGTACCGGGGGCACTTCCCGGTGGCCCGGATCGCCCAGGCGGCCACCGCCCGCCACGGCGGCCCGGTGTCCTTTGAGGCCAGCGGCTACTACATCTACCACCCGTTCGCGATGGAACGGATGGCCCATGACCTACCTGGCGTGAAACTCGTCGTCATGCTCCGCGATCCCGTGGAGCGAGCGTTCTCGGCCTACAAGCACGAATACGCGCGGGGATATGAGTGGGAGACCTTCGAGAAGGCGCTGGAGCTGGAGGACGACCGGCTGATCGGCGAGACCGACCGGATGCGCGCTGACCCGTCTTACGAGAGTTTTACGCACCGTCATCACTCATATACCCACCGCGGCCACTATGCCGACCAGCTGGAGTGGATCTTCGAGTTGTTCCCGCGCGAGCAGGTGCACGTGGTCGACAGTGAGGCGTTTTTCGCGCGTCCTGCCCAGGAGTACCAAGCGCTGACCGGCTTCCTCGGACTGCGGCCCTTCCAGCCCGAGAGCTTCAGCCAGCACAACGCGCGACCTGGTGACCCCATGGCCCCCGGGACGCGGCGCATGCTGGAGGACCACTTTGCCCCGCACAATAAGCGGCTGGCTGGGCTGCTGGATTGGAGGCCCCAATGGCCGCACTGACTGAGCCCGCCCGGTCGGTTACCAGCCGGGGCGAGTACCTGTGGGAAACCATGAGCGTGCTGTGGCCCCCGCCGGCCCGGGTGGAGCGGAGCGGCCGGGCCGCTGGCCCGCGACCCAGCCGCGCCGGCCGGGACCGCGAGCAGACGGAATACCTCGTCCTGCCCAACGAAGGCCGCGCCGTGCTCCTGCTGCCCCGCAGGCCGCGCCGGGCCGCCGCTGCCGCGCTGCGCAACTACAAGGCCTCCGCGGCCGGCCGCCAACGGTTCCTGCTGCGGAGCATGGCACTGGCGGCGCGGGCCGGCCTGGCTGACGCCCTGCCGTACCGGATCATCGTGGAGCCCGCCAGCACTAAGCCCGACGCGGACGTGGTCTCCTACCTGCAGCGGGTGCTGGACTGCGACGTGGTGGCCAGCTTGCGTATCGGGCCGCCGCGCGCCAACCGCAAGCCGATCCTGGAACTCCTCAGTCCTCGTGGTGGGGTCCTCGGGTTCGCCAAGGTTGGTGTCACCGGCCTGACCCGGGAACTGGTCCAGGCCGAGGCGGCCGCGCTGGCCGTGCTCGGCGCGGCCCCATTGGGCCGCCTCGAGGTACCGCGGCTGCTGCATCACGGCCACTGGCATGATCATGAAGTGCTGGTCCAGGCGCCGTTGTCAGGGTCCGGGCGGTCCGGATCCCAGGCTGAGCTGACCGCAGCGATGGCGGAATTGGCCGCCCTGCAGGGCATGGTCACCCTGCAGGTCAGCCGCAGTGCATACTGGCGCGGACTGCGCTCGCGGCTGGAAGCGTGCCCGCCCAGCGAAACGGCTGGCGCGCTCTTGCGGGTCGTCGAGGATCTGGAGGCCACGGCGAGTACGACATGGTTGGCCTTCGGCTGCTGGCACGGCGACTGGGCCCCCTGGAATATGGCTTCCTCCGGCGGGCGGGTGCTGGTCTGGGACTGGGAGCGATTTGAGGACGGCGTCCCGCTGGGTTTCGACGCTGTGCACTACCAGGTGCAGACGGCCGTGGTCAGGCACGGCACAAAAGCACAGGCGGCTGCCGAGGCGGCGCTGCTCACCGCCCCGATGACCCTCGGCCCGCTGGGAGTCAGGCCGGGGGTGGCGGTCTTCGTGGCGGCCCTGTACCTGATCGAGATCGCCACGCGGTATCTGCACGATGAAGCGGAGGAGGCCGGGGCCAAGCTGGGTGACGTGGGCGACTGGCTGCTGCCCACACTGTCCCGCTTCGCCGGGCGCCAGGCCGCGCTGCCACGCGTAGGCGGGGGCCAGCCATGACCACGCAGGCACGCGCCGCGCCGCAGACCCCAGACCTGACCTGGAGACGGGCCATCAGGCTGGGCGCGCTCGGCGTGGTCTCGGACGTCCGGGACCGGCGGCGTGACCCGGCGCTACGGAACCCGGTGTCCGCCCGCGCCCTCGACCCGCGGCTGCACCGGCCGGTGTTCGTCATCGGTGCGCCCCGCTCGGGCACCACGTTTCTCGGGAGTTGCCTGGGGCGGCTGCCGGAGATCTCGTATCACTACGAGCCTCGCCTGACCAAAGCGGCGGCGCGCTGCGTATACGACGGGTCATGGAGCGCCCGGCGCGCGGCAGCGGTGTTCCGGCTGTCCTACAGTGCGCTGCTGCTCGCGGCGCTGGACGGCGGTCACCGCTTCGCGGAGAAGAACCCGGAGAACAGTTTCCTGGTCCCGTTCCTGGCCGCAGAGTTCCCCAGCGCGCAGTTCATCCACATCGTGCGGGACGGGCGGGACGCCACGGTGTCGCACGCCGAGCAGCCCTGGCTGGCCGCCGCCTCGGCCGCGTCCGGCCAGCGGGGCACGGCGGGGCAGCTGCGCGGTCCGCGGGCCCGCTGGTGGGTGGAGCCGCCGCGGCGCGAGGAATTCGCGCAAGTGTCCGACTTCGCGCGGTCGGCCTGGTGCTGGCGGCGGTTCACCGAGGCGGCCCTGGGCGGCGTGGCCAGGCTGGTTGCGGGCCGGGCCGTGGAGGTCCGCTACGAGGCCATGGTCAGCAACCCAGCGGCCACCGCCGACCAGCTAGCCGGGTTCCTTGGCACCTCACCCAGGGGCCGGGGTGAGCTGCGCGCCGCGATGGCCCGGGCGCGGCCCGATTCAGTAGGCCGCTGGCGCGCCAGGCTGAGTGGGCAGGACGTGGCAGAGGTGGAGGCGGAGATAGGCCCGTTGCTCACCCGGCTGGGCTATGCCTGACTGCTCCCGAGGAGGCCCACCCGTAGGGCAGATGGCAGATGCCGACGTGGCCGCACTGCACACTGTTGCCCAGGCTGTCGCGGACGATCGCAGTTGCGGCCGCTCTTGTCTGGCCTCCGCTCAATGCCCTGACACGGGCACACCTCGGGGATTGAAGTAGCGGTTGTGTGCTATTCCACGGAAAGCTGCGAACGTCCCCGCGTCCAGCGCGAAACTCCTCTGGAGTGACGTACCAGTCATGTTGGAGTCGAAGTACACCAGCGCTTTGATCTGCCGGTGGCTGAGCACTGTTTGCTCGGCGGCGCGCAGCCATTGCGCGCGGGCCTGCGGGCCGTAACTCTGCGGTACTCCAAACTCGCCGATCATGATGGGCTTGGGATGCCGCGCGGCCCAGTCCAGGAATGGCTGAGCGACGTCCGCGAATGAGCGTTGCGGGCCGGGCCCAGGGTAGACGTCGGCGCACACCCAGTCCACTTCATTGTTCCCCGGGTAATAGGCGGCGGCGTTGTTGGCCATGAACCCGCGGGCCGTCGGGCACCACACCCACGCCACGTTGCTGACGTGCTGCTCGGCGAATACCTGCCGGATGTGCTTCCAGGCCGCGACGTAGTCCGCGGGCGTGCCCACTTCGAACCGGATATTGGGCCGGTCCATCTCCCACCGCCACTCCAGGAAGACCGGCTTGCCCAGCGCCTTCAGCTCCTGGGCCCGCTGGCGGATCGAGGTGTCCCACTCGCCTGCTGCTATGCCCCGGCTGTCGTTCAGCGCCCAGGACACGAGAAGCGTGCTGCCCTGACGGATGAAGGCCCGGTCACTGCTGGTCGGAAAGGTCGCGTCCGCCTGCAGGTAGATATGCACGATGTCCAGCCGCCGCCCGATCTCCTGCTGCAGGTTGTTCACCGCGTCGAGATAGCCCGCCTGGGTGTACCGGATGGGCTTGACCCAGGCACCGAAGTATGCGCCCTGAGCCGGGGCGGGGATGGCCGCCGGGCCGGGATGGAGCGGGGGCGGCGGCGCCGGCTGGCCGCCCGCTGGCCGGCCGCCCACACCGATGGTGATCACCACCACCACGGCCGCGATCACCAGGGCGGCGATCGCCGCCACCGTCGCCGGGCGCCGCCAGCCGGTCATGGCACCCGGCTCATACCCGCGCCGCCCAGGTATCCGTAGTGTGTCAGCAGCGGTAGCGTCAGGGTGGTGACCGTGCGCCGGCTACCCGCCATCATGGCCGTCTGCCAGGTGTCGTCGTAGCGGATCCCGGTCCGGCCGGTGGTGAAGCGCATTGGGTTCCCGGAAGCGGTGTGCGCGACCCCCAGATCGGCCCACCAGCGGCCGCGGCCGTCGGTGCCCAGGAAGGTGAACTCCGGTCCGCCAGGCAGGCCGGCGAAGGCGGCGATCTGGCCGAGCGTGGCCGCCGGGGCGGCCGTGAAGTCTTCGTACCGCACCCGCAACGTGGGGGTGCCAAGCTGCGCCAGTACCTGCAGCGCGCTGTTCTGCAGGTTCCACCGCAGGGCGGCGCTGGCCGACGTATAGGTGGACATTCTGGCTGCCTGGCGGGGCCTCCGGCCGGTCCACGACCTTGCTCCATGAGTAGGCGACCGCCCGCGGATCCCGGACCATGTGAATGACCCTTAGGTCCAGGCCGGGGCTGCTGCGCAGGCAGAACGCCAGGGATGCGTGCTTGCTGGAGTCGATCACCACCGGGGCGCCACTGACCTGCTGGATCGCGGCGTAGAGGCGCTGGTAGTACCGCACGTACTCATCCAGCGCTGGCTGGAGCCGCCTGCGCAGGGTGGAGGAGGCAAGCTGCGGCAGGAACCTGGCGCGATCCACCCGGGCCCGCAGCCGGATGATCTGGTCCACGTCGACCTGATGCCAGCCGCCGAAAGCGACCTGGCCCACCTGGATCCAGAACGGGCAGGAGGGGAACGGCTGGCCGCACCCGCAGCGCTCACCCAGCCGGACCCCTCGTAGCCACAGGTGCACGACCTCGCCAGCGGGACATGCTCCCGGCATCTCCCCGAGGAGCCGCTCCAGCAGGGTGCTGCCACTGCGTCCCAATCCGGCCAGGTAGATGACCCGTGGGCTAGTGGTCGCGATGCTCGAGCCTGTCCCGCTGGCGTCTGTCCGCGAACTCAGGTCGCCACCTCGCTTTGACTCCTAGCTGCCGTAGGGGAGAAGACAGATGCCCGCATGGTTGAACTTGCCACCGCACTGTTCCGAGCCGTCCTGGGTGTCACTCGCGATCCACAGGCCGTCGCTGGTGATGAGCATGTCGTCGGCGCCTATGCCCCGTGCCCTGGTCGGGTTGAAGGTCAGCAACCCGGTGCTTGGGCTCAGCCCTTCCATGCCGGCTGCGCTGATCGCGCCCGGCCCGGCGAAGTCACACCCGTTGGGGTTCTGCGACCACCGTTCGTGCCCGCCGAAGTACGCGGTGCTCTCATCGGCGGCGGCAGAAAACATCGAATCACAGCCGGTGTAGTTGATCCACTTGTGGCTGACGCTGGTCTGGGTGGCCGGCCAGGCGATCGCCGCGTCGCACGGCCCGGACCGGGGGAAGCTCCCGGCTGGCGTGCCGTTGGGCTTGTAGCCCGTCGTCGCCGTGTAGATGGTCGAGTCGTCCGGCGACCAGGCTCCGGTCTGGGCGTAGAACGCCTCGTTGAAGTTGCAGTTAGTGTTGAGCTCGGGTGCGTTCCACCCGGTGACCGTCGCGGTGGAGCCGCTCAGGTCCAGCATGAACATCTGCTGCCGGGCCTGCCCGCCGACCGACGTGAAGTCGCCTTCCACCAGGTCGAGGGTCCCGCTGTGGCTGAGCTGCTGGTTGTAGACGCGGGTCGGGTTGGAACCCACCCCGGGGAACTGGTAATTCCCGGAGATGTTGAGGTGGATGAACCCGTCGTCCTTGCCCGTGGACGGGTTGAGGCTGGTCATGTACGGGTTGGCGGAGCTGTTGTTGATCGAGGTGTAGTAGCCGCCAGTCAGGATGTGCCCGTTGTAGTACTGCAGCGTCGCGACCTGCCCGCCGGCGCTATGGCCGAAGGTGCTGATGAGTGCGCCCGTCGAGGTGCTGACCGCGGCGATGTTCTTGGCCGTGGCCCCGCCCACGGTGCCGAACTTGCCACCGATGTACGCGGTGGAACAGTCCGGGCTGAACGTGATGCCGTTGACGATCCCGTTGACGTTCGGATCCCAGGACGTCACCGTGTACGGCTTGGTCGCGCTGAAGCTGAACACGTTGTTCCGGGTGTAGGTCGTCCCGCTCCACGTGATCGTGGTGAACGTCCCCACCGCGTACATGGTGCTCCCGCACTGCGCCAGCTGCCGGACCTGCTGGACTGCCTGGGTGTTCGCCAGCTGCGGAGTGCCGCTCGCTGGCGTCGCAGACACCGGACCGGTCGCCGCGGCCGCCGGCCCCGCCGTCCAGATCGCGCTGACGGCGAGTGCAGCTGCACTCGCCACAGTAAGGATTCTTGCTCGTCCTTTAACGAGCCACATGGCTCCCCCCACACTGGTCCGCTCCGTCGCATGGCTGAACTTAAAATAGATACGCCCTATTAGAACCCGCTGGCAACCCGACACGAACAACGTTAACAAATCGTGATATTCGTAGTACGCTAAGTGATAAATCACCTGTTAATACGTAGTTTACCCATAACCGATTTGAGTTGCCCTGATCTTTGCGGGTGGCAAAGAATCTCGTTCTTGCTGCTGGGCAACTTATGTCTCCCGAGCCCCACCGGGCCGCACCCGGCCGGCCGGCCAGGTGCTACCGGTGCGCCGCTGGCCTGGTGCGGGCCGGGCCAGCACGGTCTAATGGAGGCGTGGGGGGATCTGCGGGGGCGGACGTCCTGGTGGTCGGTGCGGGGCCATCAGGCCTCTTTGCCGCCGTGGAACTGGCGCGGCACGGAGTGCGCGCCCGGGTTGTCGAGCGGGCCCGGCAGCCGCACCGGCAGACGCGGGCTACCGCCCTGCAGCCGGCCACCCTGGAGATCCTCAGCTCAGCAGGCCTGCTCGATCAGGTGATGGCCGCATCGGTGCACGTGAAGTTCGCCCGGGTCTTCGACGCCAGCCTGGCCTGCGTGTCCGAGGTGGGCATTGCTGGCGTCGGCTGCGAATGGGAGTTCCAGTGCAGCCTGCCGCAGTGGCGGACCGAGCAGATCCTCACTGACCGGCTCGCCGAGCTGGGCGGGAACGTGGACCGCGGGGTAACGGTGATCTCGGTCACCGAGCGCGACGACGGCGTCCTGGTCGATCTGGAGGAAGCGGACGGAACCAGGCGCACCGCCGAAGTGGCCTGGGTGATCGGGGCGGGGGGCGCGCACAGCACGACCCGGAGCTCGATGGACGAGACGCTGGCGGGTTCCACCTACCCGGGCACCGCGGTGGCCGCCGAGGTGCAGGTGTCCTGTGCCCTGCCGCGGGACGGGACCGCGCTGATCGGCTGCCCCGTGGGCTACGTGTTCCTGGCCCCGCTGCCCGGCGGCCGCTGGCTCACCTTTGTCGGCGACCTCGCCGACAGCGAAGTCGCCGCGGTGCAGGCCGGCCCGGCCGATGGCCCGGTCGCGGCGGTACTCGGGCGCCGGCTGCCCGCCGACCTGGTCCGGGTCGACGAGGTGGGCTGGGCGGGCATCTTCCGCATGCAGCGCCGGATGGTGCCCCGGCTGGCCGACCAGCGGCGGTTCCTGCTGGGCGATGCCGGCCACCTGTCCAGCCCGTTCGGCGGCGAGGGCCTGAACTCCGGCCTGCACGACGCCAGCAACCTGGCCTGGAAGCTCGCGCTCCAGGTCCGCGGGCGGGCCCAGCCCGGCCTGGTCGGGAGCTTCGCGGCTGAGCGGCTGACCGCGGACCAGCATGTCCTGCAAGTCTCCGACCGCGTGCACGAGCTGGCCGCCCAGGCCGTCGAGTCGGCGCGGACCGGAACCCGCCCGCCGCCTGCCCCACCGGCGGTGGCGGCCGCGCTGATACGCGCCCGGTGCATGCTGGACGTGAGCTACCCGGACAGTCCGCTGACCGGGGAACACACGGCCGACGGGCCGCCGCTCCCGGCGCCGGCCCCGGGTGACCGCTACCCCGGCCGGGGCGGGCTGGCCGGGCTGGCGCACACGCTGCTGCTATACGGGGCCGCGCGGGACGCGGACCTCAGCCGGTTGGGTCAGCGGTGGCGCGGGCTGCTGGACATCCGGCCGGGCCCGGGCGACCCCCGGCAGGCCGGGCTGGTGGCGGATGGCGTGGTGCTGGTCCGGCCGGACGGCTACATCGGGTTCCGCGCCGCCCCGGCCGACGCGGCCGGGCTCAGCGCGCTGGACGCGCACCTCGCGTCCTACCTTGCCCCGGCCGGCGGGTAACCCGGCCCGGCAGGTAACGCCACCTGGCGGGTAACCCCATCCAGCGGGTAACCCCATCCAGCGGGTAAACCGCCAGCCGCTAGCCCACCGGGTAGCTGTCCAGCAGGTGGCTGAAGGCCCAGGCCGGCTGCTTGATGCCGGAGCAGGAGTTGCTGTCGATGGTGCCCGGGCAGCGGCCGTTGTCCCGCTGGATGGCCCAGATCGACACCAGCGGCAGCCGGTGGGCGCGGGCGAAGGCCAGCACCTGGCGGGCGTCGCTGAGGTAGGTGACCTCGGTCTTCTTCGGGTAGTCGTCGATACCCGGCAGCAGCGTCACGCCTTCAATGGCCCACAGCAGCTGGCTGCTCGCCCCCGGGAAGAGGTGCTTCAGCTGGCTGTGCGTGCCGTATAGCGCCTGGAGTGCCGCGTTGCCCATGTCAATGCCCGTCTTGCTGGCTTTGATGTAGTAGTCGAACGCCATGATGTTCACGCTGAACCGCACGCCGTGCGCCACCGCGCTCTTCAGCACGGCCAGGCAGTTGCGGGGCAGTCCCCAGGGCTCGACGCCGAGCGTGAACGTGATCTGCACCCGGTGGTGGGTCCGGGCCGCCCAGTCCTGGAGCATCCGGAGCGCTTCGCTGCGCCGGGCGATGCCGGCCGGCTTGTCCAGCGATTTGGCCTCGACGTCCATGTCCAGCCGGGTCACCTGGTAGCTGGTCACCACGGACTCGTAGGCCCGGGCGATCTTCGGCACGCTGCGGCAGGAATCGGCGATCTCGGTGCCGCCCTGATCGGCGCTGTACCCGCCGAACGACGGGATCACGTCGCCGCCCTGGGCGCGCAGCGCGGCGATCTGCGCGGTGTACCGGCCGCCGGGCTGCACGAACTGGTGCCGGTCCCCGTTCCAGGCCACCCGGCAGGAACCCCGCTGCGGGGTCTGCAGGAAGGCGAGGGTGAGGTAGCGGGCGCCGGACGCCTGGGCCACGGCCGGCAGCTTGTTCCTGGTCCAGGTCTCGAAGTAGGGCGCGTACAGCCGCCACGGCAGCCCGTGGCCGCGGGCCGCGGCCTGCGCCTGGGTGGTGGCGGCCGGGCCGCCCGGTGCGGCCGCGGCACCGGCGGTGCCGGCCACCGCCAGCGGCACGCCGAGGGCCATGGCCAGGACCATCCGGATACGGGCACTCATGCGTTCCATGTGGATGGCTCCTGTCTGTCCGGATGGCGCCAGCAGGCATGACCGCTCACCTGGACGTTACGATCACAGCCGGAGCAGCGCCAGAGTTTGGCGCAAGGAGGGGCACATCGTGACGATCAACCCGGAGACCAGTGGCGGGGCGGTGCCGGGCCGGGCGCAGGTGGTGATCGTCGGCGGCGGGGTGACCGGCTGCAGCATCGCCTACCATCTCGCGCACCTGGGCTGGACCGACGTGGTGCTGCTCGAACAGCACCAGCTGACCGCCGGGACGACCTGGCACGCGGCCGGGCTGATCACCTCGGCTGGGATGACCGACGAGACCGCGCTGTTCTTCAGCCGCTACTCACGCGATCTGTACACCAGGCTGGAACAGGAGACCGGGCACTCCACCGGGTTCCGCGCGGTCGGGCACATCTCGCTGGCCACCACCCCGCAGCGGCGCGAGGCGCTGCGCCGGGAAGCGGCCTGGATGCACGGCTTCGGGGTCGAGGACGTGGAGATCTCCCCGGGCGAGCTGGCCGGGATGTGGCCGCTGGCCCGCACCGACGACGTGCTGTCCGCGTTCTACGTCGCCGACGAGGGCCGGGCCGACCCGGTCGGCGTGGCCACCGCGCTGGCCAAGGGTGCGCGGCAGCTGGGCGTCCGGGTGGTGGAGGGGGTGGCCGCCACCGGCGTGCAAACCCGGGGCAAGCGGGTGACCGCCGTGCTCACCGAGGCGGGCCCGATCGAGACGGAGATCGTGGTGAACGCGGCCGGCATGTGGGCCCGGCAGTTCGGCGCGCTGGCCGGGGTGAGCGTCCCGCTGCAGGCCGCCGAGCACTACTACCTGCTGACCGACACCGTGCCCGGGATGGACCAGGACCTGCCGGTCATCGAGGACCCGGACAACTACGGGTACTACCGGCCCGAGGGCGACGGGATGCTGGTCGGCCTGTTCGAGCCGGTCGGCGCGCCGTGGTCGCTGGACGGCGTGCCCCGCGGCTTCTCGTTCGG
Organism: uncultured Actinomycetes bacterium; assembly: GCA_963711705.1. GTDB lineage: Bacteria > Actinomycetota > Actinomycetes > Streptosporangiales > Streptosporangiaceae > RYN-230. The sequence continues at coordinate 314,779 of CAVQFM010000014.1, forward strand.
CAAGCTGCCCCCGGACTGGGACCGGATGGCGCCCTACCTCGGTCCCGCGCTGGACCGGATACCGGTGCTGTCCGAGACCGGGGTGCGGACGTTCTTCTGCGGGCCGGAGTCGTTCACCGCCGACGTGCGGCCGCTGCTCGGCCCGGCCCCCGAGCTGGACGGCTACTTCGTGGCCGCGGGGCTGAACTCGCTTGGCATCCTGTCCGGCGGCGGGGTGGGCAAGATGATGGCGCACTGGATCGTGGACGGTGTGCCCCCGGTCGATGCGACCAGCGTCGCCATCGACCGGACCGCGGGCTACGAGGTGTCCCGGCGGTTCCGGGCCGAGCGCACCGTGGAGCAGCTCGGCGTGCTGTTCGGCGACGCGGTGTGGCCGGCCTGGAAACCGTCCACCGGGCGGAACGTGCGCCGGTCGGTGCTGCACGACCGGCTGGCCGCAGCGGGCGCGCACTTCGGCGTCTCCGCCGGCTGGGAGTACCCCGAGTGGTTCGCGGACCATGGTGCGGCGCCCGTGCCCGCGCCGGGCTTCCAGCGGCCGGCGGCGCACGACATCATCGGCCGGGAACACGCGGCGATCCGCGAGGCGGTCGGCGTGATCGACATGAGCCTGATGGCCAAGTTCCTGGTCCAGGGCCCGGACGCGGGCCCGGTGCTCAGCCGGCTGTCCGCCAACGACGTGCTGCTCGGGCCGGGCCGGCTGGTCTACACCCAGTGGCTGAACCAGGCGGGCGGCATCGTCGCCGACCTCACGGTGACCTGCCTGGAACCGGACCGGTTCCTGGTCATCGCCAGCGACATCATCCACCGCCGGGTCGAGCCGCTGATCCGCCGGGCGGTGCGGCCCGGCGAGGTGGTCACCGTCGCCGACATCACCTCGGGCACCACCCTGTTCACCGTGCAGGGCCCGGCGTCGCGGGACCTGATCGGGCGGCTGACCGACGCCGACCTGTCCAACGACGCGTTCCCGTACCTCAGCGCGCGGCCGATCCACGTCGGCTACGCGCCGGTGCTCGCCATCCGGGTCACCTACGTGGGCGAGCTGGGCTGGGAACTGCACGTGCCCGCCGAGTACGCGGCCGGGGTGCACGACGACCTGTCCGCGGCCGGGGCGGACCTCGGCTTCCGGCTGGTCGGCCTGTCCGCGATGTCCAGCCTGCGGCTGGAAAAGGGCTACCGCGACATGGGCGTGGACATCGACAACACCGATAATCCGCTGGAAGCCGGCCTCGGCTTCGCGGTGGCCTGGGACAAGCCCGGCGGGTTCACCGGCCGCGACGCGCTGCTCGAAGCGCGGGCGGCCGGGCCGCCGCGGCACCGGGTGGTCAGCCTGATCGCCGAGGACCCGGCGACCGACCTGTTCGGCAACGAGCCGGTGTTCCTCGGCGGCCAGTGGGTGGGGTACGTCCGGGCCGCCGCCTACGGCTACACGGTGGGCGGCGCGGTCGGGCTGGCCCAGGTCGAGTGCGCCGACGGGGTGACCGGCGGCTGGCTGAAGAGCGGCGACTTCCGGGTGCACACGCCAGCCGGCGACGTGCCGGTGCGGCTGCAGATCGCGCCGCTGTACGACCCGCAGCGGCTGCGCATCCTGGACCGGTAGCTCTCGGCTCTGGCCCGGGTCCGGGTCCGGGGTCGCGGGGCGCGCGGGGCGCGGGGCGCGGGCGGCGCCGCGGCCTAGTGGTCCCCGCCCGCAGGCTTGTTCTTCCGGCCCTCCTGGTCGGCCTGGGCTTCTTGGGTAGCTGGGGCTTCCTGGCTGGCCTGGGCCTCCTGCGTGGTCTTGCTGGCCATCGCGGCGCGCAGGATTTCTTCGAGGCTGTCCCGCAGCGCCTGCCAGACTGTGCTCAGGCTGGCCGCGGTGGGCAGGTCGCCGGGGATCGTGCCCGGCTCCGCGACCTGGTCGCCGAGCACCTTGAGCGTGCCATGCGCGACACGGAGGATTTCCGGGTCACTCGCGCTAATCGTGACCTGGCCGTCGGTTACCCGGATCTTCATGTGCCGCCGTCCCCGGTCCGCGGGCAGCTCGTCAGTGGTATCGGTGATGTCCGCGTTGCGCAGCGCTTCCCGGGCCTGGTCCAGGTCGATGCCCAGCCCGGTGAGAGCCCGGGCCGCCGCCGTGTCCGGATCGGCCAGCGTGGCCAGCAGTAGGTGATGCGAGCCGACCGGGCCGTTCCCGGCCAGCCGGGCGGCCCAGACCAGCCCAGCCTCAGCGGCGGGCGTGGTGGGCAGCTTCCCGGGCTCGTCCGGCTGGCTCAGGTCTCCCGGCTCGCCCGGGTCATCCGGGCCGGCCGCCTCGCGGCGTCGCAGCCAGCGGCGTCCGGGCGAGGCGGGCGTCCTGCTCTGCAGCAGTTCGATCAGGACGGTGCGGACCGCGGCGTAGTCAGCGCTGTGCGCGGTGAGAATCTGCGCCGCGACGCCCTCCCCTTCCCGCTCGATGCCGAGCAGGATGTGCTCGGTGCCGATGTAGTTGTGGTGCAGGGCGAGGGCCTCACGCAGCGCCAGCTCGAGGGTCTTCTTCGCGCGCGGGGTGAACGGGATGCGCCCGGCTGGCTGCTCGCTCCCGGTGCCCACCCGGGCCGTGACTTCCTCCCGCACCGACACGTAGGACATCCCGAACCGGGAGAGCGCCCGGCCGGCCAGCCCACTCTCCTCGGCGACTAGCCCGAGCAGCAGGTGCTCGGTACCGATGTAGTTGTGCTGCAGATTGCGGGCCTCTTCCTGGGCCAGGACAACGACCCGGCGGGCCCGGTCAGTGAATCGCTCGAACATGTGCACCACGGTGCCCACCATGCGCAAACCCTGTCAATACTATGCTATTAATAGGGTCAAGCAGCGGAACAGGCCGACGTGTGTGGAGGTGCCGTCGTGGACTGGGAAGACCGGCTCGACGCCTGGGAGCTGGAACTCGAGCTCAACGCCCAGCTCGAAGGCTCGGACTGGGTGACCCTGGAGCGGGCGGCCGCCGACACCGGCGCGTCCCGGGCCGCGCTGCGGAACTGGTACCGGACCGGGCAGATCCCGTCCCGGCTGGTGGACGGCCCGCACGGCCCGCAGCGGCTGGTCCCGCTCGACCTGGTCGCGACCCGGGCCGAAGCGTCGCCCCGGCTGCGCCGCACCACCGAACGGCGGCTGGCCGAGCAGGCCGAGATGGAGATCCTCCGGCACCGGGTAGACCAGCTGGAACTGCGGCTAGCCGCGCTGGAGCGGCAGTCGCCCGCTGGCAGCCCAGCCAGCGGGGCCAGTTAGCCCGGCCGGCCGCTTAGCCGGGCCTGGCCGCCCCGCACCCGTCGTGATCATGACATAGGGGCTAATAGATTCGACCCAAAGTCATGATCACGATGCGATGGTCCCCGGGGGCGGGATCGGCCGGCCTCCTGGGCGGGGTGGCGCAGGGCGGCCGGGATCATGGGGTGGGGCTGGGTGGGGCGAGGGGATGCCGGGGGCGGCCAGTCTCGATGGTGACGGCCGGTGCGGACGGGGTGAGCACGGTGACCACCGGGACGTGGCAGCCTGCCGCGGTCAGCTCCTCCGCGACGGCCGAGATCAGCCGGGGCACGTCAGCTGGGGCCGAGGCGTGCAGCGCTTCGGCCACGATCAGCGCGCTCGCGGTCCCGTCCCGGACCGCGGAGCGGCCGCTCTGCCGGTTCGTCCAGCGCCGGGCGTGGGCTTGCCCAGCCCCGTCGGCGAAGATCACTTCGCCGGCCGCGGGATGCTCGACGTCGCCGGAGAACGTCAGGTACTCCTCGTCACCGGTCGCGTAGCGCACGGCCAGGTCTCCGGTGATCTGCGCGGCGTCGAACACCGCCACCGGGATGGCGAAGGCGAGCGAGGCGGCGTTGCACAGGTCCACGAGAGGGTGCACGCCAGGCAGCGCGCCTTCCTTGCGGAACCGGCGCAGCAGCGACTCCGCGGCGCACCGGTACTGGGTGGGCTTGAGTCCCATCCGGGCGAAGGCCCGCCGCCACGCCTGGATTTCCGGCAGCTCGCTTTCGGTGGTGCCGGCCAGCCGGGACCGGGCCGCGTCGGTGAACTTCCCGGTGCGTGCTCCGGTCGGCAGGCCGGCGGTGATGCCTTCGGCGAACAGCACCCCGGGCACCAGGTCCGGGAAGTCCCGCCAGATCTCGGTGGCGTGCTGAAACTTCATCCGGTCCCCTCGCGGTGTGCGGTGCGGCCCGGCCGTACCGGCCGGCGCCACGAGCCTACGCCTCCGGGGCCGGCCACCCGGCAGGCCGATGGCCAGGCCGGCCGCGACCACGGCGATGCCGGCCCAGACCAGCGGGGCGGGGGCCGGGCCGCCGAGCAGCACCCCGGTGACCGCGGCGGCGACCGGCACGATGCCGGTGAGCAGGCCGGCCCGGGCGGCGCCGAGCCGGGCGACGCTGGAGTACCACAAGACGAAAGCCACGGCCGTGACGGCGACCGCCAGATAGCCGATAGCCAGCCAGTCCGCCCGGTCCAGCCGGGTGATCGCGGCCGGTCCCTCGTGCGCCAGCCCGAGCCCGGCGAAGATCACCGCCGCCATCCAGGTGGTATGCACCGACACACCCCACGGGCCGTGCCGGCCCAGGACCGGGATGGCCAGCAGGGTGAAGCCGGTCTCGCAGCCCAGCACCACGGCAGCCCAGGCGATGCCCGCGGCGTCGGTGCGGCCCAGGCCCTGCACCAGGGCCGCACCACAGGTGACGGTGACGGCCGCCACGAGCACCGGCCGGCTCGGCCGTGATCCGTCGATCAGCGGGCCGAGCACGGCCAGCAACGGCGGGACAGCGGCCACCGCCACGCCCAGGACGGCTGGCTCGGCATGCCGGGAGCCCACGACCAGGCCCACGTTGAACAGCACCAGCCCGGTCGTGGTGACACCGGTGAGCCAGAGCCATTCCACGCCGCGCGGCCAGGCCAGCCTCCGTCCCGCGGCCCGGGCGAAGCCAGCCAGCAGCAGGCAGGCCACGGCGTAGCGGAGTGCCTCGGCGGTGAACACCGGCGCACCGGCCAGCACCGAGGAGACCGCCACGCTGCCGCCGACACAGACCATGCCGCCCGCGCCCGCGGCGATCCCCCGGCCCGGGCTGGAGGCGGCCGGCCGCGGTGGGACGGGCCCGGGGCGGGTGAGGTCCCCGGTGACTGGATCCGGGCGGGTGAGGGCGCGGGTGTCGGGCATGACGGTCACGTTAGGCGGCCAATGGTCCATTGAACAGGACCAATGGATTCGTTTTATGATGGACCAATGCGAGCTGGTGTGGTGCGCTTCCAGCGGGCCGGTGAGGGAGCGGACTTCCTGCAGCTGGACCCGGCCGGGGTACCGGTCCGCGGGCTGACCAGCTGGCTGGTTGATGCGCTGCGCGCCGGGATCGCGGACGGGCGGCTGGCCGCCGGGGTGGTGCTGCCCGCGAGCCGGGCACTGGCTGGGGACCTCGGCGTCTCGCGGGGGGTGATCGTCGAGGCCTATCAGCGGCTGCGGGAGGAAGGCCTGGTCAGTGCGCGGCAGGGCGCCGGGACGACGGTGCTCCCGGTGCGGCGGCCAGCCGGGCCGGACGCCAGCCTCCCGGCCGCCGGGCCGCCCCCGGCTGGATCGGGGCTGGCTGGACCGGGGCTGGCTGGACCGGGGCTGGCTGGACCGGGGCTCGCCGGACCGGGGCTCGCCTGGACCGGGGCTCGCCGGACGGGGGTCGGTCGGGCCGGGATCGGCTGGATTGGCATCGGTGACCGGACCGCTGCCCGGTCTGCTCCCGCTGCCCTGGCGAGCGCGGACGGAGATCGACCTGTCCCCGGGAGTGCCCGACCTGTCCGCGTTCCCCCGCGCCGCGTGGCTGCGCGCCGAGCGCGCCGCGCTGGCGCAAGCCGGCGCCGCCGACCTCGGCTACGGGGACCCACGCGGCAACGAGCGGCTGCGCACGGTGCTGGCGGGCTGGCTGGCGCGCACCCGCGGCCTGCGCGCCGCGCCCGGCGACATCGTCATCGTCACCGGGGTGGCCCAGGCGCTCGCCTTGCTCGGGCAGGTACTCCGGGCCCGCGGCACGATCCGGATCGCGGTCGAGGATCCCGGTTCGCGGGGCGCCCGGCTCCAGCTCGCGCACTGGGGCCTGGAACCGGAGCCGGTCCCGGTTGACGAGCACGGACTGCGAGTCGATGCCCTGATCCGCAGCGGCCTGCCCGCCGCCGTGCTCACCCCCGCGCACCAGTTCCCGACCGGTGTCGTGCTGGCCCCGGACCGCCGCCGCGAGCTGGTGGACTGGGCCGGCGCCGGCGGCCTCGTCATCGAAGACGACTACGACGCCGAGCACCGGTACGACCGGCCCCCGGTCCCGGCGCTGCAAGCGTCCGCGCCCGACCGCATCGCCTACGCCGGCAGCACGTCCAAGACGCTGGCCCCGGGCCTGCGGCTGGGCTGGCTGATCCCGCCCCGGTGGCTGCACACCGATCTGGTCGCCGCGAAGCACAGCAGTGACCTGGGCAGCCCGGCGCTGCCGCAGCTGGTCCTGGCCCACCTGATCGCCAGCGGGGATCTCGAGCGGCACATCCGGCTGGTCCGCCAGCGGCAGCGGACCCGGCGCAATGCGCTGTTCGCCGCGCTGCGTGAGTTCCTCCCGCAGGCCCGGATCCAGGGCGTGGCGGCCGGCCTGCACCTGCTGGTCACGTTCCCGGACCTGGCTGGCCAGCTGGATGACGAGGCGCTGGCCAGCCGGATCGAGGCCACCGGCGTCCTGGTCCACCCGCTGTCCATGCACCGGATCGCTCCCGGGCCGCCTGGCCTGGTGCTGGGCTACGCCGCGCACCCGCCAGGTCAGCTGCGTGAGGCGGCCCGGCGCATCGCCAGCGCGGCCCGGCCGTCCTGAGCCGGTCGCCCGTCAGCCCGGCGGCACGGCCGGCCGGGACTGGGTCGCGGCCGGCCCGGGGAGGGCAGGAGCTAGGACGCGTGCCTGGGTACGGAGCGCTGGGCGAACTGGGTAGCGCCGCATTTGGGGCAGTGCCGGAACGTGTCGGCGGGCTGGTTCGCCGCCGAGATCGACGTGATCTCCCGGTTCAGCTCGGCCCGGTCCACGGTCTGGCCGCGTGGCGCGACCGAGATCATGGAGATCGACCGGATCCGCCGCCGGGCGGCTGACCGCGGAACCCGCCACTCGTAGCCGCACTCGGCGCAGGTTCGCAGGTACTCCCGGGGCTGCCCTGGCCACCGCACAACCAGCATCGTGCGGCTGCGGTGGGCTGGCGTCAAGGGCGCCAGGCCGGGCAGCATCTCTACCGGAACCAGTTCCCTGGTGGGCCTTCGAGCTATGTGGAGGAGATCGTCCAGATCCGGTGCTAAGGTTGGGCGTAACCGGATGAATCACTCCAATTACCATCAGTGCGCTGGCCGTGTAACCCCAAGCGGGCTGGCCGTGGTAAACCGCGGGCTGGCAGGCCGTGGACACCCGGCTGATGGCCGCCGTAACCCTGACTGAGGAGGAAAGATCATGACGACCGGAACGAGCGGGGAGCAGCAGCCGGGCGGTGGCGTGGCCGCGCTGGCCCGGGACGGGGCGCTGGCCGGCCAGTGGCAGCTGGATCCGGAGCAGTCCACGGTGGAATTCCGGGTACCGCATTTCTGGCACATGATCACTGTGCGCGGCTGGTTCGACCGGCTGGCGGGCGAGGGCTCGGTGGCCCCCGATGGCACGGTCACCGGGCGGATCACGGTCGATGCCGCGTCGCTGAACACCAAGAACAAGCAGCGGGACAAGCACCTGCGGTCGGCCGACTTCTTCCACGCGGAGCAGCATCCGCAGGCCGTGCTCACGGTCAGCCGGGCGGCGCTGACGCCGGCCGGGCAGCTGGCGGGTGAGGGCACGCTGGCGGCGGCCGGGACCGAGGAGCCGATCCAGTTCACCGCCGACATCCTGGACGCCAGCCCGGACACGGTCTCGCTGCGCGCCGAGATCACCGTGGACCGGAGCCGGTTCGGGATGACCTGGAGCCCGATGCGGATAGCGTCCATGCAGGCAACCGGCTCGGTCACCGCCCGGTTCACCCGCTCCGCCGCGAATGGTGCGGCCCCGGCGGACCCGGACCCGGCCGGTTAGCCGGCGGGCTGCTCCTGGCCGGGGTCAGCCCGGCTGGGCCCGCACGCACCCCGCCGTGGCCGGGGTCGCCTGGGCCGGTATGACCGGGTGGCCGGTGCAGCCGCAGCAGGGCCCGGTACATGGCGGCCGGCGTGGGCGGCGCCGGCAGCGGCGCCCGGCCGGCCGTGCTGAAGGCCTGGATCATGTACGCGGCAAAGCGCCGCCACGTGCCGGGTGCGGCATCGGCCGTGCCGTCCAGCACGCCGGCGTTGGCCATCAGCAGCATGGCCAGGTCCTCGGGCACGAAGTCGGCCCGGAGCCGGCCGCTGGCCTGGGCCGCGCGGGTGAGCTGGGTGAAGCCGTGGTAGGCACGGTCGCGTTCGGCCTGGAATTCAGCGGCCATCGGGAACGTCATGTTCAGGACGCAGGCAAAGCCCCGGTCCTCGGCCTGCATGGCGCACAGCCGCTCGATGAGGCCGCAGAAGCCCGCCCACGGATCAGGGTCGGCCAGCGCGCGGGTGACCGCGTCGGCGTACCCGGTGATCTTGTCCCCGAACGCCCCGGCGACCAGGTCACCGCGGGTGGGGAAGCGCCGGTACAGGGTGGCCACGCCGACCCCGGCGCACCGGGCGATGTCCTCCATCGGCACATCCAGGCCGCGCTCGGCGAACACCTGCCGGGCCGCGGCGATGATGCGCCGCCGGTTGCGCTCCGCGTCGGCCCGCAGCGCTGGCCGGGCCGGGCTGCCCCGGCCCGGCTGCGGCCCGGCGGGCGGCCCTGCGGATGACATAGCGCCAGGTTACAAGGGAACTGGAATAGATCGTCCAGATAACTGCGGGGTGCTGGAGGTGGCTTTCGGGCCGGGCTGGGACAGGTAAGCACCGATCTCGTCCGGCCGCGGCGGCCACCGGGGTGCCGTCCGTGCTCACCACGGCCAGGCCGATGTTCGAGTTGAGGGCCAGCGAGCTGACCATGTACGGGAGGATCACCAGGCCCGTGGTCTCCCGGCCGAACAGCCCGCGGCGCAGCAGGGCGTCCCGCAGCCCGGCGTAGCTGGTGATGCCCGGGTGTACCGGGACGCTGTGCAGGGCCACCGCCGAAACCGATTTCTGGTATCCCTGGCCGAAAAGGCTGATGCACATTTCGGCCAGCGAAGCACCCAGGCTGCGCCGCGGGTTGATTTCCAGCGGGAAGATAGCCCCGTCTGACGCCCGGTACAGGAAATCGATATTCAGCGGGCCCCGGTAACCGATGGACCCGGCGACCTGGCCGATAGCCTCGCCGGCCGACTGCACCTGGGCCGCGCAGTCGTCAGGCATGGCGCCTAGGCCGAGGTAGGAGCCCATGTAATATTTGCCGGCCTGCAGAATATGGCGCCCAGCGCACAGCGAGTACGTCGTGCCGTCGTCCTGGACCATGCCGTTGTAGGAAACCGAGAGGGCCTCGTCCCCGGTGCCCAGGAACTCCTCGATAAGCAGATCGCCGTCGTAGCCGACCGGGACGATCCGGCTGAGTTTCCTGCGGAGCAGCCACCGGCTGGTGACGATCCCCATGGCCTGGCCGCCCGCGCCGAAATCGGTCTTGACGATGACCGGGCCGAGTGCCTTCAGTGCGTGCCGCACGTGCTTGCGCAGGTCAGGTCCGCCACCGACGGTCAGAGCCCGGGTGAGCCGCAGCGCTGCGCACCGTGGCCGGGCCGCCTCGAAATACTCTCGGGCCAGCACCTTGGAATCGAGGCGCCGGGAGGACTCCAGGTAACTGTCCGGGGTCATGCGGTCGATGACCGGGCGCCTGGAGTTCTTGCCGATGATAGTGACCAGGTGGCTGTACTGGGGAGTGGAGCCAAAGGCCTCGACCGTCACCGGCCCATCGGCTGGGCTGTTATCCAGCAGTTCGATCACATCGGAGAGCGCGCGTTCGTCAGCGGCCAGATCCGCGCAGATGGAATGGCCCGGCTGCCCGCTGGCCACGGTGCGGAATATCAGGTTTTCATAGCCCAGGATGGCGCTGATGTCGGCGATATGCGTGTCATCCATCGGATGCCTGGTCACCACAATCTTGCGGTCACCCGACCAGTACAGGGCCATCTCTTCTTCTGGGAAGCGCTGGCTGCCCGGGAGCGCCGAGAATTGCGGCAGCGGCTGCCGTTCCGGCTGCTGCGCCCACTCGAGAATGTTGCTGAGGATAAGCCGGTCGAATCGTGGCTTAACTGGAGCATTCGGCCCAGGATGCATCCGAGCATGGTAGGGACGTGACTAACCCTTTGCAACCGCTTTGCTTATATTTGGGCCCTTTGCCGCCGGCTGGCCCGGGAGCCGGGCGTCCTGAGTGACTAGGACACACCCTAAATCTGCGGCTGCGGCAGGGCGGCGCCTGAGCGGGGGAAGATGTCCGCAGGCTCGAGGCGCATCAGATCATCGCGGCTCCACTGGCGGTCCATGTCGGAGGCCAGGCGGTGCGCGTGGCGGAGCCGGGCGTGCTCCAGTTCGTTGCGCACGCTGCGGGCGTTGGCGAATTCCGGCTCCCGCATTCGGCCGGCCAGGTAATCGCGGAAGGTGGCCTCCGCGTCCGCGGAGAGATAGTACGAGGCCTGCTCCAGCATTACCTGGCCGATGTTCACCAGTTCGGTCAGCTCGTAGGCGGCAAAGTCGAGATGGTGCGCGATCCGGGAACTCATCCCGGGATTCGAGGCGAAGAATTCATCCATCCGGTCCTTGTAGCCAGCCAGGATCACCACGAGCTTGTCGCGGTCGTTCTCCATGACCTGGAGCAGGATGTCGATGGCTTCCTGGCCGTAGTCCCGCGAGTCAGCGTCCCGGTACAGGTAGTAGGCCTCGTCGATGAACAGCACGCCGCCCATGGACCGGTCCAGCACCCGTTTCGTCCGCGGCGCGGTCTGCCCGATGAACTCGCCGACCAGGTCGTCGCGCATCGCGTGGACCAGATGCCCCTGGTCCAGGTAACCCAGCCGGTGCAGCAGTTCGGCCATGCGCAGCGCCACCGTGGTCTTGCCGGTCCCCGGCGGGCCGGTGAAGCACATGTGCAGGTTAGGCCGGGGGGCCTCGAGGCCGAACCGGCGCCGCGCCTGGTCCACCAGCAGCAGTGCGCCGATCTCCTGCACCTTGCGTTTCACCGGGACGAGGCCGACCAGGTCGCGGTCCAGGCTGGTGAAGACATCGTTGACATTGGCCGCCGCGCGCTCGGCGGCAAACGTCACCGTGGCGTCCGGCGGCAGCAGGCCGTCGGGCGGCTGGGCTGGCCCGGCGCCGCGCTGGGCGGGCGCGCTGGGAACGGCCGCCCGCCGGGACCCGGCCGGCCGCCCCGACCCGGCCGGCCGCCCCGACCCGGCCGCCGGCCTCGGTGGCTCGTCCGCGGCCTGTATGGCCGCGGCCGCGGCTTCCGTCTCCGGTCTGGGCCGGAGGCTGCGCAGCGCCAATGTCATCAGAACGGCGAGGAGCGACACGGCCACCCCACCGACGAGCAGCGCGGAGGCGGTCAGCGAGTGCATGAGCCGTTACCAGGCGGGATGCCTGATACCCCCTAACTCCACCCTGGTCGCACCGGCGTAGCTGGCGGCCAGTTCCAGTTCATGCTCACGGTATCAACCGCAGGCCGGAGTGGGCAGGGGGCACATCGGCGGCCGGGCGGCTCCCGTACGCTGAGACCGTGATGCAGACCTGGGAGGCGATCACCTCCCGGCGTAATGTGCGCTCGTTTGCCGACCGCCCGATTCCCGCCGCCGACCTGGACCAGATCCTTGAGGCCGGGCGCCGGTCGCCGTCCTCACAGAACTGGCAGCCGTGGGACTTCATCCTGGTCACGGACCGGGCCAAGCTGCGTGATCTGGCCCAGGTATGGCGGGCCGCCGGCCACGTGGCTGGCTCGGCGGCGACCATCGTGGTCATCGGCCCGGCCGCCGACAACGAGTTCCACCGGGCTCACTTCGATCTCGGCCAGGCCACGATGGCGATGATGCTGGCCGCGGCCGATCTTGGCATCGGCAGCAGCCATGCCGGTGTCGCTGACCTGCGGCTCGCCCGGGACCTGCTGGGCTTTCCCGAGGACCGGGACTGGGCCCTGCTGATCTCCCTGGGGTATCCGGCGGACCGGCCGCTGGCGCCGGTCAGGCACCCGGACCGGCGGCCGTTCGGCGAGGTCGTGCACCGCAGCCACTGGTAGGTCCCGCCACCCGGCAGGCCCGGGGGAGAACGCGCTGGCCGGCTCGCGCCGGCCGGGGAAGGTGAAGGAGCATGGCCGCATCCCACCCGGCGGGCGGGCCGGTGGCGGTCTTTTCGCTGGGCGGCACCATCGCCATGACCGGCCCACCGGGTGAGCGGGGCGGGGTGGTCCCCACCCTGACCGGCCAGCAACTGCTCGCCGCGGTACCCGGCCTCGATGGCGCCGCGGCCGGCGTGACGGTGCATGACTTCCGCCGGGTGCCTGGGGCGTCGCTGACCATGGCCGACCTGACCGACCTGGCCGCGGCGATCAGTGCGCAGGTCGCGGCGGGCGTGGCCGGCGTCGTGATCATCCAGGGCACGGACACCATCGAGGAGTCCGCGTTCGCGCTCGACCTGCTGTGCCCGGGCGAGGTGCCGGTCGTCGTCACCGGGGCCATGCGCAGCCCGGCACTGCCCGGCGCGGACGGGGCGGCCAACATCCTCGCCGCCATCCAGGCAGCAGGCAGCCCGCTGCTGCGCGGGCTGGGCTGCACCGTGGTGTTCGCCGATGAGATCCACGCCGCCTGTTACGTGCGCAAGACGCATACCACCAGCATCACCGCGTTCAGCTCACCGTCCGCCGGGCCGATCGGCCAGGTCGTCGAGGGTGAGGTGCGGCTGCTGACCCGCCCGGCGTACCGGTACCGGCTGCCCGTCGCCGGGGGCCCGCACGCCGCAGCGCGGACTGGGCTGGTGATGATCACCCTGGGGGATGACGGGGAACTGCTGCGCGCCGCGGCTGGGCGGTTCGACGGGCTGGTCGTCGCGGCGCTGGGTGCGGGCCACGTGCCCGCCAGCATCGTCCCGGTGCTGGCCGGCCTGGCCGGGCAGATTCCCGTGGTACTGGCCTCGCGCACCGGCGCCGGGCCGGTGCTGTCCGCCACCTACGGCTATCCCGGCTCCGAGACCGACCTGCTCGGCCGGGGCCTGATCAGCGCCGGGTTCCTCGACCCGGTCAAGGCCCGGATCCTGCTGCACCTGCTGCTGGCCGCCGGGGCCGGCCGGGATCAGATTGCCACGGCGTTCGCGCCGGTCAGTGCCCCCGTGCGGCCGTGACCCGGAACTGGGGCAGGCACCACGCACCGTGCGTTAAGTAAATAGGTGTGTCCCTATCTTTAACGCACGGTGCGTGGTGCGGCCCAGCCGGTCACCGGAGCCGTGGTGCTAGCTGTGCTGCGCGGCGAGCGCGCGGGCCGGCAGCCGGGAGGCCCGGACGCCGAGGGCGGCGGTGCGGACCAGCACCATCGCGATGGCCATGAAGATCAGCCCGTCCACGATGGCCGCCTCGGTGACCTGGTTGGCGACGGCCCAGCTGACCACCGGGGTGGTGAACCAGTGGGCGGAACCGTAGGAGAAGGCGGCCCGGGCGCCGATCACGGCGATCCACAAGATCGCGTACGGCGGGCCGGCCTGGCTGACCGGCTTGCCGGTCTTCGGGCTGCGGTAGACCCTCATCAGGGCGGCGGCGGCCAGGCCGCCGAGCAGGCCCGCGACGACGCCGGCCAGTTCCACCACCAGGCTCGTGCCGTGGGTGGCCGGCCGCTGGATGAACACCGGGACGACCGCGACCAGGATCAGCGGGCGCAGGATCCGCATGCGGCCGATCTTGCGCTCGGGGCCCAGGTCGGTGGCGAGCACGGTGGCGAGCACCGCGCCGTTGATGATCATCGCTTCGGTGAGCTGGGAGAGCATGGTGAGCTCCTGGTGAGTCGTTGCTTGCTGACGGATCCACTTTCGCCGGGCCCGGCCGATTGCGAATCGGAGCGCGGGCCGGCCTTCGGCATGAGCTGACCGGGGCGGTTCTGGTACCGCGAGGTACCAGGCGGGAGCGGGTGTTTCGGCCCGTGGGCTGACGCGGTGGTGCCACGGCGGCCGGTAGCGTCGCGGTGGCCAGGACCGATGGCGGGCCTGGCGGGGCGGAGGGAGCGAGCCGTGAGCTGGACCGGCGCTGGCCTGGGCGGGGCGGGCGATACTGGGGACATGCTGCGCACGGTCAACTGGGTGGCCCGCGCCCTCGGCTTCGCCTGGCTCGGCGTGCTGGCCTTCCTGATCAGCCCGCCGCACGGGCCGTCCGCCGTCCCGGTGCAGATCGCCGGGTATGCCCTGCTCGGCCTGGGCCTGCTGGCCTGGGCGCTGATCGACCTGCACCCCGCCGCGCAGCGCCAGCACACCCGGTGGCTGGCGATCATTCTCGGCGTGATCGCGGTCGCCACCGGGTTCGCGTCCGCCGCCGGGAGCGGCGGCGGCGCGCTGATCGTTTTCACGTTCGTCGCGGCCCTGACCGCCGGCGGGGAAACCACCCTGGCGGTGGGCGTGGCCGTGACCGGAGCGGGCGTCTTGGCCTTTGACGTCAGCGGGCTGGCTTACGGCGCCAGCTACCTGGTGCTGCTCGGGGTGCCGGCCGTCCTGGTGGCCGGCCTGGTCATCGGGCGCAACCGGGGCGCCTACCGGATCCAGGCCGAGCAGTCGGCGATGCTGCTGGCCCAGCGGGAGCAGCTGGAGGCCGAGCAGCGCCGGGCCGATCTGCTCGACGAGCGGGCCCGGATCGCCCGGGAGATCCACGACGTGCTGGCGCACTCGCTCGGGGCGCTCGGCATCCAGATCCAGGCGGCCCGCGCCGTGCTCACCGACCACCACGACATCGGCAAGGCGAGCGAGATGCTGGCCGCGGCCCAGAAGATGGCGGGTGAGGGCCTGGTGGAGACGCGGCGGGCGGTTCACGCGCTGCGCGCTGACACGCTGCCGCTGGCGGAGGAACTGGCCCGGGTCAGTGACACGTATGCGGAGCGTTACCACGTGCCAGCCAGCTTCCAGACCGATGGGATTCCCGGGCCGCTGCCGCCGGAGGCCACCGTGGCGCTGCTGCGCGTGGCCCAGGAGTCCCTGGTCAACGCGGCTAAGCACGCTGCCGGGCAGCGGGTCGCGGTGCGGCTCGACTACGGGGACGCTGACGTGCGGCTGACCGTCCGCAATGACCTGGCTCCTGGTGACGGCGGGAGCGGCCCGGGCGGTGCCGGTTGACGGCGGCGGCCTGGCTGGTGCGGGTGACGGCAGCGCCGGCCTGGCTGGTGCGGGTGAGACCGCGAGCGCGGCGGGAGTGAGCACGGTCAACGGTGGTTATGGGCTGACTGGCATGCGGGAGCGGCTGCGGCTGCTGAACGGGACGCTTGAGGCCGGCCGCCGGGATGATCAGTGGGTGGTGACGGCCGAGCTGCCGCGGCCGGGGGTGCGGAGCGTGGCGTCATGAGCGTGGGAGGTTCGGCGGGCCCGGGTGCTGCCGGTGCTGGCGGTGGCGCGGGTGCTGCCGGTGGGGCGGGGAGTGCGGCGCTGCGCGTGGTTGTCGCTGATGACCAGGCCAGCGTGCGCGAGGGCCTGGTCCTGCTGCTCGGCGGGCTGCCCGACATCGACGTGGTGGGGGCGGCCGCCGACGGCGAGCAGGCGCTGCAGCTGGTGGCGGAGCACAAGCCGGACGCGATCCTGCTCGATCTGCGGATGCCGGTGCTGGACGGGATCGGCGTCATCCGCCGGCTGACGGTGGAGCATCCCGGTGTCGCCATTGTCGTGCTGACCACGTACGCCGACGACAGCTCGGTGCTGGACGCGCTGCGGGCGGGGCGCACAGCTACCTGACCAAGGATGCCGACCGGACGGACATCGCCCGGGCGCTGCACGCGGCCGCGGGCGGGCTGGCGGTCCTGGACCCGCGGGTGCAGGCCACGCTGCTGGCCGCCACGGCGGACGCGCGGCAGGCCGATCCGGCTGGGGCGGGGCGGGCGGCGGGGCCGCGGGTGGGCCGGGCGGCGCGGCGCCGCCGGATGGCCTGACGCAGCGGGAGGTCGAGATCCTCGGCCTGATCGCCCAGGGACTGACCAACCCGGAGATCGCCGCGCGGCTGTTCCTGAGCAATCAC
This sequence comes from uncultured Actinomycetes bacterium, assembly GCA_963711705.1. Lineage (GTDB taxonomy): Bacteria > Actinomycetota > Actinomycetes > Streptosporangiales > Streptosporangiaceae > RYN-230. The sequence goes on from CAVQFM010000014.1 coordinate 330,939, forward strand.
ACGATCAAGACCCACATCAACCGGATCTTCGCCAAGACCGGGTCACGGGACCGGGCAGCGGCCATCGGCTACGCGCACCGCCATCACATCGGCTGACGGGCGGAGTCCGGGCTGACGGGCGGAGTCGGGCTGGCGGGCGTGGCCTGGGTCGGCGGGCGTGCATCTGCAGGGGCTGAGCGGCTCGAAGGGTTGAGCGGCCTCGCGCCGGTACGGGCTCGACCAGCAGGCGGTACCCGATCTCACCCGTCATCTGGCCCGGCTGTGCTGCCGTCATCCGCGCTGGCCAGCAGGTCCAGGAACGGGCCGATCCGCAGTCCTTCCTGGGCGGAGTGCCGGAACAGGCTGTCCGGATTCACCGTGTAGCGGGTGCGCCGTCCGATCCGGGTGCGGGTGAGGTAACCAGCGGCCTCCAGGTCAGCCACGATGGCCTGGGCGGTGCGTTCGGTGATGCCCGCGGCGGAGCTGATGTCCCGGATCCGGGCTTCCGGGTTGCGGGCGATCTCCACGAGCACGTGCCCGTGCCCGGTCAGCAGCGTCCAGCTGCCGCCGTGCCCGTCGGGAAAACTCATACCACCGATCATAACCTCGCGAGAGGATCTTCACGAGGAAAAACACGCGTGATTTTTCTCGTGCTTCTATTGACAGGCTTCCGTCCGGAGCGGATCCTGATGGTGCCTTCGTTGGGGTCACAGCTGCGGATAAGGGGGGTGGCGGTGATGGGCGGCACTCGTGGCCGGGAGTCCGTTCTGTGGCTCCGGACAGCCTTCGGTGGGGCAGCCCGCTTTGGGTGGTGGCACCCCAGGGATCGCGGCGACGGAAGGACAGCAGCTCGCGCGGGGGGATCGGTGGTCCTGATGGCTGTTCCAGGTCCGTATCTGGACGCCGACTGGCTGCGCGTCACCCCGCTGGCCGACCGGGTTGGGCTGCGGTTGAGCGGCGAAGCGGACTGGCACACGGTGGAGATCCTGCGGCAGGCCATCGCGGAGCTGCCGCCGGAGGCCGATGAGATTCACCTGCAGCTGGCCAGCCTGGAATTCATTGACGTGGCCGCCGCCCGCCAGCTGGTTGCCCTGGCCGAACGGCCAGCCCCGTCACGGGTCGTCTTGCATCAGCCGCCGTCCAGCCTGATGTGGCTGATCAGCCTGCTATGGCCGGACTGCCTGGACCGCTTCTCCGTCTGCGCCGGGCGCGCAGCCCAGTAGCCGCCCGGGCCGGCCACCGGGCTGAGCGGGCTGGGTGACCTGGGTGACCTGGGGTGGGGGGAGGGTTCCAGCGGCAGCGACCGGAATGCGCGAGCGGGTCAGGCGGCCGGCGGCGTGCTGGAATGCGCGCCTCGTGACGCCGCGGGGCGGCGGGTCACCGGCCGGCTCCGGCCGGACACGGCGGCCGCATCATGAGCAGCGGGCTCGGGCCGACGACCACACCCCGCAGGAAGGGCACCGCATGAACCTCAGCGCCGAAGCCGGTCACGCACTAGGCCGGCCAGCGCCACCGGTGGTGGGCAGACCGTCCGATCCAGGCGCAGCAACTACGCCGCAGATGAAGCACTCAAGGACGTCCGGATACCCGGCCGCGCGGCATCGAGGCACCACGACGGCGCGGCCGCCGGGCCGCCGTCGACGGTGCTGATACTGACTACGCTACGAGATCGACGAGTTCGGCTATACCCCGGCCAGCACGCGGTGTCGCCGCGGCGTTCCCTGTTCAAGACAGCCGCAGCTGGTCAGCTGGTCGCGGCCAGCCGGACGATCACCGCTGGCCGCAGTCGCAGACCCCAGACGCCACGCAGCAGCCTGACCACGCCGGCTCGACGCGGCCCCGCAGTCCGGGCACCGTTCCTGAAGCGCCCACCCCGCCGTCCAGATACCGCAGTCTGCGCCAACCCGCGACGCACGACGTCGAGTACGTCCGGCACATCGCCGCAGGCCATCTCCAACAGGCCGACTTCGGCGACCAGTACAGCGACCTGCTCGGCGGCGACGCCGGGCACCAGGTCAAGATCCCACTGATGACTACATCCCCTGACAAGCCGGTCTTGCGGCCCGCCGCGCCCGGCGGCGGGCCGCCTTTACGCCATTGGGCGTCTGCGGGATAGCCGCACTGCGGCAGATCAGCGCGCCGGCTCGTGGCGCGGCAGCCCGGATTCCTCCGGACGCAACCATCGGTGACACCGCCGCAGCCGGACGATCGTGGCCCGCTCGAATGGATTGCTTGATCTTGATGGTCCCTGACCGGACGGGCTCCTGAGCGTGGACTGGGAACCGGAAGCTGCCCGACTCGCCGCGCAGGTGACCGGGCCGGCCCTCCGCGCTGGCGCGGCGCCGGTCTCAGCCACGCCCGCCGTGGCGGCCAGGCGCCTGATCGCGGTGGCAGGCCGGGGGAGCAGCAAGAGGCATATATCTCGAACTGGCAACGTCTGGGTAACGGCGAGGCTAATGTGTCGGCTGAGAGTAAGGCCTCAGAGGGGGAAGGTGCCGTGCCGAACTGGGCAGATGATTCCGGCCGCCATCACTGGTACCAGGTCCCGTCGCCTCGGGCGCGTCGAGGGGTAGGCCTGGCTGGCGCCGTTAGCAGCCGTCCGGCCGGCCCGTGCCGGATCAGGCGTTCGCGCGATCGCTGACAGCAGCCGGATCCAATCTTGGCGCCCTTCGACAGAAGCTGAGCGACGCCTAGGCCAAGCCCCCCGCCCGCCCGTTCCCTCGGCTCGCTGCCGGGAGCCCCGCGCGGCCAGCCCTCGAGGAGAAAATGATGTCCAGTCACCGGAAGACCAGGAAGACCAGGAAGAGGCTCGGCCTGGCCGCGGTGGCAGCCACGGCGGCGCTCGCCACGGCCTTCGCGCTCGCGCTGACGGCAGGCACCACTCACCGCAGCAGCCCCCGGGCCGCACAGCAGCTCACGGCGCACCGGGCGCAGTGGCCGCCATCGCACTGGGTGGGCCGGCGGCATGCCCACCGCCATCCGGCGGCGCACAGCCCGAGCCCGTCCGCCAGCCCGTCCCCGAGCATGACCGTCAAAGCCAGCGCGTCGCCGCCCCCGAGCTCGGCAGCCAGCACCGTCCCGCCGGTGGCCACGTCCGGTTTCCCCGATGCGTCGAACACCGGCGTCCCCGCACACACCGCGCTGACGAAGGTCGGCCCGGGTGGTCTGACCAGCGGCCCGGGCTGGGTGTACAACCCGCGCGGCTGGGTGGAGGTGACCGGCAGCAACGTCACGCTGCAGGGTCTCTACATCCCGTTCAACGTGGATATCACCTCCGCGAGCAATGTCACGGTGAAAAACGATGAGATCTACGGAGTCGGCGCCCAGTGGGGCATCAGCCTCCGCCACACCAAGAACGTCACGATCGAGAACGACAGCATTTACGGCCCAGCCGGCTGCGCCGCTCAGATGTATGAGGGTGTCAGCGACATTTACGGCGACTCGACGGGAACGCAGATCATCGGCAATGACATCTGGAACACCGCGGGGCCGGTGAGCGTCGGCAACGGCCTGATCGAGGGGAATTACCTGCACGGCCTCACTCAGTGCGGGTCGGAGCACAACGACGGGATCGGCGTCAACGCCGGCAGCACCAGCCTGGTCATTGACCACAACACGGTGCTGGACCCGCTCAACCAGACCTGCGCGATCTGCCTGTTCTCCGACTTCGGCCAGGTGCGGAACGTGACCATCAAGGACAACCTGCTGGCCGGCGGTGCCTACACCCTGTACGGCGGCCTGTCCGGCAACCAGGGCGCCTCATCGACTCCGGGAGTGACGATCACCGGGAACAAGTTCTCGGCGATGTACTACCCGAACGGGGGAACCTACGGCCCCGCTGCCCATGTCTGGTCCGGGGACGTCTGGTCCGGGAACACCTGGGCAGACGGCCCGCACGCCGGGCAGGCCATCGCCCACTGATCAGGATGAAGAAACCGGGCCGGCGAGCTGCTTCGCCGGCCCGGTTTCTTCATCTTCCCCGGACGTCTGAACTGGGCGACCCACCCGGCACGCTACCTACGATGTGGTGCCCAGCGGCAGCTTCACCGACCCCGAATATGGCCGGGTCGGCCTCACCGAGACCGAGGCCGCCCAGCACCACGACGCAGTCGTCGGCATCGCCCGTTACGCGGACCTGCTGCGCCCCGTCGCCGACGGCCGGTCAGAGGGCTTCTGCAAGCTGATCGCGGACCGCCGGACCCGCATCATCCTCGGCGCGCACGTGCTCGGCGAGTACTCAGCCGAGACCGTGCAGACGGTCGCGGCCTGCATGGCCGCCGGGATGACCGTCGAGCAGATCGCCGAGCTCCAGCTCGCGTTCCCCACCTTCACCGAGGGCGTCAGCATGGCCGCGCAGAAGATCTGCCGGTCCCTCGGCGTCGGACGCTTCCCCCAGGTCTGGAGCTATCTCGGCGCCGAAGACTGACGGTCACCGGGCCACCGGGAGCAACAGGCGGCCGGCCGGGGCATCCGCCGACTTTTCATACCTAACGAAGACCCATCCGGGCCATCCTTCCCCGCTGTACCGCGCCCCTGGGGGATCTGCCGGAGACGCCGAGCGGGCTGTGGACGCTGCGCATGATCCGGCCGGTTACCGCCAACTGCAGCACTGAGCCGGGCGGAGCCCGGCGCCGGGTCAAGGTCAAGCCGGGCCGCTGGTCTTTTCAGGGTGGTTGTCCACTCCGGGCGGCACAGGCTGACGGCACCCATGGGCGGTCAATGCGTTCGCTATCTCTTGTGTGGTCTGTTCCCAGCCGCGCAGGGTTGACCGCCGCTGTCGTGCGGCGGCCCGTAGCCGGTGTCGGTGGCGCTCGTCACCCAGCCAGTCTCCGAGCGCGGCGGCGAGGGCAGCCGGATCGCCGGGAGGGACCAGTTGGCCGGGCCGGGTGCCGTCGGCGGTGGAGCCGAGCGCTTCGGGCAGCCCCCCGACGGCGGCGGCTATGACAGGCAGGCCGTGGGCGAGCGCTTCGGTGACGGCCATGCCGTAGGTCTCCGAGCGGGACGGCACGACGAGCAGGTCGGCGGTGGTATACGCGTGGCTGAGTGCCGCGCCGGTCAGGACGCCGCTGAGCCGGATGCGGTGGCCGTAGCCGAGGCGTTTGATACGGGTCTGCAGCTGTTCGACGAAGTCCGGGTCGCGGTCGAGCGGTCCGGCCAGCACGCAATGCCAGTCCCGCTCAGCGAGGCCGGCCAGCGCCTCGACGAGGAGGTCCTGCCCCTTGTGGCGGCCGAGGACCCCGACGCACATCAGGTGGCCGCGGACGGGCCGGGCCGGGGCATCGACCCGATCGACGCCGGGCCGGGCGACGTGCACCCGGTGGGCCGGGATCGCGTATCGGGTCAGTACCTGCTGGCGGGTCCATTCGCTGGTAGCGACCACGCCGGTGGCCGCGCGGAGCACGACCCGTTCGGAGCGCTGCGCGCTGGCATCATGGTGTGCGTCGAGGGCGGTGGCCAGTGGCATGTGCAGCAGGACTGTCATTCGTATCCGGCCGGTGTGTGGCAGCAGCTGCGCGGCGGCCGGCGAGGCGATGAGCCCGTCGATCAGGACGGTCTCACCGTCGGGGATCTCGGAAACGATGCGGGCCAGGTCGGCGCGGGCGCCCGCGCCGGGTACCGGCCACGCCGCGGCGACGCTCGTGACCAGCACGTCCCATCCGGCCTCGGCCAGCCCGGCGCAGGCGCGCCGGTCATAGATGTTGCCGCCGGTAGGCTGGCCGGGATCGTCGAACCCCTCGGGGACTACTACGTGGACCCGCACGATGTTCCGGCCCTTTCAGAGCGCCTGCCGTACCCGAGCCAGCCTCCCCCCTACGGCCGGGCTGAACCACACCCGCCGCCGATCCGTCATACCTGACGCAGGGTGGTACGTAGCAGCGGTGGACACGGTTCGACCCGAGACGACCGCCGCCGCTCGACCCGGGGGCGCGGCACGGCAGGTAGCCCTGCCGGGCCGGGTGGCAGCCGCTCCGCCGTGCCGGACACCGTGCGGGATCTGACGTGAGACAGGATCAGCGAGCACCATCCTTGACGGCGCTAGAGCGGGCCCAAGCGAGCGCCTACCCCGCGGGCGAGTATGTAGGCCAGGAGAGCTTCATGCGGGCGGGCGAGGTCCGGACGCTGGCTCACCAGGCCCGGGTCGGCCCCGGCGTCTCAGTGCTCGACCTGTGCTGCGGGGTGGCCGGCCCCGGCCGGATGATCACGGCCGAGTCGGGATGCCACTACCTGGGTGTCGATTACTCCGCTAGCGCACTGGCTACCGCCCAGGAGCGGGCCGGGAATCTCCCCTGCCGCTTCGAGCAAGCTCATCTCCCGCCGCTGCCCGAGGGCCGCTTCGAGGTGGTGCTCCTGCTGGAGACGATGCTGGCCTTCCCTGACAAGGAGACCCTGGTGGGTGAGGTGGCGCGCGGGCTGGAGCCGGGCGGGCGTTTCGCTTTCACGGTCGAGGAAGGCCGGCCGCTCACCCAGCAGGAGCGGGCGCGGATGCCCGGCGCCGATACAGTCTGGCTCATCGAGTTGGCGGAGTTGACGGGCGTGCTGCGCGAGGCGGGGCTGACCGTGATCTGGCGGCAGGAGTACAGCTCCTGTCATCACGCGATAGCGACGGCGCTGCTTCGCTGTTATCGAGCTGCTTCACCTCAGATCGCCGACCAGATCGGGACGCAGGACACCGCCGAGCTGATCACAGCCCATCAGCTGTGGAGTGACTGGCTCGGCAGCGGGCGGGTGCGCAAGTTCGCGATGGTGGCCGAGAAGCGATGACTTGCTTCGATGAAGCCTCGATGACCTTCGACTATGCCCGCTACCTGGCCGCGAAGACGACCGTAGATGACCGGGCGCTCAACCGGCATGTGCTGGCCGAGCTGCGCCGCCTGATGCCCGCGGCTGCGCCGCAGGTGCTGGAGGTCGGCGCCGGCCTGGGGACGATGGTGGCCCGTCTGGTGGACTGGGGCGCGGTCGGCGCCGGCGAGTACACGCTGCTGGATGCGGATCGGCAGCTGCTGGATTGTTCCCGGCGGTGGCTGTGCGATTGGGCGGCTGCGCGGGGCGTGCGCAGCGACCTGCTGCCGGATGGGCTGCGGGTAGGTGATCTCCGGGTGCGCCTGGTGCACGCCGAGCTCGGCAGTTACCTGGAGGCCGCTCAGCGGCGCGCCGGCCGATGTGCTGATCGCCAACGCCGTCCTGGACCTGGTGGACGTGCCGGCCGTCCTGCCCGGATTGCTGCGGTTGCTGGTCCCCGGCGGCGTCTACTGGTTCACGATCAACTACGACGGCGAGAGCATCTTCGCGCCCGGCCACCCCCACGACGACCAGATCATGCAGGCCTACCACCGCGACATGGATGAGCGCTTTCGCTACGGCCGGCCGGCCGGTGAAAGCCGAACGGGCCGCCGCCTGTTTCACTACCTGCGGGCTGCCGGGGCGCCCGCGCTGGCGGCGGGGTCGTCGGACTGGGTCGTGAGCGCCGGCCCGGATGGGAACTACCCGGCCGATGAGGCTTACTTCCTGCGCAGCATCCTTAACACGATCCAGAACGCGTTGCGGAATCGCCAGGACCGGGTGGAACCGGCGGACCTGGCCGACTGGCTGGCCGAGCGCGGCCGGCAACTGGCCGCGGGCGAGCTGGTCTACATCGCCCACCAGCTTGATTTCGTGGGCCGCTCGCCCGGCTAGCGCCCCGCCGGCCCAGCACCAGGCCGTACGACACAGCGATGATGATCGGCATGTGCAGGACGTAGAGCTGGGCTTCGATGGCGATCGGCCAGAACGCCCAGTTGGGGGCTGCCCACGGAGCAGGCGTCTTGCCCGAGCAAGCCGTACACGACGACGAACAGGGCGGCTAGGCCCCGGATCCCTTCCAGGCCGGCGACGCGGCGCGTTCAGGACCCCGCGAAAGCAGGTCATGCCCACCGCGCCGGGCCTTGGTGGCCAGGTAGGCGGCGTTGGTCCCGGTAAGGTGCAGCCCGGTGGGGACCTGCCGGGCGATCGTGATGCCCAGGCGGCCCAGCTGAGCGCCCTTGTCCGGGTTGTTGCTCAGCAGCCCGATGCGGTTGGCGCCGAGCGCGTGCAGCATCTGGGCCGCGCTGGTGTAGTCGCGCTCGTCGGCCCGGTGACCGAGCGCGAGATTCGCGTCGTACGTATCCAGACCACGATCTTGCAGCGCGTAGGCGTCGAGTTTGTCATACAGTCCGATGCCGCGCCCTTCCTGGCGCAGATACAGCACGTACCCGCCGTGCTTGGTGATCCGCTCGACGGCTTCGCGCAGTTGCGGCCCGCAGTCGCATCGCTGGCTGCCGAACACATCACCGGTGAGGCATTCACTGTGCAGGCGCACCAGCGGCAGCCCGGCCGCGGCGGGCCGGCCGAGTTCGAGGGCCACGTGCTGCTGCGCGTCGGTCAGGCCGGTGAAGCTGACGACCGTGGCAGTGGTTGAGTAGTCGTCACCGAAACGCAGCGGGATGCGAATACGCCGGCGGATCGCTGCTGCCCGGACCGCCCCGGTCACGGGACGAGCCGTTCGGCCTGGTACCAGCTTGAGGGCGCCGTCAGCGGCGTGCCGGGGCCGGTCACCGGGCACGGCCGGTCAATCACGCACAGCCTCCAAGGCCCGCGGCGCCGGATCGGGTCGACTCGACTCGCCTGAGTGTCCCGGGTCGCGACGCCGGCGAACGGCGTCCCCCAGCAGCAGGCCAGCGCCCGGGGCAACCGCGGCCAGCATGAGCACCGCATAGAGAGTGGCGACCGTGACCCCGGTGGCTGCGCCGAGCCCGGCTGCGGCGAAGGCCCAGGCGGCAACGCCCTCCCGTGGCCCCCACCCGCCGATACTCAAGGGGATCACCACTGCGGTCTGGACCACCATCAGCAGGGCGACCAGTTCGCCCAGGGGTGCGGTGCAGCCGGCGACCCGGGCCGCGATGACGAACGTGGCCGTGTGCCCGGCCACGACCAGCACCGAAGACAGCGTGAGCTGTGGCCACACGTCTCGGGCCAGCAGGCCGTGACGAAGGTCAGCGGAAACGGCCCGGGCGGCGCTGGTCAGCCGCGACCGGCCGCGGCGAGCAGCGCCACGCACCACCAGCGCAGCACACGCGGCTACACCCGCCACACCGGCCAGAACATACGGCAGCGCGGGCCGGACCGGCGACGGCAGGCTCAGCAACACGACGGCCGTCACCACGGCCTGGATGACCTGACCGCACAGCCGTTCCCACCCCACCGCGCGCATCCCCAACACCACGTCTCCAGCGCGCCGGCCGTGCGTGACCGCCCGGTGCACGTCGCCGAGAACCCCGCCGACGAGCACGGAGTTGAGGAACAGGGAACGGTAGTAGGCAGAGACCGCGCCTGGCAGGCCAATGCCGACGCCGAGTGCCCGGGCGACGACCCGCCACCGCCAGGCCGAAAACACCGTGGTCAGGGCAGTGAGCGTGACTGCGGCCACGACCGCCGGCCAGGTGACCGCGCGCAGCCCGTCCTTGAACGGCGCCGCGCCCACGTGCCGCCAGAGAAACCACAGCACGGTGGCGCCGGCGGCCAGGCGCAGCAACGACGGGCCGAAACGGCGGACGGCCGGAGCGATCCTGGCCGGAACTGAGTACAAGCCAGCCACATGGGATTATACGGGCCGGCCGGGCACATAGTTCAACCGTCCGGCTGCGGCAGGATAGTGGGTCGGCGGCCGGTTGCGGTGAACCAGCGTGACCGACGGACCCGTTGTCCCCGTCAAGGATGGGGCAGATAGATACGGAGACGGAGGTGCGGTGCGCACGGTTCAGCCAGCGGATAAGGGCACGCGGCCTGTGACCCGGCTCGGCGGGCAAGGGCGTGCTGCCTGCGGTTGGGCTCGCGGCGATCCTGGGGTTGCTGGCCACAGCCGCCCTGCTCGGCGTCGTGTCCGCCACGGCCGGTCTCGGCGTCGCCGGGCTGGGTCGCCGGGCTGGTTACTGGTTCGGCGGCGGCCGGGCTGGTGGTCGGCGCCCGGATGCGCAGCGATCAGCCGGCGATATTCCCGGCCGACTGGGTCACCCTGACCCGGACGCTGCTGATCGCCGGGGTCGCGGGACTGGTGGCCGACTCGTTTAGCGGGCCGGTATCCGTCACAACGCTGGTCACCCTGTCTACCGTCGCGCTGGTGCTGGACGCGGTGGACGGGCAGGTGGCGCGGCGGACCGGCACCGCCACTGCGCTGGGCGCCCGGATCGACGGCGAGGTCGACGCGTTCTTGATCTTGCTGCTCAGCATCTACGTGGCCCAGGACTACGGCAGCTGGGTGCTGGTCATCGGCGCCGCCCGCTACGCGCTGCTGCTGGCAGGCTGGCTGATACCGTGGCTGGCCGCGCCGCTGCCCCCCCGGTACTGGGGCAAGGTCGTGGCCGCGGTCGCGGGCATCGTGCTGACCGCCGCCGCCTCCGGGCTGCCCGGCCGCCGCGCCGGGATGATCGCGGTCGCCGCCGCGTTGGTGCTGCTGGCCGAGTCGTTCGGCCGCAACGTGATCTGGCTGTACCGCACCGGCGCCGGCCCGCGCACCCGCCCGGCCCTGCGGCTGGCCATCACCGCGCTGTCGGCCGTCCTCGTCTGGGGGGTGCTCGTCGCACCCGACCGCATCTACCAGCTCACCCCGGCCGCCTTCGCCCGCATCCCCGTCGAAGGCCTGGCCCTGATCGCCATCGCGCTGGTGCTGCCACCCCGGCCACGACGGATCGTGGCCGCCGCCGCCGGAATCCTGTTCGGCCTGATCACCCTCCTCAAGCTTCTCAACTTGGGGTTCTACGCGGAGATCGGGCGGGCATTCAACCCGGTGCTCGACTGGGGCGACATCGGCCCGGCTGTTGGCGTGGTACGCGACGCGATCGGTGACACGGCCACCAACATCGCGCTCGTCGCGGTCTGGATCGCGCTCATCCTGATCATCGGCGCAATCACCGCAGCAACGATTCACCTCACCACCGTGGCTGCCCGGCATCGCCGCGACGCGGTCCGCGGGCTCGCTGCCTGCACCGCGGTCTGGGCGCTGTTCGCGGTCTTGTCGCTGCAACTGGTCCCGGGATCCCCGGTCGCCTCGGCCAGCGCCGCCGGGCTGGCCGTCGCGCAGGTGCGCGACACCCGGGCAGCGCTCCGTGACCAGCACCGTTTCGAGCAGGCCCTGCACCGCTCCGACCCTCAAGCCAGCGTCCCCGCTTCGGACCTGCTCACCGGACTGCGCGGCAAGGACGTCGTCATCGCCTTCGTCGAAAGCTACGGGCAGGTCGCCGTCCACCGCACCAGCTTCTCTCCCGGCGTCAACGCCGTCCTGCGCCGCGGCACTGCCTCGCTGGCCCGGGCCGGCTGGTCCACGCGGAGCGCCTGGCTCACCTCCCCGACCTTCGGCGGGATCAGCTGGCTCGCCCACTCCACCCTGCAGTCGGGACTGTGGGTCAACACCGAACTGCGGTACTCCGAACTCGTCGCCAGCCACCGGTTCACCCTCACCGACGCCTTCGGCAAGGCCGGCTGGCGCACCGTCAGCGACATCCCCTCTGATGAGTACACCTGGCCGCCCGGCTCGGCCCTCTACCACTACGACAAACTCTACGACCGGCGCAACGTCGGCTACCACGGCCCGGCCTTCAGCTACGCCTCGATGCCCGACCAGTACACCCTGGCCGCGTTCCAGCGGCTCGAACTCACCGCAGGCCACCAGCCGGTGATGGCCGAGATCGACCTGGTCTCCTCGCACACGCCCTGGGCCCCGTTGCCGGCCATGGTGCCCTGGGACAAGATCGGCGACGGCTCGATATTCGACTCCATGCCTGCGCAGGGCGGATCCCCGATCACGGTCTGGGGCAACGCCAGCACCGTGCGCCAGTTCTACGGCCGGTCGATCCAGTACTCGCTGCAGGCCCTCACCTCATGGGTCACCGAGCTCAATGACCCAAACCTCGTGCTCATCCTGCTCGGCGACCACCAGCCCTCCAGCACCGTCAGCGGCGATCGGGCCAACCACCAGGTGCCGATCTCGATCGTCGCCCACGACCCTTCCGTGTTCCGGCAGATTGCTTCCTGGCACTGGCAGGACGGGCTGCTGCCCGGGCACTTCGCTCCGCTCAAGCCAATGAGCGCCTTCCGCAACCAGTTCCTCGGCGCCTTCAGCACGGCCTCGTCCCAAAGCGGCGTCGGCCCATAGACCCGCAGCCCCCGAATTACCACGGTGAGCGGGGCCTCCGGTGCTGACACCTTCTCCCGTGGTGCCGGCGCCACCTCCCGGCACCGGTGCCCGGCCGTGCTTGTACGCCGGCTTCGACCGCAACTCGCAGTACGATGGGTTCCTGTTGCGAACCAGGTCACGCGGTCCGGGACGGAGCAGATGCCGGTGAACCAATCGCAGCTGCCGTGCGTATCGCGCCACAGGAGTGGCGGCGCAGATGGCAACGGAGCCCCGAGATCGTAACCGACGGCCTCCCTGAGCAGCCGATCGGCCACGCGGGCGAGCAGGCCGTGAGCCGCCATCTGGTGGCCGCCGCGCTAGGCCGGCTGACGCAGGAGCATCGGGACGTGCTGCGGGAGTGCTACTTTCTTGACAGCTCGGTGGCGCAGGCCGCGCATGCCCTGGGGATCGCGCCCGGCACGGTGCAGTCCCGCACCTACTATGCGCTGCGCGCGCTGCGGCTGGCCATCGAAGAACTACGAGATGTCGAATGACGGCCGACCCGTACGCGCACCTCGACGCCGCCTACCCGAGTCAGGGAAGGTGGCTGGTGTCGTTGACGCGATGGACGGCAGCAAATCCGCGGCCGTGCCACTGGATCTCGTTAATGCAGGCGGAGCCGAGATACAGCCGGTAAAGGGTGCCAAGCGGGACGCTGAGAGCCCGGCACAGCAGGATCTTTATCGGGGTTATGTGACTTACCACCAGGACGGTCTGGCCGCCGTGGTCCCGCAGCAGCCGGTCACAGGCGCGGTTGACCCGGTGTGCGGTGTCGGCGAAGCTCTCCCCGCCCGGCGGTGCCTGTTCGGGGTTGCGTCGCCAGGCTGCCGCGGCTGTGGGCCATCGCTGCTGGATTTCTGCCAGGGTGAAGCCATCCCAGTCACCGAAGTCGGTCTCACGGAGATCGTCATCGATGACCGCGGTCAGGCCCAGTTCGCCGGCCGCAATGGCAGCGGTGGCGACAGCGCGCTGCAATGGCGAGCTGACCACGGCATTGATCGGGGTACCGGTGGCTAGGCGGCAGGCGGCGGCCTGAGCCTGCCGGGTTCCGTTGGTGCTGAGCGGGAGGTCACGCTGCCCGCTGAAGCGGTGTTCAGGTGACAGTTGGGTATCGCCGTGGCGCAGCAGGATGGTGGTGGTGGGATCTGCTGTGGGGTTATCCCAGCCCAGTGTCATATGGCTGTCCCGCGAGGATGACGAGAATGTTGTGTCGACTGTTCCCCATGACAGCAAGACGAACATGTCAGCAAACCGGTTCAGCCGCCAACCTTGGCCTCAGCATCGTGCGTGATAGCCGCCAAACGCGACGGGAGTCTCCCACACCCGCACTGCCAGTGCCTCGCCGCCTGCGGCAGCGACGGCAGGCGAGAGGCTGTCATGCACCCAGCGGGCGAACACCTCGACTGTGACCGCCTCGGCCCCGGCTGGGCGTATCTCCTCCAGGTTGCGGCCTTCGACCCGGCTGGTCAGCTCGGTCAGCGCCGCTTCCAGTACATCCAGATCACAGACCATGCCCCGGTCGTCGAGCTGCTCGCGATCCACCACGATCTCAATCCGGTAGTCATGATCATGCAGTTGCCCCTCTGGCCCGGGCAGTCCCGGCATGATGTGGAAAGCACGAACGCTTCGGCTCAACCCGACCTCACAGGTCACCGGCAGCACCCCTGTCGTAGTCAAGAACGGCATGCATCAACCCGGGTATCCCCTGGTCCACGGCTTGGAACGCCTCGGCTGCATGGCCGAAGGCGAAGACGTGAGTGCACAGCTGTGCCAACGGTAGTTCGGCCAGCAGCTCAACCGCCTCCCGGCGGCGCCGAGACCGGGTCCAGGTCCCGGACAGCCGGGCCGGCACCGTGGAAACCTGAGTGCTACGGATGGTCAGACGCCGCCGGTGGAAGGCGCCGCCGAGCGGCAGCACCACTGGCTTGACGCCGAACCACGACGCGATCAACAGGGTTCCCTCGTGGGCCAGCAAATTCAGCGCCATCGCTGGCGCATCCGGGTTACCGCTGGCGTCAATGACCAGCGGAACCTTCTCCTTCACCAGTTCCTCCGGTGCTGCGGCGGTGACGCCGAGGCTGCTGGCCACGGCGCGGCGCCACGCCTGCGGCTCGGCAATCAGCGGCCGCCAGCCGGAGCGCTGCAACAGCAGGCCGGTCAGCAGCCCGAGCACCCCGGCGCCGAGCACGATGACCCGGTCGCGATATCCGGTCCCGGCATCGAGCGTCACCTGCAACGCCGTCTCGACCAGCGGGAACAAGGTTGCGGACGCGGGATCGATGGCAGGCAGCGGAATCAGCTCACCAGCCCGCGCCGCGAATACGTCCTGGTGCGGATGGAACGCGAAAACGGCCTGGCCGGACTCCGCTACTTCGCCGACGCACGCGTACCCGTAGGCGAAGGGATAGGAGAAGGCACCGCCAAGCGCGTCGATCGTGTCGTCCAGCGCCAGCTCGGCGGGGACCTCACCGCGGTACACCAGGCGTTCGGTGCCACCGCTGATGCCAGAGCACACGGTGCGGACGAGGACCTCACCGGCCGCAGGCCGCGGTGTGGGCACTTCCCTGATATCCACACAGCGCGGCGCGGTATGAAACAGCGCGCGGGCGGGCACTCAGCCAACTTACCTGCGAGAGGACGCTTGCTCAGCCCACGGTCACTGATCGCCGCTCCCGCGGCGGCCGTACACCGAAGGTTCCAGGGCCGCGGGACCCGGCAGCGAGGAATGCGGTTCCGAAGAACAACTCGGTCCAGGAGAGATCGGCCAGTTCTTCCTGCATGGCTGCGCGAATCGCCTCCCACGGACGGCGCATGATCCACTCATCTATGGAGGCGAAACGCCGCACAATTGCGGTTCCGGGCTGCACCAGCCACCCAGGCGTGTTGTCGGGAACCTTGAGATCCAGCACGACCCAGCGTCCGCCTCCGGAGAGGGCCGCGGCGCCGTGGGCGATGACCTCTGCGCACTCGGGCACCTGCGACAGGGCGTACGTGGACAGGATCGCGTTGACCTCGGCTGGGAAGTCGAAGTCGGCCGCGTCGGCTTGCACGAGGCTGATATTGCTCCAGCCGTTCGTCTCTATCCGAGCCTGGGCATGGGCGAGCATCGCGTCGGTCAGATCGACGCCGACGATCCGGCCGCCGGGACCGATCACCTCCTCAAGCAGCGGGAAGTTCAGACCTGTGCCGCATGCGATGTCGACCACGGTGTCACCCGCGCGAAGGCCGAGCGCTTGTACGGCCCGGCGCCGTTGTGCCCGCTGGGGGTAGCCGGGCGCGGGGTAGAGCCGGGAGGTGATGTCGTAGTGCTTCGCCTTCTTGCGGTATGTCTCGATCAGGTGCTCTCGCGTACGGTCGATCTGGCTCACGGTGTGCTCCTCGATCTCGGTAGCGTCGCGGTAGAACCGCGCGCCACCCCACCTAGGATTCCGCGCCTCCCCGCGTACCGGACTCAACCGCAGCCTTGATCGCCACCATCTCGCGATCGCTTACCCGCTGAATTCTGCCTTGGAGAGTGCGGCCGGGGACCGCGCGCATGACGCCCGCGAGGTCGACCTCAATCCACATCTTGGCGTCGGTCTGCCTATCGTCTACCGGCTCGAGTTCCATTCCCCAGCGCGCGGGGGAGGTACCCATTGGCCCGGCGAACGCCACATAGCGGGGCGCCTCGACAGCGGTCACCTTCTGGCTCCGGCTGTGAGCCAGCCCGAGTGGCCCCTTCGCCCGCTGCTCCACCCACGAGCCGGGCTGAAGCGGAGCTCCTCCGCGAACCCGGCATTCGAGAACCGTTGGCGCCCACTCCGGCCAGCGTCCGACGTCACAGATGTACGCCCATACCTCACCGACGCTGCTGGCGATCTGTATGCGGCTCTCGGTTCTGAATGTCATCGGGCGCGACGCTACATCCTGACTGAGACGCCTGCAAGTTCGCTCCGAGGGCGGAGGATCAGGCAAATCTCGCCGCCCAAGCCCTGCGGGTAGGGAATCAACGTAAGCCACACCCGCGAGGCCAGGTTTGGTGTCCCCGGCCACTATCTGACCGTAGATCTAATAGGTTCCCTGGACGCCGTGATCCAGGCGGTTTAGCGCCCGCTGCAGCCAGCGGACGTCACCATCGCGCAGTTCTGCAACGTCGTCTGGCATGAGCGTAGGGATGAGCTGCCAGTAGCTCCAGGCCTGGTAGAGCGCACCGGCGACCAGGGCAAGCCGGCCGGCTGCAGTCAGGTCGTCCGATGACATGTATCTGGACCAGAGCCCAAGGTAGCGCTGGAGCAGGCGGCGGCGCAGGGCGAGATCGTCGGTGCGCATGATGTATGTGACGAGGTCAAGGAACGGATGCGCCACGGCAGCGTCAGTCCAGTCGAAGATCCGCGTTCCATCCTGGCCTGCCACGACATTCCACGGATGAAAGTCGCCGTGGGTGAGCGTGGGGCCCGGTCCGATCCGGTCGAGACTGGCACACGCAGCCACCATCGCTGGCACGGACGCCAGCCAGGCCTCGCGCTCTTCCTGGGCGAAGCGGCTCATCAGGTCTGCATCCTGGGCAGTGCCGTTCACCCAGTCGGCCAGCTGGCGTAGTGGCCGCAACTCGGCACCTGCGGCGAGCAGGTCACCGGTGCGGCCGAGCCACTTCTGCTGGAGGCCCGCCAGGGCGTCAAGCCCGAGCTGCCACATCGATTCCGGCTGGTCACCGAGTAGCGGTGCATCAAGGTCACGCATCAGCAGCCAGCCACGGTCTGGCTCGACCGCCAGGACGTCAGGAAGGTATCCCGGTGAGCGGTCGGCCAGGGCCTGGGTCATCCGGGCCTCATGCCTGAACCGGTCACCACTGCATTTCAGGAAGGCACGACCGGTACGGGACACGGCGGACAGCACCACCGAGATGCCCCACAAGTGATGAATTCGCGGGACCTCTGGGTCCGGGTATCCCGCCGCGATCATCTGTCCTTGCATCCACCGGGACGCCTCAGCCAGCCAGCCCGGGCGAGACCATTGCGGCCGCAGATCCGACCAGCCTGCGATGCGCTCGCGAGTCCAGGACCGCATCGAGGCACGAGCCCAGGCTGGATCCACGGTCTCAGCATCAGACTCGTTGAGCAGCGCCCAGCAGAACCCGCGGGGCTCCGTGTTCAGCGGGCCGATCTCCACGATCAGGGCGGTAGCGTCGAACCGAGAGTTCCACGCTGCGGCATTGGCACGGAGCAGCGTGACCGGCTCGCCGATCAGCCGGCTCACACCCCCGACCACCTCGTCCATGTCCGGCTCAACGCTCACAGCAACGGTAGGCAGAGCGCAGACCGCCGCACGGCCGCTGGCAGAAGGCAGCTGGCACAACGTCGCCCGATCACCCTGGCGCGGCGCCAGGACCACCACCAGGCAACCCGCGTCCGCTGCCTGTTCAGCCATCCGCACATCCTGCATGGACCCGCCGTTCCGCGCCACTGCCCGGAGCGATCACGGTACGTAGTGAGCTGATCCGGATCTCCAGCCACTTCACCGCTGCCGGGTCCTGTCCGTCCCAGAGCCCATCGGGCAAGCGACAGGCAGGTGGCCCGTACCAGTGGAGACAATCACGAGCTTGTTCAGAGGGCTGCGAGTCCCGGCAGAAACACATGCCAGCGCGGACTGGCCGAGGGCGACGGTTGTTAGACGCTGCCGCTCAGATCGCTCAGATCGCTCAGATCGACGGCAGCGACGGTCAAAACGATCTCGCGCCATGATCACCGCGATGATGATCATGGCTGTGACCTGCAGCTACAGGTGGAGCTGAGGGGATTTGAACCCCTAAACAAATGCCAGCGTGGACTGGCTGGGAGCGACGGCTGTTGGACGCTGCCGTCCCCTGCCGACACCCCTGCCGTCCAGATCGATAGTCGAGTGATGGTCAAACGGCCCCGCGCCATGATCACCGCGATAATGAGGTCACGTCCAGCGGTGTGGTGTGTGAAGACGGCACCGCGTGATTCTCAGCTTGGACTTTAGGCGGTAATGGCGGTCAGTGTGACCTCCTCGCTGGTGTTTGCTGGGGTGGGGTTCATCCGGCTCTTCGCGAGGATGTCGAGGCCGATGTAGCGGCGCATTTCGGTCCACTCGTCGTGCTGTTCGGCCAGGACGGCGCCGACGAGGCGGATCAGGGCGTCGCGGGCGGGGAAGATGCCGACGACGTCGGTGCGGCGGCGGATCTCGCGGTTGAGCCGTTCCTTTATCCGGCCCTCGTGGCTGGAGCAAGTCGAGGAAGGTGGGCTGTCAGCGGTTCAGCCGGTTGAGATGGTCGGTGAGAGCATCGGCGACGCGGTCGTGACGTGCGGCCTCGCTGTCCCAGCCGCGCGTTTCGGCGTCGGCTTGCAGGTGCCGGACGTCGGCGAGCTGGTCGCCGATGGCGTCGCGGAACTCGGGGCCGGTGACGAAGTTGTCGCAGGTCTCGCAGATGTTCGCGTAGGGGCACGGCCCGGCGGCCTCGTGCCGGGAGCAGTAGCCGTGGGCGACGCGGGTTTTGAGCATCTCGCTGTTCAGCCAGCTGACCTTGTCCGGGATGATCGGCTTGCCGGCCGGGGTGAGGGTGAACTGGCGGCGCATCTTGCCCATGGCCTCGTCATAGGCCGTGCGCAGGGCCGGTGAGGCCAGGGTGGCGTAGCGGATCGTCATCTGCGGGGTGACGTGTTTTATATGCGGGTGATCCAGAGGCAGTGACATGATCGCGTGCCGTGGTCTGTCACCGGCTGGAAGGGGAGCCACCCATTGGAGTTCATGCCATGCCTGGTCCGCTCGGCGGCAGACGGTGAGATCGGGAAGATCACGCTCGGGCATCCGCTGCTGGACGACTACCTGGTGTTCGTGGCGGCGCGTGCACGGACCAACACCTGGCTTGCCGTGGCCTACGACTTGAAGGTGTTCTTCGAGGTCGTTGGCAAGGAGCCGGCCGTAGTGAGTGCTGCGGATGTATTCGCTTTCTTGTCCGCGCAGCGCGCCCCTCGCCGCGGGGAGCGGGTCGTGCGGCTGGAGGACGGCGAGGCGGGCCTGGCGGCACGGACGATCGCCCGGCGGTTGTCGAGCGTGCGGGGCCTGTATGCGTATCTGTGCGCCCGGGAGGACACGGGCGTGCGCCGCAACCCGGTGCCGGCCAGCCTGGCTGCCCGCCGGCCGGGCGCACGGCGTGGCGGGGGCGGGATGCCACTGATCCGCACGCCCCGCACCCTGCCGCGGGTGCTCGCGTCTGCCGAGGTCGACGCGCTGCGGGCGGCGTTGCGGACCCACCGCGACCGGGCCATGGTGGATGCGATGGTGCTGGGCGGGCTGCGCCGCTGCGAAGTGCTCGGATTGCGGCTGGAGGACCTCAGCACCGGCGAGCGGCGGCTGTTCGTGGCCGAGGGCAAGGGCGGCCGTCAGCGTGTAGTGCCGGTCTCGGCGCGGTTCTTCGCCGCCGTGGGCGCCTACCTGGAATCCGAACGGCCCGCAGTGGCCGCGACCAGGCAGGTGTTCGTGGTGCTGAAAGGTGCCCGCCGCGGCGAGCCGCTGTCGGCGGCCGGGCTGGATGAGATCCTTGACGGGGCACGGAGCCGCGCCGGGCTGGCCCACGCGACCTGCCACCAGCTGCGCCATACCTGTTTCACCCGGCTGCGGGAAGCGGGCATGGCGCTGGAGGCCATCCAGGCCCAGGCCGGTCACGCCTCGATCGAGTCGACTCGCCTCTACCTGCACCTGGCGAACGGCTGGCTGGAGGAGGAGTACCTGCGGGCGGCGGAGGCAATCGAGGCGCAGGCCGTCCTGCCCGCCGGGGAGGCCGGCCGGTGAGCGGATCACCAGCCCGGCGCCCGGCCGTCGAGGACCTGGTCGACGCCTACCGCAACGACCTGCAGGCTGCCGGCATGTTCGCTGGTCATCCGGTTACCTCGGTGGCCCGCATGTTCTTCACCCGGGTTGGGCCCGAGGGATGGGCCTACCTGCCGCTGGCAGCCCAGTGCGCCCTGCCGCTCAAGGACCGGCGGGTGGTCGGCTGGCTGATCGTGACGGGGCGGCTGCGTCCCAGCCCCGACTACCTGGTGGCCTGCCGCCCCTACCTCGGTGAGTTCGCCGCCCGTCATCACCGTGCGTTCTATGAGCGCTTCGCCGCCACCTCCGCCGAACTCGGCTTCGGCCCGATCGTGACCCGCCTGCAATGGTCGGCCCTGGCCAAGGTGACCGCAGTCGCCGGACTGGGACCCGGGCAGGTGACCCAGGCCGTCATCGACGAAGGCAGGCAGGCGCTGACCGCCGCCATCGGCCGTCACCACCCCGGCAGTCACGGCCCCAAGGCGCTCAGCGCGGCATTGTTCGGATTGCAGACCACCTTGTTCCACCTCGGTGTGCTCGGCGCCGCTCCCCGCAAGACCAGCCCTGACCGCTCGGCTGAACGGGCCGCGCAATGGGCATCGGCGCCGCCGCAGCTGGCGTCCACCCTGACCGGCTACATCGCCCAGGTGCGCCTGTCGCTGCGAGCCTCGACCATGGTGCGCGTCGAGGGCGTGCTCCGCGAGTTCGCCTGCTGGCTGGCCGGCAACGCCCCAGAGGTCGGCTGCGTCGCTGACCTTCGCCGCCGCCACATCGAGGCCTACAAACTGCACCTGGCCGGCCATCGGCCCGCGGCGGGAACCTGTCCAAGATCAGCCTCGCCGAGCACCTCGGCGCGCTGCGCACCTGCTTCGAGCGGCTCACCGAGTGGGACGGCGACGACGTCCCCGCCGCGGTGCTGGTGTTCTCCGGCGACCTTCCGCTCCGCGACGAGCCGCTGCCCCGCTTCCTGGATGACGGCGCGTTCACCAAGCTGCTGCAGGCCACCCGCGCCGACCCCGACCCGTTCGTCCGCCTGGCCGTGGAATTCCTGGCCCGCACTGGCCTGCGCAAAGGCGAGTTCCTCGACCTCACCGTCGACTCCGTCGTGCAGATCGGCGCCGCCTACTGGCTCCACGTGCCGCTCGGCAAGCTCCGCACCGACCGCTATATCCCACTGCACCCCCAGCTCAAAGACCTCCTCGACGCCTGGCTCGCCGCACGGCCCGCCAGCCTGCGCACCCCCTACCTGTTCACCGAGCACGGCCAGCGGATCGGGCAGGGCCGCGTCGACCGGGCCGTCGCCAAAGCCGCCCGCGCCGCCGGGATCGGCCACGTCAGCCCGCACAGGCTCAGGCACACGCTGGCCACCCAGGCCATCAACCGGGGCATGAGCCTCGAGGCCATAGCTGCCCTTCTGGGCCATCGATCGATGCGGATGACCATGGTGTATGCCCGCATCGCCAACCGCACCGTGGCCGAGGAATACTTCGCGGTGTCGGAGAAAGTCGAGGCCCTCTACGACGCCCCGAAGAACCTGCCCGCCGGCGCGGAGGGCACCGAGATGCGCAAGCTCCGCGCCGAAATGCACCAGCGGATGCTCGGCAATGGCTACTGCGCCCGCCCCGTCGGCCTGGACTGCCACTTCGAGTCCATCTGCGAATCCTGCACGTTCTTCCAGACCACCATCGAGTTCCGCCCCACCCTCGAAAAGCAGCGCGACGATGCCGCCGCCAAGGGCCAGGCCGGGCGCAAGAAAATCTTCGACGGGCTGCTGTCCCGCCTCAGCGAGGCAGCCTCCTAGCATGATCAACTTGACAAGATCACCCGCATAATGTCCCATCAGCTCCCGCAGCGCCAGCAGGTCAATGCCCGCCGCGGCGAGCTCGGTCCCGTAGGTATGCCGCAGCCGATGCGGGCGAACCCGGGCCGCCCCGGATGCCTCCCGGTGACGGCGGAACAGGCTCCGCAAGCCCGCCTCCGTGACCGCAGCGCCGGCAGTCGGGCCGCGCAGGACCACGAAGCACTCGGGGGTAGCCAGGCCAGGCGGACGTTCCAGCCGCAGGTAGGCGGACAGCTCGGCAAAGAACGCCGGGTCGACCGGAACGTGGCGCTCCTTGCCGCCCTTACCGATCACCCGCAGGCGACGGCGGCCCATGTCAGCATCGGCGAGCTTCAGGCCGCGGACCTCCGTGGAGCGCAGCCCGCCCAGCAGCATCGCCAGCGCCATGGCCCGGTCCCGGTGCGTGCGCAGCGACGACACGAACGCATCCACCTCGCTGGCGGGCAGGGACTCTGGCAGCCGACGGGGCTGGCGCACCAGCCGGCCCCCGCCACGGGAACGACCCGGGCCCAGGTGACCAAGCAAGCCGCGTGCCGCCGGCCGTAGTCCCTGACCCCGCCGCGGCGACGGCACCGGATTGCCGGTGAGGGTCCCGGTCATCACCAGGTACTCGAAGAACGCACGGACCGCCGCGACCCGGCGGTTCACCGTCGATGCCGCCGCGCTCCGCTGCCGCAGCGCCACGACCTTCCCACTTCCGGCCGGGCCGTCGCGGCGGGCACCCTGCCAGTTGACCCAGGCGAAGACGTCCACCGGCGTCACCTCCGCCAGCCTGATGCCCTGCCCGGCAAGGAACCGGGCGAGGTTCACCACGTCGAACGCATAGGCCCGGGTCGTGGCCCGGCTGAACGCCCGCGCCTGAAGGTGCGCCAGGAACATGTTCGCCGCTGCGGCACCATCCCAGTCACCGGCGACCCGGTGCTCGCCGTTGACAAGGTGAACCTGAACCGTCATCGCCTGTCCCATCTGCCGCAGGTATCCGGCAGCATCCACCCAGCCCGGACCGGGCGGGCGGACCTCAGGCGGCCAGACAGACCGTGTCGCCCGAGAGCCGGTTAACAGATAGCGGGTTGTTGGACCAGATCTGCCGCCAGATCGCCTTCGGGAAGGCGGTGAAGGCCAGGATGTCAGCGCGGGCGGCGTCCAGGTGCGCGGCGACTTGGGGCAGCTTGTCTTCCAGGGCGTCCAGGACCCGGCCGAACTGGGCGTGCACCGAGGCGGCGTCGGGCTGGTCATAGACGCTGTGCAGCAAGGCGCGGACCCAGCCCCACGCGGACTTCGGTGTCACGCTCATCAAGTTCGCCGCGTAGTGAGCTTGTAAGGATTCAACCTGGCGTTTCGTGTTCTGTTTCGTTTGGGATGGATGCGATGAGTGTGGCTGCTGTCGCGTACTGCTGGGGGTGCTGGGACTGCGGTGTAGCCGTCAGCCTGGAGCAGTGGCTGGACGTCGTCGATGGCATTGCGAATGGTGCCCCGGCTGACGCCGAACAGGTTGGCGAGGGTCTGCTGGCCGCATAGCCGCCGCTGGTCCAGCACGGTGGCCAGAATCCGGTCTGCGTCGGTGATTTTCTGGGCGAAGACGCCGCCGCGGGTTCCCGGGAGCCGGTCGCCGCCACGCTGGTGGTGGCGGCGCCGCTCGACGGCGGCTTGGTAGGGCACGGTGACCCGTCCGATCAGTGCCCGCAGGTCCTGGCGGGGCATGCCGGTCAGGCTGGGGTGGGTGAGTGTCTCGCAGAGCAGCATGCTGGGGGTGGCCGTGCCGTGGTCGCACCACTCGCGCAGGTCCTGGGCGCGGGAGAAGTAGTGCGGTGTCTGGGTGATGGTGACGTGCTGTTCGTTGATGAGGGCCCGGGTCTCTTTGATCGCCTGGCTGATGGTGACCGGGTTGGTGCCCAGCAGGTCAACCAGCACCTTCTGGGGGCAGAGGCGGCGCAGGTAGATGACGGTGACCAGGACTTTGTCGGCGGCGGGTCAGCAGCGGCCGGCCGTGGTCACCATGGGCTTTCCGGCGCGGCCCGCCGCGTTGCAGGTATTTGCGCTGCTCCGCCAGGGCGGCTTGGCCGGGAGCCAGTCGCTGGCATAGCGCCCGCAGCTCATCGCCTGTCATACCGGTCACCCCCGGGTCAGCCAGCATCGCCGAGATAGCCCGCGCCCTGGCCTGGTCCCGGTCACCCGCGGTGATGACGGGCCGGGCTGCTGAACCGGTAGGTGCGATGGTGTAGTTCCAGGTTCCCGTGGTACTGATGAGGTGTGATCGGCAGTGACTGCAGATACTCGTGGCTCATCGGAGATCCCAGTCGGATAGTGTTGGTGTCCAGCTCGGCATGGATCCCGCAGCCCAGTACGGGTGCGCGTGGCCGCGATGCGGTTCACCACGACCTCGCGGCTGACCAGGGGCCTGCCACGCCAGTTCTCGGTGATGTGGCAGAACAGCCGGTGCTCGATCTTGTTCCACTTGCTGGTGCCCGGCGGGAAGTGGCAGACGGTCACGGTCAGCCCGACCTCGGTGGCGAACGCGGCGAGCTCGGATTTCCAGAGCCGGTAGCGATAGCTGTCAGACCCGCCGCAGTCCGCTGTGATCAGCAGCCGGGTGGCGTGCGGGTAGTCCATGCGGCCCCGCG